>JAKLIQ010000001.1 GCA_022709525.1 Candidatus Omnitrophota bacterium
GGTGTCGCCTTGATCACCGGCTGGACGCTGCAGCTACTTGATCAAAAAAGCTGGATTGAACGCAACAGGAATTCGGTCGCGATCGAAGAGGGCTTCTCGATCCGGAAAGACATCGCACGAAGAATGCGTGAATACCGTTTTTCTTTTCAAGGCCTTGCGCGAGACCTCCGAGGGATCGGTAAAGGAATGGTGATGCTTGCGGACATGGTCCTCGGCTGGATCCTGATCGGGATGATCCTGGCGGGCCTTGCGGGAGCTTTTATTCCGGAACATGTTTTCCATCAATATCTCGGCCCTACATTTTTGGGGTTGCTAGTCACTATCCTGGTCGCCACGATCCTGGAAGTATGTTCCGAAGGGACTTCGCCTCTGGCATTTGAGATCTACCGGCAGACCGGCGCCTTCGGAAATTCCTTTGCTTTTCTAATGGGGGGAGTGGTGACGGACGTGACCGAGATCGGCCTCGTCTGGAAGAACGTCGGTCCAAGGACCGCTCTCTGGATGCTCGCGATCTCCCTCCCGCAGGTCATTTTACTGGCGTGGGCGTTTAATAAAATCTAAAATCGGGGAACGGTTAACGGGGAACGTTGAACGCAAAAGTTCTTATCGTTTCCCGTTTCCCGCTGCTCGCTCTACAAGCTTTTCGATTTCTTCCGCCTCTTTTTCCTTCCCTCGTTTCAAGGCGCCCTGGATGAAGATCGCGGCTTTTTCCTCAAGCGTTTTGCGTGCAGCAGCGGTTTGCCCGGGGGTAAGGATATTCTGCGAAAGAATCTTTGCGAGGGAACGGATGCGAAACTGGTCCATGGCCGGGAATTCGCGGGACCGCTGGTCTTCGTGACCGCCATATTTAATGATGTAAGGTTTTTCGATCAACCCGATCGGGTAACGGGCGGCGACACTGAGCCACAAGTCGTAATCCTCACAGGCGGGGAGCGATTCATCGAAAAGGCCGACGTCGTCAAAAAGTTTCCGGTGCATCATGACCGCGGACGGGCTTACGACGCAAAGAGGCAGGCATTTTTCGAAGATCCAGCCCCCGTATTTTTTGTGCTTTTTCATCGGGTTCACGCGTTTGCCGTTCCGGATCCAGATCTCTTCGGTCTGGCAGATAAGATAGTCTGGATTTTCCCGGAAGAACGTTGATTGAGCCTCAAGTTTCCCGGGCATCCATTCATCGTCGGAGTCAAGAAAAGCGATCCACTCGCCTTTGGCGTGCTTGATCCCGAAATTGCGCGCGGCGGCAGGGCCTTTGTTTTCCTGGCGGAAAACCCGTATCTCGGGACTCGGGACTCGGGACTCGCAGGGTTCCTCGTTTTTTCGAGGGGCGAGGGGCGAGGGGCGAGTCTCGCGGATGGCGCCGAAGGCGCCATCCGTCGAGCCATCATCGACAATGATCAGCTCAAAATCCGCGCCTTTTCCGCCGGAGGACGGATCCGTCCGGTGCTTTGTGGCGGATTGCGCAAGAACAGAATCGATCGCGCGTGGAAGTATAGAGGCGCGGTTATAAGTCGGGATGATGACACTGACCTGGATCATGATGAAGAATTATAGCATGACGCCGTTCTTTAATGAGTGAATCCGTTTGGAATTATGATATCATCTCGACTTTGTGGCGCCCAAGCTCCCCTTTTCTTCTTATAGACGGCGACTTGGGCAGTCCCAACACCTATCAATTTCAACCCTGTTGAAATTGGGGCTGTCCAAACTGCCATTTAGAAAAAAAATTTAAAGTTTGGGCAGTCATAATTTTCATTTCATTTTTTTATAGGGACAATTATGGCGAAAAAGAACGGCAATAATAAGAAGTATAAAATTCTTTTCGCGGCGTCCGAAGCCGTACCCTTCATTAAAACCGGGGGGCTCGGGGACGTCTGCGGGGCTTTGCCGAAGATCCTCAAAAAAATGGGGCATGATGTCCGCCTTGTGTTGCCGAGATACTGGTCGATCAACAAGGAAAAATACGGATTAAAACCCATTCTTGGTCCGATGGGCGTTCCGACCGGCAACGGCGTCATGTGGTGTCAGATCCTCGAAGGAAGGTCGGACGGATTCCCGGTCTATTTTATCGAACATGAAAGTTATTTCGGCCGCGCCGGGCTTTACGACGACGGGAATTGGGAATTCGGCGATAATCCGGAGCGCTTCGGTTTTTTTTCGCGCGCCTGCCTCCAGCTCTGCCAGGACCTGAAGTTCCAGCCCGATATCATCCACTGTCACGACTGGCAGACCGCGCTTGTGGCGCCTTATCTGAAGATCTGGGAACGGCGGAATCCTTTTTTTGCCGAGACCGCGAGTGTTTTTTCGATCCATAACATCGCTTATCAGGGGACCTTCCGGGCCGACGCTTACGGTTTTCTGGGGCTTGGGAGGGATAATTTTACCGACGCCAAGTTCGAGAATTTCGGCGGCATCAATTTTATGAAAGGCGCGATCTACTATGCCGACGCTATTACCACGGTGAGTCCCACCTACGCCCGCGAGATCCTTGGCGAGCCGGGCGCCAACGGCCTTTCGATCTATATCCAGCGCCGCAAGGACGATCTTTACGGGATCTTGAACGGCGCCGACTATGACCATTGGGACCCCGAGATCGATCCGCTGATCGCGAAAAATTATTCGCCGCAGGATATCTCGGGCAAAAAAGCCTGCAAAGCGGCCCTGCAAAAGGAGTTTTTGCTGGACCCTAAAGAAAATGTTCCGATCGTGGGGATCATCTCAAGGTTCGCGGAGCAAAAAGGATTTCAGCATTTGGCGATCGTGATGCACCGTATCCTGCGCGACATGGCGGTGCAGTTCGCGATCCTCGGCAGCGGCGACAAAAGCCAGGAAGATTTTTTCGGGGGGCTTCCCGCGCTTTATCCGGGCCGCGTGGGCGCCTGGATCGGCCACCACAATCAAAAAGCCCATACGATCGAAGCGGGCGCGGATTTTTTTCTCATGCCTTCGCTTTACGAGCCCTGCGGGCTTAATCAGATCTACAGTCTCAAATACGGCACGCTACCCATCGCGCGCGCGACCGGCGGCTTGAAGGATACGATCATCCAGTACGAAGAAAAAACAGGCTTCGGAACGGGTTTTCTCTATGACCAAGGGACACCGTCGGCGGTTTATGATACCGTGGGTTGGGCCGTGAGCACGTATTATGATCGCCCTCACCACATGGAGCTGATGCGCAGGCGGGCTATGATCCAGCATTTTTCGTGGCTGGATTCCGCGCAGCAATACGAAGAAGTCTACCGCAAAGCGATCCTCCGCCGCCAAACTTGGCAATAACTTCGAGAATTTCCTCTCCACAGAAATTTCCGATCTTGTAGTATAATAACCCCGCGGAAAAACCTAAAAATCTCAGGAAGAAAAATGAAAAAATATACCGATCTTAGTCTCGAAACTTATCTTGAAAAACTCGCAAGCGACGCGCCGGTCCCGGGCGGAGGCAGTGTCTCGGCCTATGTCGGCGCGCTTGGGATGGGCCTGACGCAAATGGTGGCCCGGATCGCCCTCAAAAGGAAACCCAAAAAAGACCTTACCTCCGAACAAAAGTTTCAGGATGAAGCCAATCGTAAGCGTATGCAGGAGATCATCGATTCCCTCGAGAAGACCAAGGCGGACGCGCTTCAGGTGGTGTCGCTTGATCCCAAGGTCTATGACGAGGTCATGGCCTGCTACCAAGAGGGCGCTTCAGCTGAAAAGTTGGAAGACGCTCTGCAGAACGCGTTCCGGCTCCAGGCCGATCTCGCGCTCATGCTTGTGATGGCCAAAGAGTGGAACGCGCACATGAAGACTTTGGTCAAAGGCGCCGTTGCCAACGATCTGATCGTCAGCGACAATCTTCTATCGGCCGCCTTTGAAGGCGCTTATCACACGGCGCATATCAATGTTGTTTACATGAAAAAACAGGAGCGGAAAGAACGCGCCGAGAAAGCGCTTGCCGAACTCCGCGGCCGCCTCACGAAGGGAAGTTAAAATGGAAGCCAAAAGACTCGAAGGAAGAACCATTGCCGCGGATCTCCAAGGAAAGATCGTCGAAAAGATTGCGTCTTTTTCGGCCGCGGGCCTTCCGAGCCCGTCGCTTGTCGCGATCCAGACGAGCGCGGACCCTTCGGCGGCTTGGTATATCAACCAGCAGGAAAAGCTCGCCGCCAAACTCGGGGTCCATTTCAAGCGCATTTCGCCGGAACAAGTTAAGGACGAAAAGGCCTTGATCCAGAAAGTTAAGGAGATCAGCGCCGATAAAGAAGTGCATGGCCTTTTTATTTCCATGCCGCTCCCGGCCGGGATCGACGCCGATAAGATTTTACTCGCTATGGACCCGCAAAAAGATGTCGAAGGTGTTCATCCGACAAGTTTGGGGCTCATCGTGCTCCGGCGCGGCAAACTTATTCCCCCAACGGCATTTGCGGCTTACACGCTTATCAAGGCAAGCGGCATCATGTTGCGCGGCAAAAAGGCAGCGATCATCGGGCAAAGCGCGATCGTGGGCCGGCCGCTCCAACTTCTTTTGGGCGAAGCGCGCGTGACGACTTTTGTTTGTAACACGGGCACCGCAACGGAAGACATCCGGAAGGTCGTGGGCGCAAGCGATATCGTTATCGCCTGTTCCGGGAAACCGGGCCTGATCAAAGGGTCTTGGGTCAAACAAGGCGCGGTCGTGATCGATGTTGGGACCACCGAAGTCGACGGAAAGCTTCAAGGCGATGTCGAATTTGACGAAGCCATCAAAAAAGCGGCGTTCATCACTCCGGTCCCGGGCGGGGTCGGGCCGCTTACGGTGACCATGCTTATGGAAAATCTCATCACCGCTTATGAGTGGCAGCAGAGATAACAGGGACTCGTTGCTCGCGACTCGCCCCTCGTTCTTTGAAAACGAGTCCCGAGGAGCAAGTCCCGAGTCCCGGTTTTAAACTATGAAACACACCCCCAAAACCATTTATTTAAAAAAACAGGCGGGCGAGAAGATCGTCTCCCTCAGTCTTTACGATTTTCCAACCGCCCGGATCGCGGATCAAGCCGGCGTCGATCTCATCATGGTCGGCGATTCGGTCGGCATGGTCCTCTTAGGCCACCCAAGCACGCTTGCCATGACCGTCGAGCAGATGCTTTACCATACTGCCGCGGTTTCCAAGGCCGTCAAACGGGCCCTGGTCGTTGCCGATATGCCGGCTCATTCCTATGACGATCCCGCGACGGCGCTCCGTAACGCGCGCCGTTTCTTAAAAGAATCTGGCGCGGACGCTGTCAAACTTGAGGGCGGCTCAAAGGTCCGCGATCAGATCAAGGAACTTGTCGCGGCGGGGATCCCTGTGATGGGCCATGCCGGCATGCTTCCGCAGGGGATCGGCGACGGAAAATACCGCGTTTACGGCAAGGAATCCGCCGAAGCGAAAGAGATCTTCGAAGACGCAAAGTTGCTCGATCAACTGGGCGTTTTTTCGATCGTGCTGGAGTGCATACCGGCCAAACTAGCTGCCGAGATCACCCGCGCCGTTCGTTGTCCGACGATCGGGATCGGAGCCGGGCCTTCTACGGACGGACAGGTGCTGGTGTTGCAGGATTTGCTCGGGATCCGTTCCGGGGTCAGCCCCCGTTTTGTGCGGCGTTATGCTAAACTAGAAGAAGCGATCCAAAAAGCGGTCGGCCGTTTTTGCCGGGATGTCCGGAAAAAGAAATTCCCTTCCAAAAAGGAGAGCTTTGCGTGATCAAAGGCAAGAAGATCCTCGTTGCGGAAAAGGATGACGCGACGCGGGAACTTATTGTCATGCGGCTTCACTCCCGCCACCACAAAGTTTTCGAAGCTTCCAAGAGCAGCCAGGTTGTCCGATTCCTTGAACGCGAAGTCATCGATCTCATCCTTCTTTCAAGCGATATGGAGCCGGTGAACGGAAAAATGCTCATTCAGATCATCCGTTCCCGTTCTCATCTGATGGCCGTTCCGGTCATTATGATCACCGAAGAGCATAAGTTGACGGAGCTGATGCTCGGGCATGAAAAGGGTTTTGACGATTTTCTTGTTAAGCCGTTCAGTCCGCTCGTGCTGCAGCTGCGCGTGAATCTTAATATCGCGAAGACCATGGAGCGCGTGGAAGCCAACGCGCTCACGCATCTCCCGGGCAATCACGCGATCGAAAAGATCGTGCTTAAAAAGATCCAGGCCAACGAAAAATTCTCGGTCCTCTATATCGATGTCAATAATTTCAAGGCCTTCAACGATCATTACAGCTTCCAAAAAGGCGACGACGTGATCTTACAAACCGCGCGGCTTCTGGTCTCGACCAGCCACGCTGTCGCGGGGGACGGGGAGTGTTTCATCGGGCACATCGGAGGCGACGATTTTATCGTGGTGCTTCCGGTCGAACTCGAAGAGGTCTTCGCGCGCCAATTCATCGATGATTTTGACCGGATCATTCCGACCTATTACACCCGCGCCGACCGGGACGCGGGATTTATCCGGGTGGAGAACCGCCGCAACAAAATGGAGAATTTTCCGCTCATGTCCTGCTCTGTGGCGGGATGCACAAATCTCTATCGCAACTATACGAGTCTTCGCGAGATCGCGCAGGACGCCGCTGAAGTGAAAAGTTTCCTTAAAACCCAGCCCGGCAGCCACTACTTGCAGGACCGGCGGTCGGCTCCGATCAAGAAACTAGACGATGCGGTGCACATTCTCGAGCCCGAGATCAAGCCGGCGAAACCTAAGAAACGGGTGGATCCTCTGGGGCAGGTCCTTGTCAGCGCGGGGCTTCTTACGGAGGACGAGCTCGGCCAGGCGCTTAAAAAACATCTCGAAACGGGGCAACGCCTCGGCCAAACCCTGATCGCCATGGACCTTATCTCGAGCCAGGATATCGGGAAGATGCTTGAGAAGAAACTCAAAGTCCCTTATTTCAGTCTTAAAGAATGGACACCGGACCCGGAAGCTTTCCATCTCTTCAACCGGGAGTTTATTTTTCATCATCGCGTGGTTCCGATCGGAGTTTCGGAGGGCTCCTTGCGTGTCGCGATGTGCGATCCGTTCAATTTAAAGACGTTAGACACTATTGAACGGATCACGGGCTTCCGCCCCGTACCTTATCTGGCCCTCGAAGATGAATTCGAGCAATTTTTCGAAGCGCTTACTCCCGAACCCGAACCTGAAACTCGGGCTCAAAAAGTATTATAGAAATAACCTTCTTTAGCCGTCTTTATAATGAGGGCATGACGTATATCATGCCGCGGATAAAGGCCATGGGGATCGAATCCTTTCCTGAGATCGAGAATTTTCAAAAACTGCCGCGTGAAGTGATTATCAAAGGCGCCAGCACTCACTTCAATGAGGCCGAAGGCGCGTCCCTTCAAGGCATCGTGATCAATAATATTGGCCATCCCATCAAGAATATCCGGGCCCATCTGGTGATCCTCAATAAGGACAAAGTGCCCCTCTTGGGGACCAGCGTCCCGACGGATCCCGACCATTTACCCCAGGGCGGGATCGCCAATTTCCGTTTTCATCTCAAAGAACATAAAAAAGAGATCAAGGAATACTTCCTGCACGCCAACTGGGGCTTTGACGAAAAGGTATAGTTCGTTTAAGCTATGTTCCAGGCACGGAAAGGATCAAAAAGGTCTTCCGGAAAAGGATCCCAGTGGAAAAATATAAATGCCCGGTTTGCGGGGAGGAAATGGAACATGATCTGATGGTCTTCTTGAAGCATACCGACCATCACATCATCGACATTATCTTGAAAGAGCATCCCCAGTGGGTGCACGGGGACGGGATCTGCCGGGAATGTCTGGATTATTACAAGAAGAGCATGGGTCATACTTCCTACATGGACGAGCTCTGAAAAGAGCCGGTTAAAAAGTCAGGGATCATAAGGTTGATGAAGAAGTTCTGGGTCGGCGGTGTTTTGTTTTTTTCTTTCGTGCTTGCGGGAGGGCCGGTTCCGGCGGTTTTGGCCGCTGAGGATCTGCCGCCTCTTGAGACCTCCCAGGCCTATCAGGACTTCCTCAAAAAACCTTCAAGCGATCTTTCAAAGATGATCTGTGTCCTGAACTATTTCAGGACGACGCCGCTCATCGTCCAGTATGACGGGATCGATTATACGGTCCAGTTCGCGTATCCCTATGGCCTTGTGTACCTGATGACAAATTATCGTAATGAGCGTCCGGAAGAATGGGCAAAGAAACATTGTTACCGTTCGCTTTTTGGAAATAACATCATTTTTTTTAAATTCGAGGACGGCAGTTACCGTCCGGCTCGCGATGTGATCATCGAGAAATTCCATGAGCTTGAAGAAGCTCTGAAGAAACAAGCGTCCGGGACTTTTTGATCGGATCCAAAAGAAAGGCGTTTTTATGGAAATCGATATGGATGTCAAACCCGTAAGGTCGCGCGATCTTGCGTTGATCGGTTACGATCACGCCTCCTCGACCCTGGAGGTCGTTTTCCGCGCCGGCGGTGTTTACCGTTATCGCGAGGTGCCGGAAAGCGTCTATCACGGGCTGATGACCGCTCCGTCACACGGCGCTTTTTTCCAGAAGCATATCAAGGCCCAGTACACCTTTACCAAGATCAGCTGAACCGGCCCATGAAAATGAAACGGTTTTTTGTTCTTATTCTGGTCTTTTTTCTTTTTTGCCCCGCCGCTTCCCGCGGCGAAGTTTCTCCGCTTGAGATCGAAGCATTTCCGGATCAAAGCACGGTCCAAGCCGGCACGATGTTCCTTGTCCATATGCGGGTCGTGAATCCGAGCCCGGATTCCTCCACGCAATTCTGGGCTTACAGTTGTTCCTATGAAAAACACTGGATCACGGATAACCCCGAAGTCCTGATCCAGCCGTGGACTTGCGATGAAAATTCCCTCGAGGAAGTTCCTCTTGGCCCCGGCGAGGCCTACGAAAAAGACATCATGCTCCATATCCCCGGCAAGGATCAGACCGGGACGCTCACATTCCATCTCGGATTCAAGCGCATGAGCGAGAACGGCGATGTTGCCGAACCTCTCTGGAGCGACCCCGTGACCATGAAAGTCATCGTTCCGGAAGAAATGAAAGAAGAGTCCTCCGGCGTTACAACGGTTCCTCCGGAAGGAACGCAACCTCGCGTTTTTGAGGACTCAAGCGTTTCCATTCAGGTGCGGGTCGGGGAGGAGTTTTCGATTTCGCTCACCAGCAATCCTTCGACGGGTTATTCCTGGCGGATGACCTTGCCGGAAAATGACACAACGGTCAGATCGCTCGGCTCCGAATTTTCCTCGGCTCAAACCGACAGAGTGGGGGCGCCTGGGAAAGAGATCTTCAAGTTCAAGGCCTTGAACCCGGGCGAGACCAAAGCCGATTTTATTTACCGGCGGTCCTGGGAAGCCGAGACGGACCCGCCCCGGGAAACTTTTACCATCATTGTTTCCGACAATTAATCCTCTCTCCCTTCGCGGGGCCCCATGCATCACTCTCATGCTGTGATCGTCGGCGGCGGCATTTCCGGACTTACCGCCGCATATTTTCTCCGTCAGAAAGCCCTTCGCGAGAACTTTCCTGTTAAGATCACGCTGCTTGAATCCTCGGACCGTTTTGGGGGCGCGCTTCAAACGATCGCCTATGAAGATTTTTGGATGGAAACTGCCGCGGACGCTTTTGATGCGGGGCACAGGGACGTTCTTGATCTTTGCGGCGAGTTGGGGCTTGGATCCGAGCTCCTGGAGGCCTCTCCGGCCTTCCGCCGTTTTTCCATGTTCAAGGGGGAAAGGATCTTCTCCGCCCTTGATTTTCCCGATTCTTTTCATGAAGCCATTTCCTTTTTAAAAAACGCGCCTTTGAGCCTTCCGACTAAATGCCGGATGCTCCGAGAACCCTTTGTGTCACGGAAAAAAGAAGAAAAGGACGAAAGTTTCGCCGATCTTATCTGCCGCCGCCTCGGAGCTGGTTTTGTCCGCGAATTTGCGGGTCCTCTGGCCCGCGGCATTTATATGGCGGGCCCCCAACACCTGAGCGTGAAGGCCGTGTTCCCGCGTCTTGTCGAGGCGGAACGAAGTTACGGGTCTTTGACGGCATCCTGGCGGGGCCGCGGCGGCGAAAAAAAGGAAAAAAATCCCGGTTTTTTTGCTTTCCGGAACGGATTTGAAGTATGGGTTAAAAAACTCGCTCAAGAACTGAGGCCGTGCGAACTTCGGCTGTCGACGCCCGTTCGCTCATGTTTCTATGATGCAGGCTGGAAGATCTTGTTGCAAACAGGGGAGACGCTTCAAGCCGACCTGTTATGCCTCGCCGTCAAGGCATGGGAAAGCGCCCGGCTTCTCGAGGAAGCGTCGCCGGAACTTTCGCGGGAGCTTTCGGGTATTTTTTATGACTCGATCATCACGGTTCCTATGGTTTATCGGTCCGAAAATATTCCCGCTCAGTTGGCGGACCCTAAATTTTTGATACCCGCTCCGGGCGAAAAGAGTCCTTTTTGCAGTCTGAAATGCCTGGGCGGGAGCGCGGATGGAAAATACCGCCTTTTCCGGGTTTTTATTTCGAAAACCCTTTTACCGGAAGTGTTCGATTATGATGATGAAGTCATCCGGGAAAAGATCCTCTGTTTTTTTAAAAAGACCGGCCATGTCAGAACTCCTCCTGAATTTGTCCGCGTAGAACGTTATCCGCGTGCCTTGCCGCGCTATGAGCCCGGCCACCTTGAACGGGTGGCAAGGGTCGAGGAGAAAACCCGCCGGCACCGGGGGCTTTATCTCGCGGGGAACGGATTTTTTGGCTTTGGCATTACGGATTGTGTGCGCCGCGCGAAACATATTGCCCGCAACGCGGAACTCCCGGATTGGCAACCCTGCGGCGGATGAGGTAGAATGTCCTCATGGATCCGAAAACTCTTCACTTCAATACGCCGCCGCCGGCGTCCCTGACAAAGATCGAACAGGCGATCGCTTTAGAGCGCGAGGCGCATCGCCTTCGCGGTGAACGCAAGATCGATCAGGCCTTTCAAACCTTCGACCAGGCGGCGCGGCTTTTTCAGGAGGCGAACGAACCGCTCAAGGCGGCGGTCTGCTTTTCTTCCGCGGCCACCTGTTGGAACATTCATACCGGTTGGCAGCCGCTTCGCAACGCCGCGACCCGTAACGAATCGGCGGCGCTTCAGGCTGTTAAGGCCCAGGACTATGGCTATGCCGAAACCCTTTTCAGCGAAGCCGCCCTTCTTTATGAGAAAGAAGGGGATTTTACGAAATATTCTTACTGTTACCGCCGTTCCAAAGACGCCCGCCTTTTGCGTTTGTGGCGGACCTTCGTCCCCGGGCGGGCGCAAGGGCCTATGGCCGTCGGGATCCAGACCGTTGCTTGGAAAGACCGCTTTGCGAATTTTTTCAGCTGGATCTTCGGTTCCCTCAACCGTTTGATCTGGGGTTACGGGGAACTGCCGTTCCGCGTTTTCGGGATCGCCTGCATGATCATGATCGCAAGCGCTCTTTGTTATCATTTTTCAGAAAAAATATTGATCGGCGGATTTGTCCAGAAGATCGATCTTTTCGAATCTTTCTATTTCAGCATTATCGCTTACACAACGGTGGGTTACGGCGATTATCTTCCGATGGGCTGGACACGCGCTGTCGCCGCATTCGAAGCCCTTTCGGGCGTTTTGCTGATTCCGCTTTTTGTGATCGCTCTGACGCGCCGTTATTTAAGAACCAAATAAAATTCCGTCAACTTTAAGGAGGTATTTTATGAGCCGCATTCAACCGTTAGATCCCGAAAAAACGCAAGGCAAGGTCAAAGAGCTTTTGGCTACGATCAAGGCGAAATCCGGCCGGGTTCCCAATATCTTCAAGACGATGGCCCATTCTTCAACGGCGCTCCAGGCCTATCTGGGCTTCAGCGGCGCTTTTGCCGACGCGAAGCTTTCAGCCAAAGTCCGGGAGCAGATCGCGCTTGCGGTCGGAGAAGACAATCAATGTCAATATTGTCTTTCAGCCCATTCGGCGATCGGGAAACTTGCCGGGCTGACGCCTGAGGAGATCGAATCAGGCCGGCGCGCAAAGTCCGCCGATCCCAAAACGAACGCGATCCTCAAATTGGCGAAAAAGCTTTCTTCAAACCGAGGTAATATCACGGATGCTGAACTTGCCGAAGCGCGCAAGGCGGGGTGTTCCGACGAAGAGGTCCTTGAGATCATTGCGGCCGTCGCGCTTAATATTTTTACGAATTACATCAATCACGTGGCCGATACGGCCGTCGATTTTCCTCAAGCTCCGCCGCTTTCTTGAGTCGGAGGATTGAATTGCGGGGGCAGATCAAGGTTCGGGCATGGAACAACTGAAGCATTTCGATTCTTTGAGTTTGCGCGAAAAAACGAAATACGAGGGCGTTCCCGAGACCTGGAAGTTAAAACCGGTTTGCTGCCTTTCGGATATTTCGGAAAAAGAAGTTTATTATGCGGTGCTGGAGGGCTGGGCGAGCGCCGGAATGGCGGCGCTCCGGAGCGCGCATGCCTTCACGCTGTTTTTGATCAACGCCCAGGGCGAAGAGATCCTTTATTTCAAAAAAAGCGCCGGTCTTTTTTCCAATAAAATGGAAGTTTTCAACGACTCCGAGGAGTTGCTCGGTTCGGCGCAAAAGCACGGCTCGGGGTCGGGGCATTTCCGGGTCGCGGACGCTTCGAACCAGGTCCTTTATGAGGTCGCGGAGGCGTTCCCGGGTTCGACCGAGACTTTCCGTGTCCGTAAAAACGGCGTGACCCTGGGGAAGATCAGCCGGCGCCCGGGGCGGACCGTTGAAGGAGAAAAGAAGCGCGTCTCATTCGGGATCACTTTTCCGCTCGAGGCGGACACGGTCGAAAAAAGCGTTCTATTAGGCGCCCTTTTTTTGATCGATCTTTCGTTTTAAAGTGAACTTTATCATCTCAGTCATAGAACCGGAAAGGAATGGAAGTGAAAAACATCAAGATCACGCTTAGCGAAAAAGACATGCCCAAACAGTGGTACAACCTTGCGGCCGACCTGCCGACGCCGATGCAGCCGCCGCTTGGGCCGGATGGGAACCCGATCTCGCCGGATATGCTCGAAAAAGTTTTTCCTATGAATCTGATCGAACAGGAAATGAGCACGGAACGCTGGATCGATATTCCGGAGGGCGTGCTGGAAATGCTTTACCGCTGGCGTCCCGCGCCGCTGCGCCGCGCGGTCTTTCTCGAACAGCACCTCAAAACGCCGGCCAGGATCTATTACAAGGATGAGAGCGTGAGTCCCGCCGGGAGCCATAAGCCGAACACCGCCGTCGCGCAGGCCTGGTATAACAAACAATTCGGGATCAAGAAACTGACGACCGAGACGGGGGCCGGCCAGTGGGGGAGCGCGATCGCTTTCGCTTCCCAGCTCCTGGGCCTTGAATGCAAAGTCTTCATGGTCCGTATCAGTTTCGATCAGAAACCGTTCCGTAAAAGTCTGATGCGTGTCTGGGGCGCCCATTGCGTCGCGAGCCCGAGCCATGAAACCCATGCCGGCCGCGAGATCCTGAAAAAAGACCCCAAGACGCCCGGAAGTCTTGGGATCGCGATCAGCGAGGCGATCGAGGAAGCGGTCGGCGACCCGACCGGAAAAACGCGTTATTGCCTGGGGAGCGTTCTCAATCACGTCATGCTTCATCAGACCATCATCGGCCTTGAGGCGAAAAAGCAGCTCGCGCTCGCGGGCGAAAAACAGCCCGATATCGTGATCGGGTGTGCCGGCGGCGGAAGCAATTTCGCGGGTATTTCCTCTCCTTTTGTTTGCGACAAGATCCACGGGGCGAAGATCAAGATCATTCCCGTCGAGCCCACCGCGTGCCCAACCCTGACGCGCGGGCCTTTCAGTTATGATCACGGCGATGTGGCGAAAATGACGCCGCTTCTTCCCATGCACACGCTCGGGCATAGTTTTATTCCCGCGCCGATCCACGCCGGCGGTCTTCGTTATCACGGCATGTCACCCCTCGTAAGCCAGGGCGTGGTCGAAGGGCTTCTGGAGCCGCGCGCCATCGATCAGGTCAAGTGTTATGAGGCCGCGATGCTTTGGGCCCGGACGGAAGGGGCTGTGTGCGCGCCGGAAACAAGCCACGCAATCGCTACCACGATCGAGGAAGCCGTCAAAGCGCGCGAAGAAGGAAAAGAAAAAACGATCCTTTTTTGTTACAGCGGCCACGGGCTTATGGACCTGGCGGGATACGACAAGTTCCTGAACGGAGAGCTTAAAGAATATTCATTGCCCGATTCCTTGCTTCATGAGGCCGTCGCTTCGATCCAACATCACCCGAAACCCAAGATCGAGAAAACCGGAAAATGGTAAAGACCCTCAGAAGGCTCCTTTTGTTGACAATGCTCGCTGCCGGTTGTTCTGCGCCGCCGCCGGTAATCCCCGACATTCCCAAAGACCATCCGGCGCAGAAATTCTATCAATTCGTGAGCCAGAACATGGTTTCTGACCGCGTTTGCCGCGACGATCAGGGGGACCCCGGCATTCCGATGGGGGAGATCGTTAAAGGGGAGAAGTACGCGCGTTCGGCGGAGATCGTTCCCGGAGTTTTCCGTTTTGAAGAAAAAGCGACCGGCAAAAAATTCCTCGGAGTTTCTTTTCTGCAATACAGCGGTCTTCTTCAGATCCCCAAGGTCTGCGCGTGGGAGGACGACGCGAGGGATTAGGTTCCCCAGGTGAGGCTGTTCTGTTCCTGCCAGGCCGTTACGGCCAGCCGTCCGGAACCGCTCGTTCCCTGAACGTCTTTGAACGCTTCGTCAAAATGGACGGAGCCGTTGCCGGTCTGATCATAGTCCTGCGCGATCACGGCTCCGAAGATGGAGCCGTTACCGGTATTTTTAACGGGCGCGTTCGGCGCGTAAATGGCCCCGTAAAAATTCCCGTTCCCCGAGACCTTGACCGTGTCGCTTCCCGTGACCATAAGCATGAAATTGGTGGGAACGTTGTTTTGGGTCGCGACGCCGTTGCCGGCAAGATTCACGTCGCCGTCCACATAGATCGTCACGGGGCCCGTTAAACTCAGCTTGCCGTTCCCGGTAATACTGATCGAAGAATAATGATAAGTTCCCGGCATAAGGTAGGTCGTGTTGTTCCCGCTGATATTCAAGGCGCCGGAGGACGGAAGCGTTGTGGTCGGCGCCGGATAAGAGCTGGCCTGCGCCGCCGCCGTACTGGTTCCCGTGATGGCGGCGTTCCCGTTCAGCCGGATGACGGAGCCCGGATTGCCGCTTGGGCCTACCACCGCGTCTCCCTTGATCAAAGCGTTCCCGCTCAGGGTCACGGACTGGCTGACGATGCTGTTGGTGCCGATGTCGCCGTTGTTCAGCCGGTTGCTGCCGCCGTAGGCTCCGTTCCTGGAATCATAACTGTCGACGACCGCATTACCCGTCAAGCTGATGGAATCCTGCGCGAAGACCCCGAAATTAAAAAGACTGTTTGGTTGGATCCTGCCGTAAGTCGTGACCGCGGACGCTTGGTAAGCCCGTGAAGTGTTGACATTGGAAGGGGAAAAACCGGACGCCTGGATCATGCGGATATTGGGATTATTGGTCGGCGTCGTTACGGTGACCGTAAAGCCCCCCTGCGCGGACCCCGAACTCAACGGAACAAAGGTGGCGGTGCCGGTGTAAGCGGGATTTGCGGCGAGTTGCGCGAGCGCAAAATCCGCGGCCGATTCCGCCATATTGAACGCGATGATCTTGTTGCGGTTGCGTTCCGAAGCCTGGAGAAAGGCGTTCGCCCTTGCGAAATACGCGAAAGAGAACATCGAAACGAGCATCACGATCAGATAAGTCGCGATCAGAATAAACCCTTCCGTTCGTTTATTTTTTACGGAACGAGGTTTATCCTTTTTCATATCATGTCCCCCAGGTCAGAGAATTTTGCTCCTGCCAGGCCCGGACACGCGGCGTTCCAAGACTTTGATCATTCGCTACTTCGGTAAGGGCCTGGTCGAAATGGATCGATGCGTTCCCCGTTTGCGTGTATTTTTTTGCGACCACCGCGCCGAACACAGCCGCATTCCCGGAATTTTGAACCTCGGCATTAGGGGCGTAGATCGCTCCGTAAAGATCGGTTTGCCCCGCGAGCGTAACGGTTTGGGAGCCGATCACGTAAATAAGAAAATTTTTCGGCAAATTATTTTGAGATACCACACTTTGTCCGGTAAGTTCTACGGCTCCGTCCACATAGATCGTCACAGGGCCCGATGCCTGGAGGACTCCCTGTCCCGAAACTTTCAGGGAAGAATAATGATAGGTCCCTGGCATCAAAATGGTCGTTCCTCCGGTCAACTCCAGGGCTCCCGAGGAAGGAACGCTTGTAGAGGGCGTCGGGTGCGTGTAAGTGATCGCGGAGGTGCTCTGGGTTCCCGTGATCGTTGCGTTCGGCCCGACCGTAACAGCCGTGGAAGGATTGCCTCCGGGTCCGATAAGCACGTCGCCTTTAACGATCGTCTGTCCGCCTAAGGTAATGGATCCCGCCGCGATGCTATTGACGCCGATATCGCCGTTACTGGTAGCGCTCCCGCTGGCGTATTGTCCGGTTCGGGAATCGTAGCTATCCACGCTCGCGAATCTTCCGCTCCCCGTCAAATTAACGGAATCGGCGGCAAAGATCGCAAAATTAAAAAGCGGATTGGAGCTGAACTCAAAATAAGTCGTGATGCTTGACGCCTGATAGGCGCGTGAAACCGTATTGTTATCCGGGGCAAATCCGTTGGCTTGAATGATCCGCACCCTGGAATTATTAAGCGGCGTCGAGACAGTAACCGTGTAGCCCCCTTGCGCGGAACCGGAATTCAGAGGGGTAAAGGTCGCTGTGCCGGTGTAATTAGGGTTGGAAACAAGCTGTCGGACGGCGAAGTCCACCGCGGCTTCAGCCATATTGAACGCCACGATCTTGTTCCGGTTGCGTTCGGACGCCTGCAGGAACACATTGCCCCGCGTAAAATAAGCCAGCGAGAAAAGCGAGACTAGCGTTACAATCAGGTAGGTCGTAAGCAGAATGAACCCTTTGCGGTCTTTACGAAAACGGCGTTTTGTGTCCATTGTTTCCCCCTTTAAGTATTCCAAGTCAAACTGTTCTGTTCCTGCCAGGCCGTTACTTCAAAGACCAGCCGCTGGTCGCTTTCGACTTCCGTCATCGCGAGGTCGAAATGAATGGAGCTGTTGCCTGTCTGGACATAATCTTTGGACACGACGGCCCCGAAAATACCTCCATTCCCGTCATTTTTGACAAGGGAATTGGGAGCGTAGATACCGCCATAAAAAGAACCGTTGCCCGCCACTTTTACCGTATCGGAGGTTGTCACATAGATCAAAAGATTCGTCGGCAGATTATCCGCTGTGACGATCCCGTTGCCGGTAATATCCACCGGTCCGCTTACATAAATGATCACTTGCCCCGTAAGACTTAAGGTTCCATTTCCCGAGATCGAAAGAGAATCGTAGTGATACGTTCCCGGCATGAGCGTTTGAGTGCCGGTGGTGACGGCCAGATCGCCCGAAGAGGGAAGCGTTGTGGAAGGCGTCGGATAATCCTGAAGCTCCGTCAGCGTTCCGGTCGTTCCCGCGATCGTCGCGTTCGGCCCTATATCCACTCCATCATCCGGGTCTCCGCTGGGGCCGATCAAGGCGTCTCCCTGTACGATCGTTTTTCCATTGAGCGTAATCGCCCCGGCCGCGATGCTATTGGTTCCGATATCACCGTCGCTGCCGCCCGAAGTATAAGGGCCGAGGCGGGAATCGTAGCTGTCAACGCTGGCCATCTTATCCGTTCCGGTCAGCGTAAGGGTGTTTTCGGCGAACACCGCAAAGTCAAAAAGATTGCTTGGCCGGAACATTCCGTAGACCACGACCGGCACGGATTGGTAGGCGCGGGAAGCGCTGTTGTTGTCCGGCGCGAAGCCGGTAGCTTGGATGATGCGGACCATGGGATTGGCAGCTTCTCGCGTGACGCTTACCGTAAAGCCCCCGCGTCCGGCGGTCCCGTTCATGGGTACATAGACCGGTGTTCCGCCGTAATTCAGGTCCGTGTTCAACTGGGTAATGGCAAAATCAACGCCGTTCTCCGCCATATTGAACGCCACGATCTTATTGCGGTTGCGTTCGGACGCTTGAAGGAACGTGTTATGCCGGGAAAAGAATACCAGTGAAAAAATGGCCACCAGCAAGACCACCAGAAAAACCACCACGAGTATGAATCCTTTTTCTTTTTGGCGCGTCGCGTAAGCGTTCATGGGTTCCGGACCTCCGCTTGTGCGGTTAATTGCAATGGGGCGGACGGTACGGGGCGTCCCGAAGTCAGGTTCCGCTGGGCGCTGATCGTGATCGTCACGACATTCGGCTGAGCCGCGTCGCCCGTGAACTGGAGCGCTGTGACATCGTTAGCCAGCACCGAAGTTCTATTGGTCGCCAGGTCCGTTCGCAGGATTTGACGGTTACCGGCGCCACCGAGCGCGTACTGGATCTGATGCGCTCCCGTCCAATTTACCGTATAGCTTGTGGTGCTTACCAGCGAAGCGGGGTCGGGGACCGCGAACTGGATCGAGGCGCTGTTTCCCGCGATCGTGATGCGGCTTGGCGCGGATTGCCGTATCTCCTGGACCATTTTATAAAGGGCCTCGCGCGCCGTATCCTGGAGGAGCATCTTGGTTTGGCTGAGCTGGGATTGTTCGGTGCCGACCCGCAGGATCGCAAGCACGCCCATAAACACAACGGAAGAAAGGCCCACCACGATCATGAGTTCCGAGACCGTAAAACCTTTTGCGCCCTTCTTTCCCAATATTTTCATAAATGTCACCTTTGCGTGATCAAGGTTCTTAAAGCCATCGTTGACGGTCTTCGCGTGTTCGAAGTCCAGGTCACCGTTACCGTCGCGTCCAAAGGATCGGTCGCTGTGTTCACATAACTGACCGTGACTTGTTCGCCGGTCAGATTGGCAAAGCCCGCCACGGCGCCGTTCTGCGGGAAGGCCGTGGTGACGTTGCCCGGGAAAATCCCGGTTTGCGCCGCGCTCCGCATCCTTTCAATGACCCGGTGCGCGTCTTGCGTCGCCACCGTCCGCTCGAAGGCCTCCTCCGAGTTCCTCTGGATCACGACATTGGCGCCGATGTACCCCGCGATCGCAAGCGCCGTCACGAAAAGCGCTATCATCAACTCGATGATGGTAAACCCCCTCTGTCCTCTCAAAAACCCCTTCATCATTTCTCCTTTTGGGACGCTTTATACCATCCCTACCATTAAGTTTATAGTTTCGTCAGGTGCGGTGCAACTTTATTTAAATAGTAAAAAAAATCATTTTTATTTTAAAAAGTCTTATTTATATCAATTTATAGCATTTTTATATCGAAAATCATAAGTCTAAAAAATTGAAATTCGAAGCGAAAATTTCGAAAATCCTTTCTCTATTTCAGTAACGGCCAAGAAAGAATTTTTTCAACTCCAGAGATGCCCCCGATCTTTTAAATCGCGAAGATTGAAATTTTCACAACTTATTCATAACGCTGGATTAACGGCCTTGCGATTTTGTATACTACGCTTTGTCATAAGTTCCGGTTTTCTTTCCCATTCAAAGGAGCGTCATGACGCCCAAATCTCTATTTTTCGATCAAGGAAGATCATGGCAAATCCTTCATTTCTAAAAGAGATCCTTCTGGTTCTTTTGATGGCCACCGCCGTGGCCATGGTTTTTGAAAGGTTCCGCCTCCCCGCCATCCTTGGTTTCCTCTTAACGGGCGTTCTTATCGGGCCGCAAGGGTTGGGCATTCTTTCCAACAGTGAACATATCCGTATCCTTGCGGAGCTCGGCGTGGTGCTTCTGATGCTTACGATCGGACTGGAATTCTCCGTCGAGCGTTTGCGTGGCATGCAGAATATCGCCGTGATCGGCGGGACGCTCCAGATCTTTATTTCGATCGCCGTCTCAGCCGTTTTCGGCTGGTGGCGCGGGTGGACCTTCTATGAGAGTTTTTTTCTCGGTTCGGTCATTGCGCTCAGTTCCACCGCGATCGTGCTCAAATACCTCATGGACCGGGGCGAGATCGACGCGCCGCACGGCCGCATCGCGATCTCGATCCTTATTTTTCAGGACCTTGCGGTGGTGCCGCTTATGATCTTTCTCTCGGCTTTCGGCCAGCCGATGAGCTCGATCGGTCTTTCCCTTAGTTTGGCGCTTCTTAAGACCATTTTGCTTCTCGCCGGTGCGTTCATTTTTTCCAGATACCTTCTGCCGCAGCTTCTTTACCGCGTGGCGGTAGTCCGTAACCGGGAGGTCTTTTTCCTTTTCTCGGTTGTGGTCTGTCTCGGCATGGCCTGGGGAAGCGGGGCGCTCGGTCTTTCGATGGCTATCGGCGCCCTATTGGCGGGTTTTATGTTCGCCAATACGGGGTTTTCGCATCAGTTGATCGGTGACATCCTTCCGTTCCGGCATCTTTTCGTAAGCATTTTCTTCGTTTCAATGGGGCTTCTTTTTGATATCCACTTCTTTCTGAACCATGTTGGCCTCGTTCTTCTGGTGGTGGGCCTGGTGCTTTTCGTGAATTTCGTCATTATGACGCTTCTCATCATGGCGTTCGGCTTTCCTCCGCGTGTTGCCGTGATCACCGGCATTATCCTTTCTCAGATCGGGGAATTCTCGTTTCTCCTGATTGAAACGGCGCGGACCTCGGGGCATATTACGCCGGCGCTTTACCAGATATTGCTTTCCACGGCGTTCATCACGCTTTTGATGACCCCGCTTTTTTTCGCCGCGATCCCGCTTGTTTTGAAGATCCTCAGCCGGTTTGTGATCTTTGGCGTTCCGCCGCGCAGCTGGACCCGGCCGGATCGGACACTTGCCGCTTTGCACGGCCACGTGATCCTTTGCGGTTTTGGGCCGACGGGCCGCGACCTCGCCGCGGCTTTTCAAGAGGAGAATGTTCCCTTTGTGATCATCGAAATGAATCCCGTCAAGATCCGCGACGCGAAAAGAATGCATATGAAAGCGATTTATGGCGACGCGTCAAACCGCGAGGTCCTAAAACGGGCGGGGATCGGCCGCGCTCGTGCAGTGATCGTAAGCTTTCCAGACGCGCTTGGTATGGCGCAGATCATCCGGGTCGTGCAGGATCTGAACCCCGGAGTGACTTTGGCGGTCCGTACGCGCTACGAAGGGCAGATGCCGCGGCTTTATGAGCTCGGAGCGGATATTGTGGTGACCGAAGAATGGGAAGCCAGTTATGAGCTGAACCGGTTGATCCTGGGGCAACTGAATGTTCCGGGCGAGCGCATCGAACACCACCTGCACCGGATCCGCTCCCGCAAGGAAGTCGCCATCGAAGAAGCGATCTTCAAGCGCTCCGTTAAAAATCCGATTTTGTTCTCAAAAACAAAATAGAAAAGGAATATCAAGAGTGAAACAAAACCGTGTTCATTGGGCCATATTGGCGGTCCTAACCATTTTTTTGATCCTGATCCTGACAGGGCGTATTTTTAACCCGCAAAACGAGCCGCTTGTTTTTGAACAGAGCCCTTCCAGCTTCGCTTCGAAGGACTACGCGCCGCCCGAAACTTCCATAGTTGACGAACAGTTCAATTTTCATTTTGTAACCCCATTTCTTTGGCGGTCCGCTCAGCCAAGCGAAAAATCGCTTCAAAGGATGAGGGACCACGGCCTGAAGACCCTGATCAATTTGAAACGGGATGAGACGAATCATGCATGGGAAAGATCTGCGGCCGAAAGAATAGGCCTCCAATATTATTATTTTCCTATGGACGCCGAAGGAGACCATGATCTTGAGCAGATCGCTGAGATCCTTCGCGTGATCAAGGACCCCGCCAATCATCCCGTTTTGATCCATTGTCATGGCGGAAAGGACCGAACCGGTTTGATCTCGTCGATTTTTAAAATTGAATATACAGAGGAAGATTTTAATGATATCTATAAGGAGATGCTGGTGTTTGGCTACCACCAAGAGAGATTTCCCTCTGTTCTGAAGACCATCAGGCGATGGTGCGAAATCCGTCATCGTTCGGAGATCGCCAATAAGATCGCTCCGGATGGACATGGACTGATAGAATCTTAAATTTCAAAAAGGAGGCGAACATGAAAACGATTTTAAAATTAGTCGTAGGGATCGTGGTGGTTCTAGTGGTGCTCGTGCTTGCGCGGAACATTGTGGTCAAAGCGGCGGTGGAAGGCGGCGTCAAGGCCGCGACCGGCATGCCGCTTAGCATTAAAAAACTGGATCTGGATTTCTCAAAAACCCTGGTGGATATCGAAGATCTTGTCGTGAAAAACCCGGCCGGGTTTCACGATACGTCCTTGGTGGACATCCCTAAGATCCTGGTGGATTACCGCCTTTTCAGTTTCCTGAAAGGAAAAGCCCATCTTGAGAATCTCGAATTCGACATGAAGGAGTTTACCGTTGTTAAAAATGAAAAAGGCGAATTGAACCTGGATCGCTTAAAAGCTCTCCAGGGGACTCAAAAAGCCCCCGCCGAAGCTCCCAAGGAAGCCAAAGCTCCGGCCAAACCCATCCCGATCCAGATCGATGTGATGCGGCTTAAGATCGGGAAAGTCGTTTATGTGGATTATTCGGGAGGTGCGCCGTCCACCAAGGAATTCAACATCAATCTCGATCAGACGTTCCGGGACATTACGGATGTCAATAGCGTCGTACGGCTGATCGTTCTAAAAGCCATGATGAGTTCCGGGATCTCCAATCTTGTGAATTTTGACGTGCAGGGTCTCCAGGGCGCCATGAGCGGCGTTCTCGATCATTCCGCCCAGTTGGCTGCGCAAGCAGCGTCGAAAGGGTTGGATGCCTTTAAAACCGTCACGCAAGATCCTACGGCGGCAGCCGGGCAGGCGGGAGAAACGCTTAAAAGCACGGCAGGAGCGATCACGAGCGCTGCGAGCAGTCTTAAAAAATTAAACCCGTTCGCAAAAAGCGAATCTTGATATTTCGGCTTCTAGGAAAGGTTTTTGACGTGGCGCCCAAGTCTTCATCTTCTTTTTATGGACGGCGACTTGGACAGCCCTGGCTTTTATTAAAGATTAAAGGTAGTCAGGACTGCACTGATTTCTGATTATTTTTTTAATAAAAATCAAGTGCTGTCATGATCCCAGATCTATTTTTTGATTAAGGAAAATCATGGCGAACCGGGAAAAAGAGCTGAAGACGCTTCTTGAGATCACCGGGCAGATCAATGCCGGGAAAACGCTCGATGAAGTTCTTGATGACGCTTACCACTCCTTGCGCGAGATCATTCCTTATCAAAGGATCGGCTTTTCGCTTTTGGAGGAGAACGACAGCGTCTTGAGGGCTTATTGGGTCCGCTCGGAAGCTTCCGTGATCAAGATCGGAAAAGGTTATTCCGCGGAAATGCGGGGAAGCAGTCTCGAGAAAGTCCTTCGGAGTGGCAGCCCACGCATCTTAAATGACCTTAAGGCCTACCTTAGGGACCACCCGCGGTCCAAATCCACGAAGGATATCGTTGAGGAAGGCATGCTTTCGAGTCTGACCTGCCCGCTCATCGCTTCCGGCAAGTCCGTCGGATTTCTCTTTTTTTCAAGTATGCGCATAAATGAATACAAAAATGCGCATGTCGAACTTTTCCAGGAGATCGCGGGCCAGCTTGCCCTGACCCTTGAAAAAAGCCGGCTTTATCAGGAGGCCATCCGGCTGAATGATCTTAAAAACAAATTCCTGGGGATCGCCGCGCATGATCTTCGCAGCCCGATCGCGGTCATCAAAGGCTACGTTGACCTTTTTAAGGACGGGATTTTAGGGGAGATGCCGGAAGCGCAAAAGGAGCCCACGCGGGCTATTTCGCAGCATTGCGATAAAATGCTCGCTTTGATCGACGATCTTTTGGATGTCAGCGCGATCGAATCCGGCCGGCTCGATCTTCGGAAAAAGGAGATCGACCTTACGGCCTATCTTGAAGAAAGTTGTCGCAACAACGCTTTGGTGGCCAGGGCAAAGTCGATCGAACTTAACGCAGAGATCCCTTCGCATCTTCCTCGCGTCCTCATGGATCCCGACCGCATCGATCAGGTGATCAATAATCTGGTCGCGAACGCCGTCAAATTCTCAAACGCCGGAAGCCGTATCATTCTCCGGGCTGTTCCGCTTTCTCAGGCGGTTGCCATATCGGTTATCGATCAAGGACAGGGCATTCCTCAAAGCGAGATCCCGAAAATGTTCCAATATTTCGGAAAGACGGATGTCGCTCCAACTGCGGGGGAAAAGAGCACCGGACTGGGGCTCGCGATCGCGAAGAAGATCGTGGAAGCCCATGGCGGCAAGATCGGAGTGGAAAGTCAGGCCGGCAGAGGCTCCACATTTACTTTCACGCTTCCCCTGACACATTCCTGAAATGATCAGCATTGAGATCAAAGCGCGCTGTACGGACCTCCTTCGTATTCGCAAGATCCTCAAAGCCCGCCGCGCCCGCTTCAAGGGCCTTGACCGTCAGGTTGATACTTATTTCCGCGTTCCGTCGGGCCGCTTAAAGCTCCGCGAAGGGAATATAGAGAACGCGTTGATCTATTATGAGCGCGCCGATCGAAAAAGCAGCAAGCTTTGCAAGGCCGTTCTTTTTAAATGTCCTGACCCGGCCTCCTTAAAGAGGATCCTTTCGGCCGCGGCGAGGGTTCTGGCGGTGGTCGATAAGAAGCGCGAGATCTATTTTATTAAAAACGCAAAGTTTCATATCGACCGGGTCAAAAAAATCGGAAATTTTGTCGAGATCGAAGTCTTCGGCCTTACACGAGACCTCGGGAAGCTAAAGGAGCAATGCGAATTTTACAGAAGATTATTCGGGATCAGATCACGAGACCTTGCGGCGGATTCCTACAGCGATCAACTCGTCAGACTACAGACAAGAGACCGCAGCCTAAAAAGATAAGGAGTTTTTGCTGTAGTCTGTCGTCTGTGGTCTGAAGTCTGTCAGGCGAAGTCACTGAGCCTGACGGGCAGACGTTTCGAACCCCAGTTTCCCGGCTTGTCCTCAAAAACGCCGATACAAATAGCCCCGCAAAACTTGCAAACGATTTTTTCTTTTAGATTCCATTCCGCGATCTCAAACCCGTTCCGCGCGATCAGTTTTTTACCGCACGCATGGCAAAAAGTCGCTTCTCCCTCGGGGTTTTCTACGTTGCCGGTATAACAGTAAAGAATCCCGTTTTGAAGGGCGATCTCGCGAGCTTTCAGGAGCGTTGAGACCGGAGTCGGGGAAAGCTCCGTGAGTTTGTAAGCGGGATGAAATGCTGAGAAATGAAGCGGGACATCGGTTCCGAGGTTTTTCACGATCCAAGAAGTCAGGTCCCGCAATTCCTTTTCCGAGTCGTTAAGTCCCGGGATAAGGAGCGTCGTGATCTCAAGCCAGACAGGAGTCTCTTTTTTGATATAGATCAACGTTTCAAGGACCGGCCGAAGAGAGCTGTCCGTGTATTTTTTATAAAATTCCTCCGTAAAGCCTTTCAGGTCCACGTTGGCCGCATCTATTGTCTCATAAAATTCCTTGCGGGGTTCCGGGCAGACATAGCCGGCCGTTACCGCCACGGTCTTGATCCCGAGCTTGTGACATGCTTTAGCCGTATCGACGGCGTATTCATGAAAGATCGCGGGCTCGTTATAGGTAAAAGCCACGCTGCGGCAACCGAGGGTTTTTGCGGTCTTGGCGATGAGTTCCGGGGAGGCGGCGTCGGCGAGCGTATCCATTTCACGGGAATGGCTGATGTCGGCGTTCTGGCAGAATTTACAGCCGAGATTACACCCGGCGGTCCCGAAAGAAAGGACCGGTGTGCCGGGAAGAAAATGAAAGAGAGGTTTTTTCTCGATCGGATCCACGCAAAAGCCGCTCGATCGGCCGTAGGTGGTGAGCACTATTTGGCCCTTTTCGCACGCCCGGACAAAACAATACCCGCGCTGTCCTTCCGCGAGTTTGCAATGCCGCGGACAAGCGTTGCACTGAACGCGGCCGTCCTTCAGTTTTTCCCAGTAGTTTGTCGGAACAACGGATCCCATAACGTTATTATAGTCTACTCTTCAAATATCTCTGGGATAAAAAAGCGGGAACTGATACTGGCTTTTATAGCAAGAAATGCAGAAGCGAAAGGCCGGCAATGACCCACATCGCGGGTTGGATCTCCCGGAGCTTGAGCCGCACGACCTTGAAGACCACAAAACTTAAGAATCCGAACGCGAGTCCCGCGGCGATCGAATAACTTAATGCGATCATCACAACGATCACGAACGCGGGGAATCCCTCCTCCATATTTGAGAAATTGATCTCTTTGACCTCCTTCATCATAAAAAATCCCACCAGAATAAGCGCCGGCGCTGTTGCATAGGCAGGAACGATCGCGATGACCGGAATGAAGAGCATCCCGAGGAGGAACAGGGTAGCGGTCACGATCGAGGTAAGGCCGGTCCGCCCACCCTCTCCGATGCCGGTCGCGGATTCAACGTAAGTCGTGGTCGTAGAGGTCCCGAAGATCGCACCGATCATGGTCGCGATCGCGTCCAACGAAAGCAATCGGTCTAGACCCCGGATATTCCCTTTTTCGTCCGTGAACTTCGCTTGATGGCAGCACGCCACGAGCGAGCCGATACTGTCAAAAAGGTCCATGAACATAAGAGCGAAAATAGAGCCCATGAAGCTCCATTTAAGAGCCCCCAGAATGTCGAGTTTGAACGCGATCGGGGAAAAGCTCATTTCAAAGGAAAGCCACGCTTCCGGCCAGGCGATCTTCCCCATGAGGAGCGCGATCAAAGTGGATGTCAGAATGCCGAGGATCATGGCCCCTTTTACTTTTTTCATCTCAAGCGTGATCATGACGAGGAAGCCCGCGAGCCCTATCAATGCGGTGGACGTAACGGGGGCCGCCGAGATCAGCGTCGCCTCGCTTCTTTGAATGATCCCGAGATTGACCAGGCCGATGAAAGTAATAAAAAGGCCGATCCCCACGGACATGGCTGAAATAAGCGAACGCGGGATCGCCTGGACGAGTTTTCGCCGCATGCCGGCCAAGGTCAGGATGAAGAAGCAAAAGCCGGAGATAAAAACGATCCCGAGCGCCGTCTGCCAGCTGATTTTATCCGTCAGGACCAGCGAATAAGCGAAAAAGGCGTTCAATCCCATGCCGGGCGCCATGGCGATCGGGGCGTTGGCGAAAAGTCCCGTCATCAAAGTCGTAAGCGCCGTGACAAGGCAGGTGACCGTGATCAGGGCGGTTTTATCCATACCGGTTGCGGACAGGATGTTGGGGTTCACGAAAATAATATAAGCCATGGCGAGGAACGTCGTGACGCCGGCGATGATCTCGGTATGGAGATTTGTTTTTCTTTCCGTGAATTTGAACCAGCGGTCAAGGAAGGCCAGCATCGCTTTAATCGGCGGAGCGGATCATGATGAGGAGCATTTTAAAAGGCGTTACGGCCTTAAGCGAATGAGGAATGTTGGCCGGCATGATGATCATCTCGCCTTTTTTGACCGTATGGGATCTGCCACCGATCCGGATTTCCGCTTTCCCGTCAAGTACCATGACCGATGCGTCGTAAGGCGCTGTGTGTTCGCTTAATCCTTCCCTCTTATCGAAGGCAAAAAGCGTGAGCGTGCCCGCTTTTTTATTCAGGATTTGCGTGCTGACCACGGAGTTTTTTTGGTAGGCCATCAAATCTTCGAGTTTCAGGGGCTTTGCCAGAAAATCCTGCGGTCTTGATTTTTTGTCTGGATGTGGCATGGATCGTTAAAAACACTTTCCTGTTTTGGGCCTTGGGCAGGGCGTGATGCTGCACTTGTAGCAAATTTCGTTAACAAGGGAGCCTTTTGAAAAATAGTCCCGGATATTTGTCAGGGTGGTTTCGGCGATATTATGGAGCGCTTCTTTGGTAAAAAACCCCTGATGGGAGGTGATCACCACATTATTAAACGAAAGGAGCCGGGCCAGGATGTCATCGGTAATGACCTTGTTCGAAAAATCTTCGAAGAAATAGTCGCTTTCTTCCTCGTAAACATCGAGTCCTGCGTAGCCGATCTTGCCGGTCTTGAGCCCCTCGATCAGCGCCTTGGAATCGATCAGCATGCCGCGGCCCGTGTTGATGATCATGACACCGGGTTTCATCTTGGCGATATTCGCTTCATTGATCAGGTGATACGTTTCTTTCGTGAGCGGGCAGTGGAGCGAAATAATGTCCGATTCCTTATAAAGCGTATCAAGGTCCACATAATCAAACCCCGTTTTTTTCCGGTAATCTTCGTCCGGAAAGGCGTCATAGGCCAGGATCTTCATGCCGAACCCTTTGAGGATCTCGACCGCGGCTCGGCCGATCTTGCCGGTACCGATGATGCCCGCGGTTTTTCCGCGCATATCAAATCCCAACAGTCCGTTCAATGTAAAATTATTATCCCGGGTCCGGTAATAGGCCCGATGAACTTTTCGGTTGAGCGCCAGCATGAGCGCGACCGCGTGCTCGGCCACGGCGTGAGGGGAATAAGCGGGGACGCGGACCGCATGAATCTTTCCGAAAAGTGATTTTAGATCGATATTATTATACCCTGCGGCCCGGATCGCAATAAGCCGGATCCCATGGCGGACAAGCGTGTCGATGACTTCTTTTTGGATGGTATCATTCACAAAAACGCAGACGGCCTGGAACCCTTGGGTCAGGGAGGCCGTTTCTTTCGTCAGATGATTTTTAAAATAGCTGATATTGAGGCCGAAATCCCGGTTGGCGTTATTGAAGGATTCAATGTCATAGGGCTTGGCGTCGAAGAACGCTATTTTAACCGCTTGAAGATCGTTTTTTGCCATGGTCTTTCTCTCCCGGCCTTCATTATAGCCCCGCCGGGGGACAAATGCCAAGCGGTCTTGATGCTCCGGACCCCGCGAAATCTTCATGGGCAGAGGGTTTTTTTTGGAGTAGAATCAAATTTCAGCTATGAGCGAAGCCAAAGCCGAAAAACGAAAACTTTTCAAGTACCAATCCGTCGAAGGCACCGATCTTCAGCGGAAGGTCGGCATCGCTTTCTTCCTCATGTCGCTTGTGCCTATCCTGCTCATGCTTTATATGATCCTGTTCCATTTTAAGCCGGATACGGATCAGGGTTATAAGATCGATCTCCAGCTGCTCGCTTTGCTCGCGCTTTGCTCCTCCATCATCGGTTATTGGATCATCCGCATGATCGCGTCTTCCATTTCGGCCATGGCGAAGAACGCCCAGGACCTCCTCGACGGAAAGATCCTTACGGCCCAGATCGACGTCAAAGACCAGTCCCAGGAGATCCGCAACCTTGTGAAGGTTTTTAACGGAGTCAACCGGAACCTGGAAGACCAGGTCAAAAAGCTTGAGGAGTCGAGGGCTCTTATCCAAGACCTGCTCAAGAACATAGGGTCTGTCATTAATTCCGAAGAAAAGGTCGAAAGTTTTTTTGATCTCATCATTGGCAGCATGATCAAAGCGCTTGAGGCCGAGAGCGGCGCGCTGATCCTTTTGGCGGAAGAGGATAAAGAAAAGTTCTTTTACCATGTTGCGGCCTGCGGCAAAGAGCGCGAAAAGATCCTTTCACTCGCTTCGCGGAGATCTCCCAGCATCATGTGGATGAGCCAGGAAAAAAGACCTCTTGTGATCAATCGCACCGCCGAGTCGGACGGCGCGGCGCCGGAACAAGACGAACTTACTTACCGATCCCTTATGTGCGTTCCCCTCCGTTTTCAAAATAAAAACCTCGGATGTATCCTCGTTCTGAACAAGCGCAATGAACAGCCATTTACTTCCGAAGACACACTGCTTCTGGAGCATGTCGCCAATCAGATCGCGATCGCGGCGGAAAATTCGCGTCTTATGGCCGATGCCGAACGGAGCTATGTGGAAACGATCGCCGCGCTGGCGGTGGCTGTCGAAGAAAGAGATCCCTACACCCGGGGCCACTTGGATCGCGTCGCGAACTACGCGGTCCGGGTCGGCCAAGCCATGCGTATGAGCGAAAAAGATGTTCAAACCCTCAAGGACGGCGCGTTCCTTCATGATGTCGGGAAGATCGCGATCGAGGACCGCATCTTGCTTAAGCCCGATAAATTCACGCCGGAAGAACGCAAGATCATGGAAAGCCATCCGGAGAAAGGCGAAAAGATCATCGCGCCGCTTCACTCCTTCAAGGATCTCCGCGAGATCGTGCGTCATCATCAGGAATGGTATGACGGTTCCGGTTATCCGGACGGGGCCAAAGGCGATCAGATCTCTTTGGGCGCCAGGATCCTCACGGTGGTGGATGTTTATGACGCGCTCACGACCACGCGGCCTTACCGCCAGGCGCTTCCGCCGGAAGAAGCCCTGAAGATCATGAACAAAGAATCCGGGACCCATTTCGACCCGGAGGTGTTGAAAGTTTTTTCCGGGATCATCCAGCAAGAACGGCCTTGAGGTTTTAAGCGACCTTGATCCGAAAAGCGTCGGTTCTGATTTTGATCATTCTGTTCCTTGGGGGAGGGCCTGCCGTGGCTTACGCAAAAGAAAATACCCGCAAGGCTGCTGTCAGCGGCCAATTCTATCCTTCCGATCCCGTCGAGCTCAAAAAAGAGATCGGGCGGTTCCTTTCAAAAGCGAAAACAAAGCCGGATCCTTCGGTCAGATCCATCATTGTCCCGCACGCGGGTTATCCCTACTCCGGCCCCGTCGCGGCGCAGGCTTATAAACTGGTCGAGGGCCGGAAATTCGACAGCGTGATCATCGTGGCTTTTCTCCATCGCGTTTTCTTAAACGGCGTCCTGGTCGACCACGTCGATTTTTATGAAACACCGCTCGGAAAAGTTCCGGTCAACAAGGATCTTGTCAAAACACTCCGCGCCCAAGACTCTCTTCTTGACGAAGAAGCCCGCGGCGAACTCGAGGAGCATTCTCTGGAAGTTCAGATCCCGTTCCTTCAGGAAACAGTCCCGCAACTTAAAATTGTCCCCATTTACATCGGGAAGCAGAATCTGGAGCACGCGAAGGTCCTGGCGAAAGCGATCGCGAAAGCGATCGAAGGAAAAAACGTCCTTGTCGTGGCGACGACCGATCTTTCGCATTTCTATCCTTATGATACGGCCGTTGGAAAAGACAAAACCGCGATCGACCTGATCGAAAAGGGCGACATCGAAACTCTCTACGAGGCGTATCGTCAGGAAAAAGCGGAAGCGTGCGGCATGGGGCCGGTCCTTACGGCCATGCTCTTGGCCGAGCAGATGGGCTGGCGGAAACCGGCACTGGTCCAATACGCCAATTCGGGGGATGTCACAGGCGATCGAAGCTCTGTTGTCGGGTACGGCGCCTTCGCGATCCGCGGATCTTCGGGAACTTCAGGGGATATCGGAAAAACACTTCTGGAATATTCCCGCGCCGTTCTCAAGGCGCATTTTTCTTCAAAAACAAAAGAGCCCAAACCGCCCGAGGGCGGGGTGTTTGAGGAAAAACGGGGCGTTTTCGTGACCTTAAAAAAACACGGGCATTTACGCGGTTGTATCGGACAGATCATCAGCGACCGGCCCGTCAAAACAAATATCCGCGAAATGACGCTCGCGGCGGCGCTCGAGGACCCGCGTTTTCCTCCGGTGACGGCGAACGAATTGGATCAACTGGATATCCATATTTCGCTTCTTACGAAGCCGAAAAAGATAAGCTCCTATAAAGAGATCCGGCTCGGGACGGACGGCATCATCGTCTCGCACGGATGGAAAAAAGGCGTCTATCTCCCCGAAGTGGCGACTGAGACCGGCTGGGATCAGAAGGCCTTTTTTGAGAGTTGTGCGCTTGAAAAAGCGGGGATCTCTCCCGCCGAACTTGATTTAGCCGGGATCGAGGTGTTCCAGACAGAAGGTTTTGGCGAGAAAGAGGCCTGATCCGGCGTTGTAAAAAAAGTGAAAGAAAACGCCGGAACGCCGATACCTAGACAAAGCGGTTTTGTCTTGTTATCAGAAAAGGAGAATCGGACCATGAGAAAGATCGCCCTATTCCTTGCTTTTATGCTGCTGGTCTCGAGTATTTATGCCAGCGCCTCGACGATCGAGAAAATGAATTCCAATAAGGCCCTTACCAAATTTTCCCGCGGCGTCACGAATATCGTAAGCAGCCCGGGAGAATACGCGACCCAGACGCCTACCGCGATGGAACAAAGCCCCGATTACCTTACCGGCTTTCTCATGACCATTGGCCGCGGGACGGGTTATATGCTTTTGCGCGCCACGTCAGGGATCTACGATGTCGTAACGGCTCCCTTTCCCGGTCCGACAAATTACGGCCCGATCATGAAACCCGAGACGATCTTCGACAAAGCCGCGGATTCGGTCACAAAGTAAAAAAGCGACACGGTTCACATCCTCCGACCTCCGCCCGAAAAGGCGGAGGTCTTTTTTTATCCGCCTCCGGCGATTCGTGTTAAATTATCCCGTTCTTTTTGGGAAAGGAGCGGCGCCATGAAGACCCATACGGAATACCTTTATTTTGAGACAAAAAAGAAACGCGATTACATGAATATCACGCCGCAAGTCGAGGCGGCCGTTCAAAAAAGCGGTGTCCGGGAAGGCCTTTGCCTCGTTAACCCCATGCACATCACGGCGAGCGTCTATATCAATGATGACGAAGACGGGCTCATCCAGGATTTCGACGATTTCCTCGAAAAGATCGCGCCCTACGATCTCAAAGGTTACCGCCACCACCGGACCGGCGAGGATAACGGCGACGCGCACCTGAAGCGCCAGCTTTTCGGCCGCGAAGTTGTGGCCGCGATCACCAAAGGGCATTTGGATCTCGGAACCTGGGAGCGTATTTTTTACGCCGAATTCGACGGACGCCGCCGCAAACGCGTGATCGTCAAAATTATCGGTGAATGAACTATTAAAAAAAGGAATTCGGGACTCGTTTCTAGGGACTCGAAAAACAAGACATAAAGTGAGTCCCTAGTCCCGAGAGACAAGTCCCAATCTTTTAAGGTTTTATGGCGCACACCTACCGTAACAGGCCCAAGAAATACCGTAAAAAAGTTCATACGCCTCTGCCTCCCAGGATCGAGAAGAAAGAAGAGCGCCGGATCTGGGTCGGCGATGAAGCGGTCATCGAGAAGCATTTTTTGAATCTGACGCGCCTTTTGCGCGACGAAGAGCGGGAAGAGCAGAACCGTTTTAAAGAGGATTTCCTGGACCGGAAACCCGACGAACGGGAAAAAAAGGGAAAAGCGCTCTACCGCCTTGAACTTCAGGAGATCCATTACAATCCTTCCGGGCAAAAACTTTTAACTTTCTCATTCCAAAACGGCAGGCCGCTGCCCCGCTATTCATTAATAGCCGGCGACGTTGTGTCGCTTTCGGGTTTCCAGACGCCGCCCGGGGAATGTCCCGTCGGCACTGTTTATGAGAAGGACCGTTTCCGCATCACGGTCGCTTTTGGCGGCAGGATCCCCGGATGGGTCGAACAGGAAAAAAGTTTTCAGCTGGGTATCGCCGAGAACCGCACGACTTACCAGCGTATGTACGAAGCGCTTCAGTTGACGCGCGCGGCGGACCATTCGCGTCTCGCGCTTCTCAGGGATATCAGCCTTGGCCTTAAAAAACCGCGCCTGGGCGATCCTGTCCCCGCCAAGGAACTCAGCGATCTTGATCCCGCGCTGAACAGCGACCAGAAAAAAGCGGTCACGATGGCGCTTGAAATTCAAGATATCGTCCTCATCCACGGGCCTCCGGGAACGGGAAAAACGCGCGTTTTGACCGAGATCATCCGCCAGGCGGTCAAAAGAAATGAAACCGTCCTCGTCTCTGCTCCGAGCAATGCCGCGTGCGATCACATGGTGGAATGTCTCGCTGAAAAAAAGATACCCGTCACGCGCCTGGGACATCCGGCGCGCGTCACCGAACGGATCCGCGAGCACACCTTAAGCTACAAACTTGCCGCGCACCCTTATGCCAAGATGATCGATTCCCATGAAGCGCAGCTCGAGCAGTTTGCCCGGCAAAAGGAAAGAAGGCAGGAGCGCCGCGTCATGTCCTGGGAAGAGCGCAACGCCATGCGTGAAGAGGTCCACCGGTTGCGCGAAGATATCCGGGATCTCAAGGCTCAGATCTTCAAACAGGTTTGGAACGCCTCCGATGTGGTCGTTGCCACGCATACTGTTTGTGGCGATCCGCTGATCCAGGCCAAATCCTTCGATTGGGTGATCCTGGATGAGGCGACACAGGGGATCGAGCCGGCGACCTGGATCCCGATCCGTCATGGCGGTAAAGTTGTCTTGGCGGGAGACCACTGTCAGCTTCCGCCGACCGTATTACGTCCACGCCCCGGCGGGCATGACCTGAGTTTTACGCTTTTTGAGCGGCTGCATGAGATCCTGGGCCCGGAATTCAAGGTCCGGCTGGAGAAACAATATAGAATGCACGAGCATATTATGGATTTTTCATCGCGCGAGTTTTACGAAGGCGCGCTCGCGGCCGATCCCTCCGTTGCAGGGCACACGCTTCTGGATTTTAAGGCCGTCAAAAGAGAAGGGCTCGACGACGCGCCGGTGATCTTTCTTGATACCGCCGGACTCGGCTATGAAGAAGAAGTCGAAGAAGGGACTGAAAGCCGCTATAATCCTCAGGAAGCAAAACTTGTGGTCGCCGAGCTTAACCGATTGGTCAAAGCGGGGATAACGCCCGAAGATATCGCGATCATCAGCCCCTACAGCGCCCAAGTGAAGCTTTTGACAAGCATGATCCTGGGGGACAAAGGGGAGCCGGCGGTTTTGGCCGCGCTTGAGATCGATAGCGTGGACGCATTTCAAGGCAGGGAAAAAGAGGCGGTGATCGTTTCGCTCGTGCGTTCTAACCGGGAAGGCCAGCTTGGTTTTTTGACCGATACGCGGCGCATGAATGTCGCGATGACACGGGCCAAACGTAAGCTCATCATGGTGGGCGACAGCGCGACACTTTCAAACGACAAATTTTACGAAGATCTGCTGCGTTATATCGAATCAATAAACGGTTACCGCAGCGCGTGGGAAAATAAAAGCTAGAAGTCAGAAGCCAGAGGACGGCAAACGAAGTTTTTATTCTGTTTTCTGATCTCTGTCCTCTGTTTTCTGTTTAAATCGCAAAGGAGGTTTCAGATGCAATGTCCGCTTTCAGGGATTTCGGGGTGTCTTATGGCGCCGCAAACGCTTTTTTCGGTCATCGCGGCGATCGGTCTGGCGTTCGGGATTTTCTCAACTTTCTGGCCGGCCCGCTCGATCCGGCTTTACCAATGGATCATGGAACGTTTTAACTGGAAGGTCACGCCGATCGATGAGGCCCGGGAACTCCGGAATACCAAGATCCTCGGGATCGCGTTGATCCCATTGAGCGTCGCGATCTTTGTGGCCGTATTTTTGCGCCGCTAAGCTTCCGTTCGGTCAAACAAAGGGAAACTTGTGCTGAACATCCTGCTTTCTGTCTTTTTTTGGATCGCCTGCGTGACGCTCCTGGCGGTCCTTTATCTTGTTATGCTGGTTCTCCTTGTTTTCACTTTTCCTTTCGACAAACAAAGGAAGATCCTGCATCGGCAATGTTTCTGGTGGTCGGACGCGATCATCGGCCTGAACCCGTATTGGAAGCTGCGGGTGAAGGGTCTCGAGAACACGGACCCGAAACGCACCTATGTGATCGTCGCCAATCACCAAAGTCTGGCGGATATCGTGGTTCTTTATCAAACCCGGCTGCAATTTAAATGGGTGGCGAAGGAAAGTCTTTTCAGCATTCCTTTTTTGGGGTGGTGTTTGGGGCTTTGCCGGCATATCAGTCTCAAGCGCAAGGATCACGGAAGTATCCGCGGCGTTTACCGCGAGGCGATCGGCTATGTCCGCTCAGGGATGTCAGTTCTCTTTTTCCCCGAAGGGTCCCGCAGCGAAACAGGCGAAATGCATCCTTTCCAGAACGGCGCGTTTAAGCTCGCGATCTCCGAAAAAGTCCCGGTCCTGCCCATTGTGATCAACGGCACGCGCGACGCGATCCCTAAAAACGACTGGGTCATGCGCTCCAAGGTTTTTTGCGAGATGACCGTGCTCGAGCCCATCGAAACAAGCCAGCTGCGCGCGGACGATTTTGAAAAATTAAGCCAAACCGTCCGCTCGAGGATCGCCAAAACTCTTTCCCGCCCTCCCGCCATCTCGTAGCGATTTTCCTTTCAAAGGAGTTGACATTCCCGGGGGTATCCGTTACACTTCTTTCTTATTCAGACTTAATCTTAATAAGGAATTTCTCGTTTATGGTCAAAAATAAAAAAGAATTCGAGGGTTTTATCCGGAATAAAGGATGCCGTCTGACCGGCGAGCGCATGAAACTGATCGAAGGGATCAAGCGCCAGCGCGGTCATTTTAACGTGGATATTCTCGTCTCTTGCCTAAAAAAACAGGGCCTGAAGGTCTCGCGCGACACGGTTTACCGGAATCTGCCGATCCTGCTTGAATCCGGCGTGATCGCCCAAAGTTTTCGCACAAGCCGGGACACCTATTATGAGTGCGCCTATACAAAAACCCACCACGATCATTTGATTTGCCGTGATTGCGGGCGGGTCGTGGAGTTCAAGGATCCCGGGATCGAAAGGTCGCAGCAGCGCGTTTCCCGGAAGAACGGTTTTAAACTCGAATATCATTGTCATCAACTCGTGGGGCTTTGTAAAAAATGCCAACATTAACGCCTGTAACTTTGGACCAATTGCTTCCTGGCGAAAGCGGCGTGATCTTAGGATACGCCAAAGCGCAAGCCCTGCATCACCGGCTCAAAGAGCTCGGTCTTGTGGAAGGAACGAGGATCAAAGTAAAACGTTGCGCGCCGCTTGGCGATCCGATGGAGTTTGTGATCCGCGGCTATCATCTGTCGATCCGGAAGGAAGACGCCCGTTGTGTTCTCATTCAAAAAGACGAAGATGCAGATTACAGCTGCGGCCGAAGGCACCGGCATAGGAGTGGTTCATGACCGCTTCAGGCATGAAGGAAATCGTGCTGGCGGGCAATCCCAACACCGGGAAGACCACGGTTTTTAATGCGCTCACGGGTTTGCGGCATACGACCGCCAATTATCCCGGTGTGACGGTCGAAAAACGCGCCGGTATGATGAAATTAAAGAACGGTGAAACCGTTTCCGTGATCGACCTTCCCGGCGCTTACAGCCTTTTGCCGCGTTCTCCCGACGAGAAAGTGGTGCATAACGTTCTTCTTGGCGCGCAGAAGGGAACGCCGCCTCCCGACCTCGTGGTGGTCGTCCTCGCGGCGAACAACCTTGAACGTAATCTTTATTTCGGGACGCAGGTCGCAAGCCTCGGCTTGAGGACCGTTTTTGCGGTCAATATGTGGGATGCGGCGCAGGAGCAGGGGCTTGGGATCGATCTCAACCGTCTTCAAAACATGACGGGCGTTCCATGTGTCCCGACCGTTGGGACGGATCCGAAAGGGATCGAAAAACTTCAAGCCGCGATCGAAGAAGAGCTTGCGAAGCCCTCGGTCCGGGAAAACACCTTTGATCCTAAGATCTCGCCGGAAGTCCGTTACAAAACCATTGAAAATATTGTTACTGCCATAGTCAAGCATCCCGGCGAAAAAAAGATCACCCTCTCAGAGAGGATCGACCGCGTCCTGACGCATCGCGTCTGGGGGCTCCTCGCATTCCTGGGCGTCATGACGTTTGTTTTTCAATCGATCTTCAGCTGGGCCCAGGTCCCGATGGACTGGGTTTCACGGGGGATAGAATATCTTGCGTCATGGACCCGGGCCATTCTGCCTGACGGAGCTCTTGAAAGCCTCGTGGTGGACGGCGTGATCGCGGGCGTGGGCAATGTGGTGGTGTTCCTGCCGCAGATCATGCTGCTTTTCTTTTTTATCGCTTTTTTTGAGGATACCGGTTATATGGCCCGCGCGGTTTTTGTGCTCGATAGGATCATGAAAATGGTAGGGCTGAACGGCAAGGCATTTTTACCGCTTCTCAGTTCTTTCGCATGCACCGTTCCGGGTGTTCTGGCGACGCGGACGATCGAGGATCGCAATGACCGGCTCGCGACCATCCTGGTTGCGCCGCTTATGAGTTGCAGCGCACGGCTTCCGATCTATACGTTGCTTGCGGCGGCGTTCGTACCCGCCAAGACTTTTTTCCATGTTTTTTCACTGCAGGGAGCGACGCTTCTTGCGATGTATCTTTTAAGCATCGGGACCGGCCTGGGGATGGCCGCGATTTTTCGCAAAACATTTTTAAAGGGAAACCAGGTCCCGTTCGTTTTTGAACTGCCGCCCTACCGGATGCCGCATTTCGGGACCATTCTTGCGGCGATGTGGGATCGCTCCAAAGAATTTATCGTAAGGGCCGGGAGCATCATCTTTCTTCTTTCGATCGTGCTTTGGTTTTGCGTGAGTTATCCCAAAAATCCCGCCGCCGAAACCAGCTTTTCTTTACTAAAAAAACAAGCGGAGACCTCTCTCGCGGGAGACGCATTAAAATCGCGCCTTTCGGAGATCGATCAAACGCAAAAAGATTTCCAGATCCGGACAAGTTTTGCCGGCTCCTTTGGCAGGGCGATCGAGCCCGCGATCCGTCCCTTGGGTTTCAACTGGGAGATCGGGATCGGGATCGTCGCTTCATTCGCCGCGCGCGAACTTTTGATCAGCACGCTCGCGATCGTCCATCACGCACAAAGCGAAGGGGAGGGCATGACGGCAAGTCTGATCGAAGCCCTGCAATCCGCCAAATCCCCGGAAACAGGCAAGCCGCTTTATACGCCGCTCGTCGCGATCGCGCTTATGGTGTTTTATGTTTTTGCCTGCCAGTGTTTTTCGACCTATGCTGTCCTCAAGCGGGAAACCGGTTCCTGGGGCTGGACCTTTTTCACGGTCGCCTACATGACAGGCCTCGCCTGGGGCAGCGCTTTTATCGTTTATCAGGGCGGACAACTATTGGGTTTCAAGTAAAGGGGCGAAGCGTTTTAGCCGTCTTATAAGAAGCGGAGATATTTATGGATCAGAATGAGATCATCGCTTTAAGCATCGTCGCCCTCGCCGCGCTTCTGGCGCTCCGGCATTTCATCTCCACAAAGGGCGGGGGAGGGTGCTGCGGCTCGGATTGCCTGCCGGGAAGCAAGCTGAAATCCGAAAAAAAAGATCAGAAAGAAACGAAAGAAATTAAAAAATGACATTTTCTTATCAAAACTTTAAGGCGGCGGTTTTTCTGATCACCCTGCTGTATTTTTGGCCGGTCTTACTTTACGCCACCCACGCCGACGAAAATATCGTGATGGAAGAACATTCCAAAGTAATGACCACCGACGCGACTCCCAATGATCCTGGCCAAGTGGAGGTTTGGACCTCCTATGCGGTTCAAGGCGGCAAATTCGATTGGTTATCGGACGGCGAAAGAAAGAACCGGGGAACTTATTTGGCTCAGAGCTGGGAGACGCAGATCACCTTGGGAGTTTATAACGGCATCGATATCGGGATCATCGGGTGGTTCCAGCACACCTTGGACAAATCAAACAACTACAATGAGTTTCGAGACATGATGGACCCGGATACCGGCGGAGTCATGGAGGACACGACGGAAGGGCCGACGCATGGGTTCGGGTGGGGAGATCTCGGCGTTACGGGTCATTGGCGGTTCTATGATTCCGCGGAAAAAAAGCTCGAGATCTCTTATATCCCTTTGCTTTTTGTCCCGACCGGCCGGCGGAGCAATCTCGATCATATCGGCGCAAGCCAAGGTTATACCAGCCTGGACAACTCACTCGCCTTCACCAAGGATGTCGGGCGTTGGAACGGGACCCTGAATCTTGGCTACAATTCACCGCTCGCGCACTGGGAGCGCACGGGTCATTATTACGGGACAGGCCACGTCAATTTTGCGGTTGGGTGTCAGGTGTTGAGCTGGCTTCAGCCGGAAGCCGAGCTTATCTATCAGCATGATTTCGGCGGACACGGTATGACCGCGAATCTGTTCAGTGTTGTCGTTGGCCTTATCATGCCTTTCGGGGACCATGTGCGCGCCGAGATGGGCGTTCAACAGGATGTTCTCGGAAGCAATAAGATCCAGACCACCTCCGGCATCTTCAGCCTCGCGTTTTTGACCTGATCAAAGGGTAAGCGTTCCGCCTTCGCGCAACACCGCGCAATTTTGGGGGTAGATTTTTTTGAATAGGCTAGCCGCGACTGCGCCGGTGCAGTGGAGGGGGAGGACCTTTCGGACGCCGAGGGTTTGAAGTTCCGTGATGATCTTTTTGTTTTCTTCGTGCGTATTATCCTTCATGTGGAATCCGCCGCAAACTGCGTAGATCTTCTTTCCGAATATCTTGACGGCCCGCCTGACAATACGAACGATCCCCGGATGGGCGCAGCCCGTGATCACTGAAAAGCCATTCCTTGATTTCACGACCAATGCTTGCTCATAAAGGATACCGCGTCCCGTGCCCGCCCGCATTTGGCCAAGAGAATAAATGTTGGGAGCGATCCGCCGGGTTTTACGGACTTCAACGGGGATACCACCATTCGCGCGAATCAAGCGCTTAAGTTCTTTTCCGGTCTTTGCGCAGATATAAACCTTTGTTCCCAGTTGCGTCCGGAGGAATCCTTCGAGCCCCGCGGTGTGGTCCCAATCCTCATGCGAGATCGCCACATGCTTGACACGCGAAAGGTCGATCTTGAAACGGCGGATATTTTTCCAGAAGATGTCCGAGCGGCCGAAGGTATCGAATAAAACATTGCCGACTAGAAAAGAAACGCCCCACCGGAGCGCTTTCCGCTCCCGCTTAGTCGATCCTTCCGCGATGAGCCGCAGTTTCATTTTCCTTCTATCGCTTCGGCGGCTTTTTCAACGCAGCCAACGCATGGCAGCTTTTTCAGAGCTTTGATCTCCCGGCATTTCAGGGATCCCGCCGCGGAGCGCAGGTATTCCATGCTTTCCGGAGCCTGCCGGGGGAGGTGGTGTTCCAAAATACATTTGGCCGCGTAGAATGCGCCGCAGTATCCCCCGGGCGCCATGCCGCCGCCGCAGGCAGAAAGAATAGCGGCCCTTTTTTCATCCAAAGGGAACCGCTCCCGGAATGTCTCGGCGACGGATCGGGCGCAATTGAGCCGGGGCCGCCCGTTTTTCCCAAGAAAATAATCCTTGGCTTTCTCTTTCATAAAAATCAGTGGCAACCGTGCTCGGCGCAGGCGTTCGCGGCGGTCAATTCCGGCAGCCCGCCTTTCAGGAATTGCGCGATCAAGTGCTCAACGGTTCCCGGGACGGCGCGATAAACCTTAATTCCGCCCTCGTTCAGCTTTTGAACGGCCCGCCCGCCCATTCCGCCGGTCACGACCACATCGATCTTTTTCCCGGCAAGAGCGCTCATGGGGTGGCACATGCCGTGAGAATGATGCTGGTTCGCATTATCGATGATCTCGGCCGTATTTTTGTCCGTGTCATAAACAGTAAAATAGGGTGCGCTTCCGAAATGTTCATAAACCTGCGCGGATTTTCCTTCTTTGGTTTGGGTGGGAATACAGATCCTCATAAGCTCCTCCTTTGGGCTATAAAAATTTGGTGACAGGTATGACGGTAACTTTTTACGATGAAACCGTTTTTCAAAAGGTATTTTCTTAATGTTGAAAGCGGTATGGCGGGTGTTGCATGTTTTTTGCCCTCGCTTCGATGGACAAGATCCATGATCTTCATGCCTTTTCTATTAAGGTCTGCGAGCGTCAGGATTTTCCGCGCTACTCGCATCATTTCCCGGAGGCAGCGAAGAGGATTTTTGGCGTGATGAAAAAAATCCACCGAGATCACATGATCGAAGCTCCGGGTCCGGAAGGGGAGTTTTTCGGCGTTCATTTTGCGTAGCAATATGCGGCGGCCCGCTTTTGCTGTTGAAAGATGGATCTTCGCGGTAGCGAGCGCTTCCGGATCAAGATCAATGGAAATCGCACGGAGGTTCTTTTTCGCGAGGAGTTTGGTTAAATGTCCCTTACCGGTCCCGATCTCAAGGACCGTTCCATTCCGAATGCCGGATTTTTCCAAGATGTATTTTCGCGAAGCGGGGAGATCATAGCCATACCGTTTGAATTGGCCGATGCGCGTTGCCAGTTTTGACAGCACCGCTTTTTTCGTCATGGTCTCCCTCTTTGTCTTTCGCGGCTTTGCCCCCGCGCCATGCCGGCCATGCGGACCGTTCCGCCATCGATCTTGAGCGCTTTTGCGTTCACGAGACAATCCGAGATTTTTTTGCGGGCTGATTCAATAATATTCCCAAAAGTTTGACGTGAAATGTTCATCTTTTTAGCAGCATCTTCTTGGTAAAGTCCTTCGAGGTCGGCAAGCCGGACAGCTTCAAATTCATCCACCGTAAGCAAGACCTCCTCAAGGGCGTCAACGGGAAGTCCTCTTGGTTTGAAATAATTCGTATCGGGTTTGCATCGCACGCGGCGGCACTTAAATGGCCTGGGCATAAAGTCCTTCTGGAGTTATTAGCATATGCCAATAATATCGGCAAGAAATCCTTTTGTCAAGACATGGAGGCATTGGAAAAGCAGCGCGGAGCGGACATTTGGTTTGCGGACGCCGAAGGGAAACAGCGTTTCCTCGACAACCTGCTTCTTGAGGCGGGCCAGGCGCGCCGGGTCTGACCCCGGTCAAAGCATGACCCGGCTTGCTTCATGGAGAGGCGAATTTGAAACCATTGACAAATAGGAATGATTACTATATAGTAACTCCATGAAAATCGAGCATGAAGCACTAAAAAGAATGTTTTACGATAAATGCGCCGAGAATGGACTTAAGATCACTCCGCAGCGCTCGCTTATTTTCGATGAACTCTCCAAAGCAACGGATCACCCAACAGCTGACGCCATCTACCAGCGTGTCCGCAAAAGATTATCGAATATTTCATTTGATACCGTTTACCGGACCCTCTTGTCATTTACCGAAATAGGTATCATTAGCCTCGTGGAAGGAACGGGCGAGCAGAAGCGTTTTGAGCCTAACCTGCATCGGCATCATCATTTTAGATGCATCAAATGCTACACCATTTTTGATTTCGAACACGATGCCTATGACAATATTGCCGTTCCTGACGCGGTGCAGAAGCAGGGGGTCGTTATTAATAAGAGGGTCGTGCTGGAAGGCATTTGTTCAAAATGTAAGGGCAAATAATATTTTTTTTGTCTATCGAGTCGTAATGATTACGATTTAGTATCGTAGCGCAAATTAAAGGAGGTGTTTGGCCGAGAAAATAAAGCGTGATCAGCCGCAGCAGTCAATAATATAAAAATAGAAATATCAACCCAAAGGAGATAACGATCATGTCAAACGACAAGTACAGATCCATCGTAAAACTTGACTTCCAGTACGCGCACAGATTTATGAATTATCCCGGAGAGGCAAGCTATCTTCATGGACATTCGGGATATCTAACGATTGAAATTGAAGGGGAGTTAAATAAACATAATTATGCCCACCCTGTAAAAGAGGCGCAAAAATTAGCATGGGCAGTAGCCGATAACTTCCACCATGGAACGATTTTTCAAGAAGGGGATCCCTTACTTGATTTAGTTCTGAAGGGATATGAGCAAACAGGAATGAAGGGCACAACAAATAGATTTGGGACACCTGCGAAAGCTCTCAACCACGAGCTGGTGAAATCGTTTCCTGAAAGCAGAGTCGCTGTCAGCAAAGGCCCATCTACCTGCGAATGGTTTTGTACGGTATTCTATGAACTATTGAAAGACAAGTTGAATATCAAGAAAGTAGAATTCCGTTCTTCTTCGCTGAACTGCGCATCAAGAGAGTTTAATTAAAAAAAGATTATTGGTCTGGCAACCTAAAAGAAAAGCCGGGGACAGGCATCCCGCCTTTGTGGCGGTGGGATGTCTGTCCCTGTTACTTTCCGAACGCGACGTCGAGGAGCATCATGAGGGCGAAGCCGAGGATGGTCCCTGTGGTTGCGAGGTCGCCGTTCCCGTTCTGCTGGGATTCGGGGATCACTTCCTCGACTACAACGAAGATCATGGCCCCGGCGGCGAACGCGAGCGCGTAAGGGAGGAGCGGTTGGACGATCATCACGACCGCGGCGCCGGTCACGGCTGCAACCGGCTCTACGACTCCTGAAAGCCAGCCGTACCAAAAACTTTTTCCCTTAGAAAACCCGTCCCGGTGGAGCGGAAAAGAGACCGCAAGCCCTTCCGGAAAGTTCTGGATCCCGATGCCGACCGCGAGAGCCAAGGCGGCCATCATGGATATGGAATGCGATGCCGCTCCTGTGGACCCAAAGGCGACCCCGACCGCGAGCCCTTCCGGGATATTGTGGATCGTCAGCGCCAGGACTAACAGCGTGCATTTCGGCCAGCCGGTTTTGATGCCCTCGATCTTTTCATCCGGCATCAGGGGGTGGAGATGGGGGAGGATCTTGTCGATCAAACGGAAAAAAGCGGCGCCGAGAAGAAAACCGATCAGAGCCGGAAGCCACGGGATCATACCTTGTTCTTCGGCCATTTCGATCGAAGGCGCCAGAAGCGACCAGAAGCTCGCCGCGATCATGATGCCGGCGGCGAAGCCAAGCATCACATCGAGGATCTTCTGGTTGATCCGCCTAAAAATAAAGATCGTGGCCGCGCCGAGCCCGGTCATGGCCCAGGTGAAAAGACCGGCCAGTAGCGCAGCGGTTACAGGATGAAGTCCCTTCAAGAGAGCTTCCATGCGGCCATTACATCGCAATCAACCCTGTTTGTCAACCTGGCCCCAGACAAAAACTTGACAGAAAGAAACCAGGCTATTATTATGCACATATGTGCATAATTAAGGAGCGGCCATGAGGCCCAAGAAAATAAGGCAGATCGGCTGTAAGCCCGGGGATCGGTGTTTTCGCCCCGTTCATGTCCCCCGTAAAGATGTCGTTGTGACCAGGATCACGCTTGATGAGCTTGAGGCGCTCCGCCTCTGCGATGGAATGCGTCTTGAACAGAATGCCGCTGCCAGGAAGATGAAGGTTCACCGTTCCACCGTCTCGCGCATCCTCACTGCCGCCCGCAAAAAAGTCGCGAATGCACTTGTCCACCACCACGGCATCAAGATTGAAGGTGGGCGCTGTAAGATGAAAGGAGAACGATCCTAATGAAATGCTGTGATTCGCCTAAGCAACTCTCGTTCCTTGACCGGTTTCTGACGCTTTGGATCTTTCTCGGCATGGGCATCGGCGTTGCGGCGGGGTATTTCTATCCTCCGGTCGTTGGTTTTTGGAACAAGTTCCAAGTCGGGACGACCAATATCCCGATCGCGATCGGCCTTATCCTCATGATGTATCCGCCGCTCGCCAAAGTAAAATACGAAGAGCTCGGTGATGTGTTCAAGAACACCAAAGTCCTGCTTCTATCCCTCGTTCAGAATTGGGTGATCGGTCCCATCCTGATGTTCTTGTTGGCGATCACGTTCCTGCGCGGCTATCCGGAATATATGGTCGGGCTTATTCTGATCGGGCTTGCCCGGTGTATCGCCATGGTCATCGTCTGGAACGACCTCGCGGAAGGGGACACGGAATATTGCGCGGGGCTTGTGGCGTTCAATTCGATCTTCCAGGTGCTTTTCTTCTCCCTTTACGCTTGGATTTTCATTACGGTCCTGCCGCGCTGGTTCGGCCTGCAGGGCGCGGTGGTGGACATTACGATCAGCCAGATCGCAAAAAGCGTTTTCATTTATCTCGGGATCCCGTTTATTGCGGGGATGCTTACGCGGTTCGCTTTGCTTAAGATCAAAGATAAAAATTGGTACGAGACCCGGTTCATTCCGGCGATCAGCCCTATCACGCTCATCGCTTTACTCTTTACAATCGTCGTCATGTTCTCCCTGAAGGGAGACGCCATCGTCAAGATTCCGATGGACGTCATGCGGATTGCGGTTCCGCTTCTGATCTATTTTGTCGTGATGTTCCTCATCTCCTTTTTTATGAGCAAAAAGATCGGTGCTCCTTACGGTCAATCTGCCACGCTGTCCTTTACCGCCGCAAGCAACAATTTTGAGCTCGCTATTGCGGTGGCCGTGGCCGTCTTCGGCATCCATTCCGGCGTCGCCTTCGCGGCCGTGATCGGCCCGCTTGTCGAAGTCCCGGTCCTGATCGGGCTCGTTCACGTGGCCTTCTTCTTTAAAAAGAAATATTTCGCAAAATAAAAATGCTTTCTCCGAGGAGGAAAAGGGTTAGACTGATGACCATGATGATAAAGAAGATGGCAGCTCTTTTTTTAGTTTTTTGCCTCTTGCCGGGGCCGGCGGCTTTCGCGGAAGGACCTTCCGTGAAAGCCGGCGTTCCGGTGATGACTTTCCTTGATTGTTACAGGAAAGTGCTCGCGCATTATCCCGGGCTCCGGAAGCGCTATGAGCAGTTGGAGCAGGCCAAAGCCCAGCGCAATCTTGCGATCGCAGACCTTTTCCCCAAAGTCCGCGGCGTTTTCGGGATGGAAACTTCCGATGATCCCGTTTTTGTTTTCGGAAGCCTCCTCCGGCAAAAGTCCTTCACGGAACAGAATTTCGAGCTCAATTCGCTCAACACCCCTCGCCACCGGACAAATTATCATTTCGGGATCGAAGGCGATATGCTGCTTTTTGATTCGTTCAATACGATCTCGAAGATCCGTTCCGCGCGCCGGCTTGTGAAGTCCGCGGACCTTCAGGCGGATTTCACGGAAATGGAAGCCGGGATCCTGACGCTTGAAAGCTATCTCGGCATCCTGCTCGCGAGGGAGCTTTACAACATCGCGGTCGAGGTGAAGAACGCCTCCGATAAGGACCTCCAGCAAGCCAAGGACCTGAATGAAAAGGGTATGATCTTGGGCGCCGATTATTACGCCGCCAAGGTGACCGCGGCGGGCATTGAACGGGAAGTGAACCGCCTCCAGGGCCTTCTTAAAAGTTCCCGGATGCTCATGAATATCCTGATGGGGGAGGATCCGGAACTTGTTTGGGATGCCGTCGGAAGTTTTCCGGACACGGTTCAGGAAAAGGGAGCGCTTCAAGAGTGGCTCGCGCAGGCCTATCAAAAACGATCGGACCTCGCCGCTATCGGCCAAATGCTCGACGCGCAGCGCATCGAATCGCTCCGCCAGAAGACTTCTTTCCTTCCAAAATTCTACGGCTTCGGCAGTTTGGACGAGAACAGCCACGACTGGCATACCGGCGGGCAGAGCTTTTCGCTCGGCGTCAAAGGGACCATGGATTTTTTTGACCCCAGTTATCCCGGCCGCGTCAAAGGGGCTAACGCGCAATATAGGGAACTCAAGGCCGAACGCGACGCCCTGCGCGACGAGATCGTGAAGGGGCTCATTCAGGAGATGACCCGCTATGAGACCGTGGCCGCCGATACGCCTGTGATGAAGTCGGCTTACGCGGACGCGAAACAGGCCTCGGAACTGACGGCCAAACTATATCAGGAAGGGCGGAAATCGATCGCCGATCTTCTGGAGATGCGTCGCGGTTATTTTGAAACGGCAGCGGGGTTTCAAAGCCTTCTCCTGGCGCTTGAACTCGAGTACGCGAAACTTCTTTTCCTTTCCGGCCAGTTGAACGAAGACGGCCTTCATCAGGTTAACCAAAGGCTTCAAGCATAAAAAGGCGGGCTTTCGATGACTTCGCATCACTCCGATATCATTAGCGGGATCGTCAGTTATTTCGCGAAATCGAAGATCACGCCGCTCGTCATCGCCGTCTCGCTCATTATCGGCGTTTTCGCGGTCATCAATCTGCCGCGCGAAGAAGAACCGCAGATCTCGGTGCCGATGTTCGATATTTTTGTCTCCTACCCGGGCGCCGATTCCAAGGAGGTCGAACAGCGGATCGTAACTTTGGGCGAGCGTAAACTTTGGGAGATCCCCGGCGTCGAATATATTTATTCGACGATCGAACCCGAAGGCGCGCTGATCATTGTCCGTTTCAAGGTCGGGGAAGACGTCGAAAAAAGCCTGATCAAGCTTTACACGAAGGTCTATTCCAATCTCGATTTTCTTCCCAAAGACGCGAGCCAGCCGCTGATCAAGATCCGTTCGATCGACGATGTTCCGATCCTCACGCTGACCTTTTATGGTAAGGATAAGAACGCCGTCGCATTGCGCAAAACGGTGGCCAACATCCAGAATATCGTGAACGCCATTCCCGATGTCTCGGATACAAGCATTACGGGAGGCCGCAAACGCCAGTTCCAGGTCTTTTTTGACGAGGAAAAACTCAAGGCCCGGCTCCTCAACCCGCTTGAAGTCGCCGAAATTATCCGTTCGGCCAATATCAAGCAGAACGCCGGCCATCTTGAAAGCGCGCCGGAGCTCGAATCGGTCGAGGCGAATTCCTTTTTTAAGACCAAGACCGATCTTGAAAATCTTGTGGTGGGCGTGAGCGCGGGTTCGGTCGTCACGCTCAAAGACATCGCTAAAGTGATCGACGGGCCGGATGAGGAAGAGCGGATGACCGAGATCTTTTTCGGGCCGGCCTCCAAGACAAAAGACAAGGGCCCGTTCGAAGCCGTGACGCTTTCGATCTCAAAACGCAAAGGCGCGAACGCGGCGCATCTTTCGGAAGTGATCCTGCACACCATCCGGGAACTTCCCGAAGCGACCCTGCCGAAACATATCGAAATGACCGTGACGCGCGATTACGGCGAAACGGCGAAAGAGAAATCCGACGAACTTCTTTTTCACATGGCGATCGCCGTATTCGGCGTAAGCGTCCTGATCGCGTGGGCCCTCGGGCTTCGTGAGTCCGGCGTTGTGGGGATCGCGATCCCGATGACCCTGGCGCTGACCCTCGCGACCTTTTATTTTTTAGGGTTCACGCTCAACCGCATCACGCTTTTCGCGCTGATCTTTTCGATCGGGATCCTGGTCGACGACCCGATCGTGGATGTAGAGAACATTGTTCGCCACCTGCGGCTCCCCGGCAACAAAGGAAAATCCATCCTTGATATCACGATCGAGGCCGTGAACGAGGTCCGCAGCCCCCTGATCCTCGCCACGCTGACCGTGATCGCGGCGATCCTGCCGATGGCTTTTGTGCGCGGGCTTATGGGCCCTTACATGCGGCCCATCCCGATCGGCGCGAGCGCGGCCATGATGTTCTCGATGTTCGTGGCGTTCGTCGCGACCCCGTGGGCGGCCTATCAGATCCTGGGACGGGCGTTCGCCCAGGGGAAACTCAAGGCGCATCATGAAGGCGAGAAGGAAGATTTTCTGACGCGTCTTTACCGTTCCTACATGAATCCGCTGATCTACAATAAAAAGGTCCGCAAAGCGTTCCTGATCGGCCTGGGGGCCCTGCTCGGGCTTTCGGTCCTGCTCGTGCCGTTGAAACTCGTGCGCGTCAAAATGCTTCCTTTCGATAATAAAAATGAATTCCAGGTCATTTTGAACATGCCCGACGGCACGCCGGTCGAAAAAACCAAAAAAGCGATCACCGAGATCGCCGGTTACCTCGCCACGGTACCTGAAGTCAAAGATATCGAACTCTATGCCGGTTCACCCGCGCCGTATAACTTCAACGGCCTTGTTCGCCATTATTTTCTTCGCACCAAGCCCTACCAGGCGGACCTTCAGGTGAATTTGACAGGAAAACATCACCGTAAACGCCAAAGTCACGATATCGCCAAAGCCGTGCGCCCGAAGATCCATGAGATCGTCAAAAAATACGGCGGCCATGTCCAGGTCGCGGAAGTGCCGCCCGGGCCGCCGGTGCTTTCCACGCTCGTGCTTGAAATTTACGGCCCTTCGCGCGACGGGCAGGCGGAGCTTAATAAAGCCATTGAAGGGCTTCTTGCTTCAAGCGAAGGCGTCACTGATATCGACACCTACCTGCAGGCGCCGGAAAAACTCGCGCGGCTTCACATCAATACCGAAAAGGCGTCTTTGAACGGTATTCCGGCTTCGCAGATCTCGGCCGCGATCACGGCCGCTTTGGATGGAAAAGTCGTGGACCTCGCGCACTTATCGGAAGAATACGAACCGGTCGAGATCCTTTTAAGGCTTCCTAAAGAAAAACGCGCCGCACTTGATAATGTGCTTAATATGACGCTTTTATCGCGCTACGGGAACCCGATCCCCGTCAGGGAGCTCGTCAATGTTGAAAAGGACACGAAGGACCCGGCGATCTATCACAAAAACCTGATGCGGGTTTCCTACGTGATCGCGGATGTGGCGGGACGCTATGAAAGCCCCGTTTACGCGATCCTGAAACTTAAAAAAGAGATCGCGAAGATGCCGGCGCCCCCCAACCATGAAGGGCAGAAAACGCTCGATCAGATCTTCACGCGCCAGCCGGCCACCACAGACCGCTGGACCGTCAAATGGGACGGGGAGTGGCAGATCACGTATGAAGTGTTCCGCGACCTCGGGATCGCGTTCGCGTTCGTCCTGCTTCTTATTTATGCGCTCGTGGTCGGATGGTTCCAGTCGTTCAAAACGCCCTGGATCATCATGCTCCCGATCCCGCTTACCTTGATCGGCATCCTGCCGGCGCATTGGCTCGGCGGCGTGTTCTTCACGGCGACTTCCATGATCGGCATGATCGCGGGCGCGGGGATCGTCGTGCGGAATTCCATTATCCTTGTGGATTTTATCAAGCTCCGGCGCGCGGAAGGAATGCCGCTTGAAGAGGCCGTCGTCGACGCGGGCGCGAAGCGTTTCCGGCCGATGCTTTTGACAGCCGCCGCGGTAGTGGTCGGCGCTTCGGTGATCCTCTTTGACCCGATCTTTCAGGGCCTTGCCGTGGCGCTCATGGCGGGAGAGATCGCTTCGACCATTCTTTCGCGAACGGCCGTTCCGGTGTTCTATTATATGATGGCTAAAAAAACGAGGGACTAGGGACTCGCTCCTCGTCAAGGGCTTTTACGAGTCCCGAGGGACAAGTCCCGAGTCCCGCTTTATCAAGGAGGCAAATCATGACTATCGAAAAATATATCCGCGTCATCGCCGGCAGTTTTATTTTGATCAGCCTCGCGCTAGCGATCTGGGTCAGCCCCTGGTGGCTCATCTGGACCGCGCTCGTCGGCGTCAATCTGATCCAATCTGCATTTACGAACTGGTGTCTTGCCGAGACTATCCTGAAAAAATTCGGCATGAAATCCTGCTGCGAACCAAAATAATTCGCTGATTCAAGAGGCGGCTCCGCGCAGTGGCTCGCCCCTTTGATTGACACTCCCTCCGCCTTCGGGCAGAATGTCTCTTCAACTAGAGGAATCCTATGGAATTTGATATCAAGAAAGTCGCGGAACTCGCCCGCCTGAACCTGAAGCCCGAAGAGCAGGCCAAACTTGAAAAAGACCTCAGCGCGATCCTCGATTATGTGAAAAAACTCGAGAAACTCGACACCTCCAAGGTCGAGCCCACAAGCCATGTCCTCGATATGGAGAATGTCTTCCGCGCGGACGAGGTAAAGCCTTCGGACGCCGCCGATAAAGCCCTCAAGCACGCCCCGCAGGCGGACGGCCGTTTCTTCAAAGTTCCAAAAATTGTGCAGCGAGACTGATATGGCAGACCTCTGCTCTCTTACTTTAAAGGAAGCCATCGAAGCCGCGAAAAAAGACGGCCCGGGTCCCCTGATCGACGCGTTCGCCAAAAGGGCGCAGGCCGTTAATCCCAAACTGAACGCGTTCCTGCGTTTTGATCCCTCAAAAATTGAAAATGGAAAAGGCGCGCCGCTTTATGGCGTCCCCATTTCCATCAAGGACAATATCTGTATCGACGGCAGGGAAGTGACCTGCGCCTCAAAGATCCTTGAAAAGCACGTGCCGCCCTATAACGCGACCGTGATCGAGAAATTAAAAACGGCCGGCGCCACGCTTTTCAGCCAGTGCAATATGGACGAGTTCGCGTTCGGCTCCTCCTGCGAAACGTCCGCGTTCGGGCCGTGTAAAAATCCGTGGGACCTGATGCGCGTGCCGGGTGGCTCAAGCGGCGGCTCCGCGGCCTCGGTCGCGGCAGACATGACGGTCGCGGCGCTCGGGTCCGACACCGGAGGTTCGATCCGCCAGCCCGCGGCGCTTTGCGGCGTGGTCGGCGTCAAACCCACTTACGGCCGCGTGTCGCGTTACGGCCTCATCGCGTTCGGCTCCAGTTTTGATCAGATCGGACCGTTCGCCAAGACCGTGGAAGACGCGGCGATCCTGATGAATATCATCTCGGGCCATGATCCCAAGGATTCCACCTCATCGCCCGAAAAGATGCCGGACCTGACGCAGGCGCTCAAGCGCGACGTAAAGGGTCTCAAGATCGGCCTCCCGAAGGAATATTTCATCGAGGGGATCGACCCGGAAGTCGAAAAAAGCGTGCGCGCCGCAGCGGAGATCTATAAAAAGCTCGGCGCTGAGATCAAACAGGTCTCATTGCCGCATACCGAGCACTCGGTCGCGGTCTACTATATAGTAGCCGTCGCGGAGGCGAGCTCGAACCTCGGCCGCTTTGACGGCGTCGAATACGGACTTCGCGTGCCCACTAAAGACCTGCGGGAAATGTATTTTGAGACGCGCGACCGGGGATTCGGCCGGGAAGCCAAGCGCCGCATCCTGCTCGGCACGTTCGTCCTCTCGGCCGGATATTATGAGGCTTACTATTTAAAAGGACAGAAAGTCCGCACGCTCATCCGCCAGGATTTTGAAAAGGCGTTCAAGGAAGTCGATGTGATCCTTTCGCCCACATCACCCACGCCGGCCTTTAAGATCGGTGAAAAAGCCGCGGATCCGATCGCCATGTACTTGTCCGATATTTTCACGATCCCCGCCAATTTGGCGGGCATCCCCGCGATGTCCGTTCCGTGCGGATTCACAAGCGGCGGACTTCCGATCGGCCTCCAGCTCATGGCGCGCCCCTTTGATGAAGCCACCATGCTTCGCGCGGCCTATAGTTTTGAGCAGGAAACCGGCATCTACAAAAAGAAACCGAAGTTAGACTAGAGACAAGAGACCTGAGACTGAAGCCATGACGAATAACTTGCATCACGCCGCCAAAAAATATGTGGAAGTGATCGAGAAGATCGAAAAAACAACCGATCCTAAGGCATTGCAGGCGCTAGAAGAAAAACGGATCGATCTTCACTGGAAATTCATCGACCTGCTCAAGAAGCAGGGGATCAAGTATAAAGACAGGGACCACGCGACCCGGATCGCCATACGGATCGCACACGGTGAATTATGACAGTTCTTGAGATCGCGAAGATTTATACGGACTTGGTCAAGGCGGAGCGGGAAATTCCCGAGGAGGAACATCAGGCCAAAGAAAAGATCAATGCCCTCCGGACCAAATATCACGAGATGCTGATGGCGAAAATGCGCGAAGAAAAAGTCGATTTTTCAGACCGTTTTGATGCCGCCGCCAAGGCTTTTGATCTTGTTCGCGAAGAAGAAGCAAAATATGGCGAGAAATAAGCAAACCATTTCAACTAGCGCAGTTGAAATCGGTTGCGTTTTTAAAATGGGAAATAGAGGTTATGGCCGAACGTAAAAATTTTCATCTGCTTTTTTGGGTCCTGCTGCCGGTCCTTATTCTGATCGCGGGGGTCCCGTTCTACACGGCGCATGCGTGGGATCTTAAGAATATCGCGGCGGCTACGGGCCTCAGCGCGTTCTGCGCTTTGCTGGCACTTACGGTCTATGACGCTAAAAAATTCTCGTGGGCCGCGCGCGGCATGGCTTTTTTGGTGTTTCTACTCTTCGCGTTTTATCTGGGCAGCCAGGTCCTCCGGGGGATCGGGGCCCACACATGGTATCCGGAAGGGACAAGATCAACAGTCTCCGTTCCGAACGCCATCAAAGGATTCCTCGTTTTTGGTTTGCCATGTTTGATATACACCATTTTTGGAAACACTCTATTCAGCAAATGGGGTCATAAAAATAAAGTTTGAAAGAAACCGGCATCTACAAAAAGAAACCGAAATTATAAAAACAAACATAGTTTTTTAAAGTAATGTAAAAATATGATTGTATATAAATATGTTACTTCAGCTGGCGATGACATAATCAGAAATTTGAGAATTATGGTAAATAGCTCTCGAAGTTTTAATGATCCGTTCGAATTAATACCTGCCATAGAAAATATAACATCTGAACAGGTAAACCAGGCCGTGTTAAAAAACGATCATTATCTTCGGCATATTTATAAAATTGGGATAGCAAGTGGCAGAATTGAAAAATCTTACGATCAGTTTAAACAAGAAAATCAAAATCCCGAAAGAAGCAAAATAGTTTCAAAAAATATGGCTCAAAATACCACTAAAAACATGCGAGCGACTGCTAAAAAAAGCCGAGAAGACGTCGACAGAGTTGCTTTGATGGCGTGTTTTTGCGGAGAAACCATTGATAATCATCATGAAATATTAATGTGGGCACATTACGCTGAAGGTTATAAGGGATTACGTATTGCCTTTGATTCAAATATGCTTAATAGTCCTTCCACGCCTTTAATAGAAATGAAATATAGCAAAGATAGATTGCGTCTCAATCCAATAGATTATTGGAAGAATGGCATCCAATCACTCAACAAATTTTACGGGGAAATGCTGACTGCTAAAAGCAGCGCATGGGCCTATGAGAATGAATATAGATGGCTTGTGCCTGTCTCTTTGTGTAAAAAAGATGGTCGGTATTACTATGTTCCAATTGATTCGAAAGCGATTATTGGTATCGATTGTGGCGTTCAATGTTCAGAAGAACGTATTTCTTATATCAAAAAATTAGTTCAGTCCAATCTTGGGGAATCGACTTTTATTAGAAAAACTGTTATTGATGATTATGAATACAAACTTAAATACATCGATAGCATCTAAAATCTGCATTGAATAAACAGTAAAAGGAATAACAGGAAGAAAAATGAACTACGAACCAGTCATTGGACTAGAAGTCCACGTACAGCTGAAGACGAAGAGCAAGATGTTCTGCGCTTGTTCCACGGAATTCGGTGTGGAAGGCAATAAGAACACATGTCCGGTGTGTCTCGGCTGGCCGGGATCGCTGCCGGTGGTGAATGAAACAGCGCTCAAGCTCGCGATCCGCGCGGGGCTAGCTCTCAATTGCAAAGTCGCAGAGCGGCTCAAGTTCGACCGGAAAAATTATTTCTATCCTGATCTTCCGAAAGCGTATCAGATCTCGCAATACGATATGCCGGTAAATGGGAAGGGGTTTGTGGATGTGGAAACCCAGACTACAGACCACAGACTACAGACCACAGCAAAAAACGAAAAAGAGCAAAGCGAAAAACAAAACTCCGAACTCCTTGCTCCTCGCTCTACGCTAAAAAGAATCGGGATCACGCGTGCGCACCTGGAAGAAGACGCCGGAAAACTTCTGCACGAGGGCATCGCGGACGGAAGCCTTGTCGATTACAACCGCGGCGGCATCCCGCTTCTTGAGATCGTCTCCGAGCCGGACCTCCGCAGCCCGCAGGAAGCGTACGATTACCTCACGGCGCTCAAGGCCATCCTTCAATATATAGAAGTGAGCGACTGCGATATGGAAAAGGGGAGTTTGCGCTGCGACGCGAACGTGTCCGTCCGGCCCGTAAGCCAGGAGAAATTCGGGACCAAGGTCGAGATCAAGAACCTGAACTCCTTCAAGATGGTGCAGAAAGCGATCCAGTACGAGATCGAGCGGCAGACGGGGATCCTTGAAGATAAAGAAGCCGTTATCCAGGAAACGCGGCTTTGGGAGGACAAAAAAGGCGTGACGGTCTCGATGCGTTCCAAGGAAGAGGCGCACGACTACCGCTATTTTCCGGAGCCGGACCTTGTGCCGTTCACGTTGTCGCGCAAGACCGTGGAGGAGATCAAAAAGACACTGCCGGAGCTGCCCCTTGAGAGGGCGAAACGGTTCGTGAAAACCTTCGGCATTTCCGAATATGACGCACAGGTCCTTTGTCAGGAGAAAAAACTCGCCGAATATTTTGAGGCATGCGTCAAAGAGGGCGCCGCCGCGAAATCCGCAAGCAACTGGATCCAGTCCGAGATCTTGGCCATTCTTAATGAAAAAAATTTATCCGTCGAAAATTTTCCGATCACAGCGGCAAGCACCGCAGGAACGATCCGCCTTATTGAAAAGGGAGCCATCAGCGGCAAGATCGCCAAAGAAGTTTACCGTGAAATGTTTGAGACCGGCAAAGACGCCGAAACGATCGTCAAAGAAAAAGGCCTGACGCAGGTCTCCGACACCGGTTTAATTGAAAAAGCCGTGGAAAAAGCCATCGCCGCGAACCCCGCCGCCGCCCAGGAATTCAAGGCCGGAAAACAAAAGGCCCTCGGCGCCCTGGTCGGTTTTGTGATGAAAGAGACCGCCGGCAAAGCCAATCCGAAGCTTGTTAATGAAATTCTCATTAACAAGCTCGGGACTCGTAGCTAGGGACTCGCCCCTCGTGAAGCAGATCAAGAAACATCGCTCGGACCTCGGGACTCGGGACTTACTTTTTAAAAAACGAGGAACTAGTCCCGAACAACGAGTCCCGCGAGGATCAGCTATGCTGACCCTCGGTATCGAAACCTCCTGCGACGAGACTTCGTGCGCTGTTTTAAAAGGCAAGGACACGATCCTCTCGAACATTGTTTCCTCCAGTCTCTTCCGGCATAAAAAATTCGGCGGCGTCGTGCCCGAGATCGCGTCGCGGCACTGCATGGAGCAAATCGAATGCGTTTTTCATGAAGCGGTTCGACAAGCTCACTGCAAGCCCTCCGATTTGGATTTGATCGCTGTGACGCAGGGGCCGGGGCTTATCGGCTCGCTCCTTGTCGGCGTCGCGTTCGCCAAATCGCTCGCCTACCAGCTCGGGATCCCGCTTGTGGGCGTCAATCACATGGAAGCTCATCTTGTCGCGAATTTTTTTGGAACCCCCGAGCCCAAACGCTTTATCGGGCTTCTTGTTTCGGGCGGGCACACGATGCTCACATTTTCCGAAAAAGGGAAGATCCATATCCTTGGCGAGACGATCGATGACGCGGTGGGCGAAGCGTATGACAAGGTCGCGAAGATTATGGGGCTAAGCTACCCCGGCGGGCCCATCATTGATAAACTTGCGAGAGAAGGAAACCCGCGCGCTGTTCATTTCACGCGGCCCAAGCAGGAAGCGCGTTTCGGATTCAGCTTCAGCGGCGTGAAGACGGCCGTCCTTTATCTTGTTCAGGGTTTTAAAAAAACCCCCTCACCTTTATCCTCTCCCCCTTGCAAAAGGGGGAGAGGGGAGGGTGAGGGGGCGATAAAGAAGAGGTTGGGTGTTTCAACCATCAAAGATCTCGCGGCGAGTTTCCAACACGCGGTGATCGGATGGCTCGTGGAAAAGGCCATCGACGCGGCGGAATTTAAAAAAGTCAAAGATATCGTCGTAGGCGGCGGCGTGAGTGCCAATTCTTATTTGCGCGAGAAACTTACGCGGGATGCGGCGGCCAAGGGAATCAAGGTCTGGTTCCCGCCGTTCGAATTTTCGACGGATAACGCAGCCATGATCGCGCGCCGGGGGTTTGAGCTTTACCAACGGGGAAAACGGTCGAAACTTAATATGACCGGTGATCCGGGATTGACGATTTCATAACCCCTTACCACACCCGGTGTGTACACGAGCGTACACACCGGGTGTGAACAGGGTGTACGGATGCTAAAAGGGAGGTTTTTATGGGCTCTTGGGTGACACCGCAGGATATCGATATCGCGATCCGTCTGACCGTGGCAACCTTTTTAGGGGCCATCATCGGCCTGGAGCGGGAATCTCACGGGAAAGAGGCGGGCTTTAAGACTTATTCGTTGGTCTGTCTGGGTTCGGCGCTCATGATGATCGTCTCGATCGATGTTTTTAATATTTTTAGCGGCGTCGCTCAGGTGGATCCGGGACGTATCGCGGCACAGGCGGTGACCGGCATCGGTTTCATCGGCGCCGGCGCGATCATCCGGTCGCAGCAGGGGAGCATCAAAGGCCTTACCACCGCGGCGGGGATCTGGTCGGCGTGCGCCATCGGGCTGGCTTGCGGCCTGAAGCTTTATAAACAGGCGATCATCACGACCATTCTTGTCCTGATCATTTTGGTGCTTTTCTCCAAGGTCCAGCGCAAGATCATCAAGAAAAATCCCCAAGAAGTCTAGTCCATTTGGGCGCATATCACTTGATACGGTTGTCCAAAAGGCTCCGGGCTTGAGCCCTCGGCAACACTTCGAGAATCCCCGGCGTGGATTCCCTCGTTCGGTCTCACTCCTCGCTCCCTGCTGACGCAGATCCATGCCCGCTCGTCGTTCGAACGCGCCTCGTGCTCAACCCTTTGCCTTTTTCTTCCAAGTGAAGACGGAAAGTGTGTTGAAGCGACGTAAGGAGGCCCGAGCGCCACGGTTTTATAAAGCGAAGGCCGACGCTTCGAGTGCCGCCATGCCACGGTGGGGCATGGCAAACGTTCGCGAAACACACTTTTCGACGAAACGATAGATTGCTCAAAATTAAGCGTACGAAGTCGGATGCGCCCAGGCCTCTTTCCAGCATTGACACTCCGAGGGCAAAAAGCTAGAATTCGCCCTCTTATGAAAACACTCAAAATCGCATTACCCAAGGGAAGTCTCGAAGAGGCGACCTGTAATCTTTTCAAACGCGCCGGATTTATCATCAGCGTCAATCCACGCTCTTATATCCCGTCCGTCAATGACCCCGAGATCGAAGTGATCCTTTTCCGCCCGCAGGAAATGTCCCGCTATGTCGAAGACGGCATCGTGGATTGCGGCCTGACGGGACATGACTGGATCGTCGAAAACGATTCCAAGGTCGTCGAACTCTGCGAGCTTCAATATTCCAAACGGACCTCGAATCCGGTCCGCTGGGTCCTGGCCGTGCATGAATCCTCTCCGTTCAAGACCGTCAAGGACCTGAAAGGGAAAAAGATCGTGACGGAGCTTGTCGGCGTGACGAAACGCTATCTTAAGAAAAACAAAGTGGACGCCGAGGTGGAATTCTCCTGGGGCGCCACGGAAGCCAAGCCGCCGCGCCTTGCCGACGCGATCGTCGAGGCGACCGAGACGGGTTCAAGCCTTCGCGCGAACAAACTTAAGATCATCGATACGGTGATCGTTTCGATCCCGAAATTCATCGCCAATAAAAAAAGCGTCCAGGATCCCTGGAAAAAACACAAGATGGACAGCCTTGTCATGCTCCTCGAAGGCGCTATACGCGCCCAGGAAAAAGTCGGGCTTAAGATGAACGTCGAGAAAAAGAATCTCCAAAAAGTTCTCGGCCTTCTTCCGGCCATGAAAAAACCCACGATCGCGAATCTGACGGACAAGAACTGGCTCGATGTGGAGACCATTATCGACGAATCGGTCGTGCGTGAACTGATCCCGCAGCTGAAGAAAGCCGGCGCGTCGGGCATTATCGAATACCCGCTCAATAAAGTTATTCCTTAACGCAGCATCACTTAAAGGAGTTCCGTGCATGCCTTGGGCTCGTAAACAGCGCAAGAAGAAGATGAACAAGCACAAGCGGAAGAAGAAGCTCCGCAAGCATCGTCACAAGAAAAAAGACTGGTCCTAGTTTAGTTCGTCATCTGGTAAACTGAAGACCGGAAACTGAGTCCACGGGCCCGAAAAGCTTTTGGTTTCAGTTTTCGGTCTTTTGTCTTTAGCCGGGGTGAAAAAATCCATGAACCACATCACGATCCAAAGTCCGGCCAAATTAAATCTCCACCTCCGGATCCTCGGCAAGCGGCCGGACGGCTATCACGAACTTTTGACGCTTTTTCACCGCATTTCGCTCGCCGACACGATCCGGATCCGAAAATCCCAGAAAGGTTTTAAACTCACCACGAATATCCGCTCGCTTGAGACCGGGGAGGGGAATCTCATCACGAAGGCCTATCGGCTGCTTCAAAAAAAATTCCCCAAACTCGGGGGAGTTTCCGTTCAACTCGCCAAGCGTATTCCCTTGGGCGGGGGGCTCGGCGGCGGTTCCAGCAACGCGGCATTTTTCCTTTTAGGGATGAAAAAGCTTTTCAACCTCAAGATCCCGCGCGCCGAACTTATAACCATGGGAAAGAAACTTGGCGCCGATGTGCCGTTTTTTCTCTCTCAATCGGCGCAGGCCGAAGCCTGGGGGATCGGCGAAAAGATGAGGAGAGTTCCTTCTGGCCGCCGGCTTTGGTTTCTCTTACTCGTTTCAGACCAAGGACTTAACACCAAAAAAGTGTATCAAAACCTTGCTTGGGCCGGCCGGCCCCTTTCCTTGACAAAGGAGAGGGGTATTGTTAGAATCCTTCGCTCTTTTCTCGAAAAAAATAAGATACGGGAAGCTTCAGAATTTGCGCGAAATGATCTGGGATCTCCGGCGTTTCGCTTGATGCCGTCCATCCCCAAAGCCATTGCGGTCCTTAAAGATCTAGGTGTTCCTTGGGTTCTTATGAGCGGGAGCGGACCGACCGTTTTTGCGGTTTTTTCGAGCCGGAAAGAGGCCGTAAGAGCGGCAAAAAAGTTGGCGACGGTGCCCGTCCCCTACCGGAAAGTGATCTGTCATTCTTTTTAAGTTTCAGGATCCGGACGCGTTCTGAGAAGTTTATTGCCCCGTGGTGAAATTGGATATCACACTGCCCTTTGGAGGCAAGGTTTCTGGTTCAAGTCCAGACGGGGCAGTTGCACCATTGTGCAACTACGGTGCCGTGACGGTTCAAGGATAACCGTCTACGACACTGCAGTTCAATCGCAATGTTAGAGGAAATAAGATGCTCGACAAGATGAGGGATAAAACAAAGGAAGTGATCGCGGCGTATGTGTTCCTGGCGCCGAACCTGCTTGGATTCCTTCTTTTTACCTCGATCCCGGTCTTGGCCTCTCTTGGCCTTAGTTTCGTGAAATGGGATCTTTTGTCGGATGGCCCGCAATTCACAGGGCTTAAGAATTTCATCGATCTGGTGCGCGACCCCTTTTTCCTGAAATATTGCTGGAACACGCTTTACCTGATGCTTTCGATCCCGATCAGCATGGCGGGATCGCTTTTGCTGGCGATCGCGCTCAATCAGAAGCTCAAGGGCACGGTCATTTTCCGGACCGTTTATTTTCTGCCGACGATCTGTTCCGGCGTCGCGATCTTCATGCTCTGGCGGTTGATCTATAATCCGAATTTTGGCCTTCTAAACACCATGATCGCCGAGTTCGGCGACGCGCTCCGCCTGAAGCTTGCCGGGCCCAACTGGCTGACGGATGAGGCGTGGGCGAAGCCGGCTTTTATCATCATGAGCGTCTGGCAATCGATCGGCGGCTATAACATGATCCTTTATCTCGCGGCGCTGCAGGGCGTGCCGCGCGACCTTTACGACGCGGCGGAAGTGGACGGCGCCAACAGCTGGCAGAAATTCTGGGCCGTGACGTGGCCGCAGATCTCGCCGACAACTTTTTTTATCGCGACCATGAGCTTGATCGGCGGGTTCCAGGCGGGGTTTGACCAGGCCTACATCATGACGGGCGGCGGACCGAACGGGTCCACGACGACGATCATTTACTATATTTTCAATAACGCCTTCGAATGGTACCGCATGGGTTACGCTGCGGCCATTTCGTGGGTCTTGTTCCTCATCATTTTTATCGTGACGGTCGTGAAGTGGAAATTTTTCGGTAAGAACGTTCATTACGCCTAGGATCCTTATGGGACATCACATTGATTCGCTGATCCAACAGGAAATGAAGCAGGAGATGGCCGCTTCTCCGTCTTTTTTCAGGAAAAAGAAAAAGGCCGCGGCCGTCATCGAACTTAAGGAAAGATCGCCCTTAAAACGCGCTTCTCAGCGCGCGGTGCTTTTTTTCGGGTTGCTTTTAGGCGCTATCAGCATGGCGGCCCCGTTCCTCTGGATGGTTTCAACATCGCTTTCCGAGCCGGCCCAGATCTTCGCCGAGAACCGTCCCTGGTGGCGGGAATGGCTCCCGACGACTTTTGTTTGGCAGAACTATGTCAAGGTGTGGGATGTCGTGCCGTTCGCGCGGTTTTACCTGAACTCGATCTTTGTGAGCCTTTGCATCACGTTCGGGCAGGTGGCCACAAGCGCCATGGCGGCCTACGCGTTCGCGCGCTTGAGATTCCCGGGCCGCGACAAGCTTTTTTTCGGTTATCTCGCGACGATGATGATTCCGGGCGCCGTCACGATGATCCCGGTTTTCATCCTGCTGCGGCATTTCGGCTGGATCGACACCTACAAAGCACTGATCCTGCCGGGTATCTTCACCGCCTACGGGACTTTTATGCTGCGGCAATTCTTTTTGACATTACCCAAGGACCTTGAAGACGCGGCGAAGATCGACGGCTGCTCGTACCGCCGGATCTTCTGGCATATCATCCTGCCGCTTTCAAAGCCGGCCTTGGCGACACTGACGACTTTTACTTTCATGGGTTCCTGGATGAACCTGATGTGGCCCCTGATCGTGGTCAATACGCACACAAAATACACGCTGCCTGTGGGTTTGGCTTATTTCCAAGGCGTGCACGGCACGGATTGGACGCTTCTTATGGCCGCGTCCATGATGATGATCCTGCCGATCCTGATCGTCTTTTTATTCAATCAACGGTTCTTCGTCGAAGGTATCAAGCTGACGGGGATCAAGGGCTAAGCCATGGAAGCGATCGTCCTCGCGGCCGGAAAAGGGACGCGGATGTGTTCCGAGCTTCCGAAAGTCCTGCATCCGGTGTTCGGGAAACCCGTACTGGGGCTTGTCCTTGAGACGCTCGCCGCGGCCGGGATCAAGAGCCCGCATGCGGTAATCGGTTATAAAGCCGAAGAAGTCCGTTCTTTCTTAAAGCCTTACGGCGCGGTCGCGGTGCTTCAGCGCGAGCAGAAGGGAACGGGCCACGCGGTCCTGATGGCCAAGGCCGCTTTAAAAACCGCGCAGGGGCCGGTCTTGATCTGTCCGGGGGATATGCCGCTCGTGAAGGCGGAGACGCTTAAGGAATTTTTCGCGGCGCATCAAAAGTCAAAGGCGCATGTGAGCGTTCTCTCCTGCGAAAGCGAGGACCCTCGCGGCTACGGAAGGATCGTGCGCGAAGACGGCCGTTTTGCTTCGATCCGGGAAGAGCTGGACGCGACGCCCGAAGAGCGCGCGATCACGGAAATCAATACCGGTGTTTATCTTTTTGATAAAAAAGTTTTGTTCGAGGGACTTGAGAAGATCGGAAAAGATAATCAGAAAGGCGAATATTACCTGACCGATACCATCGAGATCCTCCGCCGCGAGGGCTATTGCGTGGAAGCGTTCCCGCTGGCCGGCGCGGAAGAAGGGCAGGGGATCAATTCCCAGAAAGATCTGGCGACCGTGACGAAAAAGATCAACGAACGGGAGATCGCGAAACATCAGGTCAAAGGCGTGACCTTCATGGCGCCGGACCAGACTTTTGTGGCGCCCGGCGTGAAGATCGGTCAAGGCACGACGGTTTATCCGTGGTGTTATATCGAGTCCGGCGTGGAGATCGGCGCGCGGTGCGAGATCGGGCCGTTCGCGAAATTGCGGAAAGGATCCGTCGTCGGCGACGGGTCGGTGGTCGGGAGTTTTGTCGAAGTGAACCGCACACAGATCGGCAAAAAGGTTCTGGCGAAACATCTGGCTTATTTAGGGGACGCGGTGATCGGCGACGGTTCGAATATCGGGGCCGGAACGGTCACGGCAAATTTTGACGGGAAAAAGAAGCATCAGACCGCGATCGGAAAGAACGTCAAAGTTGGTTCGAATACGGTTTTCGTGGCGCCTGTCCGGGTTCCGGACGGAGTGACGACCGGCGCGGGATCCGTGGTGCTCCCGTCAACCAAGATCAAAAAAGGCGATGTGGTGGTCGGCGTTCCGGCCCGGCCCACGTCCAAGAAAAAAAGGTAAGGTGTCCTTATGGTGAAATTGACGAAGTCTCAGAAAAAACAGAACGGCGATATGGTTCTTTTGACGGGCAGCGCGCATCCGGAGCTCGCCCGCGAGATCGCCAAAAAACTCGGGATCCCCGTCGGCGATGTCCTGCTTGGGCGTTTCCCGGAAGGGGAGATCCAGCTTCAGATCCGCGATAATATCCGCGGCAAGGATGTTTTTATCGTCCAGCCGACCTGCACGCCGCCGAACGAGAGTCTGATGGAACTGTTGATCCTGATCGACGCCGCGCGCCGCGCTTCGGCGAAGCGGATCACCGCGGTACTTCCTTTCTTCGGCTATGCCCGTCAGGACCGCAAGGACCGCCCGCGCGTTCCGATCACGGCAAAACTTGTCGCGAACCTGATCGTAAGCGCCGGCGCCAACCGCGTTCTTACCATGGACCTTCATGCCGGACAGATCCAGGGATTTTTTGATATCCCGGTGGATCATCTTTATTCGATCAACGTTCTGGGCGGCTATTTCAAAAAGAAAAAACTCAAAGACCTCGTGGTTGTTTCCCCCGATGTGGGCGGCATCAAAATGGCGCGGGGCTATGCCAAACTTTTTGATTGCGACCTTGCGATCGTCGACAAACGCCGCGAAAGCGCGTCCCAGACGCATGTCATGCACATCATCGGTTCCGTAGCGGGAAAAAATGTCGTGATCGTCGACGACATGATCTCGACCGGCGGGTCGCTTGTGGAGGCGGCCAAAGCATTGAGGGAGGCCGGGGCAAAAGATATTTTCGCCACGATCGTGCACCCGGTCCTGGCCGGGAAGGCCGTGGAGAAGATCCGTAATTCCGTCATCAAAGAACTCATTGTGACGAACAGCATCCCGCTCGGCAAAGAGAAGCGGATCAAGAAGATCACGCAGCTTTCGATCGCCACGCTTTTAGCGGACGCGATCTGCCGGATCCACTATAACGTTTCGATCAGCACGCTTTTTTCAGGCACAGGTGTTGAAGCATAGATCGACCCCGTTAGAAGCTTTGCCAGCTCTTTGGGGGTCGTGTCGGTATTTAAAAGTGAATAAAAATCAACAAGCCTTAATAAGGCATTTAAGCCTCTAACGGGGCAGGAGAGGAATTTTCGATGCAGACTTTTGAATTGCAAGCCAAATCCAGAACCCCGGATGGGACCCGCAAGGCGCGCGCCGTCCGCCGCAATGAGATGCTCCCGGCCGTTGTGTACGGCCACGGTATGAAACCTCTTGCGATCGAAGTGCCGGAACGAGCGTTCCTCAAGGCCATCCACACCAAGGCCGGCGAAAACGTGTTGATCACGCTCCAGGTCGAAGGTGTTAAATTGAAAGAGTCGACCTGCCGTATCAAGGATATTCAACAGAACCCGGTCACCGACAAGATCGATCACATCGATTTCATGGTCATTTCGCTTACCGAAAAGATCACGGTCAAAGTGCCCGTAGTCCTTCTGCATGTCGAAGACGCTCCGGGCGTCAAAGAAGGCGGATCGATCGACCTGGTGCACCGTGAGATCGATGTCGAATGTCTTCCGACGCAGATCCCGGAAAAAGTTGAGATCGACGTAAAGCCGATGAAGATCAATGACGCCGTTCACGCGAAGGAATTGTCCCTTCCCGAGGGGGTCAAATGCCTCCTTCCGCTGGACGAGGTGGTTTTTGCGATCCACCCGCCGCGCGAAGAAGAGGTGAAGCCCGCCGAAGAAGGGGCGGCCGCCGAACCGGAAGTCATCGAAAAAGGAAAGAAGGAAAAAGAAGGCGAAGAGGGCGCTCCTGCCGCCGCGAAACCCGCCTCAGCTCCGGCCGCGGGAAAACCCGCCGCTCCCGCCGCAGGCAAAGAAGGAAAGTAGTTTCCGATCTCCCGGCCGGCCTCCTAAAGCCTGCCGGGAAGATCTTCGCGATTCTTATGAAGCTTATCGTCGGACTTGGAAATCCCGGGGACGAATACGCGAGAACGCGGCACAATATTGGCCGGCGTCTCATGGAATTCATTGCGGCGCGGGAAAAGGTCAAATTCGCTTCCAAGCGCGCGCAAAGATCTGCCGTCGCATCCTGTTCCTGGAACGGCGAAACCGTTCATCTGGCCTATCCGGCAACCTACATGAATCTTTCCGGCGAACCGGTTTCTTTGCTTGCGAAATATTTCAAAATCGAGATCGCACGAGACCTTTTGATCGTGGTGGACGATGCCGCGCTCCCTTTCGGAAAGCTGCGGCTCCGGGGAGACGGAAGCGCGGGCGGGCACAACGGTCTTGCTTCGATCGAGGAGCGGTTGCATACGCGCGCATACCCGAGACTTCGCTTAGGGATCGGCATTTTGGACGGCGGAAAGAACGCCCATAATGCGGACACGGGCGAGCCCCTTCGGGATTATGTTCTTTCCGGATTTGAATCGTCGGAAGAGAAGGCTATGGAAGCTTTTCTTGGGTCTGGGATGGAAGCGTGCCGTCTCTGGGCTTTGGGATCCATCACCCAGGCCATGAATGAGGTCAACGCGGCCCGCAGCTAGCCGTTTTTTTTGGTTTTTTATCAAACAAGAATCAAGGCCTGTTATGCCCTTACTTCTAAAGCGGAAGATTGGCAGAGCAGGTCTTGATAACCTTGGGCCTTTTTATCAAACAAGAATCAAGGTTGCTCACGCGCGACATTTATGTTACATTGTCTCCTCTTTCAGCCGCTTTGAAGGGCTGAAAACTTCATAACTTCTTCTGTAGCTTCTGCTTACGAGACTTACGGGAAAGGTTATCGTTTAAATCCAGTATTAAGGGAGTGTGTGATGAAAAAATACGAAGGCCTATTTATTTTTCCGCCGGAAACTTCCGGCGAAGGACATAAAGACCCCGCTTCAGAAGTCGCGAAATGGATCGAGAAGTTCCAGGGGAAAGTGGTCCAGAAGACCGATCTCGGCAAAAAACAGCTCGGCCATATGATCCGGAAATACAAAGAGGGAAGAACGCTCGTGGTTGAATTTGAGATGGACCCTTCCCGCACACAGGATTTCCGCAAGGAGCTCGAGCTTCAGGAAAATCTTTTAAAATACATGGTGAGCGTCGCCGTAAAAAAACCGTCGCTGCCGCCGGTGACAGCCGCCTCTTCCGTGCCGCCCAAAGCATAACCCGTTTAACGCAAAAACATCAGGTGACCTATGGCCGTCAGTTTAAATAAAGTCATGTTGATCGGAAATCTCACCCGGGACCCGGAGCTTCGTTACATCCCTTCGGGCCAGGCCGTGACGACTTTTACGATCGCCGTCAACCGCACCTTCAACTCGAAAGCCGGGGAGAAGAAAGAAGAAGTTTGTTTTATCCGGATCGTGGTCTGGGCGCGCCTTGCGGAGATCTGCAATGAATATCTTAAAAAAGGCCGCTCCGTGTTCGTGGAAGGAAGGATCCAGACCCGCAGCTGGGACGGCCCCGACGGCACGAAACGCTATTCCACCGAAGTGGTCGCCGAGAACGTCCAGTTCCTCGGTTCCAAACCCGGCGCCGGCAAGACTGAAGACGCCGATGTGCCCGTCATGGACGTCGACGACAGCATTTTTGAAGCGCCGGAAGGCAACGCGCCTTCCAAAAAGGGTTCCGTCTCCCTTTCAAAGGACGAACTTAAACCGGACGAAGAAATTCCCTTTTAAAATCAACCAGGTATAGGAACTATGGAACCCAGATCTTTTTCATCAAGATTCTCAAAAGACGACAAGAAAAAACCTTTCGACAAGAACGCCCGCGGTGCCAAAAAAGGTGACAAGAAATACGGCGCCTCCGACCGCGGTTCGCGCGCGCCGCGCAAACGCATGCGCCGCGTCCTGCCGCCGATGGACTACAAAGATACCGAAGCGCTCGGCAAATACATTACCGAAAAAGGCAAGATCCTTCCGCGCCGCATCACGCGATTAAGCTCGAAGGATCAGCGGACACTCACGCGTCTCATCAAAAGGGCGCGTCACTCGGGACTTTTGGCGTTCCAGGCCAACTAACGGCCGGTTTCGGTTTATCGATCAAAAGAAAAAGGGGAATGGATCCATGGAATTATTGCTCTTGAAAAATGTGACGGATGTGGGTAAAAAAGGTGATGTTGTTCGCGTTCGGGACGGATTCGCGCGGAATTTCTTGATCCCGCAGGATCTCGCGATCCCGGCGACGCGCGCCAACAAACAGTTTTTTACGGAACAGCGCGCCCGGAGCGCGGCCCGCAAGGCCAAAGAAAAAGAAGCGGCCGAGAAACGCGCCAAGGAACTTAAGGACCTCAAGATCACGCTCGAGGTCCGCGCGGGAGAAGGCGACAAGCTTTACGGTTCCGTGACCGCGGAGGATCTCCGCGCCGCCCTCGAAAAGCAGGGGCACAATTTTGAAAAGAAACAGATCCGGATCAAGGACGCACTGAAGGCCCTCGGGACGCATCAGATTGATCTCGAGATCTACCCGCAGGTCAAGACGCGTCTGACGGTCGAGCTCGTCCGCCAGGCCTGATCCGCCGAACCGTTTTCAACCTCTTAAGAGGTCTTTTGTGGCTGAGTCGCAGACAACGGTAAATCTTTACGAAAAACTTCCGCCCCAGAACCGCGAAGCCGAAATGAGCGTTCTGGGCGCGATGTTTTTTGACGAGATCGCGCTCGCCAAGGCCATCGAAGTCCTGACCCCCGGTTTCTTCTACGATCTCCGCCACCAGAATATCTTCACCGCGATGACCGAGCTTTTTACCCGCAACCAGCCGGTCGACCTCATTACTGTCTCCGAAGAGCTTAAAAAGCGCAAACAGCTCGAAGAGGTGGGCGGCATGGCGTACCTGACACAGCTGACGCAGATCGTGCCGACGGCCGCCAACATCGAACACTACGCGCGCATCGTTAAAGACAAGGCGCTGTTGCGCAAGCTGATCCAGTCCGCGACGCAGATCGTGCAAAACAGTCTCGAAGCCGATGGCAATGCCCGCGAGATGATCGATACGGCCGAGAAAATGATCTTTGAGATCAGCCAGTCGCAGATCGAAAGCAAGACCATCCAGATCAAAGACATCATCCATGAAAGCATGGAAACGATCGACCAGCTTTTTCAGCGCAAGGAACACATCACGGGCCTGGCGACCGGTTTCCATGAATTCGATATGAAAACCGCGGGCCTCCAGCCCTCCGATCTTATCATCGTTGCCGGCCGCCCTTCGATGGGGAAATCCGCGTTCGCGACGGCGATCTGCGAACATGTGGGCGTGAATCTCAAAAAGCCGGTCGTGATCTTTTCCCTTGAAATGAGCAAAGAGCAGCTGGTGCAAAGGATGCTTTGTTCGCACGCGCGGGTGGACGCGCAAAAAGTCCGCACGGGATACCTCTCCCATCAGGACTGGCCGCGGCTTACCAGCGCGGCGGGAAAACTTTCTGAGGCGCCTCTTTTTATCGACGATACGCCGGCGCAAACGGTCCTTGAGATCCGCGCCAAGGCGCGCCGCCTCAAGATGAAACACGATATCGCGCTCATCGTGATCGACTATTTACAGCTCATGCAGGGCGTGAAATCCGTCGAGAACCGCCAGCAGGAGATCTCCGAGATCTCGCGCTCGCTCAAAGCCCTTGCGCGCGAACTCCGGGTCCCCGTCATTGCCGTAAGCCAACTTTCCCGCGCCGTCGAACAGCGGACCGGTAACCGTCCGCAGCTTTCCGATCTCCGCGAATCGGGCGCTATCGAGCAGGACGCCGACGTGGTCACGTTCCTTTTCCGCGAAGAATATTACAAGCCCGACGATGAAAGTCTTCGCAATAAGGCCGAAGCGATCCTCGCCAAACAGCGCAACGGGCCCACGGGCATTGTGCCGCTTGTCTTCCTCAAAGAATGGACGCGCTTCGATAATCCCGAATTTTTCAGGGCGGAGGAATCCGCATGAAGCGCTGGGCCGCATTTTTTATCGCTCTTTCGCTTGCCCTGATCCCGGCGTCCCCGGCTTTCTGCGAAGACGCCCCGGCCGACCAAGGTTCTGCGAATGATCCCTCCTCAAGTCCCGCTTCGGACGCGTCCCAGGCCCAAGCGCCTGCCGAGCAGGTCAAGAAAGTCGTCACCGTCGAAGTTCGCGGCAACCGCATCGTAAGCACGAATACTGTCCTTAGCAAGATCCAGAGCAAAGAGGGAGCCGCCCTTAAACAGCAAACCATCAATGAGGACATCAAGCGTCTTTATGCCACCGGATTTTTTGAGGACGTCAAACTCGAGGTCGAGGATCTTCCGGAGGGCTATAAACTGATCGTCGTTGTGGACGAAAAGCCGGTCATCAAGCAGATCGTGATCGAGGGGGGAACCTCCTTTAAGGAAGATAAGCTACGCAAGACCCTCGGCGTGATCGAAGGCCAGATCCTTGACCGCAAGGCCGTTAAAAAGGGCGAAGAGGATATTCGCAAGCTTTACGCCGACAAAGGATTCCGGTTCGTCGACCTTCAGACCGAAGTGAATGTTGACCCGCAGACAAAAGAAGCGGCGATCACGATCAAGATCTTCGAGGGCAAAAAATTCAAGATCTCCAAGATCTCCTTTGAGGGCAATCAGACCTTCAAATCCAAGCAGTTGCGTAAGCTCATGAAGACCAAAGAACGCATATGGTTCCTTTTCGGGAATTTTAAAGAAGGGGATTTCGAAAAAGATCTTGAGAAGATCAGCTTTTTCTATCAAAAAGAGGGATATCTGGACGTCAAGGTCTCTCCCGAATTTAATTATGACAAGAACAAAAACGAGATCCAGATCCTGATCAAGATCGAAGAAGGCCCGCATTATGTGACTGGGGAGGTCAAGTTCAAGGGGAACACGCTTTTCCCCGAATCCGAACTTTGGCAGCAGCTCGAGATGTTGCCGGGGCTTACGTATTCGCAGTTTTACGTCGCCCAGGATATCGAAAAGATCCGCCAGTTCTATTCCAGCGAAGGCTACATCGAAGCCCGCGTGGTTCCCGACGTCCAGTTGAACCGCGACAGCAACAAAGTGGACATCACTTACGAGATCCAGGAAGGGGACCTGTATTTCGTTGAAAAGGTCCAGATCCGCGGGAACACCAAAACGCGGGACAAGGTCATCCGTCGCGAACTTCGCATCCGCCCGGGCGAGCGCTTTGACGGTAAGAAGATCGATAAATCCAAAGAACGCCTTGAGAACCTGAACTATTTCGAAGAGATCACTTACGACACCGAACCCACGGATTCCGGGCCGAACCGCAAGGACCTTATCTTCCGGGTCAAGGAAAAACGCACCGGCGAACTTTCTTTCGGCGGCGGCATCAGTTCCGTCGATACCTTTATGGGCTTCGCGGAGATCTCGCAGCGCAACTTCGATATTCTTAACTGGCCCCGGTTCACGGGCGGCGGCCAATCCCTCTCCATCCGCGGCCAGATCGGCACCATCCATCAGGAATATGATGTCAGTTTCGTGGAGCCTTATCTTTTCAACAAACCCATCTCCTGGGGCACGAACCTTTTCATGACCTCGCAGGATAACGAGAACACCCTTTTCGGCGAAAAACGAATGGGTTTTTCCACGACCCTTTCTCGTCTTTTCAAGGATGTCCTTCGTTTGGGCGGCGGCTATACCCTGGAGCGCGTGAAACTTGACGATGTCGCGGATCCCGCGCCGGTGAGCGTCACGGAATTTGAAGGGCCGGATTGGCTTTCCCGCCTCCGGGCGTTCACTACGTTCGATAACCGCGACAATATCTTCAGCCCGACCAAGGGGCGTGTCATTAATTTGGGCGGCGAGCTAGTCGGAAGTTTCTTGGGCGGCGATCAGGAGTTCTATATTTTGAGGAGCGGTTACACGGAATACATCACGTTCCGCAAAAAACACCAGATCGAATTCCAGGCGCGCCTGGCTACGGCGCAATCGTTCGGAAAATCCAGCACGACGCCGGCCTATGACAGGTTCTTTGCCGGCGGCCTCGGGACGGTCCGCGGTTTCAATTACCGGCGCGTGGGCCCGCAAGAGGACGGAGAAGCGGTCGGCGGCCAGACCATGGCCATTGTCAACCTCGACTACTCGTTCCCGCTTCCTTGGCTTGACGCGTTCCGCGGCGTGGTTTTTATCGACGCGGGCAATGTCAGCAAAGATTCTTACAATATCAATTTCGGCGATTTCGCCGTGAGCGTCGGCCCCGGCATCAAGGTCAAGACGCCGATCGGCCCGCTGGCCTTTTATTACGGATTTCCCATCGCGAACAAAGATACCGAGGATGAGAACGGCCGCTTTGAGTTCAGTTTGAGCCGCAGTTTTTAAACCAATTTAACCGCAGCATCTTCCATATAAAAAGGAGAAATACCATGAAGCGTAAAATGACCGCAGTTTTCCTTGCAGCAATGATGGTTTTAACCTTGAGCTTTCCCGCTTTTGCCGCGGAAATGAAGATCGCCTATGTCGATGTGGCCGAAGTGTTCGACAATTACCAGAAGACCAAGGACCAGGACCTGGTCCTGAAGACCGCCGGCGAAGCCAAGGAAAAAGAGCGCAACGAGCTGACCGTGAAGATCCGCTCCATGGAAGACGAACTGGCACTTCTTTCGGCCGATGCCCGCGCCGCGAAGCAGGAGCAGTTGATCGAAAAGAAACGGCAGCTTGAGGATTTTGACCGCGCCGTCCGGCAGGAGCTTTCCGAACAGCGCGACAAGGTGGTTCGCGAGATCTTCCAAGAGATCGACGCTATTGTCCAGGACATCTCGACTAAAGGCGGCTACGACATGATCTTCAACAAGCGCGTCCTGCTCGCCCAGAAGAAGGATTTTGACATCACGGCGCAGGTTTCGGCCGAGCTTGCCAAAAAATACAAAAAATAAAAAGGCCCGGATCGCGGGAACATGAAACAAAGAACGCTTAGAAACCATGTTGTTTTTGAGGGGACAGGCCTTCACACCGGACGCAAAGTAACTGTGTGCGTCCGTCCGGCCGCTTCCAATGAAGGGATCCTTTTCTGCCGCGTCGATCTTGCTCCCGATCTTAAAGTGCGGGCTTCCATCGAGAATGTCCGTTCGGATGAGATGCGCCAAACCGCTATCGCCGTCGGCGCCGGGCGCGTCCGGACCATCGAACATCTGATGGCCGCCTTCCACGGGCTCGGGATCGATAATGCTTTGGTGGAGATCGACGGGGAGGAAGTCCCCGGAATGGACGGAAGCGCACTGGAATTCACCAAAAAACTGACCGCCGCCGGGTTTGAGGAACAGGATGCAGATCGGAAATTTCTTGAGGTCCGGGAGCCGGTCTTTGTCGACCAGGGCGATCAATCCATCGTCATTCTTCCCGCCTCTTCTTTTTCGATCTCCTATATGCTGAGTTACCGCGACGAAAATCTCGCGGACCAATATCTTTCGCTTCCGATCGTTCCGGAGATCTTCGAGCGGGAACTCGCTCCGGCGCGCACCTTTTGCCTTAAAAAGGAAGCGGAGCTTCTGCTTTCCCAGGGATTCGGCAAGGGCGCGAACCCTTCCAACACGCTTATTTTTGAAAAGAACAAGCCGCTTGAGAATCATTTGCGCTTTGAGAACGAGGCCTGCCGCCACAAGATGGCCGATATCCTGGGAGACCTTTTTTTATGCGGAAAATTCATCCGCGGGCATGTGATCGCTTCCCGCAGCGGTCACGCTCTTAACGTCGAACTTGTGAGGAAATTGATCATGACGAATCCGACCGAATCGAAATCGATCTCTAAAACCCTGACTGTGGAAGATATCCAGAAGATCATCCCGCACCGCTACCCGTTCCTTTTTGTGGACCGGGTCGAGAATTTCGAGCCGGGCACGCGCGCCACGGGTTTTAAGCAGGTGACGATGAATGATTATTTTTTCCAGGGGCACTTTCCCGGCCACCCGGTCATGCCGGGCGTGCTCATCGTGGAAGCCATGGCGCAGGTGGGCGGCGTGATCATGCTGGGCGAACCCGAGAACCGCGGGAAGATCGCTTATTTTATGAGTGTCGACAGCGTCAAGTGGCGCAATCCGGTCCTCCCGGGGGATACGCTCCGGATGGAAATCGAGGTCTTAAAGAAACGCGCCAAGTTCGGCCAATGTTCCGGCAAGGCCTATGTGGGGGATAAACTCGTATGCGAAGCGGATGTGAAGTTCGCAGTGGTCGACCGGGAATGATCCATCCTTCCGCGATCGTCCACCCCGGCGCCGTCTTAGGCGAAGGGGTCGAGATCGGTCCGTGGTCGATCATCGCCGGCACGGTCAAGATCGGCGCCCGCACCAAGGTTGGGCCGCGCGTGACGATCGAAGGACATACCACGATCGGCGAAGATAACATCATTTTTACGGGCGCTGTGGTCGGGAGTCTTACCCAGGATAAAAAAGCCGACGGCGGCATCAGTTATCTTAAGATCGGCGACCGCAACACGATCCGCGAATACGCGACCCTGAATCCCGGCACCCTGAACGGGACCGAAACCGTGGTCGGGAACGACAATCTTCTGATGGCCTACGCTCACGTGGCGCATGACTGCATCATTCATAACGGTTGCACGCTCGCCAACAACGCGACCCTGGCCGGCCATGTGATCGTGGAAGATAAGGCGATCATCGGAGGCCTTTCGGCGGTGCATCAATTTGTCCGGATCGGGAAACTTTCGATCACGGGCGGCTGTTCCAAGGTCGTGCAGGATATCCCGCCCTTCATGATGGTTGACGGCCATCCGGCAACGGCTTTCGGGATCAACACGGTAGGCCTCGATCGCGCGGGATTCTCCAAGGAAGAGAAATCGGCCATCAAAAAAGCGTTCAAGATCATCTTTAAATCCGGCCTTATCTTAAAGAACGTCGTCAAACAGCTCCGGCAGGACATTCCCTCCAGCCCCTCCGTTCAGATCATTATCGAATTTCTGGAAAAATCCGAACGAGGCATTTGCGGATAGCTTCCGGCGTTCCGGCTAAAGGACATTACCATGAAGACCATGGGCATCATCGCGGGGAACGGGCGCTTTCCCATTCTGGTGGCTGAAGAAGCCAAGCGGGCCGGGTACCGCGTCGTGACTTGCGGCATCGAACAGGAAGCCGAGCCGGCGCTCGAAAAACTCTCGGACGCCTTTTCCTGGGTCAAGGTCGGCGAACTCAAGAAGCTCTCAAAATTCCTCAAGGAGGAAGGCGCCCACGAGGCCGTTATGGCCGGCAAGATCGAAAAAGTGCGTTTCTTTAAAGAGAACGTGCGCCTCGATCTCGACATGATGGCGGTCCTCATGACGCTGAAAGACCATAAGGACGACTCCCTCCTCGGGGGCATCGCCGATTATCTCTTTAAAAAAGGCATCACCCTCCAGGATTCCACCTGCCTTCTGAAATCCATGATGCCGGGGCCCGGTGTTCTCGGGAAAAAGAAACCTTCCAAGTTCGTGATGGACAACATCGATTTCGCTTTTGAGATGGCGCAAAAAATTTCCGGCGCCGATATCGGGCAGACCGTGGTCGTCAAGAACAAGACCGTACTTGCCGTCGAGGCGATCGAAGGGACCGATGAAGCGATCGCGCGCGGCGCGGCCCTCGGGAATGGAAAGATCGTCGTTGTTAAAGTGGCTAAGCCCAACCAGGACATGCGTTTTGATGTACCGGCGGTGGGGCTTAAGACCTTGGAAGGATTGATCAAGGCACGCGCGGAAGCCTTCGCTTTTGAGGCGCATAAGACCCTTTTTATCGGAAAAGACCTTTTTGTGGAGAAAGCCAATCGCGCCGGCGTTGTTCTTTACGGCGTGAGCGACCGGCCCTGACCACCATTTAGGAAAAAATAGTTAGGAAGGTCCTTTAAAACCATGGAACGGGAAAATTCAAAATCAGCGGGTGGCATGCAGCGCGAGACCCAGGAACTCGGCGTTCTTTATGAGATCACCCGCCATATGAGCGCCGCGCTTCCGCTCGAAGAGCGGATGCGCAAAGTCCTCGATGTGCTCCATGAGAAAATGGGCATGCATCGCGGGACACTCACGCTTTTGGACGCCGAAGGCGAGAACCTGACGATCGAGATCGCGCACGGCCTGGATGAGCAGGCGAGAAAGAAAGGCCGTTACAAGGTGGGTGAGGGGATCACCGGCAAGGTCGTGGAAGCGGGCGAACCGATCGCGATCCCCAACATCGGCGAAGAGCCGCTTTTTCTCAACCGGACCGGCGCCCGCAAGGACCTTCGCCGCAGCCGCATCGCGTTCCTTTGCGTCCCCATCAAGATCGAGCAAGAGACCATTGGCGCTCTTAGCGTGGACCGGCTTTTTGAAGGGGATGTTTCTCTAAATGAAGACCTGCGGCTTTTGACCATCATCAGCTTCGTGATCGCCCAAGCAGTGGCCGATTACCGGGCCCGCGAGCAGGAAAAATCGCAGCTCCAGTCCGAAAATACCGAACTGAAGCGCGAACTCGCCAAGAAATTCCATCCCGCCAATATCATCGGCGAAAGCAAACGCATGAAGGAAGTTTATGCCGCCATTGATATGGTGAGTCGCACGCGTTCGACCGTGCTCTTGCGCGGAGAGACGGGCACCGGCAAAGAACTTGTGGCGCACGCGATCCATTACGCAAGTCTCCGCTCCAAAGGGCCCTTTGTGAAAGTTTCCTGCGCGGCTCTCCCGGAAACGCTTCTTGAAAGCGAGCTTTTTGGTTATGAAAAAGGCGCCTTTACGGGAGCCGTGGCGAGCAAGCCCGGACGTTTCGAGTTGGCGGATGGCGGCACGCTTTTCTTAGACGAGATCGGGGATATTTCGGCTTCCGTGCAAGTCAAGCTCTTGCGCGCGCTTCAGGAGAAAGAGTTTGATCGCGTCGGCGGCACCCGTACGATGCATGTGGATGTTCGCGTGATCGCGGCGACGAATCGCGATCTTGAGAAAGCCATCCGCGAGAAACAGTTCCGAGAAGATCTTTATTACCGGCTGAACGTCGTTCCGATCCTTCTGCCTTCCCTAAGGGAACGCCGCGAAGACATCCCGCTCATGGTGTCGCATTTCCTTAAGAAAGCGAGCCTTGAGAACGGGAAAAAGGTAAAATATGTTTCCGATCAGGCCATGGAATACCTTATGGCCTACGATTGGCCCGGCAATATCCGCGAACTCGAGAACGCCATCGAACGGGCGGTGATCCTCTGCAAGTCCGACACGCTCGAAGCCGATCTTTTCCCGATTCCCGGCGCCAAAGACCATCCCGCCGCCATCTATCTTAAAAATCCAACGGATTCCGCAGAAACTGGCGCCCCAAAAACCGTTCCCGAAAATCTTAACGATGCCGTCGAAGAGCTTGAAAAAAGACTGATTCAGGACGCTCTCCAAAAAACGGGCGGGAACCAGCGGAAAGCGTCTCAGCTCCTCGGAGTGACGGAACGTATTTTGGGCTATAAGGTTAAGATTTACGGGCTTAAGTAGTTTCTACAATTTTGTATACAAGCGAAATTCGCTACATTTTTGTATACATAATTGTCTTATCGCGATATAATTCCCAGAACTTATTTACCCGCAATTGGCATAAAAGTTGCTTTTGTCCTTGTTAAACAAAGGGGAGGTTCCTATGCATAAACCGATCGATGTCACAGAAATATTCGGAAGCAATGTTTTTAATGACCGCATCATGAAAGAGCGGCTTCCTAAGGATACCTACAGGGCCCTGAAGAAGACCATTCAGGAAGGTTTGCCGCTTTCCCTGGAGGTCGCCAATGTGGTGGCAAGCGCCATGAAGGACTGGGCGATCGAAAAGGGCGCGACCCATTACACCCACTGGTTCCAGCCACTGACCGGACGGACGGCCGAAAAACACGATTCCTTTATCTCTCCGACGGAAGACGGGAGCGTGATCATGGAATTTTCCGGCAAACAGCTGACGCAGGGCGAGCCGGATGCTTCTTCTTTCCCCAGCGGCGGCCTGCGCTCCACGTTTGAAGCGCGCGGCTACACGGCTTGGGATTGTACCTCGCCGGCGTTCCTTAAGACGGATGCCTCGGACAATGTGACGCTTTGCATCCCGACAGCATTCTGTTCCTACACGAGTGAAGCGCTCGATAAGAAAACGCCGCTCCTTCGTTCCATGGAAGCGGTTTCGAAGCAGGCCGTGCGTGTTTTGAGGGCGTTGGGCAACAAGACCGCCAAGCGCGTGACCTCCACGGTCGGCCCCGAGCAGGAATATTTTCTGATCGATAAAACCTTCTATGAAAAACGGGTCGATCTGATCGTTTCGGGCCGGACCCTCTTCGGCGCCCCGGCTCCCAAGGGGCAGGAACTCGAAGACCAGTATTTCGGCGCGATCAAAGACCGCATCTCGGCTTTCATGCGGGATCTGGACATCGAGCTTTGGAAGATGGGCATTTCTTCCAAGACCAAGCACAACGAGGTGGCTCCGTCGCAATACGAAATGGCGCCGATTTTCTCAACGACCAACATCGCGGCCGATCACAACCAGCTTGTCATGGAGACCATGCAGAAGGTCGCTTTGCGCCACAACCTGGTGTGCCTTCTCCACGAAAAACCGTTTGCGGGCGTCAACGGTTCCGGAAAGCATAACAATTGGTCCCTTTCGACCGATGAGGGGCAGAACCTCCTTGAGCCGGGGAGAACGCCGGCTGAAAACGAACAGTTCCTTATCTTCGTAAGCGCGCTTCTTACCGCCGTCGACCGTCATGCGGATAAATTGCGCGCAAGTTGCGGGAATCCCGGCAATGATCTTCGCCTCGGCGCGAACGAAGCTCCGCCGGCCATCATCTCGATCTTCATGGGGGATGAATTTACAGAGATCCTGGAAGGGCTCGCGACGGGAAAAAAAGTAGCAAGCCGCGGGCAACATTTTGTACACGTCGGCGTCGATTCTCTGCCGCAACTTCCGAAAGATAATACCGACCGGAATCGCACATCGCCTTTTGCGTTTACCGGCAATAAGTTTGAATTCCGCATGGTGGGGTCGTCGGCGTCCATCTCGGGACCTAACATCGTGATCAATACGATCGTCTCGGAAGCTCTTGACGAGATCGCGACGCGGCTTGAGAAAGCCGGGAAAAGCGGTCTCCACAAGGAGGCGGCCGCGATCGTGCGCGATGCCATGAAAAAACACGGCAAGATCATTTTTAACGGGAACAATTATTCCGAAGAGTGGGTCGCGGAGGCCAAGAAGCGCGGTTTGCCCAACATCAAGACGGGCGTCGAGGCCTTGGCGTCCATGGCGACCCCGGAAGCCGTGAAGCTTTTCGAGAAATACAAAGTGCTCTCCAAAGGAGAGCTGCACGCGCGTTATGAGATCTACCTCGAGGGTTACGTGAAACATGTCAATATCGAGGCCCGGGCGGCGGTCCAGATGGTAAAGCGCCAGTACCTGCCCGCGGTGATCGCCTTTACCAAGCATCTTGCCAAGGCGATCGCGCAGCTTAAAACGGCCGGCGTTTCCGCCAAGGTCCAAAAGCAGCTTTTGTCCAGCGTGACCGAGCTTTTGGAATCGGCCAATGACAAACTCGAAGTCCTCGAAAGCTCGATCGAAAAAGCGCACGCGGTCAAAGACCTCATCAAACGCGCCGAGGCGTTTCGCGACAAAGTCGTAGTGGCTGCGAACGATCTTCGCAAGGATATCGACGCTCTTGAAGGTTTGACCCCGGCGGATCTCTGGCCGGTGCCGACTTACGCGGAAATGCTTTTTAAGCTCTAACTCTTAAAACGCCAAAGCGGGTTCTCTCATCCTCGGGACGAACCCGCTTTGGGCGTCTTTTGATCTGCCAGACAAACCACTTTCCCACGGGCAGTCCGCTTTGTATACTGGGCGGGATTTTGCGCAAGGGGCGCGGGAGAATATGATGATCAGTACCGGGGTCAAGGGTCTCGACCAGGTCATTACCGGATTGCGGCTTGGCGATAATGTTGTCTGGCAGATCGATGCCATTCACCATTACGCCGAGCTTGTGGCCTCCTTCGTCCGGAGATCCCTTGAGGAAAAAAAGCGCGTCGTCTACATTCGCTTTGCCAACCATGAACCCCTCCTGAAAGAGGACGACAAGAGCGTTACGGTCTATAAGCTGGACCCGCACGCGGGGTTTGAGCCCTTTTCCGCCCAGATCAACAGCATCGCCAAAAAGGAAGGCGAAGGCGTTTTTTACGTGTTCGATTGCCTTTCCGACCTCTTGTCCGCCTGGGCCAACGATCTCATGATCGGCAATTTCTTCAAGATCACCTGCCCCCTACCTCTATGAGCTTAACACCATCGCCTACTTTGGCATCTTGAGGAATCGCCACTCCTTTAAAACGGTCGCGCGCATTCGCGACACGACCCAGCTCTTGATCGATGTTTATCACTATCATGGCGATTGCTACGTCCATCTTCTGAAGGTCTGGAACCGCTATTCGCCGACCATGTTCCTGCCCCATATCCAGCAGAAAGAAAAGTTCGTTCCGATCGCCAACAGCGCCGACGCCGCAAAGGTCTTTTCCGAGATCTTCAAGAAAGGATCCAAAAGCGCGAAGAGGAATCTTGACTACTGGGACCAGCTTTTCCTTAAGGCCGAGGATCTCGCGGGATCCAAAGGCATTTCCCGCGACTCCAAAGAGCAGATGATGGACCAGCTTTGCCGTGTCATCCTGGCTCGGGACGAGAAGATGCTCGGCCTCGCCAAAGAGAACCTTACGCTTGAGGACCTTCTGAACATCAAAGCGAGGATGATCGGGACGGGATTCATCGGGGGAAAATCCGTCGGCATGCTGATCGCCCGAAGCATTCTCGCCAGGGCAAAGTCCCTCGAGACCGAAAAACTCTTTGAGGCCCATGATTCCTTCTATATCGGTTCCGATGTTTTTTATACCTATATCGTCGAGAACGGCCTGTGGAAGGATCATATGGCCCAGCGCACTCCGGAAGGTTTTTTTGAAAAAGCCGGAAAGCTCCATGAGAGACTTTTGACAGGGATTTTCCCCGAGGAGATCAAAGACCAGTTCCTGCAGATGATCGAATACTTCGGCCAGTCGCCCATCATCGTGCGCTCAAGCAGTCTTCTCGAGGACAGTTACGGGAACGCCTTTGCCGGGAAATATGAAAGCGTTTTTCTTGTCAATCAGGGTCCGCCGGAAGAACGGTACTCCAAATTTGTGGAGGCGGTCCGCCGCATTTACGCCTCCACCATGAACCCGGATGCTTTGTCTTACCGTCTTCAACGCGGGCTGGACCAGATGGACGAGCAAATGGCGCTTCTCGTGCAGCGGGTTTCGGGCGCTTATCACAAAGATTACTTTTTCCCCGATGCCGCCGGCGTCGGGATCTCGCAAAACGTGTTCGTCTGGAAAAGAGGCCTCGACCCCAAGGCGGGCATGCTGCGCTTGGTGCTGGGTCTCGGGACGCGCGCGGTCAACCGGGTCGAGGGGGATTATCCGCGAGTCGTAGCGCTCGATGAACCGCTGCTCAAGGCCTACGACGGGATGGCCGCAACACAGAGGTTTTCGCAGCATGACGTCGATGTTCTGAATATCAAGGAAAATACACTGCAGACGGTCCCTTTCAGAAAACTGCTTAGAGAAAAGATCAACGTGCCTTTGGATCTTTTCGCAATCAAGGACGAGGAGGTTGCGGAAAAATTGCGGGCGTCAGGATCCGACGAAGAACCCTGGATCATTACCTTTGACAATCTGGTCTCCGAAACAAAGTTCGGCGCGACCATGCAAAAGATCCTCAAAACCCTTGAGGCGGCCTATGGCTATCCGGTGGATATCGAATTCACGGTCAATTTTAAAAAAGACGGCGCGTTCCAGGTAAACCTGCTCCAATGCCGCCCGATGCAGACCAAAGGCCTGGGGCATCGCGTCAGGATCCCCAAGACGATCCCGAAGAACAGGATCGTTTTTCAATCCAAAGGGAATTTTCTTGGAGGGAACATCCTCCAGGCGATCGATAAGATCATCTATGTGGACCCAAAAGCTTATTGCGGTTTGGATACACAGTCGGAGCGCTATGACGTTGCGCGCGCTGTAGGAGAGCTTAACCGCAAGATCGAAAGCCGGGACAAGGCCGCCGTGATGCTTTTAGGCCCCGGCCGGTGGGGAACGACCACTCCCTCTCTCGGCGTCCCCGTTTCTTTTGCCGAGATCAACCATATCACGGTCCTCGGCGAGATCGCGTTCACGGCCGAGAACAATTGCCCCGAGATCTCCTTCGGGACCCATTTTTTCCAGGATCTGGTAGAGACCGGGATCTTCTATGTGGCGCTTTTCCCAGACGACCCCGGAGCGGGGGTGTCCATGGACCAAAAGTTTTTTGACGCTATCCCCAAAACCCTCCGGAAATTAGCGCCGGACTATAAAAAATACGAAGATGTTGTCAAAGTCTACGATGTTAAAAAGAACGCCCTGAAGATCGCCGCCGACGTCCTGTCGCAAAAAGTCGTCTGCTATTTTGAATAAAAAAAGCCGGCTTTTTCCGGCCCGCAATACCCGTTTTCCTCTTTAAGATCTTCTAACCCGCCTCTTTTCAAAAAGGCTATTTTTCCTCTACAAACCCAAGGATATTTTTGGCTAATCCTCTTGTCAGCTGAAGTTGGCATGGCTCTTGCATATTTGTAGGCGATTTTTGCTATTAAAATAAAACTACAAAATTGTCATTTAATGGAGGAAATATGAAAAAAATGACACTGCTTCTGAAAGGTATGGCCGCCATTTTTGCCATGATTGCTTTTCCCAAGATCCTGTTGGCCTCGGAGACAGCGCCACTTGCGGTGAACGGGGGGGATACTGCATGGGTGCTGATCTCCGCGGGGCTTGTTTTTTTGATGACCCCCGGGCTCGCGTTCTTCTACGGCGGCTTGGTCCGTAAAAAGAACATGCTCTCGGTCCTCATGCAATGTTTCATGCTGATGTGTCTTATGACCTTGCAATGGGTCGTGATCGGCTACACGCTTTCCTTCGGCCCGGACGTTAAAGGAATGATCGGCAATTTAAGCTGGGCGGGTCTGCATGGGGTTGGCGTAGAGCCCTTTGCCGATTATTCGGCCACGATCCCGCATCAAGCGTTCATGATCTTTCAGGCGATGTTCGCGATCATCACGCCAGGGCTTATTTTGGGCGCGTTCGCGGAACGCATGAAATTTTCCGCCTTTTGCGTCTTTTCACTTCTCTGGGCGACTTTTGTTTACGATCCTGTTTGCCATTGGGTCTGGGGCGTGGGCGGTTTCTTGAGGAATTCAGGCGCTCTGGATTTTGCCGGCGGTACCGTCGTGCACATCAATGCCGGCATCGCAGCGCTTGTCTGCGCCCTTGTGCTCGGTAAAAGAAAAGGTTATCCCGGACATATGTCGCCTCCACACAATCTTCCGTTCGCCGTATTGGGAGCGGGGTTGCTTTGGTTCGGCTGGTTCGGTTTCAACGGGGGAAGTTCGTTGGCCGCGAACGGCCTTGCGGCAAGCGCCCTTGTGGTGACCCACATTGCCGCTGCGGCCGCAGGACTTACCTGGTCGCTGCTGGAATGGAAGATCAGCTCAAAGCCGACCATGCTCGGCATGATCACGGGTGCGGTCGCGGGGTTAGTCGCGATCACGCCGGCTGCGGGATTCGTCACACCGATCGATGCCATCTGGATCGGCGCCGGCGTTTCCCTGATCTGCTATTTCTTTGTCGCGGTGGTCAAAACCAAGCTGGGTTATGACGATTCGCTCGACGCTTTTGGCGTTCACGGTATCGGCGGCATCTGGGGCGCATTAGCCACAGGCCTTTGGGCCACCAAGACGGTCAATCCGGCCGGCAACGACGGCCTTTTTTACGGGAATCCGGGACTTTTTCTGATCCAGCTTAAAGCCGTGGCCGTGACGATCGTTTATTCATTCATTATTTCTTGGGTTCTCTTGAAGATCGTAGACGCCGTGATGGGTCTGCGCGTTTCGGAGGACGAAGAACGCATCGGGCTTGATCTTACGCAGCATCGTGAATCTGGTTACACCATTCTGGATTAACCCCGTTAGAGATTTTTATATCTCGAAATGGGCTGTATGAAAATCGGCGTGAAAAAAATATAAAAATAATCCCGTAGGGACAGGTTAGATCTCTAACGGGGTAAAAGGAGGAAGACCATGAAATACATTGTCGCAGTGATTCAGCCAGACCGGGTGGACGAGGTCCTCCGGATCCTTGAAGAAAAGGAGATCCATCTTGTGACGGTTTCGACTGTTCTCGGCCGGGGCCGGCAGAAGGGCATCTCGGAAGTTTACCGCGGCCACAAAGAAGGCGGCCGGCTTCTCAAGAAGGTTAAACTCGAGATCGCCGTCAACGAAGAATTTGTGAAAGCGACCGTGGACGCGATCAAGGAAGGCGCGCGGACCGGCCATGTCGGCGACGGAAAGATCTTTGTTCTCGATCTCGCGGAATGTTTCCGCATCCGTACCGGCGAAACGGGAAAAGTCGCGATCGGATGAACGATCCGATCTGAGATTCAAAAGGGAGGTAGCCCATATGAGGAATATACGAAGCGGTTTTTGGAGTTTTTGTTTGATCATGATGTATTTATCACCGGGGGTGGCGTTCGCCGAAGACAGTGAGATCGCCGCGCTGAAGGCGCAGATCGATACACTCACACGGAAGCTCGAGGCCATGGACAGCAAGATGATGACTATGGAAAAACCCGCTCCGGGAACGCAGGCGGTCTATATCCCGCCCGCGCCGGATGAAAAGAAAGGCTTCCTCCGCGCGATGGAGGACATCCAAATGGGCGGTTATGTGGAAGCCCAGTTCCAGAACAAAGTGGATCTGCCGCGTGGCACCGGCAATACGGGCCGTTCGCTGACCGATAAGGCCGCCGACACCTTCTCCATGAACGCGGCAAAGCTTTGGTTTGAAAAAGCCGCGAACCCGGAAGGCGGCGCCGGATTCCGTATCGATCTGATGATGGGAAGCGATGTGCAGTATTACTTCAACAATCTGACACGCGACAACGGAAGCACTTCCACCACGGCGTTCGCTTTTGAACAGGCCTATGTGCAATACATCGCGCCGCTTTGTTTCTGGTCCGACAGCAAGATCTTGCCGCATACGATCGACATCAAAGCCGGCCGGATGGTCACCTTGGCGGGCAATGAAGTGATCGAGGGGCCTTTTAACTGGAATATCAGCCGTTCGGTCTCTTTCGGTTACGCGATCCCGTTCACGCATACCGGGGTGCGCGTTTCCTACAATCTCTTTAATGATTTCCTGACCGTTTATCACGGCGTCAATAACGGCTGGGATGTCGATGTCGACAATAACTCGTATAAAACGCTCGAGAACGCTTTCAGCTTCAGTCCATTCAAGAACACGAAGTGGACCACGGCGACCTATTTTGGTCCTGAAAATAATAACGCGAGCGGGGATAAGCGTTTCCTGGTCACGAACGTTCTCAGCTGGGACGCGACCGCAAAGCTCTCGTTTGTCGGAGAATTTGATTTCGGCAATCAAAACCGCGTCGACACGGCCATGGATAATAATTTTGACACGGCTCAATGGTTTGATTATGCGGCCTATGCCCGCTACAAATTCACCGATAAGCTGGCCGCGGCTTACCGTTTCGAGCTCTTCGATGACAGCCGGCGTTACCGCAACTGGACCGGCGAGGGCGTGAACGGCGCTGCCCGGGACCTTGCGAATACGATCACGCTTGAGTACAAGCCTTACGAGAACATGATCGCGCGGGCGGAGTACCGGATCGATTACGCTCATGCCGACGACGGGCATGTGTTCGGCGGGAAACAACAGCAGAACACGCTCGGCGCTCAATTAAGCTACTTGTTCTAAAGAAAGGTTTCGTCCCGGCCCAAGATCGCCTCCCCTGGTGATTCGAGAAGTACCCCTTCTCAGGGCCGGGTTTCTTTTTAAAGAGGATCAACAAAACCCGGACCAGTCCCAAACAACTTTGCTGAATATCGAAAGAGATTGGGGCAGGGCCGGGTTTCTTTTTCATAAAATTTAATGTGGCTTTCCAAAAAGTTCGGTGCTAAATTATCCGCGCTATGAAAAAGTCCCTCAAGGCGTTAACCGCGTTGGTTCTTCTTGCTATTTTTACCTTCCCGCTTTTTGCGGAAGAAGCAGAGATCCAAGCCGAAGGGACGCCGCAGCGGAAACTCCAACGCGGATTCCTCAATGTCGCCCTTTCACCGATCGAGATCTCCAACGAACTTGCCAAAGAAGTCCGCAACGACACTTTTCCGCCGAGTTGGGTTGCGGGATTAGGACGCGGTGCGGTCTATACGGTGGGGCGGGCCTTAGTGGGAGTTTACGAAATGGTGACTTTTCCGCTGCCTTATCCGGCGAATTACAAGCCGGTCCTCCAGCCCGAATTTACCTGGCAACATTTACCTTCCGAAAAAGCTTCTTCATAAAAAGGTAAATGTAGTCCTGATTTCCTCGAAGTTTTTTAGATAAGATCAGGGCAGCACTTGCCCGAAAGCAAGACTTGAGACGTCAGACCAGAGACTGTAGACGAAAAAAATAAAAGTTTTAGCTGTGGCCTGTTGTCTGTGGTCTGCGGTCTAGGAAATCGAAGATTTCTTTTGCCGCCCGTCTGCTCGCGCCCTTTTCCCCGAGTTTTTCTTTCACCTCCCGGAACTCTTCTCTCATTTTTTCATGCAGTTCCGGGCTTCGGAGGAAGACGCGCGCTTCATGGGCGAGGGTTTCGGGGTGGGCGTCCTGCTGGATGAACTCCGGGACCACGCGGGTATCCGCAAGAAGGTTCACAAGGCCCAAGTAGGGGACTTTGATGAGGTATTTCCCGAGCAAATAGGTGGACCAACTTGCTTTGTAAAGGAGGAAGAACGGCGTTCCGATCAGCGTCGCCTCAAGCGTGGCGGTCCCGGAGGCCACGAACGCAAAATCCATAGCTTTGACCAGTTCATAGAACGGGGTTTCCGGGCATGTCACCTTTACGGGCGAGGCCTGGAGGAGCGTGTCATAGATTTCGGGGCGCACATTGGCTGATCTTGAAATAAAGAAAACCGTTTCGGGGATGTCTTTTTGGAGGTAGGAGGCGGCTTTCAGCATGACCGGGAGGATGCGCCGCACCTCTTTTTCCCTTGAGCCGGAAAAAAGCCCGATCGCCATTTGCTCTTGGGAGATCCCGAGTTGAGAACGCAAAACGGCCGCGTCGGGGAGTTCCGGGATCGCATCCAGCAGGGGATGGCCCACGAATTTCACCGCGACGCCTTCCTTTTCATAAAAATCCTTTTCGAACGGCAAGATCACAAGCATCTCACGGATATGTTTTTTAACGATATGGATCCTGCGTTTTCCCCAGGCCCAAAGTTGCGGGGAAATATAGTAAAGGACAGGAGCGTTCGCGGAGATCTTTTTAGCGAGCCGGAGGTTAAAGGCCGGGGAATCGATCAAGACGATGGCGTCGGGTTTTTCCTTCCGGATGTTCCGGATCGTTTCGTGGAAGATCTCGAGGTATTTGAAATAATTCCGGAGCACATCGCCCAGCCCCAGCGCGGAGATCTTTGTCATATCATGGAAGACCCGCATGCCGGCCGCTTGCATTTTGGCGCCGCCGACGCCGCAGAAAACGGTACCGGGAGCAAGTTTCCGGATCTCGGAGATCAAATGGGCGCCGTGGAGATCGCCGGATGCTTCACAAGCAACAAGGAAGATTTTTTTAGGAGCCGTCATTTGCTGGAAGAAGGCTTGGGCTGGTTCGCTTGAACTTTGCGGGCGATCTCAAGAGCAAGCTTGAGTGCGTCACGGGCGGCAGTATCGGGCCGGCCGAGGCTTTTCCCGGAGCGGATATTTGAAAGGAAAAATTTCAATTCTTCCTTCAGCGGCTCGGCTTTTTCGATGTCGACGGTTTCCTGCACGATCTCGGCGCCGTTCTTACGGAAGATCTTGCAGGCCTGCGCGCCGTAATCGAGTGAAATGTAGGCGTCTTCCTGGAAGATCCGGATCTTGCGCTGTTTTTCGAACGTGAGGCGCGAAGCGGTGATGTCGGCGACGGCGCCGTTCTTGAATTTCATGCGGACATTCGCGATATCTTCGAAGGGCGTAAGCACGTTCACGCCGATCGCGTCGAAGCTGGCGACCTGGGATTTCACAAGCCCGAGCACGATATCCAGATCATGGATCATGAGGTCCAGCACGACGCCGCAGTCATTGATGCGGCCGGTAAAAGGGCCCAGGCGGTGGATCTCAAAAAAGCGGATGTTCTTGGCGATCTCCTCGATCCGTTTAAAGCCGGGATTATGGCGTTCGATGTGGCCGACCTGAAGCGCGCAGTTTTTTTTTCGCGCCAGCGCAAGAAGTTCATCCGCCTCTTCAAGCTTCAACGTGATGGGTTTTTCGATCAAAGTATGAATGCCGGCTTTGAGGAATTCCTTGGCGACGGCGTAATGGGTCGAAGTCGGGGTGGCGATACTGACGGCCTCGACTTTTCCGATCAATTCCAGGGGGTTTTGATAATAATGAGTTCCGAGCTCTCTGGCTTTTTCCTGCTTTGCGGGGTCACTGTCAGAGATGCCGACCAGTTCGGATTCAGCAAGTTCGCGGTAAATGCGGGCGTGTTCCTTACCAAGATGCCCAACCCCGACCACACCGACTTTTAGCGCTTCTACCATCCTAAATCCTTTGTATTTCGAGGCTTAACAAGGGAGCGAACGAAGTTTTGAGAGCTTAAATCATAACCTTGAGCAGTGTCAACGAATATGTTACAGTGTGCGGGCTCAGAGGGACTGCCCCCTCGTTTCTCCCGGAGGATCCATGGATATCTATAAGCGGCTCTTGGCGTATGTGAAGCCCCATAAGTGGCGTCTTATGGTGGCGATCCTTGCCATGTTCGCGTATTCTGTCGCGAACTCGCTTGTCTCGGCCACGCTCTACATCATCGTCAACGGCCTTCACAATAAAAGCGAAGTCCGCTTAGATGACCTCCCGCATGTGCCCTTCCTTTCCTCCATCTCGTTCCCGGTTTTCTGGATCCCGTTCATCATGGTCGGCGTTTTTTTTCTGCGCGGTTTTTTCGATTATGTCTCGAACTATCAGATGTCGAATGTCGGGATCCGCGCGATCCGCAAGGTCCGGGACGACCTTTACCGGCATCTTGTCTATCTCTCGCATGATTTCTACTCCAAAGGCCGGACAGGGGATTTCCTTTCCCGCATCATGAACGATGTCGGCCAGATCCAAGGAGCGATCACCGACGTGATCGTGGACCTTGTCAAACAGCCGCTCGTGATCCTTTTCAACATTCCCTGGGTTTTTCTCTGGGGCGGCAAATACGCGCTTTTCGCCGTGCTGATCTTCCCGCTTGTGGCGATCCCGATCGTGCTTTTGGGAAAACAACTTCGCAAGCTGACCAAAAAAATGCAGGAACGGACCGGTGACATTACCGCTTTTCTCGGCGAGACGCTTTCGGGCTTTCATATCGTGAAGGCCTTCTGCCGTGAAGAGCGCGAGATCAGCCGTTTTGAGGAGATCAACCGGAGCGTGTTCGAATATTTTCGCCGGACTATCCGCGTGACGATCATCCAGAGGCCTTTGATCGAGGTCATCGGCGCCGTCGGCGCCGCGATCGCTGTGCTTTTTGGCATCAAGTATCTTCCGCCCGACCGTTTTGTCGCGTTTGTGGGCTCGCTTTTTATTTTTTACGAGCCCTTAAAAAAGATCAGCAAGGTGAACAGCACGATCCAGCAGTCCATTGCCGCGGGTCAGCGCATTTTCGAGGTTCTTGACGCCCAGCCAAGCATCAAAGACAGGGCTGATGCGGTCGGTTTCGCAGAGCCGGTCCGCGAAGTGAGGTATGAGAACGTTTCTTTTGCCTATGAGGCGGGGGATTATGTTCTCGAGGATATCAATATTACGGCCAAACACAATGAGGTCGTCGCGATTGTTGGGGCAAGCGGTTCAGGGAAGACCACGCTTGTGAACCTGCTTTTGCGTTTTTATGATCCCGCGCAGGGTTCGATCAAGATCAACGGAAAAGATATCCGTGATCTTACGCTTAATTCTCTTCGCGATATGATCGGCGTGGTCTCCCAGGAAACCGTGCTTTTTAACTGTTCCGTCCGGGACAATATCGCCTACGGCCGTCCGAACGCGAGCCTGGAGGACGTTAAGAAGGCCGCTGCGATCGCTTACGCGGATCATTTCATCGAAACGCTGCCCCAGGGTTACGACACCCAGCTCGGGGAACGGGGTCTCAAGCTTTCAGGCGGGGAGCGCCAGCGTCTCGCGATCGCCCGCGCGCTTTTGAAGGATCCGCCGATCCTTGTGTTGGATGAGGCGACTTCCCATCTTGATACGCAAAGTGAACAAGAGGTGCAGAAGGCGCTTGAAAACCTCATGAAGGCGCGCACCGTTTTTGTGATCGCCCACCGCCTTTCCACGATCCAGAAGGCCGATCGGATCCTTGTCATGGATAAAGGCAAGGTTGTCCAGCAGGGGACGAACGAATTCCTGCTGCGTCTAGGCGGGATCTATAAAAAGCTTTACGACCTGCAATTTAATGTTTAGGCGGGAAAATCTTTAAAGCCGGCTGTTGAAATCATCCACGGTCCGCTCCAGGTCCTGGATGCGCTCCGATAAAGAACTCACTTCCTGACGAAGTTCCGCAACGCTCTGTTCGAGATCATCCATTCTTTCGTCTTTGAGGGTCTTTTGGAGACTGGCCATTTCCTGCGGAGTCCCGCTCATGCCGTCGGTTTCCGTAACCGCGTTCTCTGTTGCACGAGAAGCCGGTATGACAGTCAAAAAGAGCAATATGCCAAATACGGAAAGGGCGGAAAGTTTTTTCTGCATAGATTGGGATTAGAATTTGAAGAGGTTGATCTTGGCAGCGTCGCCGGACCTGTCTTCGGGCTCTTCGATCGTGTAGCTGTCATCTTTCGCGTAGCCGAACGAGACGACTTTTTTAACGCCCTTGATCGTGTTATCGACGACTTTTTCACCCGCTTTTTGGGATCCGTCCAGCGTGCCGACCACCGGTTTTTCGGTGATCGTGCCTTCAGCCGTGTCGCTTAAAGTGTCTTTAACATTGTCAACCGTCATTTCCTTAACGCCGGTCGCAAAATTCTTTGCCGGATGGCGTTTTTCGGTCGTTTCGGTTTCTTTTTGCATTTGTTTCTCGAGTTTTTCCTGTTCACGGGCAGCCTCATCGTATTGCCCGCGGCGGCTCATGCCAAGGTTCAAGGAAACGGCAAGGATCATCAAAAGGACGGTGACGGCGAATTTTTTGTTCATGAATAGGTTCCCTCGTTTCAAGATCGAATCATGCCACGAACCTCTTTTATTGCGTGGGGGCGTAGTATACAAAAACCAGCGGGGTCGAGCAAGGGCTGTTTGATTTTTCCCCTAAGGTAAGTTATACTGCCCTGCCCTTGTTAAGTTTTTATCATCGCTGAACTTAGCACTGTTTTCTATTTAATTTTAAAGGTTAACAGTGCTATACCGCAGACCCGTTGATTTTTAATGTTATGCGGTATTAGAGCGTTTTTACGGAGGAAAATGAAAAAGATCAATATCGGGCTTCTGGGATTAGGCCAGATCGGCACGGGTCTTTACGAGATCCTTGCCGCCAAGAAGGGTCTCTTCGCGTGCCAGCTGGGTGTGTCCTTCGAGCTCAAGCGTATCGCGGAAAAATACCCGGAGCGCAATAAAAAGGTCCGTCCTCCCAAAAAGATCATGACTAAAGATGCCTTCTCTGTCGTGAGAGACCCGTCCATCGACGTCGTGGTCGAGTTGATCGGCGGGACGACGGTCGCGCGCCAGCTGATCAAAGAGGCGCTCAAGAACGGCAAGCATGTGGTGACCGCCAACAAAGCGCTTTTAGCCGAACACGGCGACGAGATCTTCGCCCTCGCGCATAGGATGAAACGTTGGCTTTGTTTTGAGGCGAGCGTCGGCGGCGGGATCCCCTGCATCAAGGCTCTTCGCGAGGGGCTCGCGGCGAACCGGATTGATTCCGTACACGCCATCATCAACGGCACCACGAACTATATTCTGACCCAAATGACCGCCAAAGGGATGAGTTTCGCGGAGGCGCTCGCCGGCGCGCAGAAGCAGGGCTACGCGGAAGCGAACCCTTTTCTTGATGTGAGCGGGCATGACGCCGCGCACAAGCTCGCGATCCTTGCGCGTTTTGCGTTCGGCGGAAAAGTGAAATTCAAAGACATCTACTGCGAAGGCATCACCGAGATCTCAAGCGACGACATCGCTTTCGCCAAGGAATTCGGATATACGATCAAATTGCTTGCCATCGCCAAAAAATCGGGGAGCGGCATGGAAGCGCGCGTTCAGCCGACACTTTTGCCGAATTCGCATATTTTGGCGAGCGTGAACGGATCATTTAACGCGATCCTGATGCGCGGCGACGAAGTGGGCGACGTGCTTTTTTACGGTCGCGGAGCCGGGCCGCACCCGACCGCCAGCGCCGTGATCGCGGACCTTGTGGATATCGCCAAAGCCGGGGCCGAAGGGCCAGCGGAAGACCGGTTCATGGTGCGCGCACTTGGGAAAACGATCCCGGTGAAAAGTATTTTTTCGATCCAATCGCGCTATTATCTTCGTTTTAATGTGATCGACAGACCCAGCGTGCTGGCGGGGATCTCGAAGATCCTGGGCAAACACGGTATCAGCATTTCGGATGTGATGCAGCGTGAACGTAGTGTCGGCCGCGTGGTGCCGCTCATTCTTCTAACCCATGCTACACACGAAAAAGATCTCAGAGCCGCGGTCCGCGAGATCGACGGCCTGTCCTGCATCAAAGGCAAAACTCAGGTGATTCGCATCGAAGAGGCGTGATCAAATTTCAGATTTGCAATTTCAGATCGAAAACTGAATCCATGGAAAAATACGCAGTCAAGAAAATCGGGATCATCGAACGCTACCAGGAATATCTTCCGGTTACGGAAAAAACTCCGATCGTCTCGCTCAATGAAGGCAATACGCCGCTCATTCTTGCGGAAGCGCTGCCTAAAGAGCTGGGCCTTAAGAATATTCGGATCTATTACAAATTCGAAGGCTTGAACCCGACGGGATCTTTCAAAGATCGCGGCATGACCATGGCGATCTCGAAAGCGGTTGAAGCGGGATCGAAAGCCGTGATGTGCGCTTCGACCGGGAACACCTCGGCTTCCGCGGCGGCTTACGCGTGCCGCTCGGGGCTCAAATGCTATGTCTTGATCCCGGAAGGGAAGATCGCGAAGGGAAAACTTTTGCAGGCATACCGTTACGGCGCCAAAGTGATCATGATCGAAGGGAATTTCGACAAGGCCCTCGAGCTTGTAAAAGAAATGACCAAGGACGGCAAGATCACGCTTGTAAACTCGATCAATCCTTACCGTATCGAAGGGCAGAAAACCGCAGCGTTTGAGATCGTCGATGACCTCGGCGACGCGCCGGAATATCACGCGATCCCGGTCGGGAACGCCGGCAACATCACGGCTTACTGGAAAGGTTACAAGGAATATCAAAAAGCGGGAAAATCCAAGACGCTGCCCAAGATGCTCGGGTTCCAGGCCGCGGGCGCCGCGCCGATCGTGCTCGGCCATCCGGTGGAAAAGCCCGAAACGATCGCGACCGCGATCCGGATCGGAAATCCCGCCAGTTGGCAGGGGGCCGTCAACGCGCGCGACGAATCGGGCGGTTTGATCGATATGGTGACGGATGAAGAGATCACCAAAGCGTATCGTTTTATCGCGGAGCGGGAAGGCGTTTTTGCGGAGCCGGCCTGCGCCGCGCCGGTCGCGGGAGTGATCAAACTTGCTCAAAAGAAATTTTTCAAGGAAGGAACAAGGATCGTGATCACATTGACGGGCGCGGGCCTGAAAGACCCGGATTTCGCGCTCAGCTTTGACGATCCGGTCTTTAAAGTCAAATCCACGCTTGAGGCCGTTAAGGAGGTCATCCGATGAAATATATCGTCGTAGTGCTTGCGGGCGCCGCGGATCATCCGACCGAAGAGCTCGGTGGCAAGACCCCTTTGGAAGCGGCCAAGGTCTCGAACTTGAATTTTTTTGCGAAGACCGGCAAGGTCGGGACCGCGAAGCTTGTTTCCGACCGCCTGCCGCCGTCGCCCGATGTGAGTCTCTTCAATCTTTTGGGCTATGACGCCGGCAAGCTTTATACCGGCCGTGGCCCGCTTGAGGCGGCGGATAAGGAACTCACGCTTGACGATAAAGAGGTCGCGTTCTGCATGAACTTTATCACCGAGGCGGCGGGCAACTTGGCCGACCCGACGGCCGGCAACATCAGCACCAAAGAAGCGAGAGCGCTCGTGAATTTTCTTAACAAGAAGGTCGCAAGCGATTTCGTCCGTTTCTTTTCCGGGTCCGGGCACCGGCACATCGCCGTGATCAAGGATGCGCACGGGTTCGAAGCCTTATCCGCCAAAACCCAGGCGCCGGAAAGCGTGATCGGGGAGAAGATCGACGACATTCTGCCGAAAGGCCCCGGCGAGGAATTGATCCGCAAACTGATGTATGACGCCCGACTGCTTTTGCAGGACCATGAGATCAACCAGGTGCGCGTGGACCTCGGGGAAAATCCGGCCAACATGGTCTGGCTTTGGGGCCAAGGCAAAAAACCATCGCTTAAGCCGTTTCGCGAATGTTTTGATATTTCCGGCGGCGCCATGGTCGCCGCGCGCGAATACGCGAAAGGTCTGGGGCGGACGGCGGGCTTGACCGTCATGGAGGTCAAGGAAGAGGGCGAAGAGCCGGCGGCTTTTTATGACAAGATCTCCAAGGTCGCCATCGACGCCGCGAACGAAAAAGATTTTGTCTGCCTTTTCCTTCATACGCCGGAAGAAGCGGCGCGGGCCGGGGACGTGAAAGGAAAGATCTCGGCTCTCGAAGGGATCGATTTTTTTGTGTTGTCCAAACTCCGGAAATATCTCGAACAGTCGAAGGACGCGAGGCTTCTGGTGACGCCGGGGCATGCGACACTCTGGAAAATGAAAGAGACGGTCCGCGATAGCGCTCCGTTCGTCATCGCCGGCAAGAACATTATGGCGGATGAAGTGGAGCGTTTCTCAGAGATCGCGGCCAAGACTTCGGAATTGAAATTCAACAAAACCACGGAATTGATGCCCTTTTTTATTACTAAATAAAGGGACTCGTTCCTCGCCTGGCTCTCATTAATTTTTTTGGAAGCCAGTGCAGCACCGTGGTGCGGGACTAGGGACTCGCAAAAACAAGGGACGCAGACGAGTCCCGAGGAGCTAGTCCCGAGTCCCCAACGTGCTTGTTTCTTTGAGATTCAAACATAATCAAATTATTTCTTAGGAGTTAAAAAATGTCACTTATTGTTCAGAAATATGGCGGCTCTTCCGTCGCCAATGCGGAAAAGATCCTGCGGGTCGCTCAACGCGTCATTAAAACGAAACAGGCGGGAAATAAGGTCGTGGTGGTCGTCTCCGCCATGGGCGATATGACTGACGACCTTATCACGCTCGCGGACCAAATCAATAGGGATCCCGAAGAGCGCGAAATGGATATGCTTCTTTCGACCGGGGAGCAGGTTTCGATCGCGCTTCTCGCAATGGCGATCCACAAACTCGGGCATGAAGCAGTTTCATTTACCGGATCACAGGTTGGTATTATCACGGACACGTTCCATAGCAAAGCCCGTATTCAAAATATCAGTCCGGAACGCATCAAGAAAGCTTTAGCGGACGGAAAGATCGTGATCGTGGCCGGTTTCCAGGGGCAGACGCCTTCCGGCGAGATCACAACGCTCGGGCGCGGCGGTTCGGATCTGACGGCCGTGGCGCTCGCGGTGGCTTTGCGTGCGAAACATTGCGAGATCTATACGGATGTGGACGGGATCTATACCGCGGACCCGCGTGTGATCCCCGAAGCCAGTAAAATGGATGTCGCGACCTACGACGAGATCCTGGAACTGGCGTCGCTCGGCGCAAAGGTGATGCATTCCCGGTCGATTGAGGTCGGTAAAAAATTCAACATGCCCATTTGGGTATGCAATTCCCATAAAGACATTAAAGGAACTCTTATCACGAAGGAGAACAAGAAAATGGAAGAAGTCGTCGTTAGCGGTGTCGCCCTTGCAGAAGATGAAGCCAAGATCACCCTGTTCCGCGTGCCGGACCGTCCGGGCGTGGCGGCGAAGATCTTTCAAACGCTCGCCGACGCGAACGTGAACGTGGATATGATCATCCAGAACAAAACGCAGACGAACTCGACGGACGTGTCCTTTACGGTCTTCAAGAACGAACTGACCAAGGCCATGAAAGTCGTTAAAGCCAACGCCAAAAAACTTGGCGTCAAAGACGTTGTCTGTGACGAAAATATCGCCAAAGTCTCGATCGTCGGGATCGGCATGCGCTCGCATTCCGGCATCGCGTCCAAAATGTTCTCAACGCTCGCGAAAAATAAGATCAATATCGATATGATCTCCACTTCCGAGATCAAGATCTCTGTCGTGGTGGCCGGCGACAAGGGCAAGCTCGCCGCCCGCGCCATCCATCAGGCGTTCGGGCTCGGGAAAAAATAATAAGCATGAAAAGCAAAAGGATCCTCTTTTACGATACAACGCTTCGCGACGGCTCGCAGGCCGAGGGGATCAGCCTGTCCAGCCACGACAAGGTCTTGATCGCAAAAAGATTGGATCAGTTCGGGATCCACTACATCGAGGGCGGATGGCCGGGCTCCAACCCGAAAGACATGGAATTTTTCAAAATGATCAAGAAGGCCGGGGTCAGGCGGTCGAAGATCGCGGCATTCGGTTCCACGCGCCGCGCGCATACCAAAGTCAAAGAAGACCCGCAGGTGAAGGCTTTACTTGAGGCCGGCACCAAGGTTGTAACGGTTTTCGGAAAATCCTGGGATTTTCATGTGACGGAAGTTTTCAAGACCGCGCTTAAAGAAAACCTGCTCATGATCTACGAGACGGTCGCGTATCTTAAGGACCGGAAGATCGAAGTGATCTATGATGCGGAGCATTTCTTTGACGGCTTCAAGGCGAATCCCGAATATGCGCTGAAAGCCTTGCAGCAGGCGGCCAAAGCGGGCGCGAATAATCTCACGCTTTGCGATACCAACGGCGGAACATTGCCCCACGAGGTGCGCCACGCCATCCTCAAAGTGAAGCGTACGGTGAAAACACCGCTCGGGATCCACTGTCATAACGATTCCGATCTTGCGGTCGCGAACTCGATCCAGGCCGTAGGAGAAGGCTGCGTGCTTGTGCAGGGGACCGTCAACGGTTACGGCGAACGCTGCGGGAACGCGAATCTTATCAGTATTATCTCGGACCTACAGCTTAAGATGAAGATCCCGTGCTTTCCGCCAAAAAAGATGAAAGAACTGACCTCACTTTCACATTATGTCGCGGAGATCTGCAATATGCCGCTTGCCAACAACCAACCGTTCACGGGGCGGTCGGCTTTTGCGCATAAAGGCGGCGTTCATATTAACGCGATGGTCAAGAACGCCAAAACCTATGAACACGTCGAGCCAAAAGTGGTCGGCAATTACCGCCGTTACCTTGTTTCCGAACTCGGCGGCAAGACCAACATCATGATCAAAGCCAAGGAGCTCGAACTGCATTTCCAGAAGGATTCGCCGGAATCCAAGAAGATCCTGACCGAGATCCAGCGCCTGGAACATGAGGGCTATCAATTCGAGGCGGCGGAAGCGAGTTTTGAACTTCTCGTCCAGCGGCTTCTTGGAAAACTCAAGCCGTTCTTTAAAACGGAATCCGTTTCCGTGCGCACCGAAAGGATCGGCGGGGGCGAGCCGCGCTCGATCGCTGACGTGAAACTTTCGGTCGGAGGGATGGAGCACTTTGAGTCCGCGGAAGGGGACGGCCCGGTGAACGCGCTCGATTCGGCGCTCCGCAAAGCGCTCCAGAAGTCCTATCCCGTGATCCATGAGATCCATCTGACCGACTATAAAGTGCGTGTCGTTAATTCCGAAGCCGGCACGGCCGCCAAAGTGCGCGTTTTCATTGAATTCCAGGATAAAGAAAAAACCTGGACCACGGTCGGCGTTCACGAGAACATCATCGAAGCCAGCTGGAAAGCCCTCGTCGAAGCGATCGAGTATAAACTGCATAAAGGATAAAGCCGGGGACTCGGGATTCGTAGCTCGCCTGGCTCTCGTTAATTCTTATCGGAAGCCAGTGCAGTACTTTAGTGCGGGACTCGAAAAAACGAGGAACCAAAACGAGTCCCTAGGAACTAGTCCCCAGTCCCGTTTTCATTATGGACCTAGACAAACAATATAATTCCAAAGAAGTCGAGACGAAATGGTATTCCCTATGGGAATCGAAGGGCTATTTCCGTCCGCAGAGCGACGAAAAACGGGGACTCCGGGCTCGGGACTCGTCCCTCGGAAAAGTTCCTCACGAGTCCCTAGGAACTAGTCCCGAGCGACGTCCGTATGTGATCGTGATTCCGCCACCGAACGTGACGGGGATCCTGCACATGGGCCATGCGCTCAACAATTCCATTCAGGATATCCTTGTTCGCTGGAACCGTATGAAGGGCCGGGACACGCTCTGGGTTCCGGGCGTTGACCACGCGGGCATCGCGACGCAGAACGTGGTCGAGAAAAAACTCGCCAAAGAAAAGAAAACGCGCTGGGATCTTGGCCGCGAAAAGTTTCTCAAAGAAGTCTGGAAATGGAAAGAAGAGCACGGTTCCACGATCACGCGCCAGCTGAGGCGGCTTGGCGCCTCCTGCGACTGGTCGCGAGAGCGTTTTACAATGGATGAGGGGCTCTCCAAGGCCGTGCGCGAGGCTTTTGTCACGCTTTATGAAAAGGGCCTGATCTATCGCGGCAATTACATCATTAATTGGTGCCCACGCTGTGAGACCGCGCTTTCGGACGAAGAGGCGGCGCACAAGGACGTGCAAGGCGGCCTTTATCATATCAAGTATCCCTGCCTGCCGGCCGGCAGGCTATCGTCGGAAGTCCGCGGACCGTATGAGAAAATGGGTGAGGATCATATTGTGGTCGCCACGACCCGGCCCGAGACCATGCTGGGTGATACCGCGGTCGCAGTCCATCCGGATGATCCGCGCTACAAGCACCTGATCGGTCAAAAGGTCATCCTGCCTTTAATGGAACGCGAGATCCCTGTGATCGCCGATGAACTTGTCGATCCCGAATTCGGAACCGGGATCGTCAAGGTCACGCCCGCGCATGACCCGAACGATTTCGCGATAGGGCACCGCCACAAACTCGAACAGGTCAATGTTATGACGCCGGACGGCAAGATCAATGAAAACGGCGGCGCCTATAAGGGCATGGACCGCTTCGAAGCCCGCAAGAAGATCCTCCATGACCTCGAAGAGCGCGGGCTTTTTGTCCGTCGCGATTCGCATTTGCACGCGGTCGGGCATTGTTATCGTTGCGATACCGTGATCGAGCCTTATCTTTCCAAGCAATGGTTCGTCAAGATGCAGCCGCTGGCCGAGAAAGCGCTCAAAGCTCATGAACAGGGAAAGACCGTTTTCTATCCTGACCGCTGGACCAAGGTTTATACCAACTGGCTTCGCAATATCCGCGACTGGTGCATTTCCCGCCAAATTTGGTGGGGGCATCAGATTCCAGCCTGGCATTGTTCCCAATGCCAGGCTGCGGGACTCGCATCTCGCACCTCGGGGCTCGACAAGCGAGAAATCCAAACGAGTCCCGAGTCCCGAGTCCCGAGCAACGATGGGATTATCGTTGCCCGCGAGAAACCCGGAAAATGTCCCCGCTGCAGCAGCAAAGACCTCGTTCAAGACCCCGATGTGCTCGATACATGGTTTTCCTCTTGGTTGTGGCCGTTCTCAACGCTTGGTTGGCCGGAAAAAACCGACGATGTGAAAAAGTTTTATCCGACGTCGGACCTGATCACGGCGCCGGAGATCATCTTTTTCTGGGTCGCGCGCATGATCATGGCGGGTCTGGAATTCATGGGAGAAGTTCCTTTCAGTCGCATTTATATTCACGGAACGGTCCGCGCGGCAACCGGTCTTAAAATGTCAAAATCGCTCGGCAACTCGATCGATCCGCTCGAAGTGATCGAAGAAATGGGTGCCGACGCGCTCCGTTACAGCATGATCATGCTCTCCTCGCAGGATGTTTTCCTCTCCCGGGAGAAGTTTGAAGTCGGCCGCAATTTTGCCAACAAAGTCTGGAACGCCTGCCGGTTTGTTTTGATGCAGATCGCGGATCTCAAAGAAGCTTCAGCGGATCCAAAACAATTCGAAAGATCAGCGTTATCCCTTCCAAGCCGCTGGATCCTTTCTCGACTGGAAGAAAAGTCCGCCGGGATCGAACGCCATCTTGCGCAATTCGGCCTCGCCCAGGCCGCGACCGAGCTTTATCATTTCGTATGGGACGATTTTTGCGACTGGTATATCGAGCTCGCCAAACCGATGATCCAATCCGAAGACCCTGCGGTAAAGCTCCAGACGCAAAAAGTCCTTTTCTTTGTCTGTGAGAGGATCCTCCGGCTTCTGCATCCTTTTGTGCCGTTCATCACCGAAGAGATCTGGCAGAAATTCAAAGAAAGAGCCGTGGACGGGAAGACTTGGCCGGAAAGCATCATGCTCGCCGCATGGCCGCACGACGGGAAGAAGCAATTCCATGACGCGGCCGCCCAGAAAGCCGTCGGCTTTTTGCAGGATGCCGTGACCGGGATCCGGGACCTGCGCGTCCGGTTCCAGATCGCGCCGACCGATAAATTGAAAGCGGTGGTCGTCTGCAAAGAAAAAGGGACCCAGGAGGTTTTCAAGGCCTTTGAACGCGAAGTGAAAACGCTCGGCCGGTTGGCGGAACTTCAGTGTGTCCGCGAATTCCAGAAAAAAGGCGCTATGGCGGCCAATTCGTTCGCCGCGTTCGATGTCTTCATTTCTCTCGAGGGGATCCTGGACCCCGAGGAAGAGAAAAAGCGGCTCCAGAAAAAGATCCGGGAGACCGAACAGTGGATCGAACAGATCCTTAAAAAAGTCGGGAATCCTTCTTTCGCCGAAAAGGCTCCGAAGGAGATCCTTGAGAAAGAGAAAGAAAAACTCGAAGATGCCAAAAAACTTCTCGTATCCTACAAGACCCAGCTCGCAAGTTTCTAGCCGGGAACCCGGCGCCTACGGCCATCCGTTACCCGTTTCGCGGCGGACGCTCAATTTTATCAAGGAAGCGTTGAAAGAAGATATCGGGAGCGGGGACATGACTTCCAACCTGCTTATCCCTCCCTATGCGAGAGGGGAAGCGCGGGTGATCGCCAAGACCCGGGGTATTTTTTGCGGCGAGCGGCTTGTGCGCGAACTCTTCAAGATCGTGGATCCCAAGGTCAAACTTGAATTCCGTATTCATAACGGCGGCCGGCTGCGCCCCGGAAAGACCGTTTTTAAAATGCGGGGCCATGTCCGCTCGATCCTTAAAGCCGAACGGACCATGGTGAATTTTATCAGCCATCTTTCCGGCGTCGCGACCAAGACCCGTCAGTTCGTGGACCGGGTTAAAAAATATCCGGTGCTGATCCTGGATACCCGGAAAACCACGCCGATCTGGCGCGAACTTGAAAAAGTCGCGGTGCAGGTCGGCGGCGGACGGAACCACCGCCAGGGGCTCGATGAATTCCTGTTCGTAAAAGAAAACCACAGGATCCACGGCGACCTGAAAAAATTACGCCGTCATCCCGGTGCATTCGAGATCGAAGTGCGGAGTCTCGGGGAGCTATGGGAGGCCATCGGCCTGCGGCCCAAGGTCATTTTGCTCGATAATTTTACGCCGAAAGAAGCCAAGCGGGCGGTCGAGATCGTCCGCAAAGAGGCCCCGGGAGTGATCGTTGAGGCCTCGGGAGGGATCACGCTTGAAAATGTCCGAAAATTCGCCGCGGCCGGTGTCGATACCATTTCAGTCGGCTCGCTCACGCATTCCATTAAAGCCGTCGATTTTTCGCTCTTGGTGGATTAACCAGCCAGCAACTTGAGGAGAGGGTCATGAAGAAACGCGCAAAAACAAAAAATGAAATGCTCGATCTCGTCGCCGCGATGGCGAAACTTGTGGAGCGGCTCGAGGTCCTTGAGAAAAAGACGGATTCCCTTACCGGCCGCGTCGGGTCCTTACCCTCTGAGATCAAGCAATACCTGCAGAATCTTCGCCCCGGCCCCAAGGAGCACCATCTCCCGGCCCCCCACGCCGGATCTTCCCAGGCGCCGCGTGAAAAGATCCTCTACGAAGTCGTTTGCTCCGATTGTTTCAAAAATTGCAAAGTCCCTTTTAAACCGAGCGAAAACCGGCCGGTCTATTGCCCGGAATGTTTCGCGATCCGTAAAGCCGGCCACGTCCCGCAGGACCCGACGCAGCGTGTCAAGCCAATGCACCCGCCCAAACAGATCGTGCCGCTTGTGCATAAAAAGGCGAAACCGCTCAGCCCTTCCAAGCGCGCCGCTTCTCCCAAAAAGAAAAAATCCGCCAAACGGTCCAAAAAATAACGGGCGCTTTCAAACGCGTAAGGCTCCTTTTTCGTGTTTGCCGTGTGGTAAAATACCTCATCATGAGACCTCAAAACGCGTTTAGGATCTTGGCCTTCAGCCTTCTTCTTTCCGGTTGCGCGACGTTATTCGGATGGGATATTCACGCACCCGGCGTTCTTTCCCAGAGGTTTTATGAGCGCGTCGAGCCGCTCGACCAACGCATCGGGCTTTACCTTGATCCCTCTTTTTCGGACCTGATCTCGAAGAACAAAGGCGGCCGTTTCGCGGACCCACAGACCTACTATATCGGAGAAGCCTACGTGCCTCTGGTGATCGAGGGGTTTCAGCGGGGGTTTGGGGAATTCCTCTTTCTTGAAGATGAGCCCCGGCGGGAAGTTTTGGCCCAATACGGGATCACTTACGCGGTCTATATCAGGCCTCGCGCCTTTACCAACGATGTGACGCTTAAGGGCCAGAAGGTCGGATTTGAATCCGACACCTTCGTCTTTGATGCTGATCTGAATCTCCTGGACCGTTTCCAGACGACGGGAACCAGCGATTCCAAAAAAGTTTTCGCCAAGCGCGGCGGCCCGCAGGTCAACTTGAACGGCGCGCTTGAAAATAATGTCGAAAGCATCGTGCTTCATATCCAGGACGCGGTTCGGAGCGGCCGGTGGAAGAAAGGCGCGGCATGAAAAGGGTCCTGACAATCGTAACGATCCTTTTTTGGAGGATGGGAACGGTTTGTGGCGCCGAAAACGAAGTGCTGCAGGAAAGCGGCGCGAAAGTATTCGTCCGCGAGCATCCGCAGACCGGCCAGTCGTTCGTCAGTCTCCGAACCGAAGGAAAAGAGGGGCGGGACCTTTTTAAAGGATTTACCCGCCGCGAGATCAGGCCGGACTACAAGATGCTTGATCCTAAAACGAAGTCGGGCGAGATCCCTTACGAAGGGCCCGTGAGCGACCGGACCAAAGTATATGTCTTTGCCGCGACGATCGCCACGCTCGGAGTCGCGGGAAGCGCCGTCGCGGCCGCGGCTTTTCCGGCGAGCGCCGCCGCTGCGGCTAGTTCCGGCGGCGGAGCGGTGCTTGGCACCGGCGCTGCCGTGGTCGCAGGCGTCGCGGCGGATATTGTCGTGGAATCTCATATCGCGCCCGGAGAAGAGAATTATATCCACGAGGGCAAAACGGAATCTGCGACGGGCAGTCCGAAGAAGCTCAGCTTTCAGGAGATCATCCGGGAGCAGGACGCTTTGGGACCGAAGGAAAATATGATATGAGCGAATTTAAATTAGTTTCTTCCATGACGCCGAAAGGCGATCAGCCGCAGGCGATCGAAAAACTGATCGCGGGTTTCCGGTCGGGCAAAAAAGAGCAGGTCCTCATGGGCGTGACCGGTTCCGGGAAAACCTTCACCATGGCGCATGTGATCGAGGGGCTCGGCAAACCGACGCTTGTGATCTCGCATAATAAGACCCTTGCTGCGCAGCTTTACGCCGAGCTCAAGGAATTCTTTCCCGGAAATGCCGTCGAGTATTTCGTTTCTTATTACGATTACTACCAGCCCGAGGCGTATATCCCGCACACGGATACCTACATCGAAAAAGACGCCTCGATCAACGAAGATTTGGACCGTCTCCGGCTTTCAGCCACAAGCTCCATTCTTTCGCGAAAAGACTGCATTATCGTTTCAAGTGTTTCCTGTATCTACGGCCTCGGCGCGCCGGAGGATTGGCAGGGGATGCTTATCACGATCAAAAAGGGCGATCCTGCGGACCGGGATAAATTCCTCTCGGACCTGATCGGCCTTCAATATGAAAGGGTTGAAACGGAATTGCGGCGCGGGACATTCCGTGTGCGCGGCGGCAGGATCGATCTCCTGCCATCCTACGGTCAGAACCCTTACCGGATCGACCTTGGTCCCGAAACGGTCGAGCGGATCACGCTTCTTGACCCCGTGAAATTCACCGCGATTAAGGAGATCGAAAAACTCGCCGTTTATCCGGCCAAACATTTCGTGACGCCGGGCGACCGTTTGGAAACCGCCGTCGTTTCGATCGAACAAGAAATGAAAGAGCAGGTCAAAAAACTCCTTAGCGAGGGCAAAGAGCTTGAAGCGAAACGTTTGGAATCGAGGACTCAGTATGATCTTGAGATGCTTAAAGAGGTCGGTTATTGTTCGGGTGTCGAGAATTATTCGCGCCATCTTGCCGGCCGCGCTCCCGGTTCCACGCCTTATACGCTCCTTGATTACTTTCCCAAGGATTTCCTCATGATCATCGACGAGTCGCACCAAAGCGTGCCGCAGATCCGCGGCATGTTTAACGGCGATATCTCCCGGAAAAAAGTCCTCGTTGAACACGGTTTCCGCCTGCCTTCCGCGCTTGATAACCGGCCGCTGCGATTCCCGGAATTTGAAAGCAAGATCAAACAATGCCTTTATGTTTCCGCCACGCCCGGGCCTTATGAAATAGGCCGCGCGCCGGAAGTGATCGAACAAGTCATCCGGCCGACCGGGCTGATGGACCCGGAGATCGAGGTTCGCAGGACGAAGGGCCAGATCGATGATCTGATCGCCGAGATCAAAAAGCGCGCCAAGGCGGGGGAACGGACGATCGTAACGACCTTGACCAAAAAAATGGCCGAAGACCTGAGCCGCTATCTGAAAGAGATTGGGATCAAAGTCCATTATCTTCACTCGGAATTCGACGCTTTTGAGCGTGTGGAGATCCTGCGTGATTTCCGGCTTAAAAAATACGATTGCGTGATCGGCGTGAACCTGTTGCGCGAAGGCCTGGACCTTCCGGAAGTGTCGCTGGTGGCGGTGCTTGACGCCGACAAAGAAGGTTTTTTAAGGAGCGATGTTTCGCTCATTCAGATCGCGGGCCGCGCCGCGCGCCACATTCATGGCAAGGTGATCATGTACGGCGATAAGATCACGGATTCCATGAAGCGGGCAATCGACGAGACTACGCGCCGCCGCAAAATCCAGGAGCATTACAATCTCGTGAACCGCATCACACCGGTCTCGATCAAAAAAGAGATCAAAGACGGGATCGAGAAATGGAAAAAAGCAGAAGAATTTGTTCATGACGTCGTTCACGAGTCCGGCAGGGAATACGAAACCAAGAACTATCTCGCATTTTTGAAACAGCGGATGGAATCCTGCGCCAGGGCCCTTGAATTCGACAAGGCCGCCCGCTACCGCGATGAGATCCGGCGTCTGGAAGCAGGAATGCCAAAAGAAAAAACCGCCCTGGAACCCGCGCCTAAGAAGTCAAAACGCAAGCTTTAATTCCCCCCGAGCTTCTGTTATACTACCGCCCTGCTTCGAAGTCGATCTTTGTAACCTACGGCGCGGGGTGGAGCAGCTCGGTAGCTCGTTGGGCTCAAGTGGATACAAAACTCAAGTCAGACATAGCAGAAAGTGCCGTTCTTACCCGGCTTTTGAAAGAGGGATTTAGAGTTCTTAAACCCGTAGGCGACAGGTTGCCATACGACCTGGCCTTGGACATGGGTAAAAAACTTTTCAAGATCCAAGTCAAAAGCGCGTGGGGCAAGGACGGCATCTACAATGTTGACAGCCGGCGGACCAAAACAAACCGGCGGAAAATGTTGCGAAGTCGTTATGCTGAAGACGACTTTGATTTTGCTGTGTTGTATATTGAGGATCTCGGTATTTTCTATGTGATGCCGCGGAATGTTTTTGATTCTTATAAAAGCGGGATCAGAATTGTAGAAAAGATCACAAGGCAGAGAACGCCGAGATCCGGAAAATATCGCGAAGCTTGGGATTTGTTGAAAAGGGCCGCTTAACCGGAAACGGTTAAGGCAACACCTGTCAAACTCGGTGAACCCTGTCAGATGGGAATACCGAACCAAGCCTTACGGATCGTTCGTGAGGAAGGCGTAGAGACTAGACGGCAGGCACCCGAAAAGGTGAAGGTATAGTCCAGACTACAAATCTGCCAACAGCAAGGCAGAGCGGTGAAAACCGTAGTAGGATGCATAACCCAAAGGTCGCAGGTTCAAATCCTGCCCCCGCTACCATCTGTACTGGAGAAGAAGGCTTTGGGATCGGGTACCACCCGACCAAAGCCTTTTTTTCTTTGGGGAGAATTCGCACGGCGCCGATATAACGGCGGATAAACGCTTTCTTTTCGCCTACGGACGCTTCTTCCGTGAAGATCTGATCAAAGTCCCTGATCCCGCTCAAAACCTCGCGCGAGGCCTTTTCCAGGTCGATCCTCGTTTTCGAATTAGCCTTCAAGCTCACGATCTCCACTTCAAGCCTTTTCTTCTCTTCGCTCAAGACGGTGATCTTCCGGTTCAAAATGACCTTATGCTCCGGGTCCACAGTATCCAGCAGGTCGTCGATCTTTTGGTTGATCGCCTTAACCCGCTGCTCAAGGGCGTTTATTTCCAACGCCGGGTTTTTAAACTGCTTGTCCAGTTCCGTCCGGATCTCGCCCAAAAGCTCCTTGTAAGGATTTTCTTCACCCAGACGATTCTTGATCCCTTGCAGGATATGACCCTCAAGCCGATGGCTCGCAAAAGAAAAGTTTTCGCAAACAGCATTGCCCCGGCTCCAGAACCCGCCGCACGTGTACGAGTGGGTTTTGATCTTTTTCGAATTCGTCCTCGTGGTCCCGAAATAAGTGTGGCCACATCTGCCGCAAGTGATCAGTCCCGAAAGAAGATAATTTGAAGTGGTCGCCCGTCCGCTGAACTGGCTCGGGAACTTGCTCCGGCCCTTTCGCTTCTCCTGCGCAGCAAGCCACAAGTCTTTCTTGATGATCACAGGATACACATTCTCTTTTACGAACCATTCCGATTCCGGGTTATGTTCGATCTTTTCCTGCCGGAGCCTCGGCTTCTTCTCCGCCTGGCCGTTCCTGACCGAATGGAATTTGCTCAAGGTCCTCCGGTTCCAGACAAAGGCGCCGTAGTAGATCGGGTTCATCAAAAGAGAACGGAGACAGGAAATCGTCCATGTTCCGCCGCGAGGCGCAGGAATCCCCTCTTGATTCAGCGCGTCCGCGATATTCCTGTAGCCCATTTCTTTCCGGGCGTAGCTTTCAAAGATCCTTCGAACAACAGCCTGTTTTTCGGCGCTATCAAGGATAAGCGAGGATTTTCCGTTTTCATTGACGATCCGTTTGTAGCCGTAAGGAACCGGGCCGCCGAGAAATCGCGCTTCTCTCGCGCAAGTGACTTGTCCGCGGATGGTGTCCCTTGAAAGACTTTTCAGATAAAGATTCGCATTGAACTGAAAAACCGGGCGCAGGATCTCGTCCATATCATCGCCTTTAAGATTTTCTTTTACATAAAGGACCTCGACACCCGCATTTCTCAAGATGTGCAGGTAATAGCCGACCTCGATATTGTCGCCGCGGCTAAAACGGGCAATGTCGTAAGCGATGATCAGATCGAACGGCCGTGTTTTTTCCTGGGCCGCCAGAACCATGGCCTGAAACTGGCTCCGGTTTTCGGAGAACGCTCCGGAGATCGCATCATCGGCATACCAGCCGGTCATTTCGAATCCTTCCCGTTTCGCAAAAGAAAGGATCTCGCGTTTCTGGTCTTCGAGGGATTGTTCTTGTTTGTCCGTGGAACGTCTGAGGTATCCGACCGCTTTCTTCATGATGACAGGCCTCCTTTCAGGCAGGGATCGAAAGCGCCAGCCCGGCGCTTTGATCGAGAAACGAATAATACACCCGCCGTCAAGTGGACGGAAGCCGTTCGCCCTTTCTGTTTTGCTATCCAATGCCGAACCAGCCATTGCGCAAGCATAGCTAATGAGCCGTTCCGGGCATATTCCGGAGGCGGCTCGGGCATCTCAAAATCTTCGATGGTCAGATCTCTGGATTTATCAGCTCTATCCCGATCCTTATGTGCAGGATGGATCAGAGACAGCACCTCCCTTGTAGCGTTTATAGCGCTGTTTATAAAACTCTTCTTTCTCAAACCGGCGGAGTTCTGCTTCCGCCTTGTGGATTTCGTCGTACTCGTCAACGAAGTCCTCATCAAACTCAAGATAATTGTTCAAAACGAGTGTGCTGTTCTTTTTGTTGACGAAAGTTGTTTCTCCTTCGCGTCTGAGCAGTTCCTCCATCGTTGCGAAATAGAAACACTCCGGACAATGTTCAAGTTTCTTGAACCACTCGATCATCGATTTTCTTTCCACGAGATAGAGAAAGGCGCTGATGCCCTCGTTTTTGACCCAGGTATCTATGAGCACCCGATCATAATACCGCTTACTCTTCAGCGTCCGTTCGATCTCGATCACAAAACTGTGTTTTCGGCCATCATCAGCCAGGCCATCCGGGACCTTTCTCCGTTCCGTCTTACTTTTCAACACGCGCTCAGATGTCCAGATGAGCCCCGGAGAACGCTCTAGGATAATACGCGCATCCGTGACCCAAACATCGTGCTCGTAGATTTTCAGGTCCACTCCATCCAGCGGTCGTAGTCCGTTCGACAGATCCAGGCTCCTCAGGTGCTTTACGCCTTTGGCGGTCGTGAGATAAAGCGTGTCATGACCGACCCTTGGCTTCACGGCTTTCAAATAACCCTGTCGCATCAGGAGATTCACTCTTCTTGCCGGGACCTTGTACATGCTCAGGCTCTCGGGGAAGAACTTCTTGGCGATATGCCTCAGGAGCAGAAACTTCTGCTCAAGGCACATCTTCAGGATCTCCGAATCTCTTTCTGTAATGATCATCCGCTACTTGTTCCTTATCTGATTTCGTGAGAGACATATTAAAAATTGATCTGACGGTGGAGCGATCTGCGTCGTGTCATTTTTGTGATCTTCAAATCTCCGGTACTTCTTGGGCTTTAGCGCCGTGTTAGCAACCAGGCTTTAGACTGGTCTTGGTTTTTATTTATAATTTCAAATACCCCTCATGGGACATTGAGTTAAGGAGGGGGCGTTCAACGTTTGCGCACATTTTTATACTTGAAATAAATTTTCACGAACATCGATCTGATCCATTTAACCTGTCCGAAAGATCCCAAATTCTCCGGAAACCGTTCCGCAAGAAAATCATCAATTTCCCAAACAAGCCTCTCATGGGAGGTCGAGTTACGACATGGTCGTTCACACCAAACGAACATTTCTAAGCTTGAAATAAATTTTTCAGCGATTTTGTCCGCCTTTCTTTTACCTTGATAACCCCTCATGGGAGGTCAATTTACGACATGGGTGTGACGCTTTTGGGAAGGTTTTTAAGCTTGAAATAAAGTTTATCGCATAGCAACTGCCACTCGGATAAAAGCTCCGGAGGGATTAAGGTCTTGATAGGTAAGAACCCAAAGAAGGAATCTTAAAGGTCGTCTTTTGTTTATGCCCGGTCCACCAGAGGACGGATCTGTCTAACGCGATGTGGCAGATAAGAACCGGGGAAAGTTAAGAGCATGGGGACATTCAAAACGATATATTTCTTAAAAACAGAAGAAAGGATTATCCCTATCCAGCCCAGATTCATTTCAACAGCTTGCCCGAAGCCCGTCACAATGCAGCCGACCACTCCATCTCGCTCCAACAGATTATGAGAGGGAGTGGTCGGGTGCACGCAACAAGGGCGAAGGGCAAGCGCTGATTGAACTTAAGTAGGGCTGGACTGGTGGAATCCATTCCCTCACTTCATTCCACCGACCTGACCCGATCGAAATCGGTCAAAAATGTGAATGGTATACTCGACTTTACAAATGGTATATCGAATGGTATACTGATGTTGAAGCTAGACCGTTAACCGAAACAGAGGTGCAACCATGAATTCCTTCAAGAATGATAATCTCGAAATGCCTTTAAGCTCGGTTTGGCTGCTGAGCGGGATCTCGGAGTACAAAGGCAAGCAGGAACTTTACACAAAGCAGGCACCGCAGGTCCTTAAAACCCTTATTGAAATGGCGCTAATCGAAAGCGCGGAATCTTCCAACCGCATCGAAGGCGTCACAGTTGACCGGGAACGTCTTAAACCGCTCGTTATCGGTCATAGCAAGCCCCGGGACCGCTCTGAAGAGGAAGTGGCCGGATACCGCAAGGCCCTCGACCTGATTCATAAAAAATACGACACCTTGCAGATCACTCCGGATCTTATCAAGGAACTGCATCGTTTATGCCGGGGTGAATCATGGGATGCCGGGAAGTGGAAGGAGAAGGATAACGACATTATCAAAAAATACCCCGATGGCCGCGTGGAAGTGATCTATAAGCCCGTTAGCGCGGCGAAAACACCGGAGGCCATGGAGCAACTGTGCCTTAGCTACAGACATAGCATCGATCAGCTGAGATACCCTTCGCTTTACGCCATCGCCTGCCTTGTTCTTGATTTCCTCTGCGTCCATCCTTTCCGGGACGGGAACGGCAGGGTTTCCAGGCTTCTGACATTACTGGCGCTTTATCAACACGGGTTTATGGTGGGAAAATATATCAGCATCGAGCGCATTGTGGAGCAGTCCAAGGAAACGTATTACGAGACGCTCAACAAAAGCTCACAGCAGTGGCATGAGGCCAAACATGATGTCCTTCCGTGGTTTAATTATTTCCTGGGGACCATTACCGCTGCCTACAAGGAATTCGAAGAACGCGCCAGCCATGCAAGCCCGGAACGGGGCGCCAAGACCGGCATTGTCGAGGCCGCGGTTGATCGGCAGCTTGGAGAATTCAGTATTTCCAATATTGAGCAAGAGTGTCCGAATGTCAGCCGGGTCATGATCAAAAAAGTTCTCAGCCAGATGAGCAACGCCAAAAAGATCAAATGCCTCGGCAAGGGCAAGTCAGCCAAGTGGTTGCGAATGGTATCCTAAGTCTCGCGATGGTATATCAAATGGGATATTAACGAGTGCACATGCGAAAAAACATCTGCTGTATAGTTGTTCTGATCATTATTTTTCTCTCCATCCCCGCATCGTTGCAAGCCAAACAAACGGCCACCGATGAGCAGGTTTATTTTTCCCCTAAAGGTGGATGCACAGAGGCCATTGTCAAGAATCTGGATCAGGCCGAAAGATATGTGCTTGTTCAGGCATATTCCTTCACGTCGAAGCCCATTGCCGAAGCTCTCGTCGACGCGCACAAGCGCGGCGTGAAAGTAAAAGTGCTTTTGGACAAGAGTCAGCGGAATGGCAAAGGGAGCAAGCTCTCCCTATTGGCTGAGGCCGGGATACCTGTCAGCATTGACACCAAACACTCGATTGCTCACAATAAGGTTATGATTATCGACGGCGTTACTGTAATCACGGGTTCTTTCAATTTTACCAGCGCCGCCGAAGACAAAAACGCCGAAAATCTTTTAGTCGTTAGAGATAAGGTTATCGCGAGGAAATACCGCAATAACTGGAACAAACATCAGAAGCATTCCGAGCTGTATCAGATATAAAATATGCGGCGAGATAAAAACCGATGTATTCCTTGAATGACAGAGATAGAGGAATTGAAAATGAGGAGGAAATGCCAAATGAAAAAAGCGATTTTAGCGTTGTGTGGGATAATGTTATTAATGCTCGAAACATTTACGCCCTGCTGTGTTGCCGAGGAAAGCAAAAGATATACGGATGAATTTTTATTCGTCAATTCTTATCTTGAGTGCTTAGAAAATTATATATCTATTCAAACATATGATGGTCTTATGGTAACAGGAAAGGCCAATTATTCTTCCGAAGAAGTTGTCAACAGCGCTTTTATGAAACAATTAAAAAAAGAACAGGAATTCATTTCGGAAATGATTCGTGCAATGGGAAAATATTCCGATTCTCCGGTAGATAGCATCAAGAACGCCTCCAATACAATTTTGGAAAAATATCAGAAAATGCAAGCTCTGAACACCAAAGCGCAAGATGCATATTTTCATGTGAAGACGGGGCAATTTAAGGCGGGCATTTTGACCGGCAGCGAACTTTTCGATGAAAAGCAAGCTATTGAAAGCGGCATGTTTTTTGAGGAAGAAAATTTAATGAGACAAATTTTGTTTCCCAAAGGTAGCTCTGTAATGAAAATAACTGCCGAAGAGAAAAAACAGCTTCAAGAAAAAATAAGAAGCTTAAAACAGATCAGCCTTGCCAAGGAGCATTCTATTGGCGAAGGAGAGTATTTAGTGGCCGAGGGAGGACAGTTTCTCAAATTTTTTTTACAGGCTTTCCAACGATTTATAGATATTAATTTTCCTTGTTTGAAAACAGTAGCGTGAAATAGCTGTGGTGTTTTAGTTCCGCTTATGCATCGCTTATTTTAAAACGAAACTCCAGAATTTTGAGCGAGGTAGGCCCAAAAGGAGATGCTATAAAATGACTATGGAAGCGCACTGTTTCCAAAACGTTCAATGGATTAAATTTATCTTGCCGATCTTTGCGACATTTCTTGGCGCTTGGCTCGCTTTTTTCTTGCAAAATCGTAGGGATGCTAAAAAACAGGAAAAAACCAACTATGGAGTACTTTTAAAAACACAGGCGTTATTTTATGAATATTTTGAAGCTATTTATTCGGTCAAAAAAGATTTTTTAGACCAGCATGCAAAAGACGCAGAGAGATCAACAAGGGTTAAGCATATTAGTCTTTGCCAAAAGTTCTCTGAGCTTGATTTCGAAGGCATATCCTTTATCCTTACAACAAAAAATCCGGACTTGTTTGGTGATATTGTATGCACCTATAGAAAGTGCGTTTCGGCTATAGAAGCCATTAATGAGCGCAATAAGCAATACGGAAAATACAGCGGAGGGATTGCCAAAAGTATCGATTTGGGAAGTGGCAAATCTCAGGTAGATTTAATATTTCTTAGAGATTTTACAGACATTATGTATAGGGAAACGGATCAGGTGCTACAACGCATTAAACAAATCGACGGTGAATTACAGCAATTCATAAAAGAAAAATTTAAAGGGAAACATGCCCTGAAAGTTACTTTTGTCGAGACTGCGACGCAATGCGCCAAAGGAAATGCAGACGGAGGCGGTCATGAAACCGTCGCTTAAAAATAAGATATTAAACTATATCGCTATGGGGTTTATTTTTTCCCCATGTTTATTGCCCCCTTTTCTTTGGATTAGATTGCTTGCGGTTGATATCGATGTTAAGTTGAAAATAATGTGCCTTGCCTTTTTCAGCGCCGTCGTTCCTCTTATGATTGTCATTCTCGGTTTTGCCTGGGTTTGTTTTTTTGCAGTTTGCCTGTTCTTTAAAAATGTTTTCGACGAAACATTTCGTAATAAGCATGATTCATATCGAGATAATGATAAATGGCTCAGTGAAACCTTCAGTGATGTTCATAAGCTTTTTAATAAGTGGGATAAATCAGAGAGGTGGAAAAAAACCAACGCAACGCTTCTGTGTGTCTTTTTTTTATCGGGAGCAGGAATTTCTTGGATTGATTTCGACCATAGAATTAAAGTGAAAACCGATAATCTTTCAAACATTGTTTCCATGAACATCATTGGGGATATCGATTTGCCAGTTTCTAAGCAAGGCCTTGTAAAACAGCGTGGTCTCCCAAAATCTGTTGATGTCCGATACCGGGGCGATGGGAAGAAATACAAGTTTGAAACATTGAGTTATGACTGGGCGGCCGGGCAAATGGAGGTTGTTTTCGTCAATGACAACTATGCGGATGGAATTGTTCGATATAAGCCGACGGATTTAAGCGTAAAAGTTTTGTTGCGTGATGTGTCGCACGTAAAGCAAAAGCCTTTGAAGTCTTATACCATTAGCGTCGTGAATACTAACGGCAAAACTTTATTAATTCGTGTCCAAAAAAATCAAAAAATAAGTTCGATCACATATTTTGGTTCTTCCGCAAAGAAAGGGGCGATAAGACTGCTCCGATAAGGGATCATTTTCGATATAACTATCAAAGAAGTTGTTTTTATCTGGAGCAAGTTATGGGTCATTGGGATCGCAAGAATGTTCCGCAAAAAGGATGGGAATGCATTGATTTCTATGATTTATGTGCCGATGCGAATGAAGTTTATGCAACATGTGAAATGTGTGGGCAAGAGCGAATACGATATGTTCATGTAATGCGGCATCCAGATTTTTATGACGACTTGTTGGTTGGCTGTGTATGTGCCGGAAAAATGTCAGATGACTATGTCAATCCTGAAAAACACGAAAAGATTCTGAGTAATCGATCAAAACGTCGAAAAAGTTGGCTGAGCCGAACTTGGCGAGTATCGGCAAAGGGTAATGATTTTCTTAATGTTAAGGGGCATAACGTAACCATTTTTCCAGCAAAGTATCGATTAGGCCATTGGTGTTTTAAGATAGACGATGATTTTAATCAAAATACCTATGAAGACAAAAATCGCGCAAAATTGGCGGCATTTGACTTGCTGCAAAAATATAACGAAAAAATTTAGTTAATCGAGATGGTTAGGTCCACGGTTTCAAACCGCAAATTCTCCTCGGCCCAATATTTCGCGAAATGTTCCCCACTTTTCCGGATTTCACGCTCGACGGCCCGATTAAGAACAGATATAATCACCCAGCTGTTTTAGGGAAAATTTCAAGGTGGGCTTAAGAGGTTCTTACGGGCTGCGGACGGGATTGCGGGGAAAGATCAACGGTTTCAAAAGCGAGAGCTTCCTCGGTCCAGTATTTGGCGAAATGTTCCCCCGCTACCAATTGAGAAACCCGCCAGGGATTTATTCCTTGGCGGGTTTTTCTTTACGGCGGCTGTACCATCGGTAAAAAACTTGCCTAGTCGGCTTGCTTTTTGGGGGTTCATCAGGTAGCTTTCCGCCATGGTTTAATCCCGCTAGCTTTTCCTGGGGAAAATCCAGTTAAACCTTGCAAGAAAGTGCTCATGAAGAGGATCACGATCTTTCTGTTTCTGCTGGCAGTTACCTACGCCTTCGCGGCTCTGGCATTTGCCCACTAAGAGCTAAAACAAGCGATCTTTTAAAAAGGACAGGTAATGGAAACTTGCCCATCCTTTTTTGCGCTTCGGGCCATTCCTCTATTCGAAATTCTCTTTGGCAAAAGTTTGGACGGGTTTTGCGCTTCGGGCGTCCCAGTCCGCGAATGTTGTGACGGGTTCGATAAGCGGCTTGTAGTCTTTCGGAACGGGGAACGGGAATGTCAGCACTTCGAAGACCCCCACCAGCTCTCTTGTCACGAAAACCGAAAGCCCCTTGAAGATCCCTCCCAGTATCGCGACAGATTCATCGTTGTTTTTCTCCATCAAAATAGGCTGCGTGTAGAGCTCCCCGGGGGAGAGAACGATATTGGCAAGGCCCCGGCCGAGCTTTGTGAACGCATTGTCTTCGGCTCGGCATATCGCAGTCCCGCAAGCCAAGCAAAAAAAGATCGTCCCCAGAACCAAAAAAGTTTTTTTCATGCCTCACTCCTTTTAGGTAGATGAAAGATACAAATCCGGCTTTGCGGGATCGATCCCGCACGCTTATTGTATCGGCCAATCCCCTTGGAATTGAACGTCCTTTGGTATTTTCCGGAGGCGGTCAAACCGCTGGTTTTTTTGTTTCGGACAACCTAGAATAGCGGCCGTGAAGATCGAAAAAAATAAATCCCTCAAACTCCTGAACACCTTCGGTATTGACGTCATCGCAAAATATTTCGTTGAAGTGTGTTCTGTCGATGAGTTCAGAGAGCTTTGCCGCGATCCGGAATTCGTCCGTACAAGAAGGCTTATTCTGGGCGGAGGCAGCAACGTCCTTTTGACTGGCGATTTTGACGGATGGGTCGTGAAAAATTCGATCCCCGGCATTTCGATCGCCGCCGAAACCGGAGGCGAAGTAACCGTCAAAGCCGGCGCGGGCGAGAACTGGCATGATCTTGTCATGTGGTCGATCGAGCGGGATTACGCGGGCCTTGAAAATCTTTCGCTTATTCCCGGTCTGACGGGCGCTGCGCCGATCCAGAATATCGGGGCTTATGGCGCCGAACAAAAAGATGTGTTCGACCAGCTTGAAGCGATCGAGATCGGTTCGGGTGATAAGGTGATTCTGAAAGCCGGGGATTGCGCTTTTGGGTATCGCGACAGCATTTTCAAACGTCAATGGAAGAACCGTTTTTTCATTACCTCAGTCTCATTCAAACTCGCGAAGCTCTCTTCTCCCAATGCTCACTATCGTTACCGGGCGGAATACGGCAATGTCCGCGCCATGCTCGATGAAATGAAAGTCCAGGATCTTTCCCTCAAAGCAATGAGCGAAGCGGTTTGCCGTATCCGGCGCGCCAAACTTCCGGACCCTAAAGAGCTCGGCAACGCCGGAAGTTTTTTTAAAAATCCCTCTATCCCCCAAGCTCAATTCGAGGCGCTTGCTTCAAAATATCCCGAGATGCCGCATTATCCGCAAGAGGACGGCAGGATCAAGGTCCCGGCCGGTTGGTTGATCGAACAATGCGGCTGGAAGGGCAAGAAGGTCGGCCGCGCGGGTTGCCACAAAACCCAGGCGCTTGTGCTTGTCAATTATGGCGGCGCAACGGGCCGGGAGGTCCTTGAATTCGCCGAGTCTATTCGCGGGTCCGTGACTGAAAAATTCGGCATCGAACTCTCTTCCGAAGTGAATATTATTTGAAAAAGCCGGTCTCAAGCGGCGGTTTCTAGCAAGAGGAAAATCTTGTTTTTGCCCCTGCGAGGGCATAGAATCCCCATGTTTGAAGTTATAGGTCGTTCAACCAGGGGAATAGGTCGCTTCCATCCATGAAAAAAGCGTTTTCCTTCTTTATTGCTTTAACCCTCGTTTTCTCTCCAGTCATGTCCGCATTCGGAGCTACCGCCGTGACGCAGGATGCGTCCGGCACTTGGTCCTCAAGCGGAAATCACCTCGATGATGGAACCATTGCCGAAGCTTTGACTACCGCTGATCTTACCATAGGGGCCGGCCGAACCATTACGGTTCAAAACAATAACGTGGCGGATGATAATAGCGGGAATAAGAATACGTTCGTGCTTGGAACCGTTTCCAACGCGGGAGGAACGGGCAGCTTGATCATAAATACCGGCGCTAGCGTTGTCGGCGACGGCACTCTTAATGTCACGGTGGGAGCGGCGACGATCGGCGGATCTTTTACGGTAGAAAACTTGGGGTCTTCCACTAAATCGACGACAGTTAGCATTACAAATGGATTGACGCTTAACGGCGCCGGAAATTTAACCGTTGCCAACTATGCTTCTACGGACAGCAAGACGGTCGATTTGACGGTGGGTGGTGACTTCAGCACCGTCACATCATCCGTAATGATCACTTCTTCTGTAAATGCGGTAACAGGCGCTAATTCAACTTTAATCCTAAATGGCGCCTCGATTAGCATTGCCGGCGGCGTTACTCTTTATGACAATGCCGGCGGCTCTTCTATTCTGACTTTTAACCGTGCCGGTGACCAGACCATCACCGCCGCGATCAATGGAGGCGGCGCGGGACAAGGAGCATTAAATGTAACCGGCACGGGGGATACAACATTTAACAGCGCAGTTGGTACCACCTCTTTGAAGGAGATCAACATTGCCGCCGGATCGGGGAAGATAACCACATTTGGGGACATTGCAAATGCAACCACTATTACCATGACCGGCGCCGGAACAGCGCAGTTTGACGACGCAGTTACTGCAACAGACCTCAACCTTAGCTCAACAGGAACTGTTATTTTGAACGCAACGTTGACGGGAGATATTAATTTTTCCGATGATGGAACCGTGCAATTGGCTGATGGAGAAAATATTACCGGAAACATTGCTACCAGCAACGGCGGAGAGGGAAATCTGGTTTTGAAAGGAGCGCATGTTGTTGGCGGCACTGTTGGTACGTCCTCAGCCGCCCTTAATACGATTACAGCGGACGGTTTGGGGACATTGACCGATCTTCAAGGGGATGTTTATGCCGGCACTCTTAATTTTGGCGCGGACGGCGAAGTCCAGGTCAACGGCACAGCGGGTTTTGAGACCGTTGATAATACGACAGGCAGCGACCAAAGCGGCACTTTGACTTTTCTTGGCGCCGCCACCATCGCCGGGAATGTCGGAGATAGTAATTCGCTTAAGGCGGTCAATGCCTATGGGGCAGGAACTATTTCAGGCGGCGACGGCGTAGATTTTCAAGGCGATTTCAATGTGGATGTCCTGAATTTTTACGGTGACGGCGAGGTCCGCATAGCCGGCAGCGCCACTTTGACCGGAAATATCGCCAATAATACCGGCGGCGATAACATGGGAACCGTTATTTTTGAAGGTAATGCGACCATTGCGTCCGGGATCGGCCTGAATACGGCATGTTTAAAAATCGTCGATATCAGCGGTGCCGTGGGCACAACGGTCACCGTTAATGATGATCTTTACGCCCAAGATGTCTTGATCGATGCCGGCGAGCTCTATATGAACGGGGATTTGAGGACCTCCTCGCTTTCGACGGTAAAATTCCAGGGTGACGGCCTCTTGACCCTAGCCAATGGCGGCTATCAGATCGTTACCAGCATTGTCAATGACACGGGCACGGATAAACAAGGCACGCTCGCTTTTGAAGGCGATGGAACGGTCACGAATTCCATCGGCGCTTCCGGAGCCGCTTTAAAGGCCATCAACGCCAATGGCAATGACACGGTCTATTTGCAGGGCGATGTTTATGGCGATACGGTCAGTTTTGGGAATGACGGAGAGCTTGATATCAGCGGGACCGCCGAATTGGGCACCGTGACCAACGATAGCGGAAGCGATGGCTTCGGCACTTTAACCTTCCAGGGAAGTGGTACCATCACGGGAGACGTCGGTGTTTCCGGCGCGAGCTTGAACACGATCAACGCAAACGGTTCCGGCGCAACGCTTGATCTGCAAGGAACTGTTTATGTGAGCGCTTTGAACTTTGGCAACGACGGCACGATCAATCTTGCGGACGGAAAAAATCTTAACGGCGCCGTCACCAATAATTCGGGGTCGACGGCCGGCACGTTGAATTTTCTTGGGGATTCTACCGTATCAGGGGATGTCAGCGCTTCCGGGGCCGAACTTAATCAAGTAGGTGTGAATGGGGCCGCCGGCACCAATGTTCTTTTCAAGGGCGATGTGTATGCCACAACATTGAATTTTGGCGGCGATGGATCCTTCACGATGGGGACTAAAGAGAATATTTATGCCGATGTCACCACTGCGGCAGACGGCACCGGAGAACTTATTTTTAAAGGATCTTCGAACGTGAATGGCAACGTAGGCGTTTCCGGAACAGCCGTCAGGTTGATCACTCTGAGCGGCGGTTCCGGCCGCGATGTCCTCTTCAAAGGAGATGTCTATGCGGCAACATTGAATTTTGACGATGACGGGTCGGCGACGATGGGCACCAATGAAACCCTTAACGCTAATGTGACCACTTCCAATGATGGCGCGGGAGAATTGATCTTTAAAGGAAGCGGCACTGTCACGGGAGACGTTGGGGCAATCGGAGCCGTCCTTAGGCAGATCAGCGCGAACGGCGGATCGGGAAGGAACGTGCTTTTAGATGGCGATATTTTTGCAACGACGCTTGATTTTGGGGACGATGGTACCGTCCAAATACAGGACGGGAAGAATCTTAACGCCACCGTGACGGCCAGCGCCGGGGCTGGAACGGGGACGCTCACGTTTCTCGGTTCGACCACGACCGGCGGCGATATCGGCGCGATCGGCAACGAATTACGAGCCGTTAATTTTAACGGCGGTTCCTCCAATCTCGGCCACGACATTGCGGCCAACACCGTGGCCATTGATACGGGCGCCACCCTTACCCTGACCGGCGACCGGACCATCACGGGCGATCTGACGCTTGCGGGTTCCGGCGGTGCGGGAACGGGAACTCTCGAGCTTGGTGCGAACTTATTGACGCTTTCCGGAACTTATACGCAGGACGCGACCGCGCAAGTGTTGAGCTTATCTATTACCGATGCGACAACTTACGGAAAGATCGACGCTTCCGCGACAGGAACGGCCGCTTTTAGCGCTGGAACGGTCAACGTGACCCTTGGCGGCGCGACGATCGCCAATGGAACCCAGTTCACGATCTTTGATGCGGCCGGGGGCACCGTTACGACGGCCGGGATCACCGTGGCGGTTGTCGATAGCACGACAGTCACATTTAATCTTAGCAGCACGGGCGATGATCTGATCCTGACGGCCGTGACCGGACGGGGCGGAACTTTTCAAAGCGCCTCCACCAACGGAAATATCGAGGCCGTCGGCGCGGTGTTTGATCAGATCGAATCGGGAGGCGGCGGCACCGGCGACATGCAAAATGTTATTGATACGCTTAACGGCATGACAAGCGATGAGGAAGTCGCAAATGCCATGGGGACCATGATGCCCGACATGAGCTCCGGGTCGATGCAGGCCAGTCTCAATCTGTCAGGGCAAAATTTCACGATGATCAGCAACCGCTTGGGCGGTATGCGGAACGGTTTTCTGGGTGCCGGCGTCTCAGCCGGAGAAATGCTAAACGGCGTGGGCGTGTGGTTACAGGGTCTTGGCAGTCACATGAAACAGGATCCCCGCCGCGGGGTTGAAGGTTATCAAGCCAATCTGTTCGGAACCACGGTCGGCGCCGACAAAGTAATAGACCGGCATTTTCGCGCGGGTTTAGCCGGCAGTTACGGCTTTGCGCGCGTGAAATCCAAAACGGCGGGGAGCCCATCGGATGATATCAACAGCTTCCAAGGGACGATCTACGGGAGCTACGATTCTCTAGACCTCTGCGAAGCCCGTCAGAGCGGCCGGAAATCCTACGAAGCGGTGCGCAGCCAGGTCGAGAATTCCTGGTATGCGGACGGCATGTTCGCTTTTACGCAAAACAATTATGATAGCCGCCGCGAGATCTGGCTGACTCCGGCAACAAAACGCGTCGCAAAAGCGGATCATCATGCTCAGCAATATTCCACCCAGTTCGAGACCGGTTACACCTTTGTATTCGAAAAAACAAAGGCGTTCGAATTTACACCGTTCGCGTCCTTGGGTTACAACTATCTGTATATGAACAAGTATAAGGAAGACGGCGCAAATGCTTTGAATCTTACGGTGGATGGGGAAGGCTACAATCAGCTCGAGCAGGGACTCGGGACAAAGCTCGCGTATCCGATCGCGGCAGAGAAAGTCGGGACATTCATTCCTTCGGTGAAGGCCGCCTGGCTTTACGATTATATTGCCGATGCATTCGAAACGACCGCAAGTTTTGCCGGCGGAGGGCCCGCCTTTAGCACCCAGGGAGCGAAACCCGCGAAGAACGGGATCCTCTTCGGCGCCGAGCTGGCATTCTTAAACAAAGGGAACATCACAGCGACTGGAAATTGGGATATGGAGCTCAAAGACGAATATATGAGCAATACCTATTACGGTACCGTCCGCTACGATTTTTAAACATTACGGATTTTCCAAAACTTCCACCAAGGAAAGGGGTGCAGTAATGCGTAAATTGGTAATGGCGTTCATGGTTCTCGCTTTAATGCTGGGAGGGGCGTCTCTGACTGCCTACGCGGCGGATTGTACGAAAGACACGCCGTTCGATAAAGTTTGGGATTGGGGCACCACGATCGGTAAAGAAGGCATGGAAAAAAACAAGGTCCTTGCGAAGAATAAGGCCGATCGCGTTGCCGCCTGCACCAAGCGCGAAGCGGAAAAAGCCGCCAAAGAAGCCCAAAAAGCGGCTGGCGATATGAAAAAGAAGCTCGGGTTCTAAGACCGGGTTTTCGCGGAAATTCAGTTTTGAAATGGCCTGATCGTCCATGATCAGGCCATTTTATTTAAAATAAAGGGAACTTTTTACCAGTTGCCAGCGTCTAAACGTTAGAGGCCTAAGAAGCGCTATCCTTGTCTCTCACTTCTTTTTCTTGAGGGCGACAAGGATTGCCCCATCCCGCCGCTACAAAGGCGGGATGAAAGGAATTGGGACTATGCAAGAGATCGAGAAGGAGCTGATCGTAAGAGCGGGACAGGGCGACATGAAGGCGTTTCGGGATATTTATGAGCGGGCTTCCGCTTATGTCTATACCCTTGCCTATCGCGTTACCAACAAAAAGCATGACGCCGAAGAAGTGACGCAGGATGTGTTCCTTAAGATCCATCGCAATCTCGGCTTTTTTAAATTCGAATCGTCTTTTAAGACCTGGCTTTACCGGATCGCCGTCAACACGGCTCTTAACCATGCGAAAAAAAGGGGCCGTGTGGCCGCGCGCGAAGTCGAAGAAGTGTTTGAAGACCCCGTGACCGTGACCCAGCCCGAGGCCAGAGATCGCCTGGAAGCGGAGGATGCCGCCGGCAAGCTCAAGGTTTTATTGGATCGGCTGAATCCGGACCAGCGGGCCTGTATCGTGCTTAGGGAGATCGAAGGTTTGGATTACCAGGAAATTTCGAGAAGTCTTGGGATCAATATCAATACGGTCCGTTCGCGGCTCAAAAGAGCCCGGGAGGCCTTGATGATCCTTGGACGGGGGGAGGTGGCGAACCATGCAGTGTAAAAAAGCGCAGGAAGTATTGCTGACAAGATATCTGGACAAGGAGATGGGCTCAAAGGAACAAGCCAGGATCGAGGAGCATTTGGCGGCCTGTCCGGGATGCCGGGAGTTTCTAGAAACTGTCAAGGTGACGGCCGTGGCCCCTTTTAAAGAGGCGACTGAAATACGGCCGGATGATGTGGTCTGGCAGAGGATCCAGGAAAAGATCGCGGCCAACGAAACCCGCCTTTGGGGTTGGCTTGAAAGGTTGGCTGATGCGTCGGTTCCTTGGCTAAGGGTCGCCCGGCCGGTCTTTGGCACGGCGTTTGTTGCGGCCTTGACCTTGTTGGTTGTTGTACTTGCAAGATGGCCGTTGGCCCAGACAGATCCTGTTTATGGCTATATGCTCGAGCAAACGATGTTTTTAAGTGACCTCGGCGCCGGGAACACGGATCTCCTGAACGGCGACTTTGCGGAGTATGACGTCATTTTTGATCAGATGGCCGGGTAATGGAACTTTTAGCCATTCCCGGTTGTCTTAGTAACCGGAAAAAGGAGGGTACTCAAATGACAAAAAAACTAACGATGATCATAGGGGTTTTGGCAGTGACCGGCTTGATGGCGGGCATTCCCGCACTTTACGCGGAATCGCCGGACGGGGGCCCCACAGACGAACAAGGCATTCGGCAATGCGACCTCAAGGGAACAGGTTACGGATGGGGAAGCGGCCGCAAGCAGCGGGATCCCGAAGCGTTTTTTAAGGATCTGAACCTTACCGCTGAACAGAAAGAGCAGTTGAAAGCCCGGCGCGAAGCCGGCATGCAGCAGTCCAAAGCGGTCAGAGAACAGCTCAAAGTAAAAATGCAGGCGCTTCATGAGGAGATCGCCAAGCCCGGAACCACCCGGGAAAGCGTGAACGGGCTTATCGGGGAGATCAATGCCCTTAAGGCCCAGATGTTCTCCCAGAGGATCGACGGCATTTTTACTACGAAACAGGTCCTCACGCCTGAGCAATTCACGAAAATGGAAGAGAAACATAAGAAGTGGATGGAAAAGAAAGGCCGGGGTTGGGGGAATAGGGGCGGGGGGCAAAAAGAAGGTTAACCTCCAATCCTGTATTAAGTGGAGCCGGATCTCCTCTTGGCGGGGAGATCCGGCCTTTTTTTAGAGGCCCTAACACCCGCTTCTCATCAAGCCCGTTTTTTGCTATCATACCCGCCCTGAGCCCATTGGGTTCAGGGCAGTCCCGCATCCGACGTGGCGCGGGGCGCCCGTGTCTTTTTCCAAACCATAATATTACTTAAAAACGTTGGAGATCTAACGAGGTGGAAACGCTTTCTCAAAGACAAAATGGCATTCTCCGGGGGGTCATCGAGACTCATATCGAGACCACCCAGCCGGTGGGTTCCCGCGCTATCGCCGAAAAATACGCCTTCTCTTTCTCTCCGGCGACCATCCGCAATGAGATGGGAACCCTGGAGGAAATGGGTTATTTGACGCACCCGCATACTTCCTCCGGCCGCCTGCCGACGGACCGCGGCTACCGCTATTATCTTGATCACACTTCGTTCGAGGAACCTTCTCAAGGGCCTTTTGAGCGTTTGGCCGAGGATCTTTCCGCCGGGATCGATGAAGAAAAACTCGAGGAATTCTTAGACCGGGTTTCCATCCTGCTTTCTTCGCTCTCCCAGGAGGTCGGGTTGACCTTGATGCCTCTCGGAGGAAACGCTTTGTCCGAGAAGCCGGCGCGGTTTAAATTCTCATTACAAGGATTGCCTTACATCCTGGAACAGCCCGAATTCCAGGATGTCCGCAAGGTCAGGAATCTCATCGGGGCTTTTGAGGAAAGATCCACGCTGACGAAGTGGGTCCTGACGCATGCCGACCGTGACCACGTTTCGGTGTCCGTAGGCCGTGAACACTCCAGCGAAGCCCTCGAGGATTGCGCGATCGTCACTGCCCGCTACGTCAGCGGCGGGAACCGCCAGGGAGCTATCGCGATCTTGGGCCCGAAACGCATGGCTTACCGGCAGATCATCCCATTAGTTTCCCGCATGGCGGTCGTGGTCGGGGATCTTATGGCGCATGTGGAGCCCGAAGCATGATGAACTTTCATTCCAAGAAGCACCATGGTTCTGATAAAAAATCTCAGGATCCGTCCTCGGAAAAACAGGAAACCGCGCCTTCTCCGGCTCCAGGCAAGGACGGCAAGATCGAGATATCAGTTCACGAATATGAGGAGCTCAAAAAGAAGGTCCAGGAAATCGAGGGGTTGCGGGAAAAATTCCTGCGCGCGGCCGCGGATTTCGAGAACGCCAAGAAACGGAACGCCAAAGAAAAAGAGGATTTCATTAAATTCAGCCAGGAAAGGATCCTGCGCGAGATCCTGCCGGTGCTGGATAATTTTGAGCGGGCGGTGAGCCACGCGACCGCGGCTTCGGCGAACGCTTCGGCCTATGAGGACCTGCGGAAAAATCTGACCACCGTGATCGCGGGCGTCGAGCGAGTGGAAAAACAGCTGGTCGATATCCTTAAAATGCACGGCCTGAAACGGATCGAAACTTCGGGCCAAATCTTCAACCCTCATTTCCATGAGGCCGTTGCGCACGTAGCCGAAGAGGGCAAAGAGGACCAGATCGTCGACGAGCTGGAGCCCGGCTACATGCTTCACGACCGTCTTCTCCGTCCGGCCAAAGTCCGGGTCCGGACATCTCCCAAACGGACGTCCGCTCCCGAAGAAAAACAGGACGAGATCACCTAATTAAATCGGGACTCGGGGTTCGCCCCTCGGGACTCGAACAAAATGTGACGAGCCCCAAGTCTCGAGGAACGAGCCTCGGTTTTATTAATATGAAAAAACGCGATTATTATGAAGTGCTTGGGGTCAGCCGGAACGCCGATGCCGAGTCGATCAAAAAAAGTTACCGCAAGCTTGCGCTCCAATACCACCCTGACCGGAACCCGGGCGACAAGGCCTCTGAAGAAAAATTCAAAGAGGCCGCCGAGGCCTATGCCATTTTAAGCGACCCCGACAAACGGACCCGCTACGACCAGTTCGGGCACAGCATGGGCGGCGCCGGATTTTCCGGCTTTGAAGGGTTTCAGGACGCTTTTGGCGGGTTCAGCGATATCTTTGGCGACCTCTTCGAGGATTTCTTTGGCGGCGGGTCCGGGCGCCGCCGCGGCCGCGGGCAACGCGGTTCGGACCTTGAATACAGCGTCGAGATGACGCTCGCGGAAGTTTTGACCGGGAAGACTTTTAACCTTGAGATCCCGCGCAAAGAGACTTGCGGAGAGTGCCAGGGAACGGGCGCCGAAAAAGGAACGAAGAAAAAAATCTGTCCCGATTGCGGCGGCCGGGGCGAAGTGCGCGTTTCGCAAGGTTTTTTTACGCTTCGCAGGACCTGCCCGCGGTGCCGCGGCGAAGGAGAATCGATCGAAAAGCCGTGCCAGGCCTGCCGCGGCGAAGGACGCGTCAAAAAGACGCGCAAACTCGAAGTGAAGATCCCCGCGGGGATCGAGCACGGTTCGCGGCTGCGCGTGACCGGCGAAGGCGAGGCCGGCCAGGGCGGCGCCTCGCGCGGCGATCTTTATATTCATGTGCTCGTCAAAAAACACAAGACCTTCGAACGCCGGGGCCAGGATGTTTATTGCGAGGTTTTGATCCCTTACACGGTTGCGGTCTTGGGGGGCGAAGTGGAAGTGCCGACGATCACAGGAACGGCGCGCCTTGAGATCCCCGCCGGCACCCCGGCCGGGAAGGTCGTCAAGATCAAAGGCGAAGGCGTGGCAGTTTTCGGGATGCCTGAGCGGCGCGGCGATGAATACGTCAAAGTCGATATCGAGATCCCGGCAAAGCTCAGCAAGATCGAACGCGAATTGCTCGAAAAACTCGCGGCCGAACGCAAAGAAAAGATCCACGCAAAAAAAGGATTCTTTCAATAGGAGTGATCATGGACTATTTTGATTACCGTTACAGGGTGCTTTACGCTGATACCGACCAGATGGGGATCACCTACTACGCGAATTATTTCAAGTGGTTCGAGGCCGCCCGCACCGAATATTTCCGGGCGCTGGGTTTTCCCTATACCGAATGCGAAAAAAAAGGCATCTATCTTCCCGTCGCGGAGGCGCACGCCAATTATGTTGCGCCCTCGACCTATGACGACGATATCATTGTTCGCACCAGCGTGGCGGAGATCGGTAACAGCACGCTGCGGTTCGAATACCAGGTCATGAAAGCCAAGACCCAGATCATGGTCGCGACGGGCTATACGGTGCATGTGTTCGTGAACAAAGCCATGAAACCGTGCCGCGTGCCGGAGGAGATCAAGCGGGTCGTTAAAGAGCACACGCTTCTCAAAAAACGCTGCCGCTGCAAATGACGCGGCAGAGCCGCGCGGGACTCGTATCTCGGGACTCGTCACTCGTGACGGTCTAAACGAGTCCCTGGTCCCGAGTCCCGAATTTGGTATACTGTGCATCCAGCAGGCCTTTAAAAAGAAGGATCCGATGGTTAAAAAAATAAGAGTAACGGTCTTAGGCGACGGAGGATGGGGCACGGCGCTCGCGCTTGTTAACGTCCGCCGCGGCAATGACGTCATGCTTTGGTCCGCTTTTGAGGATTATGCAAAAATCCTGGATAAAGAACGCGAGAATGTCAAATTCCTTCCCGGCGTCAAGCTGCCCCGGGAGCTGGCGATTACTTCCAATTTAAAAGAGGCCGTTGATTTCGGCGAGATCCTGGTGCTTGCGATCCCGTCCCAGTACCTCCGCAATATCCTTTTCAAACTCCGCGAACTTGATTATAAGGGCAAGATTCTGGTCAGCACCGCCAAGGGGATCGAGAAAAAGACCTGCCTCCGCTCTTCCGAGATCATCCGTTCGGTTCTTGGCAAGAACGCGCCCGTGGTCGCCTTATCGGGGCCGTCGCATGCCGAGGAAGTGGCCCGGAAGATCCCGACCCTGACGGTGGTCGCTTCCGATGACATGAAAAACGCTCAATATGTTCAGGAGCATTTCCGCGACCCGCAATTCAGGATCTATGTTCAAAAAGATATTATCGGGGCGGAGTTCGGCGGCGCGCTCAAGAACGTGATCGCGATCGCGGCCGGCGTTTGCGACGGGCTGAAATTCGGCGACAATACCAAGTCCGGGCTTATCACGCGCGGGCTTTATGAAATGGTGCGCCTCGGCGTCAAACACGGCGCTAATCCGAACACCTTCTTTGGGCTCTCCGGGATCGGAGATCTCATCACCACCTGCTTTTCCAAACACGGCCGCAACCTTTATGTCGGCCGGGAGCTCGGCAAGGGCCGGAAGATCAAGGAGATCCTTGCGGGGATGGCGATGGTGGCGGAGGGCGTGGATACTTCCTTAAGCGTCCATCAGCTTTGCGAGCGCGAAGACCTCCATCTTCCTATCATGCACGAGGTTTACCGGATGCTTTTTGAGGATAAAGATCCCGAGGAAGTGGTCTCGACGCTTCTTTCGCGGACACCCTACGAAGAATGGAAGGCGTTTGACCTGAGTTCTTTTAAGGCGAGATCTACAAAGAAATAAAACGTTCTTATTCAAATAAAAAAGGGACAGGCATGAAGTAATTGCCTGTCCCTTTTTTTGCCACCTGCTAGATGCTGTTTTTATGCCGCCGGTTTGATATCGATCGAAGGCGCCGCCGGAGCATCCTCGGCTTTGGTGCCATAAGCCCGCGGGAAGATGTCGTCCCATTTCATCGTCAGCGTGAACGCGAATTGCTGCAGGTAGGAATGATACGTTCCGTCCACCGACGAATTAAGGAGCGCCGCGTTTTCCGCGATGTCATTATTGACGCGCCTTCTGAAATAGAATGCGTTCGAATACATAACATCCGCGGTAAGGTATTTGTTGATGGCATAGCCAAGCCCAAGGCTGAAAGAAACGCGGTTTGAATCCGGCACGGACGGCGTGAAGTGAGTTTTCGGGACGGGCGTCCAGTAATAATACGACCCGCCGCGGAGCGTTAATTTATCCGTAAGTTTGTGACTAACGCCCAACTGGATCCCGTACGCATTCTGCCAGTCTTTATTGGCCATGCGAATGTTGTTTAGAATAATATCATCCGCGGCGTTTCCTGAAGGATCATTGACAAAATAAAGACGCTTGAACGTGGACCAGCGCGACCATGTAAAATCGATCTCATAATGGGTTTTTTTGGTCGGCTGAAATGCGTAGGCCCATGTCATGTTCATAGGGAGCGGGAGCTTGGTGTGAACGCCGGTTTCGAAGTTTCGAAGACCAAGACCTCCTAAAGCAACGGGGATATTGGAATTCTCTACTTTAACTCGCCCCTTAAGATCCATCACCACGGGGCTACGGAAATAATAACCAAAACGATGCTTTTCTTTTAATTTTATGAGAGCGCCTAATTGCCAACCCCAGTGGTTACCGGAGGTATTGATCCGGACCTGTCCGTCCGGCGAAGTCACTCCAAAAAGCGAAGTATATAAGTTGTTAGGGTAGCCCTGGATCCCGCCGAAATCGTAGACCCGGTACCACATCGGGCCGCCGCCGACATTCAGCCAATCCGTGACCTTGTAGGCAACGGTGGGCTTGATCGTGAACATCTTGAGGTAATTGCGCCAACCGGTGTAATGGGCGGCGGGGTCATTGGAATTATATTTATTCATCAACCCGAACGGGGAATCGGTGCCGACGCCGAGCGTCAACCGGTCGCAGAAGATCTTGCCGGGGTTGATCGTGAAATAAGCGGTCGGGACCATACTGAGCGTGCCCGAACTGCGGGTATCGCCGGTGACGCTATTGTCTTTCCAGGTGAACAGACTAATGAAACTGGAGTTGCCCTGGAATTGAATGCCCGGAAGGTCCGCGATGCCGGCCGGGTTATAAGAGATCGCCGCCGGCTCATCCGGCGTGGCGGTTCCCGCGCCGCTTAAAGCCAATTGTTTTGCGCTGAACGAGGCATTTTCAAGCCCGCCCCCGCCCACCGCGTAAGCTGCCATAGGGGAGATGAAAACAAGAGCGATCATGATCCCTGCCGAGAAAGCTTTTTTCATCATGAGTTTAAACTCCTCATTGGTTTTCTATCTAATTTTCTATCTAAATGGATGACACCCGCTGCGCTTCCGGAAAAATACCGAAATACTTCTGCTAGGTTATCGAACCGGAAGGGGGTTTTCTTCAGCTGTTTTTAATTGAGTTTCTCTCATTGGGTATAAAAATGATTATTAATGCTATAAATCACTATTAAAAATACTAGTTTGACTTGTAAATATTTAAATAGAATGTTAGAGTTCAAACAGAACAGGAGGCATATCGTGTCTTCGGATGAGTTGGATTGTAGATTGGCCCAGATCAAGGATAAAAAGCTCGCAAGCGAGACGCGGCGCTTCCTCTTGAATCTTTTTCTCCTCTTCGACGGAGACCCCCCGCCGCCCATCCAGCGCTATATCGTCGAGATCCTGGAATTGCTCGAGGCCAAAGGAGTTCCCGCCAGGGTCCGTATTTAGCATTCTCTGAATGGCTGCCAAGGCGGCCCTCCGCTCACTCGGAAAGTCTATTATTAGTAGATTTAATACTTCTATAAATATCCTCCCGGCGATTTTTTCCTTCTTTCCCGTTCCTTTCTTGCCGAGGCGGGACTATGTTTATACCGACAGGAACAGAAAAAAGTTTTGAAGGAGGCGGTTATGGAAAACGCCGCAGAAAAAGAAAAAGCTTTACCGGTCGATCAAGTTCCCGACAACGTATGGTTCCAGATCACATTCACGCTCGACCCTAAGAGTTATCGGCGTCTTTGGGCCTATGCCGAAAGCGTCAATTCAGGGGTTTCGAGTGTTGTCCGTGAAAAGATCTTGGAATTTCTAAAAGAGTTGAAACCCTTGCCGTCGGTCCGAAGATTTCATTTCGGATTAAATGATGAGGAAAGCCGCTCGTGAAAAGCGCTTTTTCGTATCCGGTCAGAATCGTTGCGATCCTGACCGCTATTCTTTTTGCCTGGAATCAGATCGTTTGGGCGGATGGCATCCAGTCGGTGCAGCCGTATGATCCTGAAACTTCGCAACCGACAACCTCGGCGATCTCTCAGGATCCTCCCGTCGCGCCGGAAACTCTTTCCCTTCCGGAAACCACTCAAGATTTTCTCACCAGCGATTTTCCGCTAAGCCCCGCGACCCCCGAATCTCCGGACGGACAAGGCGGCGGGGAACCCTTACAGACGGAGACTACGGCGGACGGGCACACCCTCTTTCATGTCTATGAAAATGAATCGATCCAGGAGGCCATCAACGGAGCATCCGTAGGAGATACCGTATTTCTTCACGCGGGCATTTACAATCAATCCGTCACCTTAAGACAAGGAGTAAATCTTAAAGGAGAAGATAGCGCCACCGTCATTCTTGACGGGCAGGGAATGTTCAGGGATGTGATCCTGGCGCAGGGGGATAATCTGATCGAAGGCATTACGGTCAAGGGTGGAGCGCCTTATGCCGGGCCAAAATCCGCGATCAGAATTGAAGGCAACAATGTTATTCTCCGGAACAGCCGGGTGGTCGATAACGCGGATTACGGGGTCTACCTGCGCTCCGGAAATAATATCCTTATCGAAAGGGTGTTCTTTCAGAACAACCATCTTGCCATCCAGCATCCAAGCGCTGCGGCAACGAATGTTGTGATCCGCTATAACACCATGGTGAATAACAGCATCGGGATCAATATTTTAAGCGGTGTTACTCCCAGGATCGAAAACAATATCATCACCGGAAGCAGTTTTTGCGCGATCTACGAATTCAACTGGAACGCTTACGCGACCGGCCAGTTAAGCCGCGGGTTTGCCGTTCTTGAGAACAACGTCTTTTCCGGCAACGCGTGGCGGCCGACCGCCTACGGAAGCTCGACGCCCCCGGTCGTTGAAAATTCAGCCGCCGGCAATATCACGGCGGACCCTCAATTCAATAGCGACTATTCCATCCCCGAAACTTCGCCTGCTTACGGTAAAGGGGCGTTCTTGCCAGCAGCTTTTTTGTGGGCTGTTAACAGGGCAGATCAGTTTAATGTTTCTTACAGCATCCAAACGATTTTCGAAAACGGCACCGCAAAAGGTTTTCGGATTCTTTACACCGAAGGATCTCATGAAGAATTCTATAACAACGGAGCCATGGTGCTTGATATAACTCCGCCTCAAATCAGTTTTTCTTCGACAAGCATTTTTACCAATCAAGTCGATTATGAGTTCGTCTATATCGTGGACAACATTGAGAAAAAAGAATTCTACCATCTCAATCCCGGTCAAAATCCGATTACCTTGGAAGCTGTAGATATTTTTGGGAACAAAGCGAGCCAAACCGTCATAGTAATGCTCGATCAAGTTGCCCCCACAGGGACACTCACTATCAATGATGGCGACCAAGAAACAAATTCCAGATTCGTCGTTCTTTCTTTTGATATTCAAGATGATTCGCCTTTGAAAGATGTTCGTTTTTCGTTGGATGGAGGAAACAGCTGGATGGATTGGGAAGAATTTGCAGCGTCAAAAGTAATAACATTCTCTGAAGATGAAGGGGAGAAAGAAATCCTTTGTCAATTGCGTGATGCGGCGGGGAATAGCGCTTCGTTTTCCGATGTGATCCGTTTTACGATGTCACCCTCCAAGCCGGCTATCCAGTTTCTTTCACCTTCAACAGCGACTAACCCTCTCTATTTGCTTCGCTATACCGTCAATGGAGTTGAGCGCCAGGAAACCTGGCAGCTTCAGCCGGGCGAAAACCATTTGATGGTTTGTTCATCTTTTGGAACCTTGCCGGCATTTGGCGATCATGTTGTTGTTTTGGACCAAGAAGAAACTCCTTTGCCTGAAATGCCAGTATTTTCAGGATTGCCTTCGGCGCTTACTTCCGTCACCGCTTCGAATGGCCTTATTTTCAAATATGATCCCAGCACGTTGGTTGCGATTGAAAAGACCGGCGAATACACACTCTTCAATTTAATATTTGATGCACAGAATAACCTTACGGGAGGTGTGCTTCTTTTTGAAAATGGGGACCAGTTACTTTTCCAAAATAATAAACCAATTTATCGTTTAGCGCAGAGTGGTGAAAGAACGGTTTATAACGAAGACGGGTCTGTGGCCTATGTTTTGACCGTAGATAATAAAAAAATACGATTCGCCTATCATGTCGACATTTCCGGCAAGGTCATTGGCATAGCCAGCTTCGAAGAAACCGCTACAAGTCTTTACGATGAAAAAGGCCGACCGGTTTGGATTAAAAAAAGCGGCGGGATTTCCATTCTCTTTCAAGACGGATTTTTAAACACTTATACCGATGCTGCCGGCAATGTTTTTCATTATGAAGTTTCTATTCTTCGCGAAGGGAACGATCTGATCGGGTATCGTTCAGAACTTGTTTCGGTCGCTTTATCGGGGACATCGGTTGAGATGCCCATCGCGACCGTTCTTAACGATCTCGAATCTTATCCTTCGATCAAGCCAACTATCGAAGAAGAAATTTCCAAAACCATCGAATATGACGCTGCCGGGAATATGAAAACTGTTATTTCCGGAAAAGGAGAAATTCTCCGGCTTGCCGCCCAATTGCCTGAAGCATTGACCAACAACGCGGGAGAAATTTTCCAATTTCAAAGCTCTATTTTGCAAGATAACGAATGGTTTTCGATGGCTTCGGACCAGGGAAGCTTGGAGCAGATTTTTGATGCCCAGGGTCAATTGGCTGGTATTCGTTTGAGCGATGGAACAGTTTTTGATATTTCAGCGCTCAGTTTGAACGAAATCAGATTGGAGGACGGCAGTATTTTAAGCCAGCTTGTTTGGAATGGGCAGAACTTAACGGGTTTCAGGCGCCAAAATACCGATGGCTCCGCAGACATTTATCAAAATTCTTATCTCATGGAACATGTTGATCCTGAAGGGAATCGTACTCTCTATATTCTTTACAAAGAGCCCGGCAAGCCTACCCAACACAAACCTTCCGAAATCCATATGGCGGATGGAAGAACCTACAAGGTTATTGAATTTAAAAATGCAAGCGGCGCCTTAGAACGGATCAATGAATTAACTTCGATAACGCTTCCTGACGGAGGAAAGGTTGAATTTGAGAACGGCGTTCCAGTCCGATATATCCAATATCAAGAAGTCCGTCTCGATGCTGAAACATTGCCGGAACTTCCGAACGGTCAATCCTATATCCCGTCTTTGACTTTTCCCGAATTGGAACTTCGCGGTATCACGATCGACGCGACAGGCAATATTCTTTCCGGAGAGATTTTATACCGGGACGGTACCCAGCATTTAATAAAAAATGGAGTGCTTTATAAACAGATCACGCCTGGCGGCCAGATCGTGGAATTCAATGAAAATTTTGAAAATACGTGGGATCCTCCGCAAGCTACTTTGCCCCAACCTCTTACTCAGGAAGAATTGGCTTACCGTAATGCTCTTATTGAAGCACAACTTGATTACTTCAAAGAAGGCGTCGGCCTTCATCAGCTAACGGGGCTTCCGCTGGACAATTATCAAACCGGCGCCGCAGAACCCGCGGATTACAGCCAGGCAACTCTCGTCGGATTTTGGGCCGAGATCCTGGTTGCTATTGCAACGGGAGATTATGTCACTTCCAAAATGACGCAAGAAGAGGCCCTCTCAAAGCTTGAAAATCTTCTAGCGGCTTATCGTCAGGCGCAATTGGAAGCCGGTTGGAACGGAATGCTGGCCTTTTTTACGATCGTTGAAAGCCAGGAAGAAATTCTAGACAGCCAGGGGTTGCCTACGGGCGAAATGCGAACAGTTATTCATTATGAGAATAGATTTAATCAGTATGGCTTCGGGGACACGCTGAATCTTTCCGTAAGCCTGGCCTCTGTGATAGGAGCGCTTGAAGGGCGTTCCTTGGGCGCCTCGCTGGATATTTTTAAAAATAATATATTGGAGACAGCAAACAATATTTTAACGGATCAAGAAGCCGGGTATGCCGCGTTCTACGATCCATCTAAAAAAAGATTCCATGGGTCTTACGCGAAGGACCCCGCTACCGGGACGTGGAAATTCGTCAAAGATTTTTATATCGACCGTGTTTTCAGCGAATTCCGGACAGGGCTTATCTGGCTGGCCGCGAAGTACCCTCAATATCAAGAAGCCGTTAACGCGATTGATGTGGCTTTTCGTTCTTATCAGAGCGAAAGCGGCGAGGTTGTCGATAATGTTGCGCCGTGGGACGGCGGAGCTTTTCAGATGTTCTGGCCGCAAATCCATGTTGATGAGACCCAGTATCCCGAGTTCGCCGTAGCTCTCCGAAATTTTCTTTATACCCAAGCCGAATTTGTGAATCAAAACGATATCGCAGGATTACTTTCGGCTGGCGCGGATCCCGGGCAAGGATATGAAGGAAAGATCGGGGTCCCTTATGCCGCGGAGACCGATGATCCGCTTCATACCGATATCGGTTCGCTTTACGGTCTTGCTTCGGCATTCTCCGTGGCGCCGCATTACGTTCTGCAATTTTTTAAAAATATCGAAGCCGCTATTCCCGGCGTTCTTACCGGAGCGGGTTTTGCCGATTCCGTGAAATTTCTTACCGAAACCTCGACGGATCCTGTGAGCGGGGAAGAGCTCATCACGCGAACGCCGGTGCTGGCAACCGAATATTTTGGCGTCGATCAAGCTTCCTTTGTGCTTTCGTTGCTTCAAACAAGCCGGAGTTATTTTTCAAATTACCTGAATCAAACCAACACCAAAAATTCTTTCGATAACCTTTATCGGTCCTTTCAATTCAATTTAACACCGGTGGAAAAAAACTTGCCGCCGCCTCCCGATTTCGGGTTGACACAGGAAAATCTTTATACCGGAAGCGAGACGAATCCTGACGGCAATGGATATCCTTTGGTGAAAGAAGATGCCTTTATTTCTTCCCTTTTTGATCCGGAGTACGGGGAAGGACATATCTATAATTATCGAACGCCCAGCGGTGCTTTCCATCATACCGGGATAGAATTCCTTTCTTCTGCCGGTGAAACGGTCTCCATGGGACTTCAAGAATTTCTTTTGCTTCCGGGTCGCCGGGATGCCGCCCGCTCTCTCTTTGAATCGCTTAACTTTGATCTTTTTGATCAGGCGAAAGCTCAGGGGGCTTTTTATACTCCCGGCTACGGTTTTGCCAACGGCGCTTTGGCCTATGTTCCTCCCATGGGAGAAGTTCAAACCGTTCAATTTGATTTTCGTGATGTCACCAGACCGGTAGGTTTGTGGGCCCAATTCCAGGGGATCGATCTCAACAATTTTGACTTTATCTCAGTTCCTATCAAGCTTGATTTAAATACCGATGTGGCCATGCGGCTCAAATTTGAATTGAAAGGAATGGGCGAGGTTTTTATAACGCCGGAACTTACTCATGAATGGCAATATATTCAAGTGCCCATCAAAAAACCCTCCTCATTACTTACCGAGATCGCAGTGGTGGCTCAATCCATGGATGGCAGTCCCATCAAAGGGGAATTTCTTTTGGGGCCGCTTTCTACTTTTAAGATCCGGACAAACAATACCATTGACTGGCAATCACTGATCGGAAAAACAAACGCTCAGCTTCAAAATCTTTTAAAAAGCGCCGCGTTAGAACAACCTAGTAGCGGCGGCATTGTCACCAAGGAAGAGATCCTCGAAGATTTCGTGATCGATTCCCAGGGGAAGCTTGTGAGCGGGATCTTGAGAAAAGCTAATGGCGAAATTCAGTATTATCAAAGCGGGCAACTGATGAAATGGGTTTTCCCGAGCGGAAGAACAGTGCTTTTTGAAAACGGGCTTGCGACCTTTGTTGTCGATCTGGCTCGCGGCCAGTTGGAAGAATCGCGATTCTATTATGATCAAGACCTTCGCGGCCAGCTTCATTCGTTTGTGATTCAGGAGAATGACCGGAAAAGGGTTTTTAACGCTCAGGGAGAACTTGAGCTGCTTGTCGAAGAAGGATTTCTCGCACATTTTGAACAAGGCGAAATTTTATCCATTGAAACCCCCACGGCCACTTTAACCAACATTGTTCTTGCTGACGATCTCAGGATCTTAACGGCACACGTCAAAATGAAAAATGGGTCGGAATTCGATATCGATCAAACGCAGGAACAGGCGGTCAGCTTTAGTGATGGCGTTAAACTTTTTTATTCAAACCGGGAAGTCACGGCGATCGAAACACCGTCAAACGGCAGGACCGAACTTCAGTATGATTACGACGCGTTAGGCCGGTTAATGGGCGTCAATGTCTCGTTTCAAGAGGTTGGAAGCAGCGCTGTTGTCGAAATGAGCTTAAGTGATTTTTTGAATTTACCAAGCCGGGAGGTAGAAAAAACGTATTTACTGAAAGAAGGCGCTCTGGATCTGGACTCCGTTTCCTCCATTTTAGGATATAGCGTGGGGGGAACGGTCAATCATCTCTGGTTGGACGCGCGTAAAGAAGGCGGCAGTTTTTACAATGGTTGGGCGTGCACAGAGCCGGCTTGTTGGAATTTCGGATACAACGCGAATACGCCTACGATCGGCATGGCGTTCAATTATGCCGCGCCTGTGAATCTTTCCGACTATGATTTTCTTTCCGTAACGATCCGTTTGGATCCCGGCGTGACATGGCCGCAGGATTTCGTTCTTTCCGTCAAAGATGGTTACTGGGCAAGGTTTTCTTACGCCATTCAGGGGCTGACCGAGGAATATCAAACTTTTACTATTCCTTTGGCCGGGAAGACATGGGCCATGAACCAGCTGACATTGGAGATCCAAGGCGGGGATCACGATCCCCTGGCTTATGGATCGATGGGCAAAGTATTTCTGGAAGATGTTTCCTTTTTTTCCATTCATGACGGGGAAAACCCCATTTGGGAAGCCCAGGCGGGGATCACCGATGCTCAGATCCAAAACCTGAAGATCGAATCGGATAATTTGAATAGCGTCGGTGCTCACATAGCTTCTCAAACCCCTCTTCAATATGAAGCCCTTCGCGCATTTCTGGACCTTCCGACTTATATGATCTACCAGCAAGAAACGTCGGGGAGCGATTTCCAGCTCGAGCATTTCAGGCGTTTTGACGGAAGCCAGATCGATCTGGAAGGCCAAAACGTTAGCCGCGTCATTTTGCCCGATGGCACGATCAACGAATATTCAGCTACTGGGAATACGGCGGAGGGAACCATTCTAGATCCCGGAAATGGTGTGAGTGATATCGGGAATATAAACTACAGCTATGGAGCTCTCCGGCGGATCACGCAAGCGGACGGGCGGCAATATGAGCTTTCTTATGAATTTGATCCAGGCGGTGCGGAAATAACGGTATTCCGCGACATACTTACGGGAGAAGTGAGGCGATTCAAAGGCGGAAAACTTATTTCTGCAACCGATCCCAATCAGATCCAGACTCATTATCTTTATGAAAATGGCGAATTGATCGGGGCGGAACTGACCTATCACAATCGCGTTCTCAATAGCACGCAATATTTCTTCAACGGGGAAGAAACTCAGGTCACGGATGAGCGGGGGACCACATGGTTCTATGATAAAGACGGTAAATTGCTCAAACATATGACGCGGGACGGTTTTCTCTATGAGTATTCGGAATTCACGCAGCCTCTTTCGGAAGGGCAGACAGTCGATCCAGATGATTATAAGAATGCCGTTTACGCAGGGAACGGTCTTACAGCCGTTACTCTTAAAGGTTATCAAGCTCCGAATGGTTCTTGGATCTTATGGGATGAGGAACACGGTTCCGAGATCCACTTGGCATCAGGGGCGCAAGGAGTGAATCTTGTCTTTGACGGAGAGCAGAAAATTCAGAGCGGGCAGATCCAATTTCCGGACGGCATGCTTCTTGAGATCGAAAATTATATCCCTGTTCGAGGCCGTCTTGCGAGCGGGGAAACTTTTGAATATACACTTCCACAAGCTACGGACCACGAAATACTTCAAGGTCCGGATGGCAGCTATCTTGGATTTTGTTTCAAGATCGGCACGACTCGTTTTACTTACAGCCCGCTCGGAGAATTGGTTAAGACAGAGTCTGAGGACGGCGTCACTCATCTTTTCACCTATACGCGCAATCGTTGGGGAGACATCATAAATTACACAAATCTTGAACGCCGCCAGATCGCTTTCAACGGAGTCCCTTTTCCCAAAGAAGTAAAGCTCATTGCCGGAACGGATCAAAAACTCATGGATTCCGGAAATGAAATAGCGGTTCATAACGGGAATGGATTCATTGTTGGAATATACAAAGAAAGCGCGAACCAGTGGGATGTTTATTCCGGAAGTTTTGCGTCTGAAGCGGACCGGATCGGTCTCAGACATTTTCTTTCAGAGATCAAGACCGGCGATTTCGTGGCCATGACGGTTTCAGATTCCGCTTTTTCGCAAGTCGATGAAGAGATCTTTTCGCTTTTGGAAGGGATGGGGGCCGGAGCGGTTCGTCAGGCGGCCGCCAGTAACAGTTCATGGAGTTTTTTTGGAAATGAAAATCTGAATTTAGGGGAGGGACGTGAAGCCGTTGGCGTAAATTCCTTCTCGACCCTGACAGAAACAAGTAGATTTGAAAGCTTGATCAGGAATCAAAATCTTTTTTTTCAAAATGCCCCGATGTCTTTAAACATAGCCCCGGAGATTTCGGCGGGCTTTTCTCAGTTTTTGAAAGATTATCTTCCCCTAAAAGCGGCCCGAGACCTTCAGGCGGTAACCGTTTACAACAAACAGGATGAGATTGTGTTCTCAAGGCGGCTTGATGGGATCAATTCCTATTATGAATTCGGGAAAGTAAGGGAAACATTCGACGGGAATGGCGAGCTTTTAAGCGTTCATGAATACGTTTGCCCCGAAACCGGCTGCCATAGCGCAGAAGATATGGCGCTTAAAAAGATCACGCTTGTGAAGAGCCGTCAGGATTTTGAAGCCCAGGCGATAGAACTTTCCGAACAGATAGAACAAGCGAAATTCGAAGCGCTTTACCGCCTGGCTTGGCAGGATGAGGTGGCGCGCGCCCAGATCAAAGAAAATGTAGATGCCGGCGTCGCCCAGATCAATGCACAGATATCCAGTTTGGAGTCCCAGCGTTTTAAAAAAGTTAAAGAATGTCGCAGCTTTCTTTTTTGGAAACATTGCGAAGAAAGGACCTACGAGGTCCCGGGTGTCCAATCCGCCATCAATCAATTAGCGGGCCAGCGCGCCGAGCTTGTTCGGACCGGTGAAGAGCAGCTCGCGGCGATTCCTGGCGCGATGGCGGCGAAACAGATCGAGATCGAACAGGCGACAGCTCAAAAGATGGCCGAACTGGTCGCGCAAAAAGAAGCTTTTCTTTTGGATATCCTGCGCGAAGAAATGGAACCGATCATTACGGATTTTTATCGCCGCATCCTCGGCCGGGATGCCAGTGAAGAAGAATTCAATTCCTGGGTTGACCGGTATAAGGAGGCCGGGGCGCTTGATATTCAAATTCTTCAAACGGAATTGCAAACCTCCGAAGAAAAGATCCTTCGTGAAGCCCAAAAAACAGCCATCATCGAAAATATCAGGACCCTTTTAAATACTTATGTGGCCGGAACTCCGGAAGAAAAGTCAGCGATCCTGCAAACTTTACATCTCGAGGCTTCCGAGGCCGTGGATCTTAACGCGGAAGATGTGAACAAGATCCTCGAATGGCTCGAAAGCCGCGATCTCCATTTCGGGCAATCCGCATTCTTATCCCTTAAGGAAATGCTCGCTTCTAAAGGCGTGGATGTCCCTGTGGAGACGATTGGAAAAGAAGCGATCCTGATCGACATCTTGGCCGGCGTGATCACGCGCTTCACGGAAGGCGATATTCTGATCTCAACATTTGCTCTCAACAGGACCGCGGCTATTCATGGCCAGGAATTTACCACGGTCAAATATTCCTATCAGGATCTTCTCGCGCTTTATCAAAGCGTATGCCCGGATCTTGCGAGCGCTTGCCCCTTGCGCGTGATCGCCCATATCGATGAAGACCATTTTGTGGTCATCAAGAAAGTGACAGATACCGAGGTTATCTATGAAGAGACCAATAAAGGGGCGAATGGCTCGGATGTCACGATCTCAAGAGAAAATTTTCTCAGGGTTTGGACCGCGGAAAATGATGCGGGACATTTAATTGTCTCGCAGGAACAGGCGCTTGAAACACAGAGGCTTTCCGATCAGGAAGCCATGAGGATAAGAGGCTCTTTCTTCGGGATCGACGATCTTATTTTTTGGGCTTTTGTGGCGAGCATGGTCTTTACGGTAGCGTCGGTCGCCGTTTCTTTCTTCAGTCCCGCGCTCGGGAAGATCCTCGGCTATGCGGCGCTTGTGGCCGGCATTGTGGGGATCGTGGCGAGCATCGGTCAGTTCGTCGTGCAGGGTCTTAAGATGGTTTTTTCCAGCATCTCAAGTCAGGGCTTTTTTTCTACCATCAAACAAGGCCTGGCTTATGTGGGAAAAGTTCTCTGGGCGCCCGTTAAGGCCGTAGGCCAGTTCATCCAGAACGGTTTTCAATTTCTAACAAGTGGTTTTTCAGCCGGGTTCGGGAGTTTTGGTTCCGGGATCGCCCAAATAAAAGATTTTCTTCTAGTCGGGGCGAACGAAATTTATAAAGACGGTGTTTTGATCGGCCGCGAATTTACATTTTCCCAGATCGCGGCCCGTCAATTAGTGGCGGCGGGACTTAATATGGGTGTTTCAAGCGGTCTGGAAGGTTTAGGGCTTGATCCTCAGCTTTGCCAGCTCGCGGGCGCTTTTGTGGGCGGGGGTTTTCTTGGGATCGGGCAGGCGGGTTCAAGTTTCATACGGTCGGGACTGCAGAATTTTGCCTTACAAGGCGTTTCCCAGCTTGGGCTTCGGCTCGGCCTCGCGCCGCCGATCGCAAGCGCCCTCTCACTTGTTGCCTCCACGAGCCTTACCGCTTTATTTGACGGCAGTTTTAACCTTAAAACTTTTTCTGATATCGCTCCCACCCTCGCATCCCAGCTCACCATGGGCGGCATGGAACTCATCGGCCGCTCCTTAGGCCTCGATCCCCGCATTACACAGCTTTTAGGACTCCCCATATCCTCAATCGTAGGAAATATTACAGCCCGATTTTCGGGAACTGTTATCGGGTATCGGGATGATGGTACGCCGATTTATGTGACAAGCCAATATGATACCGGTTCCCTCTGGGATTCCATAAAAAATTCCTTGGTTAATGGCATCCAACAAATCGGATTTGTTTTTGGGGGAGAATCTACGAATTCGATCTTTGGTTCTTTGCTGAGCAGCAGCATTTTAAATTCTGTCGGAAGTATTTTGGGCAGCGAAGGACTTTTCAATGGCATTTTGGATATTCTTAAAACGACGGTTCTTGCGCCCTTGAATCTTATAAACGGTATTGTCCAGACAACGATCCAAGGGCTTCGGAATTTCAATGATCTGATCCAGGAAAAAGGATTAATCGGAGCCTTTGAATCGTTAGCCACTTCCATTTTTAGCCGGAGTGCCCTCGAAAAGCTTCTTGGTTTTGGAGGGATTTCGGGGTTTTTAGGTTCTGCGGCTAAAAACTTGACCACGCTCGCAAATGGCCAGCAGGTGCAGGAACAGAAAGTCGACGGCTCCACATCTCTTTATTATGATCTGTTTGGAAATTTTATTGGCAAGAAAGAGAACGGAGTTACGCAGATCGGCACCTTTGGCATTAACTCTGTGGGCAAGTGGGCGCTTCTGGCAGGAACTTTTATTAGTAATGTAGTAGCTGATTGGGCATTTGCCGGAGAAGTAAATAATGGCCAACTCAAAAGCGGAAAGCTTTATCAAAACGGAACACTCGTAGGTGAATTTACACCTGAAAATAATGATGGAAGCATTATCATCAATGGCAGTCACCCAGATGCTCAGCGGTTCAGTTCCTCAGGCGGATTCTGGGGCATGGTTTTTAAATTCATACCTTATGCCATGGAGTTTGTGTTCAACGGCGGCCTTCTTCAGGGGGTTAATTTTACTTCTGGTTCTTCCCAAAATACGGATTCCAATAAGCCATTTTTTGTTTTAGCGAATGGTGTTGGAAATCCTTCGGCTACAGGTTCGCCCGATTACATTAATAATTTAACATCCGATCTTCAAACAAGCAGCAATGGCCAGATTGCTTATGATGACATTATAAAACCACCGCTTTATAATGCATTGCTCAATGGCGGGACAACCGACCAGGTAAAAGATATCCTGCATTGGATCGCAGAATCAAATACCCCCTATATCCGTTTGGACCTTGTCGGCAAAATCCAAGTATGGATGAATGCTTGGAAGCAAGTGATAGCGTCACGCCCTGTGGTAGGAGTTGGCTTTTCGGGTGGCTTTGAACCGTTGGTAGAAAGTCTTATTGGTAGCACCTATAATGTCGCAACATTGGTTTCTTTGGCCGGGATCATTGGAAGTTTAGCGGGAATCAGTACGGAGGTTTTAAATTTGATCATTACGGTAGCAGACCAGATCGAAAGCGGTACGGTTGATGGTCTTCGGGGTTTTCTTGATACTCTATTCTCAAAAATACCCGTAGTGGGGGATGTTGTGCAGCTTGCGACTTCTATTGTAGATTTTGTCAATGATCATTCGATAGGCCTTGCTTTTGATACCCTTAAAGCTGCGTTAATGGCATTTCTTCAAGCGTTGCCTCCGGCCATTCCTCCCGTTATCAGCCCTTCCGCAGGGGTTTTGGTCAATCTGTATGGAACCGAAGATATTCTTTATAAGCTTAATCTTGTTGGTTTTAGAGATTCTATCGCTGACTTTACGCCGGATAATGAAGATAGAATGCTTTTCAATATCGAAATTGTCGGCGCCACACATTCCGGCTATATGAGGCGGGATAATCCTTCTCTTAATCAGCCCGCAGTGAATGCGTTTGTAACGGAGATGATTCTTCATAGTAAATCTGAGACGGAGCTTTCGACTTTTCTTTTAGGAAATAGCCATGTTTTTTTTGATTCATCACGTCAAGTATGGGTGGTTAATCCATGAAATTGTTTAGAGTATTCTTTCTTTTATTATTTTTTCTTTTCCTTCCAACGATACTTTTTGCTGACGGAAATAATCAGCAACAAGTTCCGCCCGGGCTTAATGCGCTTGTCTGGGAGCAAGGTCAAATTGAGCTTGAAGCTTATCAGCTGGCCAAGGCGGGAGCTTATGATGCCGCTATCGCTAAATATCATGAGGCGTTGGCACCCAGATTCATCTATCAAGAAGATCGTAAATGCCTTCCTCTTTATGGGATTATGAATGTGCATCGGCTGCAAGGAAAATTCGATCAAGCTCTTCAAGAACAAAAATGGTTTTTAAAAATGAATCCCAAAAAAGAAGAATACAAGGACGATTATTTAGAGCTGAAAGCATTAGCCGAGGCTCAAAGAACTAAATCAAGCGATCCTGTTCGAGCGTATATCCAATATCTTCGAGATAAATATAAGGATATGTTGCCTCCTTATAAATATGTAGCTGTTTATGTGCCAATCATCACAAGTAAAATTATCTTTTGCTATAGCTGGGTTGGTGATGCAGATGGAGGAAGCGCATTCATAGATGGCATTCTCAAGTATTTTGAACAACGGGACTTAAAAAAATATGGCAAAGTCCGCTGGGGAAAAGGTGATAATGCTTATTACAAGATTAAACAAGCATTCGAACAAGACAAAGCTGAAGGTTTTAAAGGCTGTCTCGATTCCAAGCCTGGTGATGCCTGTATGGGGCGCGCAACGAAAGCGCTCATCCAGTCCAACTATTTTCCATGGTAAATACATTTATCGAACGGTACCAGGTATCGAACGGTACTCGAACGGTACCTGGTACTGCGGGGACGGGTAAGTTGAAACGTTTTGATACAAATTCATGAAAGGTGGGGTATGTTGAGGAATGGGGCGGAAACCAAGAAGGGAATCGGAAAGCGGTTATTATCACGTCATCATTCGCGGAAATAACAAACATTGGCTTTTTCGTGAAGATGAAGATTTTAAGAAATTCGAGGAGTTGTGGGAGAAATATCTTAAGCGTTACGGTGTTTTGCTTTTTCATTATTGTCTGATGAGTAATCGCGTTCACATGCTGGTTCAGAGCGAACCGGCATCTTCTTTAGGACGGATGATGCATGGGATCCAGAGGTCTTATCACCATTATTATCGCCGGAAGTACACGTTTTTCGGGCATTTGTTTCAGGGGAGATACCGGAGTCTTCCGATAGAACAAGAGAGCTATTTGCTTGAATGCGGGCGTTACATAGAGCGGAATCCTGTACGAGCGGGACTTATCGGCGATCCTTCGGAATGGCGATATTCCAGTTACCAGATGTATGTGGAGGGAAAAGAAAAGCCCTTCGTGAGATGCGATCCAGCCTATTTGGGGTTGGCGTCAACCGATGAGAACCGCCGAAAGATTTATCGGGAATACACGGAGCAGACTCGCGCTTATGAGGAATTAGTGGAAAAACAACTAGTTGGTTCCAAATGATACGCGTTACCTGTCCCCAAAGTACCCGGTACCTTTCTAAATTTTTCTTTCTAATGCAACATCTGGGATTAGGGTTGAGAATGGTATTATTACCGTAAATCCCACTGAATATGTCTCACCATATGGGGACCGGACATGAAAAAAATAAAGAATTTTTTTAATGTTCTCTTTAGTTTTTTTATAATCTTAAATATTTTCAACGTTAATTGTTTTGCCGAAAATGCAAAAGGGAAATTTATGACCCAAGAAGAGTTTGAGGCGGCTAAGAGAGGGCAAGATAAATTTCATGCTCTGTTGCATGCAGGAGATGTTTCCTTTAAAAGTGGCAATAACCAGCAAGCCGAGTTTTATTACCTTGAAGCGTATAAATTTTCTAAAGGAACCAGTTCGGAAGCAGTAGCAAGATATGTACTAGCGAAATTTTATAAGGATACAGGCAACTATGAGAAATCGCTAGAACTTGTAAATATCGATTTGCCAAAGTTGAAGCAGGAAGAGCCGGCTTGGGAGATATATAGCGAAATGAAAAAAGATCTTCTTGAGAAGATTAAAGAGCAGAAAAAACTAGAAAAGAGAGATGATGCTGTGGACAAAATCAAAAAAGAATTTCCTAAAGCAAATCCTGAACAGCAAAAACGTTTCCTCGAGACGTTTAGCTCGGAAGGCGTAGAAGGCGTTTATCGCGCTGCTTTTTTGGCTGAACAAGGCCGTGATTTCAAGAAAGCTTTGGAGTTTTATGAAAGTCTGCTTCCTCGGGAGGATGAAATTCTAGCAGCTTTTAAATCTGAAGAAGGCTGGGTCATGCTCCATCCTGCAATCCAGAGAATGTCAGAAATAACCGGCGATGAAGCTCGTGAAAAAGAAATGCTCGTCTGGATCAAGGCCAATATGCTTGATCCGCAGGGGGAATATCATAAGTATCTTGCTGGTCTTCTGCCCAATGTTCAGGATCATTTGAAAGAGCGTATTAAAAAATTCAATATCCAATAGAACAGCACCGTTTTATCTCAGTTAATAACTTAAAGAGGCCTTAATGCCCTCGAAAAAACCGGATCAAATTTTGCTTAAGAAGTTATTTTTATTGGAGCAAATAGGCGAAAGTTTTTATGAAATCATGGCGGTTCGTGAACGTGATGGAGCTCTGAAAAATATTTATGAGCGACTCAGAATAAACGAATCGGAAACTAAGTTGCTCATACAGGGCGAATTGAAAAACGTTTACCCCAACGAAAAAATCCAGTCGCAAACGATTGCCATAAGCATATTTCGTTTCTTTTGTAAAATTCTGCCGCTTTTATTATTAAAATCTTTATTGAGATCCACCCTCGGCAAACGTTTTTTTAGTAAATTGTCTGATGAGTATCGGAGCCTGAACCCCGGCTTTTGGGATGCGCTGGCTCGGCATGAATATCTTCAACATGAATTGCTAACACCCTTTTGGAATAAGCCATCGGGAGGATAAGGAAATGGATAAAGAGAAACTCTACAAAGTTTATTTTTGGGTCGTGGGTGTTTACGACATTCTCTTAGGAGGAGCTTTTTTGTTGTTCTACAAAGCCATCTATGGATTTTTTAACATTACGCCTGCGAACCATCCAGGATACATTTATTTTCCAGCCGCTGTTATTGTTGCTGGCGGGATCGGTGAATTTTTGATTGCTAAAAATCCCTTGTGCAATACCGATCTGGTTATTGTCCGGCTTTTAATGAAGTTGTCGTTTGCCGTGATCATTTTCTATTATTTTTTCAAACAAAGCGTGCCGATCATTTTTGTGATTATCGCCTGTCTTAGCACCATTAGCGTCGTAAAGAGTTTGTTTTTTCTATCTTGGGCAAGGTCAGCAACAAATAAAGCCTAACAAAGGATTTCGGGATAATTATTTATGAAAATAGGGCTTATTGCCATGAGTGGTATCCGGGCGTGCGATGCCGAGCTTCTTGAACTTGGTCTTACGCTCCCTGGGTTTGTTGAGCGTAGCAAGGTCATCGCTTCTCTGCCGAGCTTAGGTCTTTTAACTCTCGCCGGAATGACGCCAAAACAGCACAGCTTGCAATACCTTGAAGTGGCTGACCTGAGGCAGCTAAAAGACCTTTCGTCCGGATTTGATCTCATAGCCATATCCAGCTATACGGCCCAGATCGGTGAGGCCTATGAGCTGGCGGATCGTTATCGTGAAATTGGCATCCCTGTTGTTATGGGTGGACTTCATGTGAGTGCGCTTCCGGAGGAAGCGGCACTACATTGTGATGCGGTTGTAATTGGCGAAGGAGAGCTTTCTTGGCATGATGTGCTGAAAGATCGTGAAAATAAGTCGCTTAAGCAATTCTATGGAAATGATTCCGGTGATTTTGATTTAAGCCAATCACCAGTGCCTGCCTATGAGCTGCTTGATATCCCTAAATACAACCGCCTGACGGTCCAAACTAGCCGGGGATGCCCTTTTCAATGTGAGTTTTGTGCCAGTTCGATTCTTCTTTCGAAGAAATATAAACAGAAGCCCATTAAAAATGTTTTGGCGGAAATTGATAAAATCAAAAGCATCTGGAAAAGGCCATTTATCGAATTGGCAGATGATAATACCTTTGTTGATAAAAATTATTGGAGGGAACTGCTGCCGGAACTTAAAAAACGTCAGGTCAAATGGTTCACTGAAACGGATATTTCAGTCGCAGATGATGAAGCATTACTCAGGGTCTTGCAAGAAAGCGGATGCGCAGAGGTGCTCATTGGATTGGAAAGTCCTATCCGTTCGGGACTTGATGGAATTGAGCGGAAGGGTAACTGGAAGTTAAAACGATGGATCAAATACAAAGATGCTGTTCAGAAGATTCAGGCTCATGGCATAAGAGTGGATGGATGCTTTGTGGTTGGGCTTGACGGACATGGACCGGATATTTTTGAGGAGGTTTACAGCTTTACGAAAGAAACAAATCTTTTTGATGTTCAGATCACGATTCCGACCCCGTTCCCGGGGACTCCTTTTTACGATCGTCTTGATAAAGAAGGGAGGCTCCTTGAGAAAAATGCCTGGGAGCGATGCACGCTTTTTGATATTAACTTTCAACCTACTGGGATGACACCCGAGGAGCTCAGGAAGGGTTTTATTAACCTCGGGATGAAGCTCTACAGTGGTGAGTTTACTGAAAATCGCCGCCACCGATTTGACGAAGAGTACAAGAAATATCTCCATAATCGCAGTGCATAATATCTCATATCCATCCCCTTAGGTTGCAAAAGGTGATCGTCACGCGTTTTGTTGAATTAAAAAGCATGTACAAAAATACATATAAAGATATTTACAAAAAGCCATATAGGTGCTACTATTATGCATAAAAGTCAAGAAAGCCGTTTTGTTTGGGACTTTGAAAAAGAACGGCTCAATATTTTGAAGCATGGCATTGATTTTCATAAAGCTATAGAGGTGTTCAAAGACCCAAATCGAAAGATTTTTATCGATGAATCTCACAGCACCGCCGAACAAAGGTTTTTCTGTATCGGCAAAGTGGAAGGAAGGATCCTGACGGTTCGATTTACTTATCGAAACGAAAAGATCAGAATTTTTGGTGCTGGTGAATGGAGAAAAGGAAAACAAAATTATGAAAAAGAATAAGAACATAATTAGGGAAAAAGATAGCGGTTATAAAGCGGACGATCTTTCAGATCCGGATTTTCCTGTCGGCAAATTGACGCGAGTTCCTGATTTCCTTCCACCGCCCGAAGAGCTTTTTCCTCCGAAGAGTAACATGGTTAAAGTGACGATTGTCTTAAGAAAAGAAAGTGTGGATTTTTTTAAGGAACAGGCGCGCAAGCACCATACAAAATATCAGCGGATGATCCGGCGCGTTATCGATCATTATGCCGTTCGCTATCAAGGAAAGTAGATTGGAGTTTTTGTGAAACGAATCTGGATCGCAGGGGCGGTGGTGATCGCAGTAGTGGGTATCGCGGGGATCGCCTCTCTTTTATTTGGGGCGAGGGCATTGGCGACGGTCCCGGCGCCGGTTGAAAATATCCAGTATCCCTTCGAAAAAGGCGGGGGATTGGTCCATATCGCGGTCGATGATATCTTTATGGGCGTGGGGATGCTGACCGCGGAACGGAAAAAAGACGATCTCGATACTGTTTTTACCGGCAGTGTTAATTTTGAACCCATCTCAAAAACGGCTCAGGGGCGGATCCAGGTGGACCGGATCCGGCTGATCGAGCGGACCCCGGAAGGAAAAGACAGCCGCATTTTTGAGCCCAGCCGGATCTATGACGAAGCGACCGAGCGGGGGCTTGCCTCGGAGATCCAATTCCCGAAAGGGAATGGAAAATTCCCGTTCGCGTGGGAGAACGGGGAAAATGATTATGTTTACTTCGTTTTTAACGATCTCCCGGACGACCTTCTGGAAGCCGACCTTGTGATCACCTACAACGGCAAATTCCCGCATAAGAAACATACGGCCTACTACGAAGACCGCCTTTCTGTGAAGCGAAAAAGTTACTTTCGTAATTGAGAATAAATCAAAGGTCGATAGAATAAGAAGCGTTTAGGAGAGTGCTATGACTGTGTACGAATACACGATGGGAAAAGAAATGGATCTGAAAGCGGAGCAGGAACGGACGCTTGCGACGCCGAAGCTTCCGGCGAATTTGATCCTGCGCTTCATGTTCTGGCAAATCGACGCGCTTTACGGAAAAGCGATGTCGCTTCCGAAGGCGATCGTACTCGAGATCCTGGCGCGTTATCCCTATTGGGCTTGGGAGAACGGCGCCTACCATTATTTGTCAAAGCTCTACAGCGGCACGGGAAAAGTTTCCCAGGAAAAAGTCGAGACGGCGCTCCGCCATATCCAGATGGGCCGCGAATCGCAGGATAACGAACAGTGGCATATGCTTCTTTGGGCGGATCTTTGCCATCAAAAGGGGATCAAACTCGGGAAGATCCGGCATTTCCTGCTGCCGAAAGCGATGACGCTCGTTTATTTCTGCATCACGCGCGTGATGTACTGGCTTAATCCCGTCTGGTCTTTCGCGATGAACGCCGCGTTCGAGTCGCACGCCGAACATGAATACATGTTTTACGCGAAGGAGCATCCGGAATTTGAGAACGAACCGGCGGATTCGGTATGGTTCAAATATTATCCGAAGCAAAAGTCCTTAGCGGACCTCATCCGTCGCGTGGGATTGGACGAACGGGATCATATGAATCATTCGCTCGAAGAGGTCGAACGTCTTCAGCGTTCCTGATCGGTATAAGCGCGCGAGTCCGGGATGGAAAGATCAAGTTCCGGGAAGCGGCGCGCGATGCTTTCGTGAAATAAATAATCCAGTCCTGCGTTATTTTCAGGCGCAAAGCCCATCACATCCCGCCACACGGTTTTATTTTCCATACAAAAATAGATAAAAACATCCCTCCATTTTTTCCGCAGGGCTTCATAAATATGCCGGTAGAGCTTGACCCGCCCGGGGCGGAAATAGCGCATCTTGCCGTCAAGCCCGCGGACGAATTCAGCTGTCGCAATGCCGGTTTTCGGGAAACGTTCCTCGATCACTTTTTTCAAGGGCGGCGGGAAACGCAAACTCCCGAGACTGATCCACATCACTTCGTTTTCAGGGACAGTCCTTGTTAATTTTTCGATCAAGGCCGCGTATTTTTCCTTCCATCCCGGAAGCAGAAGCAGGGGATCGAAATGAAAGCCGAGCCGATAACCTTTTTTGACGGCCGCCGCCGCGGTTTCGAGACGTTTTGCAAGCGGAGCGCTTTTAAATTCCTGGGTCCGGATGAATTCCTCCGGATTAAGCGACCAGGAAACGACGATATTCTTTTTCGGGACCTTGGGAAGATGGCGGATCAAGTCCGTTTTAGTTTTGATCTCGAGGATCATCTTTCGTTTAAGAGCCGTGCGGATCAGATCCCGGTTAAAATGCGTCAACGGGTCAAGCGCGAGACTGTCGGTAAGCTCCCCGGTTCCCATGCGGAAGAGGCGCCCGGGCTGGTTCGCAAGAAGCGCGTCGATCTCATGCGGGATATTTTCGGTATTCACATAAATCGTGATCAGCGGCACATTCAAATAATTTTGCAGGATGCAGTAAGTGCAATCGAGCGGGCAATGAGTTTGGACATTGAGCGTCCAGTAGCGGCAGCAAAGATAATCCGTTCCCGTGGCGGGGCATGGCTTGAGGAATCCGCTCTTGAAGCGCGTCAGCCAGAGGCTTTTTTTTCCGGAAGCGAGCGGCATTTGTCCGGCGCCGCGAAGGAAAGCGCCTTTGCTTTTTACGATCGTGACGGGAACGCCTTTCAGGGCTCGCAGGATCCGGCGCGTCAGCGGCGCGTTCCGGGCCGTCTGATCGAGGAAAATATGTTCAATGCCAAAGTTTTTTTGCCGTGTCATGGCCTCATGCTAGCGGCTTCATAAGGCCTTGAGAAGAGAAAAATCTTGGAGTGCATCCCGTCTTAGACTGGCATCCAAAAGGCTTCGGGCTTGAGCCCTCGGCAACACTTCGGGAATCCCCGGCGAGGATTCCCTCGTTCGGGTCTCACTTCTCGCTCCCTACTCTGTAGGTCCATGCCCCCTCGTCGTTCGAACGTGCCTTGGGCTCAACCCTCCGCCTTTTGTTCAGAAGAGTGAAGACGGAAAGTGTGTTTAAGCGACGTAAGGAGGCCAGAGCGCCAAGGTTTTTTGCGAGGCCGACGCTCCGAGTGCAGCCACGGCTCGGTGGGCCGTGGCAAACGTTCGCAAAAACACACTTTCCGGCGGAACGAAGGATTGGTGCACGAAAGAGGATGCGTCAAAAATCTTGGTAAACCGGGACGGGGACGCTATATAATGAAAGACATTATGAAGATACGGTTTTCACTTGCCTGGGCCGAGGGGTCCAAGGCGCTTGATAAAAACTTCAAATCGCGGACGATCTGCTCGCTTTTTAAGGAATATCTCGAAAGGATCGCCAAATTCATGCCCTGCGAAGGCGGCGCCTATCTTCCTAAAGAACGGTCCTGCGTTTGGGTCTGTGAAAGGGAAAAAGGCAGCCGCACCATGAATTCGGAGGATCTGGCGCGCGCGTTCCAGCAATGCATGAATTCGGGTGTTCAGGAGCTTCAGGTCGTGATCGGGGGCGCGGACGGATTTACGGCAGGAGAACTTGAAAAAATGAATCCCGCGTTGCGGTGGAGTTTTGGCCCGATGACGCTGCCTCATGAATTAGCCTCGGTCGTGGCAGCCGAACAGATCTACCGGGCTCTCACCATCATCCACCATCAGCCCTACCACTCGGGGCATTAGGAAGAAAAAACTGGGCAGGGAGGGAATTGGCGCTTCCGCTTTGCTTCGGTCGGCCACCCGCCCTATAAACATGACATTCAGTCATGTTTATAAGCAGGACTCCATTCAATTCCCTCCTTAGAAGTATGGAGGGTAGTCCAAGTTTCTTTGGATTAAAAAAGACGGGAAACTTGGGCAGGGAGGGAATTGAACCCCCGACACAGGGATTTTCAGTCCCTTGCTCTACCGACTGAGCTACCTGCCCATGTTCGAATTTCGGAAGAGGGCGTCATTATATCAATCTTTACTAAAATCACAAGTTTGAAACCACATTTCAACCTACGAGGTTGAAATTTGGGTTCTTCATAGTAGAATGCCGTCTATGAAATACGCGATCGGGATTGATATCGGCGGCACCAAGATCTCCGTAACGCTCGGCGCTTCGAACGGAAAGATCCTTGTCCGGAAAAGGGTCGTTACCCGTATTGGTTCGCAAAGTAAAGCGTGTATCCAAGAAATAATCGCTAATATTCACGAGATCTTCCGTGAATTCAAAATTTCCTCGAAAGACATTCTCGGGATCGGGATCGGCGCGCCGGGCGCCGTTCATTCCAAAAAAGGCGTTCTGCCGCGCTCTCCCAATCTTGCAGGCTGGGCAGGCATTCCCATCGTTCATATTTTTCGTAATAAATTCAAGGTCCCGGTCTATCTTGCCAATGACGCGAACGCCGCCGCCTTAGGCGAATTGGTTTTTGGCGCCGGGAAAAAGGTGAAAAATCTGATCTACATCACGGTCAGCACCGGTATCGGCGGCGGCCTGATCATTGATCGGGAACTTTATGAAGGGGCCGGGTCCGTGGCGGGGGAGATCGGTCATATGAGCATCGTGCCGGAAGGCCGGAAATGCAAGTGCGGCCGAAGGGGTTGTCTCGAAGCTTACGCCTCAGGCACAGCGATCGCCCATTGGTATAGCGAAGCAAAAAAATGCAAAGTTAAAGGCGCGAAAGAGGTTGGATTCGCGGCTGACTCGGGCGACAAGACCGCGGTCCAAAGCTACCGGAAAGGCGCTTATTATCTCGGGATCGGTCTTGCCAATCTTATGAATGTCTTGAATCCCGAAGCGATCATTATCGGCGGCGGCGTGCTCAAATCTTCACCGCCCGTTTATTGGAAAGAAGTTCTCAAAAGCGCGAAAGATCACGCTTGGCCGGAGGCTTTTCGTACAACCGGGATCCTGCAATCGCCGCTGCTCGGTCATTCCGGCGATCTCGGCGCGCTTGCGCTAGTGTTTAAAAACGCGCCCAGCAGGATTTGAACCTGCAACCCTCAGTTCCGAAGACTGATGCTCTATCCAATTGAGCTATGGGCGCTCGAAGAAGAGAACTCATCGTATCCCGAAACTTCATTCAAGTTCAAGAAGGATTTTAAGTTGAATAATCTTTTGAAGCCCTGCGCGATCTTTTTGAGCGGCTCTCTATTTTTAACCGGCTGTACGACGGCGGCCAAACGCGGTGTGGATACGGAAGCGATCGCCGAACAATCCGCGAATTCTAATGAGCAGACGGTAGGCGAACAGATCCACCGCGAGATCCTCGCGTCCTTTTATCCTTATACAGACCCGAAAGTCGTGCAATATGTGGACAATGTAGGGCAGTCTCTCGCGGCTCATGCTAAACGCCGCGATCTCAAGTACCGCATCACGATCCTCTACAGCGAAAAGATCTACGCGACTTCCGCGCCGGGCGGCTATATCTATGTCACGACCGGTATGTTGAATTTCCTGGAAAACGAAGCGGAGCTTGCGGCCATACTCGCGCATGAGATCGGCGAACAACAGTATCCCGACCGCCGCTTCACTCAAACGGACGATATGATCGCCGCTGTGGCGCAAACCGGGTCGGCGGTCGGCCCGATGTTCGGGCCTTTCGGGTCATTGGCAAGTTTAGGGCTTATCCTTTTGCAGGCCTACAATGAAAGCACTTTCAAAACGCCCGGGGAGCGGCTTTTGGGGAGTGACGCCGCAGCCATGAAATATCTGATGAACGCCGGATACGACCCGCAGGCTTTGATGGACGTGCAGGAGCATTTTTTGAAAGCGGGGGAGAAAATGACCCCTTACTTTTATGATTATTACCAATCCCGTCCGATCACCGAAGAGCGCATCCTCGCCATCAAAAAAGAATTCGCGAAACTCCCGCTTTCCGAGAAGAATCTGACCACAGATGCCGTCGAATACCGGGAAATGACGAAGGGGATCCGCGAGATCTATAAGACGGCTCGTTAAAAGCCAACGATTGTTCCTCGGGATTCGTAAAAGCAAGCATTGAACGAGTCCCTAGGGGCGAGTCCCAAGTCCCGCTTTTACTTTTTCCGTTCCCAGGCGCCCGAAGAGGATTGGACCATATCGCCGGGCTCGGCCTTCTCGCTTTGAACTTCCGCAAAAGCCCGTTCGATCTCCAGGAGCCCCGAAGCGCCCAGCATGTTCTGTTCCGCAAGCGCTTCATAAAGGACCCGGCGGTCCTTGTTTTCCGCCGTGACCAATGTGCTGGCGGAGGTGTTGTTTTTCAGGTCCGTCACATATCCTTTATTGTTCTCTCCGACAAGACCCTCCCGCTTGAGACCTTGAAGCTGATAATACCGCGCCTGACGGTTTTTCAAGGCCTGCTCGATCTGGGGGGTCATAGTTTTGAAATCGTAATCGGCGGCCGCGCAAAACGGTGTTGCGGCTGAAAGGACCAGCCATAGGGACAAAAACAAAGTGCAAAGACGTCTCATCGTGAGACCCTCCTTCAAATTTGAAATATCATGGCGGTTCATTTCACAGCTCCCTGGGCGACCATATCTTCGATATTGGTGGCGGTTTGTTTGAGTCCGCGGATATCAACGACAACATTGGCGTTGATCGTAATCGGCCGTTCCGGATCCCCGACGGCTTTAACGGTGCAACCGGTTAAAACGATCGCGGCCAAAAACATTGCAATCGATCTTGTGACCATTTTCATGTCATTTCACCTCAATAAGCCCCATGATCCGGGCGATCTGCGAGAACGCGTCCTTCCGGTCGGTCCTCAGGTCTGCGTTGAGCGTTAGTTTCAGATTATAGTCCGGAATGAAGATCTGGAGGAGTATTTTCATACGGTCGCTTTGTAAAAGGTCGACCTTTAAAGACCCTTTCTGGTATCGGATCAATTGCTCTTTTTGGGTCATGTCCCGGACCTTTTCTTTTTGAGTTGAGACCGGAAGATAAGGCAGGAAAAGATCGAAGAACTTGGCCTGGATGTTGCCGCCCGGCTGGGGCGACTCAATGTCGATATGGAATTCGGGGTCTTTTCCCGCGGCCTGCCGGAACGTCAACGATCCTTTTGTGGCGCCTGTCGCGCCGGTAAGATTCTGCGGGTCAAGCCACTGCCAATCCTCGAGGTCGGAACTTCCAAAATCCGCCGTGAATTCAAAGTTCGAAGCGCTCGAGGCATCGATCGTAAAAGTTCCGGAGACGCCCGAGCGTGTGGATTTTTCCGGCCGGAAGCCCTCAAAGATGAAACGGACGGGTTTTTTCTCCAGGAAATAGGAAAGCGGGTCAAGCGATTCGATAAATCTTATTTCGAGAGGAACGGGGCCCTGGCGCGTTTGGAGTTTCCCAGAAAGTTCCGTGATGCGGGCCCGCAGCTGACGGTTTAAGGTCACTCCCTGGATGCGGATCGAGCCGGCGAAGAATTCTTGCGAAACTTGATTCAGCCGTCGTTCCAGCAGGCTCCGTTCGATCTCCGGCAGGCGGGGAGTTACCCATAAAACCAGACCTACGACGGCCGCCAACATAGATAGCCATATCAAAGGCGAAAGTGCTTTTTTATGCATAGCGTATCCTCAAGAGTATTATGAGGTTCGGGCGCAAAAAAGCAACTGTCCAATCCTTTTAAGTAAAAGACAATCCCTTTCTTGTAAAAGGGGACTTTCTTGAGTAGAATACCCGCTCTTCGGTATCCTTTTGCGGGTTTTTGTACTTGAAGTCCTGCGGTGTTTTTGTGTCCCAAATGTTTGACTTAAATAGCAGAGGTATGCGCCCTTAGCTCAGTTGGTAGAGCAAGTGACTCTTAATCACTGGGTCGAAGGTTCGAGTCCTTCAGGGCGCACTTTTTCTTGTTACGGATCTGCGGTCGTGGCGAAATTGGCAGACGCGCAAGACTTAGGATCTTGTCCCGAAAGGGGTGGGGGTTCAAGTCCCTCCGACCGCACTTGTTCCTAATGAACAAGTACGGCACCGTGAGAGCTTAAGGATAGCTCTCTACGGTGACCGCACTTCGGGATTGGATTAGGAGGTGCCAGTCGCATCTCGGAGCGTCAAGCTCCGGAAAGCGTAGTCCTTGCGCATTGGGCGCAAGGGCAAATCCCTCCGACCGCACCGAGTTCGAGAAATCGGTGCAATTGACAAAGATAAGACGCGCTTCTATCCTTGTCCATTATTTGTCTTTCAAATGGTTGACAAGGATTGCCCCAATTTCAACTTTGTTGAAATTGATAAGTATTGGGACTAGAATACGGCCTCCCGAAGGCCGCGAAGTTATCACCTAAATAAGCGAGTGTAGCATAGTGGTAATGCTCTGCCTTGCCAAGGCAGCTACGAGGGTTCGATTCCCTCCACTCGCTCCACTTGTTCTTTATGAACAAGTACGGCACCGTCGAAGCATAAGGACAGCTTCGTACGGTGACCGCATCTAAATAGATAAGGCGGTTCATGTGTTGTTTAAAAAAAATAAAGAAGCGTCCCCAGTAACGGCATCTCCCTCCGGTAATGTCGAAACCCTAGAATCTCCCATCAAGATCAAACTTCAGGACGGCAAACCCTGCGAGAAGATCCTGACGATCGAAGTCGCCCAGGACCGCATCAGCGAGGAATACGAGTCTTTTTATAAAGCGATCGCGCCACGGGCGAAGGTTCCCGGATTCCGTCCCGGAAAAGTGCCGCGCGATGTATTGATCATGCACTACGAAAAAAATGCCAACGACTCGGTACTTGAAACACTTCTTTCAGAGTCCTTGCCGAAAGCTCTGCGCGAAAAAGACCTGAATCCGTTGGCGACGCCCGAGATCCGGGACATTCAATTTACCAAAGAAAAACTTGCTTATAAGGCCCACGTCGAGGTTCGCCCCAAGGTCAAACTTTCCCGCATCACGGGTTTAAGTGCGAAGAAGGAAAAAGTCTCGATCAAGCCGGAAGATGTCGAAAAAGCCCTCAAACAGACCCAGGAAATGCACGCGCAGTACAAAGCAGTCGAGGGCCGGTCGGCCAAGATGGGCGATTTTATCATCACCGATTATGTCTGTCTGATCGACGGCCAAGAAGTGGAAAAGCGCAATGACGACTGGATGGAACTGAAGGAAAAGGAATATCTGAAGGGTTTTTCCGCCCAGCTTGTCGGTGTTTCCGTCGGCGAAGAAAAAGATGTTCAGATCTCTTTCCCTCAGGACATGGCGGACAAGCGCGCCGCGGGAAAAACCGCGGTTTTCAAGATCAAAGTCAAAGAGATCAAAGAAAAAACACTGCCCGCGCTCGATGATGATTTCGCGAAACAGGCCGGCGATTACAAAAATCTGGACGACCTTAAACAAAAACTTGCCGCCGATCTTGAAAAACGCGCCGCCGATGAAAAAGAAGCGGCTTTCGAGCGGGAACTTCTCAATGAGCTCGCGAAACACAATAAAATCGAGATCCCCGCGGGACTTTTGCAGCGGCGGGCGGAATATTTGACGGAGCAGGCGCGGCAGCGTTTTCTTCAGCAGGGCGGCACGGCCGAAATTTTCGATAAAGAAAAAGAAAAAATGCAAAAGGAATTCGAATCCGAAGCGCGCCGCCAGATCCATATCGCTTTTCTTCTCGATGAGATCGCGGATGTCCAGGGGATCAAGGCGGATGACGCGGATCTTGTAAAAAAATACGAGATGCTTGCCCGGCAATACCGGCAGCCGAAAGAAACCGTCGAGAAATATTATCAGGAACACAAAGAAGCCAAAGAAACTTTGCTGGATCAAGTCCGAAACGAAAAAGTCATCGAATTCTTGAAGCAGAACGCGAAAACCAAATGAACGCGAAACTTGCGGTTACGCAAGTTTCAGCTGTGAATTTGGCCCAGCACTAATTTTTCTTTTCAGCGTTGAAGCAATGAGGAGTGGCTGGTCGGCGCGGTTCTTTTGGATGGAAATAAGCTCGAGTGATAAAATTAGTGCTGGGTTGAATTCGCACTTATCACTTACATCGCATGTTCTGTAAGTGATGTGCTCATTAAAGGAGGGTTCCATGAGCTACTTAGTCCCGATGGTTATTGAAACAACAGGAAAAGGAGAGCGGGCTTATGATATTTATTCCCGGCTTCTCAAAGAACGTATTGTCTTCGTCGGCACGCCGATCGATGACGTGATCGCGAACCTCATCATCGCCCAGATCCTCTTTCTGAACATGGAAGAACCGGGCAAGGACATCAACATTTATATCAATTCGCCGGGCGGCTCCGTCACGGCAGGCCTTGCGATCTATGACACGATGCGTTTCGTGAAATGCGATGTCGCGACTTTCTGTATCGGGCAAGCGGCCAGCATGGGCGCGGTCCTTCTGGCAGCCGGCACCAAAGGCAAACGCTACGCACTGCCGAATTCCCGCGTCATGATCCACCAGCCGTGGGGCGGCGCTCAAGGAACAGCTTCCGATATCCATATCCAGGCTCAGGAGATCCTGAAGCTCAAGGAGCAGATCAATCAGATCCTCGTTCATCATTCCGGACAGTCGCTTGAACGCATCCAGAAGGATACCGACCGCGATTATTTCATGTCCGCCGAAGAAGCAAAAAATTACGGCCTCGTTGACGCCGTGATCACAACCCGCACGGAGGTTTCTAAATGAGTCAGCCTACGATCCTTTTAACGCCCGGCCCCACGCCCGTTCCTGAAGTCACGCGCAAATTGATGGCGGAGCCCATTTTCCACCATCGCACGCCGCGTTACCGCAAGATCTTCGGGGATGTTTCCGAACGGCTCAAAAAAGTTTTCATGACCAAAAATCCGGTCTACACCTTTGCCGGTTCCGGCAGCTTGGCCATGGAGGCGGCGCTTGTGAATTTCCATTCAACGGGAGATAAAGTTCTCGTGGTCGAGAACGGAAAATTCGCCGAGCGTTTTACGGCGATCGCCAAAGCGTTCGGACTCGCTCCGATCAGTCTTAAAGTCCCGTATGGGGAAGCGGTCCAGCCGTCACAGATCGAAGAGGCGCTTAAAAAAGACCCCGATATTAAAGCTGTCTGCCTTCAGCTTTGCGAAACTTCGACCGCCGTTTTAAACGATGTCAAAACGATCGGGGAGATCGTTTCAAAGACAAACGCCCTCTTGATCGTGGACGCCATTTCAGGCCTCGGAGCCGACCGGCTTGAGACCGATAACTGGCACGTGGACCTTGTGATCGCCGGTTCGCAAAAAGCGCTTATGCTTCCTCCGGGACTCGCGTTCTTAAGCGTCAGCGAAAAAGCCAAGGCGCGCATGGCGACCGCTAAATTGCCGCGTTTTTATTACGATCTCAAACATTATGAAAAATCCCTCAAAGACAGCGACACGCCTTGGACGCCCGCGCTCACGCTCGTGATCGGGCTCCAAAAGTCGCTGGACCTGATCGAGCAGGAGGGGCTCGAGAATGTTTTTAAACGCTGCGCCGCGAACGCCGCGTTCACCCGCGAATCGCTTCAAAAGCTCGGACTGAAACTTTTTTCCAAAGCTCCTTCATCAACCGTGACCGCCGCCTGTCTGCCGGAAGGCGTTGACGGCGAAAAGCTTTGTCAGGTCATGCGCGATGAGAAAGGGATCGCCATGGCCGGCGGGCAAGGTGATCAAATGAAAGGTAAGGTCGTTCGCATTTGTCATATGGGCGCGATCACCAAAAAAGATATTGAGGCCGGACTCAAGGTTTTGAGCGAGACCCTCAAGGAAATGAAATCTTCGTCGGGTTCCTCCTGCTGCTGTTGTAAGTAGCGGAAGAAGCGGACGTTATCGAGGTCATTTCATCAAGAGGAGATTTAAAAATGAAAGTGCTTGTTTCGGATTCGTTGGGCCAGGGGGGGATGGAGATCCTCCGCAAAGAAAAAAATATCGAGGTTGATGAAAAAGTCGGGCTAAAACCCGAAGAGCTCAAAAAGATCATCGGGGAATACGATGCGATCCTTGTCCGCAGCGCCACCAAGTTGACCGCGGACATCATTGAAGCGGGCAAAAAACTCCGCGTGATCGGCCGCGCGGGCGTCGGCGTCGACAATGTCGACCTCGAAGCCGCCACCAAACGCGGGATCATCGTCATGAACACCCCCGAAGGCAACACGATCTCGACGGCAGAACTCAGCTTTTCGATGCTTATGGCCGTTGCGCGTAATATCCCGCAAGCCGACGCTCACGTGAAGAAAGGGGAATGGAAGCGTAATAAATTCCAGGGCTCTGAGCTGAACGGAAAGACGCTCGGCATCGTCGGATTCGGCCGTATCGGCCGCGAAGTCGCGAAACGCGCGAACGCCTTCAATATGAAGGTCATGGTCTTCGACCCTTTCATTTCAAAGGAAGCCGTTAAAGAATATCCCGTGGAATTCGTGGACATTCCGACGCTTCTCAAAAATTCGGATTTTCTCACATTTCATACGCCGCTCACGAAGGAAACCAAAGATCTTCTGAACCGCGAGACGTTCAAACTTTGCAAGAAGGGCGTGCGTATTGTTAATTGTGCCCGTGGCGGGATCGTCGATGAAGCCGCGCTTGCCGAAGCCATTCAAAGCGGCCAAGTGGCCGGGGCCGCGTTCGATGTGTTCGTGACCGAACCTCCCGCGCCGGATCACCCGCTTTTGAAGCTCCCTCAATTTATCTGCACCCCGCACCTCGGCGCCGTCACGCAGGAGGCGCAGGAAAATGTCGCCGTCGAAGTGGCAAAGCAAGCCATTGACGCGCTCAATGACCGCGCGATCCGTAACGCCGTGAACCTGCCGAATCTCGATCCGGACACACTCAAGGGCCTCAAGCCCTGGCTTGTGCTCGCGGAAAAGATCGGCATGCTTTACGCGCAGCTTTTTGCCGGAAGCATCAAAAAGATCGAGATCCGTTACGGCGGCGATCCGACGCGTTTCAATGTCGCGCCGCTTACGATGGCGGTCGTCAAAGGGCTTTTAAAGCCCATTTGCGGCGATTCCGTGAATTTCATCAACGCGCTGGCTATGGCCAAGGAGCGCGCGATCGCGATCACGGAAAGTAAAAGCAGCGAGAACGAAGGATTCGCGAGTTTTATTGACGTCGAAGTGGTTCAGGGCAAGGAAACGAACCGGATCATGGGGACGCTTTTCAGTAATGAGCCCCGCATCGTGCGCATCAACGAGTTCATGATCGATGTCGTGCCGGAAGGCTGGGTGCTTTTTGTGAAGAACGACGATCTTCCCGGCGTGGTCGGAACGATCGGGACCGTGCTCGGCAAAAATGAGGTCAATATCGCCGAAATGTCGCTTGGGCGCGTCGGAAAAGGCAAAAAAGCTTATGCGATGACCGCGATCAATACCGACAGCGAAGTGCCGGCTAAGGTCGTCGCGCAGATCAAGAAGAACAAACTCGTGCTTGATGTAAAAGTCGTCAAATTGTAAAGGACGTGCGACGATGAACCGTATTTTGATCGGCGCCCAGTGGGGCGATGAAGGGAAAGGGAAGGTCATCGATCTTCTTGCCCGCAAAAGCGATATTATCGTCCGCTACCAAGGCGGCAATAACGCGGGCCATACCATCAAGTTCAAAGACCAGAAATTCGTTCTTCACCTGATCCCCTCCGGCATTCTCCACCCGGGGAAGATTTGCGTGATCGGCAATGGCGTCGTGATCGATCCCGAAGCGTTGTTCGATGAAGTAGCGCTTCTCGAAAAGGCGGGAATCAAAATTAGGGGGCGGCTTCTCGTTTCCGACCAGGCGCATTTGATCCTTCCTTATCATAAGCTGATGGACAAGCTGAAAGAAGAATCCAGCAAAAAAGGAAAGGCGATCGGCACGACAAAAAGAGGGATCGGGCCGTGTTATGCGGACAAAATGGCGCGCCTCGGGCTTCGCGTGGGAGATTTGAGATCTCTTTCCTATTTCAAGGACCGCCTCGCCTATATTTTGAAAGAGCGCAACGAATTTCTCGGCAAAATGCATGGTGCCTATCCTTTCTCGTACCGAAAGATCCTCGGGCATTTCATGAATTACCGGACGCGTCTTCTTGATTTTGCCTGCGATACACCCAAGTATCTTTTTGACGCGACTAAAGCCGGAAAAGATATTCTTTTCGAAGGAGCCCAGGGAACGCTTCTGGATGTGGATCACGGGACCTATCCTTTCGTGACCTCTTCCAACGCGACGGTCGGCGGCGCGATCACGGGGTCGGGGATCAGCCCGACTTTTATCGATCGCGTGATCGGCGTGACCAAAGCTTATACCACGCGCGTGGGCGAAGGGCCTTTCCCGACACAATTCCCGCCGAAGCTTATGAAATTAGTCCAGACCAAGGGCGAAGAGTTCGGCGCGACGACCGGACGCCCGAGGCGGTGCGGCTGGTTCGACGCGGTGATCGGCCGCCATGCGGTACGTATCAACGGACTTGACGAGCTGGCGGTCATGAAACTCGATATTCTTTCCGGGCTTCCGGAACTCAAGATCGCGACGGCTTACCGCGTCAACGGAAAACTCACCAAAGATTACCCTCACGCTATCTTTGAGTTCTCCAAAGCGCAGCCGGTCTACGAGACGCACCCGGGATGGGAAGAAGATATTACACATGTGCGGCGCTGGAACCAACTGCCGGTGAACGCCCGTCGCTATCTTAAAAGGATCGAGGCATTAATGGAAACTCCCATCAAGATCCTCTCGGTCGGCAGCAAACGCAATCAGACGATCTTCCTTTAGGATTTTCTATGGCTAATCCCATTCCTCAGCACGTTGCGATCATCATGGATGGCAACGGGCGCTGGGCCAAGCGCCAGGGGCTTTTGCGCGTTCAGGGGCATGAGGTCGGCGTTCAGCGAGTCGAAGAGATCATCAAGGCCGCGCAGGAAAAAGGGATCCGTTATCTGACGCTTTACGCTTTTTCGAAAGAGAACTGGCGGCGCCCCAAAGACGAAGTTGAGTTTTTGATGGGGCTTTTGTCCTCCTATCTTGATAAAAAGATCGACGCTCTGATCAAGAATAACTGCGTTTTCAATGTGATCGGCGAGATCGAAGATCTTCCGTCCGAGCTTCAAAAAAAACTTGTCCGGGCCATGGAAGTCTCCAGGAGCAATACAGGCCTCGTTGTGACGTTCGCTTTGAGTTATTCCGGCCGCCGCGAGATCCTCCGGGCCTGCCGGAAGATCGCCGAAAAAACCGTTGAGGGCTCGTTGAAACCCGCTAACATCACCGAAGACGTCTTTTCCGGGAATCTTTATACCGCGGGCATGCCCGATCCGGAGCTTTTGATCCGGACAAGCGGCGAACTCAGGGTCAGTAATTTTCTTTTATGGCAGATCTCTTACGCCGAACTTTATATCACGCAAAAATTCTGGCCGGAATTCACGCGCGACGAATTTGAAAAAGCGCTCGAGGATTATAAAAAACGTGAACGGCGTTTCGGGGACACCTGTGCGGTGAGCGGAGGAAAAACATGAACCAGCTCGGAAAAAGACTTTTAACTTCGGCGGTCCTTATTTCCATCGCGCTCGCGGTGATCTTTTTTCTTCCGCATTGGTGTTTTTTTGTGGTCGTAGAAGTGTTAGTCCTGATGGGGCTCTGGGAATTCTTTTCCCTCGCGGAGCAGAAAGGCTTGTTGATCCATCGGGCCTTCGGGCTCGTGTTTGGCGCGCTGCTTCCTTTTTCCGCCTATCTCTCGCTCCAGCCGACGAACCTGCTCATGGTCTGCGTCGCGCTTTTCATCTTCCTGTTCAATCGCCGATCGCCGGATAAAACGATCACAAGCGTTTCCGTAAGCGTTTTCGGGATCATCTATGTCGCGTGGTTCTTCTCCTATCTGATCAAGATCAAGCTTTTACCCGACGGCGCAGCGTGGGTATTTTACACGATTCTTATCGTCAAAAGCGGGGATGCGGCTGCGTATTTTGTCGGCAAGAAATTCGGGAAAACCAAGCTACTTGAACATGTCAGTCCTAAAAAATCCATCGAGGGCGCCATTGCTCAGATGATCGCGACCATTGCCTTATCGGTCGGTTCGGTCTTTTATCTCCACGTGTCGCCTTTCCACCTTTTTATCCTCGGGACCGCCGTGGGAGCGCTTGCGCTGCTCGGCGATCTCGCCGAAAGCCTGATCAAGCGCGATGCAGGGGTTAAAGATTCCGGCAATATTCCCGGACTTGGCGGTATTCTGGATGTTCTCGACAGCCTTCTTTTCACGATCCCCGTCGTTTATTTCTATCTGACCATGATCCTGGGCTTTGAGAGGTTATGAAGCAGCTCTCGATCCTCGGTTCCACCGGTTCCGTCGGAGAAAATGTACTTCGCGTTGTCCGTATCCACTCCGAACGCTTCACGGTCAAAGCGCTCGCCGTCAGAAAAAACGCCGCAAGACTTTATGAGCAGGCCGCGGAATTCCGCCCCAAGATCGTTTGTATTTACGATCCACAAGTTGCTAAAAAATCCGCCGCTAAATTCAAGCGGCTCGGGATCCGCGTCGTCGCCGGTGACGAAGGCCTCGCGGAGGTCGCCACGCTCGCCGGGGTCGGAGAAGTTATTTGCGCCATGGTCGGCGCCGCCGGGCTTAAGCCGATCTTTGCCGCCGTAAACGCTAAGAAGACGGTCGCGATCGCCAACAAAGAACCGCTTGTCATGGCGGGCAAGCTTCTTTTGGAAACCGCGGAAAAAGCCGGCGTGCGCGTTCTTCCGATCGACAGCGAACATTCCGCCCTCTGGCAATGCCTTGAAAACCAGGACCCCGCTTTCGTCAAAAAACTGATCATCACATCCTCCGGCGGGCCTTTCCGGAATAAAAAAGGTTCGCTTGCCAAGATCACGCCCGCGCAGGCGCTCGATCATCCCAAATGGAAAATGGGCCCGAAGATCACGATCGATTCGGCCACTCTTATGAATAAAGGGCTCGAGGTGATCGAAGCCGCGAATCTTTTCCGCGTTCCGTCCGGCAAGATCGATGTGGTGGTCCATCCGGAAGCGATCGTGCACGCGCTTGTGGAATTCGTGGACGGTTCGCATTTCGCTCATTTAGGCGTAACCGACATGCGGCTTCCGATCCAATACGCTTTAAGCTATCCCGAGCGGCTCGAGGATCATTTGCCGCATTTGGACCTGACCCATCTAGCGGCGCTTCATTTCGAAGAACCCGATCGCAGACGGTTTCCGTGCCTCGATCTCGGTTATACGGCAAGTAAGATCGGCGGGACGATGCCGGCGGTGCTTAATGCCGCGAATGAAGTCGCGGTGGATGCTTTCCTTGCGGACCGCATTAGTTTTCTTGGGATCCCGAAGATCATTGAAAAGACCATGAGCGCGCACCGTTTGATTTATAAACCCGTTTTAGCGGATGTCTTTGCTGCCGATGCTTGGGCAAGGGAGACGGCCGGGGAGCTTTCATGAATTCTTTAATCTCTCTTTTACCGGCATTAATTGTTTTTGGCATTCTGATCATTGTTCATGAGTTCGGCCATTTTATCGCCTGCCGTCTGTCGAAAGTCCGCGTTGAAAAATTCTCGATCGGGTTCGGGCCGGAGCTTTTCCATTGGCAATCCAAGGAGACGCGCTTTTCAATCTCGATCTTTCCGCTCGGAGGTTTCGTGACTCCCGCAGGCGAAGAGGCCTCCAAAGTCAGTCCCGAAGGCCCGAAGCCAGGCGATTTTTTGGCGGCGCCGGTGCTTTCGAGGATCTTTATCGTGGTCTCCGGCGTGATCATGAATTATGTGCTCGCATTTCTGGTGTTCTGGACTGTTTTTATGATCGGCCGGCCGATGCCCGGCGCCGTGGTCGGAGGTTTCGTCAAAGGTTATCCGGCTGAGGCAAGCCGTTTAAAGGCCGGCGACAAGATCCTCATCGTGAACGATCAAGCCGTGACGCATTGGATGGATATATTAAAGGGTTTCGATGAAACGTCCGGGGCCGTGATCGATCTGACTGTCGAAAGACCGCGCGGGAACGCAAAACCCGAAATTCTTAAAATTCAGATCAAGCCCAAGATCGAAACCATGCGGGATCCTTTCGGTAAAGTTGCCGAGGTAAAACGGGTCGGGATCACGCCGGATCCCAAAGTTTTCGTCAAAGAGCGTTACGATATCCTGCCCGCGCTAAAAAAAGCATGGGATCTTGAAGTTTCCTACACCGTTCTGACGCATAAAGCGCTTTTTTATCTGGTAACGGGGCAGTTGTCGCCTAAGAACCTCATGGGGCCTCTCGGCATCATCCAGATGAGCGGCCAGGCCGCGCAGGCGGGGATCGTCGTCTTGTTGCAGCTCTTGGCGATCTTAAGCGTCTCGCTTGCGGTCATCAATCTTTTGCCGTTCCCGGCGCTGGACGGAGGCCATCTTGTTTTTCTTTTGATCGAGCTTATTACCCGAAGACGCATTAGTCCTGTTTTGCAGGAAAGGATTACCACGGGCGGCTTCATTCTCCTCATGGCGCTCATGGTTTTCGTGATCTATAATGATGCCGTGAATCTTTCGATCCTCGACAAACTGAAAAACCTGTTTCATTTTAATGTAAGACCCTAGTTCACACCCGGTGTGTACACCAGTGTACACACCGGGTGTGGAGGTGGGTGGAGAGGGAAAACATGCGTTGGACACAGACCCTGATCCCGAGTCTTCGGAATGTTCCCAAAGATGCCGAGGCCATCAGTCACCAGCTCGCCCTCCGGGCCGGGCTCATCCGCCAGCTTTCCTCGGGTGTTTACAGTTATTTGCCGCTCGGTTTCCGCGTCCTTCAAAAGATCATCGGGATCATCCGCGAGGAGATGAACCGCGCCGGCGCCTGCGAGGTGCTCATGCCCGCGCTTCATCCCGCCGAGATCTGGAAAAAATCCGGCCGCTACGAAACGCTCGGCGAAGACAAAATTTCCTTTAAGAACCGCTCAGGCCATGAATTTGTGCTTGGGCCGACGCATGAAGAGATCATCACCGATCTTGTCGGCACCAATATCAAATCTTTTCGCGATCTGCCGCTTAATCTTTATCAGATCCAGACCAAATTCCGCGACGAAGCCCGCCCGCGTTTCGGCGTGATCCGCACCAAGGAATTCATCATGAAGGACGCCTACAGTTTTGATATTGACGAAAAAGGGCTCGATCTGAATTATCAGAAAATGAACGACGCTTATCACCGGATCTTCACGCGCTGCGGCCTGAAATTCCAGGTCGTGAACGCGGATACGGGCATGATGGGCGGCAAGATGAGCCAGGAATTCATGGTGATCTGCCCCTACGGGGAAGACCGCGTCGCGAGTTCCGAAGGCGGCTATATCGCAAGCCAGGACATCGCCGGCCGCGGCGACCCGCATCTGAAGACGCCGGCGCCGAAATCTTCCAAACCGGAAGCTTTCGATACGCCAAACCTCCGCACGATCGAAGAGATCTCGCATAAATATAAAGTTCTTCCGCATCAAATGATCAAAACCTTGATCTATATGGCGGACGGAAAACCGGTCGCCGCGCTTGTGACAGGTGACAGTGAAGTCAATGAAAGCAAGCTGCGGAAGTTGACCGGCGCGAAGGAATTACGCCAGGCGGACGGGCCTGAGATCCAAGAGGCGACGGGAGCTCCCGTCGGATTCGCGGGGCCCGTGGGGCTTAAAATACCCGTTTACGCGGATTGGGATATTCTCGGGATCGCGGACGGCGTGACCGGCGCCAATGAAAAAGACAAACACTTGAAAGGCGTGACCATCGGCCGCGACTTCAAACCGACCGCAACCGGAGATATCCGTTTTGTCAAAGACGGCGATCTTGCTCCGGACGGAAAAGGTAAACTGACGCTTACGACCAGTATGGAGATCGGACACATTTTCAAACTCGGGATCCGTTATTCGGAATCGATCGGCGCGTATTTCCTGGATGAAAAAGGCGAACGCAAACCCGCGATCATGGGTTGCTATGGGATCGGCGTGAACCGCATCCTCGCGGCTGCCATCGAACAGCATCATGACACCAAAGGGATCCAGTGGCCCGAAGCGATCGCGCCTTTTGCCGCGGAGATCATCACGGTCAACCAAAATGACGAGAAGGTCCGGGCGGCCGCCGAAAAAATTTATGAAGAACTGACAGCCGCTGGCGCGGAAGTCCTTTATGACGACCGCGATGAACGGGCCGGCGTGAAATTCAATGATGCGGACCTGGTCGGGATCCCCAAACAGATCGTGATCGGCGAGCGCAATTTGAAAGACGGTAAAGTTGAAATTAAAGATCGCGCTGCTGGCGCCACAAAAGTCGTTGATCTTGTTTCTGTTATCTCTTCACTTTAGTTTCAGCTACATGCTGGGACTTGTTCCTCGGGACTAGGGACTCGTTCGGTTCTTTGCGGCTTTTTCGAGTCCCGAGACGCTAGTCCCGAGTCTCGTTTTTATGATCTGGCCTAAAAAATTCATCCACATCGATATGGACGCGTTCTTTGCTGCGGTCGAGCAACGCGACCGACCGGAACTTAAAGGGAAGCCCGTGATCGTGGGCGGGAATCCGCAAAGCCGCAGCGTCGTGAGCACCTGTTCCTATGAAGCGCGCAAATTCGGCATTCATTCCGCGATGCCGACCGCGCAAGCCAAACGGCTTTGCCCGCAGGGCATTTTCCTTTATCCCGATTTCGAAAAATACAGCGCTGTTTCAAAGACCGTCATGGGCATTCTTCACACCTACACGCCGCTTGTGGAGCAGGTGTCGCTGGATGAGGCCTATCTCGATGTTTTGGAAAACAAACTCAAACTTGCCGATCCGGTCAAGCTCGCCGGATTGATCAAGCAGCATATTTTTGCCGCGACGCGATTGACCGCCTCGGCCGGCGTTGCGCCCGCCATGTTCCTTGCGAAGATCGCTTCCGATATGGAAAAACCGGACGGGCTTACCGTGGTTTTTCCCGACAAAATCCTCGATTTCCTCAAGGACCTTCCGGTGCGGAAGATCCCGGGCGTCGGGCCGCGTACCGAAGAGATCCTTCACGGGATGACGCTTTATACTTGCGGGGACTTGTGGGGCGCCGATCCTAAAAACCTCTGCGCGAGGCTCGGAAAATGGGGACTGGAACTTTTCCATAAAGCGCGCGGCGAGGAGCGGCGCGGCGTCGACCCGCATTGGGAACGAACCCAGCTCAGCGAAGAAGAAACCTTCGCCAAAGACATCGCGGACATCCCCTGGCTTAAGCGCAAGCTCGCCCAGCTGGCCGAACACGTTTTTTACGGTCTTCAGCACGAAGGAAGAACGGGACGCACGGTCGTTCTTAAAGTCAAATATCATGATTTCGAACAGATCACGCGCTCCAAAACGCTTGCTGCGCCGCCGCAGGATTGGCATATCCTTCATGAGATCGCCTGCGACCTTTTAAAAAAGAAAACCCTGGCGGGCCGCAAGCCCATCCGGCTTCTCGGGCTCGGGATCAGCGGGTTAAGGGATAAGGATGAAGTGCCCGCCGCGATGCAGGGCGAGCTTTTTTAGGGTCCATCCCACCTCATACAATCATCCAAAAGGCTCCGGGCTCGAGCCCTCGTCAACACTTCGGGAATCCCCGGCGTGGATTCCCTCGTTCGGTCTCACTCCTCGCTCCCTGCTACGCAGGACCATGCCCGCTCGTCGTTCGAACGCGCCTTAGGCTCAACCCTCCGCCTTTTGTTTGAGCGTAGTCGGGAGTGTGTGTTAAACGGCGTAAGGAGGCCCGAGCGCCACGGTTTTCCAGCGAGGGCCGACGCTCCGAGTGTCGCCATGCCACGGTGGGACATGGCAAACGCCCGTGAAACACACACTCCCCGACGGAACGATAGATCTATAGAAAATTACTGCCCGAATGGAATGTGCTCCAGTAGACTTTTGAACTTTTCGAATCCGTTCGAACTCGCTATACTATGGCCCTTATGCCAAAAACACTCTTCGAAAAAATATGGGACGCGCATATCGTCAAACAATTCACCGACGGCACCGTCCTTCTTTATATTGACCGCCAGCTGGTCCATGAAGTGACAAGCGCCCAGGCCTTCGAAGGTCTTCGCCTCGCGGGCCGCAAGGTCCGTCATCCGGAGCTCACGTTCGCCACGATGGACCACAACGTCCCGACCGACCAGGACCGTTTTAATATAAAAGACCTCATCGCCAAGGCGTCGCTTGAAGCGCTTTCAAAGAATTGCAAGGAATTCGGCGTCACGCTTTATGATCTTCATAGCGACATGCAGGGCGTGGTCCACATCGTAGGGCCGGAACTCGGGATCACGCTTCCGGGGACGACGATCGTTTGCGGCGACTCGCACACCGCGACGCACGGCGCTTTCGGCGCGCTCGCGTTCGGGATCGGAACTTCGGAAGTTGAACATGTGCTCGCGACGCAATGCCTTCATACCAAAAAACCAAAAACCTTCCGAGTGGAATTTACGGGGAAGATCCAGGAACCGGTTTCCGCCAAAGATATGATCCTGAAATTGATCGGGATGATCGGCACGGCGGGCGCGACCAGCTGTGTGGTCGAATACTGCGGTGAGGCGATCCGCGCTTTATCAATGGAATCCCGCATGACCGTCTGCAACATGACGATCGAAGCGGGCGCCCGGGCCGGTATGATCGCGCCGGATGAAACCACGTTTCGTTATATCGCCGAAGGGAATCGGCCGTTCGCGCCTAAGGGAAAAGATCTCGAAAAAGCCAAAGCCTATTGGAAGACTCTTTTTACCGATCCGGGAGCGGCATTCGATAAAGAACTCAAGATCGACGCTTCCAAGATCGCGCCGCAAGTGACCTGGGGAACAAGCCCCGGTATGGTCACGGACGTGGACGGCCGCGTGCCGGAACCGGATCAGGTTCCCGGCTACAGCCGCTCGGATGTCGAACAAGCCTTGAAATATATGGGGCTTAGATCGGGAACGCCCATCACGGATATCAAGATCGATACTGTTTTCATCGGAAGCTGCACGAACGGCCGGATCGAGGATCTCCGCATCGCGGCTAAATATCTGAAAGGCCAAAAGATCGCAAAAGGCGTCCGCGTGCTCGTGGTCCCGGGTTCGCAGCAAGTCAAAAAGCAGGCCGAAGCGGAGGGCCTTGATAAGATCTTTCTAGCCGCGGGCTGCGAATGGCGCTACGCGGGATGCAGTATGTGCCTTGCCATGAATCCGGATCAGTTAAAACCCGGCGAACGCTGCGCGGCGACATCCAACCGAAATTTTGAAGGACGCCAGGGAAAAGGCGGCCGGACGCATTTGGTCGGCGCCGAAATGGCCGCTGCGGCCGCGATCGCGGGACATTTTGTCGATATCCGGAAATGGAAGGTGAAACCATGAAAGCTTTTGAGAATTTCAGGGGTTTGATCCTGCCGCTGGACCGGGCAAATATCGATACGGATGCCATTATCCCGAAACAATTCCTGAAATCCATTTCGCGGACGGGATTTGAGGACGCGCTTTTCCATGACTGGCGCTATCTTCCGGACGGGAAGCCCGATCCTCAATTCATTTTAAACCATGAAGAATATCAGAATGCGACGATCCTCTTGGCGCGTAATAACTTCGGATGCGGGTCAAGCCGCGAGCACGCCGTTTGGGCGATCTGCCAGTACGGGTTCCGGGTCGTGATCGCTCCCTCGGCGGGAGAGGGCAAGAACCGGATCCCGGGGTTTGCCGATATTTTCAGGAATAACAGCGTCAAGAACGGACTTTTAACGATCGAGCTTTCCGAAGAGGAAGTTGAAAAAATATTTCGGGCGGCCAAGCAAGAACACCGTCTCGAAGCCACGGTCCATTTGACGGATCAGACCGTGATGCTTCATGCATCTCAAGAAATGTCCTTCCATTTTGAGATCGATCCGGCGGTCAAAGAACGTTTTCTCCTCGGTCTCGACGATATCGGGATCACACTCAAAGAAGAAGCCGCGATCACGGCTTTTGAAAAAAAGCACGACACCCAATTCATCAAGCGCTGATTTTCCGCCGCTTTTTTCCAGCCCCCCGAACACCATAAGCCCAATCCCTTCTTTCATTAAGAAAAATCCCTGGTATGCCGAAGATAGAATGTAATATACTGCGGCAGATCTCATGAGAGCTCTGTTTGCATTCAGAACCTTCAACGGGAAGGGACTCGTCTTATGCAAAAACTTAGCGGCCCAAGGATCCAGATCATCCATCGCGGCGGTCAGAGCGTCCTCCAACCGCCGGCCCCCAAAAAAGAAACATCCTTTTTCAGTTTTTTCTCTTCTTCCGGCCCCGATCACCGGGCGAAAACCGCCTCTACAGCCCTCAAGGAACCTGTTTTAAAGAAAACGCCCCCGTCGATTCCACAGGCCAACCTTGTCACGGTTGAAAATTGGGTCGCCATGGAAGAGAAGATCGTTCATGATTACACCGAGCGGAAAGCGGTCCTTCCGTCCAAGCCCGTTTCCCCCGCAACTTCGGCTAAAGGATTGGGATTATTCCGGTTTTTAACCTCGCTAAGGTCCGCACTCTCAAAGCAAAACAAGACAGTCCCCGTTAAAGAATCTTTCCGAAAACCTTCTCCTCTTCGGATGCCTCGCATGCCGCAGATCGATCTTTCGAAGATCAAAAAATGGAGCGGCGCAGAAGAAAAAACCGTCGGGAAACTCATCGAAAAGAAAATAACCCCGGCGGCGCTCGCAACGTCGTCAACCAAGACGCCTGAACGCCCGGCGCCGGCCGCTTTTGAAGCGTTCAACACGAGGACGACCGTTTCTTTAAATACCGTCAAGCCGTCTTCCAAAGTTGAACCCAAAGGATCCTTTAAGATCTCATGGACGGCGCTTCTTTTGCCGGGATGGGTTTTGGCGGGGGTTTTGGTTTTTTTGGTGACCCAGGAATTTTTTAAAAATCAGGAAATGTCCTCACAGCTTGCGCAAGTGACAAGCACAAAAAATTGGCTCGAGCGTTCCTACGCGGATCTGAAACAATCCTCCGTGGAAAAAAGCGCCGAGATCCAGTGGCTCAATAGCCAGATCCGCGAAATGACCGAAGAATTAAGCGCGGTCAAAGGTCAGAGGGATGCTTATAAAGCCGACATCGCGCGTCTCACGGCGCGTTACGAATCCGAACTTAATCGGTTGCGCGATGACCTTTCCACTAAAGATGCGGTTGTGAGCGGCCTTAAGGCGCAGATCCGGGCCTTTGAGGGGATCCTTGATAAAGGAGGCATTGCGGCTGTTCCAGGGGCTGTTTCCCAAGTTTTTTCTTCCCAAGCCGAAGGTCCCTCCTCGATGGCGCGAAGCAGGGTCGTGGAAATCAACGTTCGGCAAGGCTTTTTAGTGATCGATGCAGGCTACGAGCAAGGGATCGATTACGGGGCTTCGGTTGTGATTTCAAGGGGCGGAAGAGGGCTTACGATGGGCCGCGTCGATCGGGTCTATCCCACCATGTCTACCGTGATCGTTCCGGATAAAAAAATCTTAAATAATATTTTCGAAGGCGACAGCGTTTCATTTACATAATTTACATTTAAAAAAGCGCGGAGACCTCAAAAGATCATGGCAAAAGGAGTAGGCGTTTACATCGGAAACAATGAAGTGATCGCTGTTTCGACGGCCTATGTCAGCATGACGCCCGTGATCAAAAGTTTCGCGATCGAGCCTATTAACCCCGAAGCCCCTCAAGAGCCCATGATTGGCAAAGAGGCTCACAAATTTAAAAAATTAAGTCCAGAATCCCGAGCTATTGTTAAAGCCCTGGAAAAAATCAAAGAACCCGGGGCGTATGTCAACGCTGCTATCAGTCCCTCTCAGGTCGCAACACGTCATTTTATTATGCCGGCCGTCCCCAAAAAGGACGAACCCGGCGCGGTCCGGCATGAAGCCAGCCGCTACATTCCGTTCAAGATCTCCGAATCCATCATCGATTACCATGCGCAGATGACCCATCGGAATGTATTCTCCGTGACGGCTTCCGCGGTCCGCGCCGAGGTCCTCGAAAAATATCTTGAAGACCTTCGCGCCGCTTCAACGAAAGTCCTCATGATCGAACCGGCCTATACCGCGGTCGCGCGCGGATTTGCCGCTCTCAATATGGCCCGGAAGATGAAAGCCAACGGGTTCGTGATCCTTCAATCCGACGGGAACGTCAATATCACCCTCGCTTCCAAGGGGATCGTTTATCTTTCCCGGGATTTTATCTTAAGCGGGAAGATCGACGAGGATAAAAACCGTTTTGCCGAGGAGCTTAGGGCTTCGCTTGATTATTTTTATAAGTTGACCGGCGGCGAGGCGATCGAGCAGATCTTTTTGGCCGGAGCTGGGGATTTTAAAGTGTGGATCGAACATTTGGAGCACGCGTTCAATTATACGATCCGTTTTGATGTCGCGCAGCTACCCAGCGCCAAGAATATAACGCCCGAAAATCTCAATATGATCCTAGCCGCTTTTGGAGCGTCGCTCCGGTCTTTGGGGTACAGCTCGCCCCTAGGAGAGATCAAATTATTGCCTAAGGATGAGCGCCGGTCGAGCTTGAAGAATTTTTTGATATTCCTTGGGATCGAGTGTCTGGCTATTCTTATTTTATTCGCAGCGGTCCGGTTTGTGATTTTTCAGCCCTATTTAATGCATTTACAGGCTCGCAGCGAAGCTGTTCTTGGAAATGCGAACCGTGAAAATCCGAACTACGCTTCTTTGTCTCTCGAAAGTCTTACCGCGGAAAGAGAAAAGCTGGGCGCTCGTGTCCGGCAATTAAAAACTTTTTTTGGAGATAAATATCCAACTTCTGTTTTTCTAATGAGTTTGGGACAGGGGTTGCCGCAGTCCATTAAATTAGAATATGTTTCGCTGGAAAAGGAACCCGGAAAAGCGAAGAAGCGCCTGAATATACGAGGGACCTGTTCTTTGGGGAACGCCGAAAAAGAAACATTGATCGTCAGCAGTTGGGTAAAATCTCTTTCAGCAAGGAAAGTGATGGCCGATAGTTTTAGCGAGATCAAGCTGGAGGAGATCAAGCGTGAAAAGACCCAGGATCGAGGAATAACCCGCTTCAGGGTAGTCGGGGAATAAGAGAATGATGAACGCGTTTGGAATAAAATTCAAAGAGCAACAGCGAGAACAGGCGGTTATGGTCGCGGTGGGGGTAGCTATGTTGATCGCATGTTATGCCCTGATCATACAGCCCGTTTTTAAAAATGTTACCGCGTTAAGGCAGGAAGTCTTCGATTCCCAAAAAAGGCTGGATCTTTATCAGGAGATCGAGATTTCCAAGGGGAGTTTGAGGGATCTCGAAAGTTCGCTTGTGACGATGAAAGACCGGTCTCTTTTTCTTGGAAAAATATCGGACCTTGCGAGCCAGAGCCAGTTAAATGTTCAGACTTTGACCCCCAGGACGCAGGCCGAGGGGGATTACAGCAAGCTGAGCGTTGAATTAGAAGGGAAAGGATCTTTTTTTGCTTTGCTCAAATTCCTAAAAGCGCTGGAAGGAGGAGGCATCAGTCTTTCGATCAAGAGTATTTCTTTGCTGCGGCAGAGTTCTCTTCGGAAAGAAGAAGAAAAATATCCTCTCCAGATCCAGATCGACATGGGGACCATCTTAAAATCACAGGCTAAGAAAACCAATGACTAAAATCAAAATATGTTTTGCCTCGATCTTTTGGCTCGCATTTTGCTTTTTAACCCCTGCTCTCTACGGGGAAAGTCCGGCACCTCAAGAGAATCCGATCCCGGGCAGTCCGTCCGAATTTTCCCAGTCAACGGCAGGAGTTGATACAGCTGTTCAAACAGCTCAGCAAGAGATCCGCGATCCTTTCGCAACTCCTTCCGGCCAGAACGTCCCCGCGGTCGCCGCTGTTTCTGCGGATATGCCGGAGATCAAAGTAGATCTTCAAGGGATCGGTTTTGGCAGCAAGGAAGCTTATGCTTTAATCGGCGGCGACATCTTTCATATTGGGGAGGAAAAACGCGGTATTAAATTACTTGAGGTTCGAAGGCATGAGGTCGATATCTTAGTGAACGGAGGAAAAGTCACGTATCGATTGTTCCCGGGCCAGGAACTTGAAAAGGCCAAAGAGAGGGAACGCAAAAAGAAAGGCGATACGGCTCTTTCCGCTCAACAACCGGAGCAGGATCCGTCATCTTTTACGGGAAGGGAGCAGCCATCATTATGAAGAAAACCATTCAGCATTTAAAGGTAGCGATTTTTTTAACATTAGCGCTTTTTTTATGCGTGCCTTTTACACTTAGAGCGGAAGATTCCGGAAGCCCGTGGGCCCATGGCGAATCGCCGTCGACAACAGGGGTGACCGATTCCGGGAGTTCCCCGACGTTCGTTCAGACCTCTCCGGATCAGCCACCGCCCGCTTCGGATGATGTCCAAGTTGAAAGGACGGCCGATGGGAAATATTATCTCGACTTCAAGGCGGCCTCGCTCATCAATGTATTAAACGTGCTTTCGAATCTAAGCGGGATCAATTTTGTTGCCGGCAGAGAAGTCGCGGATCGTCAGGTTAATATGACGCTTGATAATGTGACCTTGGATGATGTTTTGGACGCCCTCTCCAACAGTTGTAATGTCACTTATGACATGATGCCGGGAAGGAATATCTATCTTTTCAGGGCTTCGGCGGATTCGGCGGATAAACCCAAGCTCCTCACCAAGGTTTTTAAGCTTTACTATGTTCAAGTCAGCAAAATAAAGGAAATTGAATCTTCCTCCTCCAGTTCTTCCGGAGGCAGTTCTTCTTCCGGAACAAGCAGCTCGAGCGGCTCAAGCGGTGGGCTCGTGACCTTATCAACCTCAGATACCGATGATACAGATCTCGAAAATTCCGCAATCGTAAAAGCGATTGAAAAGATCCTTTCAGAGCGTGGAAAAGTTTCGGTCGATGACCGTTCGAACAGTTTGATCGTCACCGATACCGAAGATCGTCTCAAAATGATCGAATCTGCGATCACGCAGCTAGATCGTCCGCTCAACCAGGTGCTCATCAACGTGCTGCTGATCGAGACATTCGAAGATCTGGATCGAGATTTGGGCCTCATTTGGGGAGATACGGACGGATTTTTCGGAACAATCTCGGGAGGGTCTCAAGATACCAATTTCCCTTTTTTTACAGGCCCGGTAGGGGGTCACTCAGGCACCTCTTTTTGGGATACCGCATACAATATGTTTAAAAATACTGGAAAGCAATTTAATCCATCTCATGACAGCGGAGCTCTTGCTACTGGCACCAGAGATTTTACGGCTTTCTCGATTACGTTGCAGGCGTTAGAAAGCGCCTCGAAACTTAAGGTTTTGGCCAAGCCTAAAATCCTTGTCTTAGATAATCATCCAGCGCTTATCAAAATCGCGACCAATGCCGCGATTGGCACAACAACGGTCACAGAAGCCGGAGGCGCGGGCACAAGTTCCACGAGCATTGAACGCTCTGAGATTGGCACCATTCTCCGTGTGACACCTCTTATCAACACAGGTGACCGTGTGACTATGACCGTCGAGCCAACTTTCGCAACCGTGGATCAGTCAGCGATCACAGTTGCCGCAACAGAGACAGGAGACCCCACTGTTCGTACCGCCAGGACGACCATGATGATCAATGACGGGCAGACGATCGCGTTGGGCGGCTTGCTTTTTAGCAATCAATCCAACGGGAACAGAAAAGTACCTTTCTTTGGGAATCTTCCAGTGGTAGGCAAAGCGTTGTTTACCAACAATACAAAATCTCTTCAAGATCGCGAGTTGATACTTTTTGTGACGCCTAACATCATCACAAATTCTTCCGTTCTTGAGACGCTCAGTGTGCCGGAAAAGCGCTTGCAATACGAAGATGAGTCTGCGCCTTGGTGGAAAGTGAAGCAAAAGCAATGGTATAAAGAAATGAAAGAAGGCCCGGAGAAGGATCTTGATTTTGATAGTTATTTTAATGTTCGCAAAAAACTGATCGATACGACGCTGGATACCCTGGATCAGACCGCGAAGGCGCCGTCCAAAGGGAAGCCGTAAGGAAGGATGGGGCGACTGTGCGCATCAACGCTCTTTTAGGGGATTTGCTTGTTGAAAAGGGGGCCATCACTCGCACCCAACTGAACCAAGCGTTGACCCAGCAGAAAAATTCACGCGAACCGCTAGGTCAAGTGCTCATCCAGATGGGGTTATTGGATGAGGCCCAGCTGCGCATGGTCCTTTCCGAACAGTTGGGCGTTTCCTTTCTTACCGCCAATCAGTTGAAGCCGCGCACAGATCAGCGCCTCAAAGAATGTATCCCGCCGGATTTTGCCCTAGCCAATTTGGTTCTGCCTTTAGACCGCCAGGGACAAGTACTTAAAGTGGCTGTGGCTAAGGTGCCCGACATCATTTTCCTCGATAATCTTCGCAAAATTACAGGACTTGATATCGTGACAGTCCTTTCTACAGAGAACGAACTTCGTCGCGCGATCGAAGCTTATTACAGCAGCACGGACCTTCAGGAGTTTGTTTCTTCCTCGGAAGTGGATGATATCAAAGAGGATTATGGCGATCAAAAAGACGAGAACAAGGTCGATCTGGAAGCGACAATCGCGGAAGCCGGAAAAGGGCCGGTCGTCAAACTCGTCAATTTTATGATCAAAAAAGCCTTGGATGATCGCGCTAGCGATATCCATATCGAGCCATTCGCCGCAAAGATCTCGGTTCGTTACCGCGTGGACGGCAATCTTTATGAGCTTCCTCCTCCGCCCAGAGAGCTGCATAATGCCATCGTTTCCCGTATCAAGATCCTATCAAAGATGGATATCGCGGAAAAACGTATCCCGCAGGACGGCTCCTTTTCGATCCAGTACAATGATCAGAAGATCGATGTCCGCGTTTCGACGATCCCAATTATCTATGGCGAAAAAGTTGTCATGCGTATCCTTGCAAAACGCATGGAACTTTTAAACATGCAGACGCTCGGTTTTGAGCCCGAACAATTGGCGCTTTTTGAAAAAGCGCTGATGCGGCCGTACGGGCTTCTTTTGGTGACCGGTCCCACCGGAAGCGGTAAAAGCACAACGCTTTATGCGGCATTGAATAAACGTCTTTCTCCGGAGATCAATATTCTCACGATCGAAGATCCGGTCGAGTATCAGCTTCAGGGGGTCAATCAAGTTCAGGTGAAACCGGATATCGGGCTGACGTTTGCGAGCGGTCTTCGGGCATTCCTCCGCCAAGATCCCGACGTCATTCTCGTGGGAGAAGTTCGCGATCTTGAGACCGCAGAGATCTGTATTCGCGCCTCGCTTACGGGGCATTTGGTGTTAAGCACGCTTCACACTAATGACGCGGTAACGGCAGTAACCCGTCTGATCGATATCGGGATCCCTCCTTATTTGGTCGCGGGGAGTCTTGGCCTTGTCGCTGCGCAACGCTTACTCCGCCTCTTGTGCCCTCATTGCAAGGTCCCCTATAAGCCCGATGCGAAGATTGTCGACGAATACAAGATCAAAGCCGGTACGCTTTATAATGCTAAAGGATGCGAAAAATGCCGGAATATCGGTTACTGGGGTCGCATGGCGATCTATGAAGTTTTACCGATCGATGAAGACATTCGTCGCCTTATCACCAAGGACGCAGACCTTGAGAAACTGCGTCAGGTCCAAAAACAAAAACATTACGAAAGCCTTCTCCAGAACGGATTAAGGAAGGTAGAGCAGGGTATTACGACCCTTGACGAGGTTTTAAGCGTCGCTTATGAATGATCCCTCAGTCGAAAAAAGATCCGCCAACCTCGCGAAAGACAGGGAGCTTTCTTTCGAGTGTCATATCCGTCCTCATGATGCTCCGCATAAATCTCAAGTTCTGATCATTCAGGCGCCTACCGAGGATATGGCGGTCCAACAACTGCTCGCGCAGGGGCATGTGGTCGTATCCGTCCGCGTTTTGGGATCCCGCCCCTGGAATTTCCGGGAGATGGTTTTAGGCCCCTTCCGGCCCTCCGGGATCAAATCGCCCAGGGTCTCGCTTTCATTTTTTAACCATGTTTCGATCCGGGAATTGATCTTTTTTGCGATCCAGCTGGCGACGCTCCTTAAAGCTGGGATCGCGCTTCTCCGGGCCCTTGAAATTATCCGTCGCGGGACGGCCAATCCCTATTTCCAAAAGGTGATCAAAGGGCTTGGCCAGGATGTCAGCGGCGGCGCGCCCTTGAGCGCCGGACTTGAGAAACATCAGAAAGTTTTCCCTTGGGTTTGGATCAACCTTGTTAAGGTGGGAGAAACGACGGGAAAACTGCCGGAAGTTCTGGAGGAGATCGCGCATTACCAGGAAGCTTCAGAGCGTATTAAAAGCAAGGTTATCTCAGCTTTTTTTTATCCCGGCATTTTGACATTGGCCGTTATCGCGGCTTTGACTTTTTTGTTGATCTTTATCGTTCCGAAATTTGCGGAGATCTTCCAATCCCAAAATATGCCGCTTCCCGCGATCACCCAGGTTGTTATTGGCGCAAGCGATGCCGTTCGTTTTCAATTTCCCTACATCATGACCGCTGTCATCTTGATCATTTTTGGCATCCGCTTCCTTAAAAGGACTCCCGCAGGGAAGATCGGCTACGATCATTTCCGCCTTAATGTCCCCATTTTTGGCGATCTTCTGGTGCAAGTAGGCGTGGTCCGGTTTTCCCGAAGTCTCGCGACGCTTTTAAAAGCCGGCGTTCAGATCCTCCAGGGGCTTGAGATCTCCGGGAAGCTCGTTGAGAACCGCTTTATTGAAAATAAACTCAAGGAAGTGGCTTTGGCGGTGCGCGGCGGCCAAGGCCTTGGGATCCAGCTTGAATACAAAAAGATCTTTCCCGTTTTCATGACCCAGCTCGTCAGCGTCGGCGAGGAAAGCGGTCAACTGGAACGATTTCTCGACCTTATCGCAAATTTCTATGAAAATCGGGTGGATACTTTTCTCGCGCGTTTGGCGACGCTTTTAGAACCCATCCTTCTTCTTTTTATGGGTGGCGTGATCGGAACGATCGTGGTTTCCATGTTCCTTCCGATCATCGAGCTTTCTACGGGCGGCGCGGCGGGGATGTAGTGTTCTTGATGTCATTATTGAAAAGGGCTATACTGCGGCTAACATCTTAGGGCGCAGATCAGGAAAAAAAGAATTTAATCTTTAACGAAGGAGAAAAAAACATGAAAACTAAAAAGGGTTTTACACTGATCGAGCTTCTCATCGTGGTCATCATCATCGCCGTTTTAGCGGCTTTAATTCTTCCGCGTTTCTTAAGTCAGCCGGAGCGTGCCAGGGTCGCTGAGGCCCAGCAGCAGCTCGGCGCTCTTCGCCGCGCCCAGATTGCGAATATGGACGCAACAGGAGACGACAGTTTTATAGCCGTTACAGCCACTACGACCGGTTCAGGAGGTACTACCGCAGGATCGGGGTGGGGAGTCCTTGGTTTAGTGGAGCCAGACGCGGCACAGGGGGCGAATTTTACTTATACGTGCACCGCAGGGACCACTCCCACAACCAACTTGTGTACTGCCACGCGTAGCACCATTCCTGGGAATACAATTATCCTTCGGGAGGATGGTAATTATTTATGCGGCGGAACGTATTGGCCGGTGGGCGGAGCGGCGCAAACAGATACCAGCACGACCGGATGCACTACTCGAGCATAGGTTTTCTTTTTGATAGCGGGTTTCGTTGTTATTTTTCAAAAAATAAAAAGCGAGGGTCGCGGCATGAGATATGAGGGTAAGGGTTTTACATTGGCCGAGCTTCTCATTGTCATCGTGATTTTGGGTATTTTGGGCGGCATTGCTCTTCCGAAATTTTTCCCGCAAGCTGAAAAAGGACGCGTCGCGGAAGCCGTAGGGATGTTAAGCGCTATTCGTATGGGAGAGGAAGCCTATAAGCTTGAGAATGGCGTATATCTTGCTATCACCAACAGTGCCGCCGGCACTGAGTGGAATAAAATCGGAATGGATAGCCCCAATACTAGCACCGCTGACAGCCGTAATTTTGAATACAGTGTAGCGCTAGTTTCGTCCAGAAGCAGTACGGGACTTCCCGGGTTTGATGCTACTGCTACGCGATGCACTGCGCAGTCATGGTGCAAGAACGATAGCCCATCTGCCGAATATGGCGGCAAGACGATCATTCTCAATGAATTAGGCGTTTGGGATTCCGCCGCAACACACCCATTTAAGCCGTCTTAATCTTACAAGTATTTACCATCCTCAAAAGCCATGGGGAGTAGCGTTATGTTTCATCAGGGAGGTTCGTTAAGAAAACAGCGCGACATTCCCCGAAGTGCGGGGTTTACGTTAACTGAGGTGATGATTGTAGTTATCATCATCGGGGTTCTTGCCACGCTCGCCATCCCTCGTTTTTTTGGCCAAACCGAAAAAGCCAAAGCTGCCGAAGCAATTAACATGTTAAGCGTTATTCGGCGCGCCCAGCTTCAGTATTATGACGCTCACGATAGAGTATACGTATCGATCCCGGATAACTGCAGCCCATCAGGTGCTGATGTGGCTACCAGTAAAACCGATTTTTTAGAAAAACTTGGGATCGAAATTCCCGCCTGCGCTAACGCCCATTGGACTTATAGTACCGCCAACGTTGCCAATAGCGGTGGGACAAATTCCCTTATTGTCACAGCCACCCGGAAGCCCATTGGGGGTGAAAAAGTCTCAGGCGCCTTGACCATCGATGATAATGGGACGTGGAGCGGAGCAGGGGAATATGCGAAATCTGCGGAAAAATACTGGCCGTTCTAAGATATATCCATCTTCCCAAGCTATTCTTTCCCATCTAAAACAAGATCGCTTCTCATCTTTTGAAAACCGTCGATTTTTGCTTTTTTTGATCTCGCCTGTTACATTTTATAGTAGGTTTCGTTGAAGACAAAGGCAGGTTTGACATGAAAAAAGAAATTGGTTTTACGCTTTTGGAGATCATGGTCAGCATGGTAGTCCTGACCGTTGTGGCCGTAGGAGTGATCGGTACGGTTGCTTTTACAAAGCGGTCTGCGGCCGAAATGCAACAACGGCTAAGCGCTATTGATCTCGCGGAAAAAAAGATCGCGGAGATTAAAACCCAAAAGATTGGCGCCATTCCCTTAACGCACGAAACCATTACCACCGCTTTTTCGGAGTTGTCTAGTGCTGTGATGGCCTATAAGGTCGAAAAGCTTGGCGTACCGTATCTTTTCAACGTCGAAATTGAAATACGTTGGGATTATGGCTGGCGGGACAAAGCAAATCCATGCGCAACAAATTGGGATTCTTGCGATAAAAAAATGATTTTACGCACAGTTTATTTTAGCCCGTCTTGAAAAGGTATCGCAGTGAAGTTCGGAGGTTTTAAAAAAGGAGGTTAGCGATTAATTGCCTTGGTCGTTATCCCAATTTCGTTAAATCGGTTCACGGCTTAACTCTCTTGGAGCTTTTGCTCGCCCTTTCAATTCTTTCTTCCGTGCTTATCGCCGGGGGGGTCTTGTCTATTTCCGTTGCCAAAATACTTTATCGCGCAAATGCGCAAACCCGGGCCTTTGACACGGTTAATTCTGTTATTCGGTTCATGGAAAAGGATATTAAGCAAATGGTGCCTGGCACCGTTGGCGTTTACAATCAATTATGCAGCAACGCAAGGGGCACTTCCGCGGGTACCTTAACGGGTTATGGCCCCATGTTTGGATGGCGGCTTGCCCTTCTTGATTTTCAAAGCAGTCTGCCGCTTTCAAAAACAGGATCTAATAATTGTGGTTGGTGGGGATTATCAGAAAGATATGGCTATTGCTATAATGTAATTTCGAGCCGCGCCGGAGGGTTCGACGGATACATTTCTAATTATGCAAGCGATGTGGCGGTCGTGCCTTACATCCAGAAGGAAGATTTCAAAACTCCCGTGTCTGATGAGGATTTTTTAGCGTGTCGCGATAATCCGTGCTATAAAACCCAACACGACTCTCCTGCCACCTTCTGCCCTAATATATGGGACATAGAAACTGATTCTGAAGGAAATCAAACCTTAATTCTCAGAATCGGAGCGATCGTTACAAAGGACGGGAAAACGTTGGCAAGGGCCGGTGTCCGGAAATATTTTGCCCTGCCGAAGGTGAAAACGTGAGAAATTTAAAAACAAACGAACGCGGCTATGCTTTGCTTGCAACGATTTTGATAGTCATCCTCATTGTCTCAGGGCTTACGGGAGCTTTTCTTAACATGACCCGGCAAGGCCGCAGTATCCAACGGCTCAAAGACCGTGCCGAAATGAGTTTGTATGCGCAAGCCGTTGTTGAAGCGGTTGAAAGTCTTTTTTACAGTTATGTAATAACTCATGCGACCTATCCAAATTTTTCAAGTGAACAAAAAAACGAGGTATGCGATCCATGTGTTTCGACGGATACCGCTGGATTTTTTAGGACAAAAGCGTTGGCGAATATCCAGTCCTTAACAAGCCATATGCCTTACATAAAAGATCCGGCAAACCTTAATAGCATTCCCGAGGTTCGCGTTCGCCAAATTGGATCTTCAACCGAGCCCGCCGATGCTGTTCGGGAATATGAGGTGACGGTTGCGATGGTCAACACCCGTTCGGGAGAACGCCTGGCCGTTAAACAAAAACTCGAAGTCCGGGCGGGCACGCTTTTTGATTTCTCTATTTTTTATGACGACGACCTTGAGATCGCGCCGGGCCCGGAAAGTTCGATCCAGGGGCCGATCTTCACAAACGGGGATGTCTACTTGATGAGCGGGAGGACCAGTGACTTTGCAACCAATGCCGGGCTTAAGTTTCTGCTTCCCTATACCAATCCGTTAAATCCGCATCCGCAAAATTATATTCTTAAAAGCCATGGAGATATTTATTTCTATTTCAAGCGAGCCATGGCAGAAAATTATATGTTGAATAGCCAAGAATTTTCAGGCGCTGATGCCTATATCGCCAATTTGCCACCCTACTATCTCGAAGCTTTAGGAGTTAGTGATCTCGCTTCGCTTAAGGCGAGGGTGGCTGGCGGCGAAAAACTTCCTGAGGTCACGCCGCCCTGGAACGTGCATCAATCCGATTGGTGCGATTATTCCAAAATATATGCAGGATGCCAGTTGGAAAAAGATGGAACCGAAAACAGGTTTTTTCCATATTTTTACTATTTTTCGAATGGGGCTGAGCTCGGAAATTATAACGGAGTCATCCCCGTGACTCGTATCAGTGTTTATGATAGCAGCGGGGCTAGTCCTCTTAACATCGGGACAACTCCGACCGGGGTTCTTGTTCAATCCTACTCAAGGTTTGCAGCCGGAACTGTTTATCATGCGCCTCGTATGGGCCCCTACGCCTATCCGTGGACAGCATACAGAGTGAGCGTTTCTCCGGCTTTTGACGTTACAAATTTTCCAAAACTTTATTCCGGTTGGTCGCCTGAACATCCCGTAGCTACAAGAAAAAATGTTACGGGAGAGTCTCATCCATTAAAAGAAAAAATGGACAATCCTTTAAAAGACCCGCAGTGGGGCGGCGTTAGCTCTCAGGGAAATATTTTGATTATGGACAATGTCGACCCTAAAGCATTACCGATTGGCGTTGCTAATCCGGATCCAAGCAACATCAATCCGAATCATCTTCTCATCGAACCCGTAGAGGAAAGCGATTCCGTCGAGATCAAAAATTTGAAGTATCAGGGGATCGCGGATATCGATATTCGTTGCGCTAACAGTTTATGCACAGCTCATAGCGTGTGCGTGAAAGGCGAATATCCATGTTTTTCAAGTAGCGCTGCGCCGGAAGAATTCATTGATTATGGCTGGATCTATGACTACCGGCTCAAAGGACGCTATAGAACCTTAACCCTTTTCATGGACAAACTTAGGAAATATTTTCTTGATCGTATTCCCAGAACAGACGCGACGGGAACCGCGCTCGGAAATGAGTATTTTCGCGATGGTATAAGTATTTATATTCAAACCCTTCCGATGCTTGATTCTCTGGGCGTTCCTCAAGGCGACGCCGAAGATAACTCTGTGCGCCTTGTGAGGGTCAAAGACTCCGCGGCCGCCACATATCCCGGAGCGATCCCCTCGGCATTGCAAAGTGGAAAGATCACCGGGATGACTCTTGCGACAAATGGACGGCTTTGGGTTCAAGGAGATTTCAATATTTATTATGGTTATAACGAGAGCGGGGCTCCGGGAGGCGTTTGTTCCTATGACGAGATTATTCAACAGACATGCAAAGTGCCGCCGGTTGCTATTTTTAGTGACAGCTTTGGAATTCTTTCTAAGGAATGGAAAGATGCTTACGGAGCGTCCACTTCTTTGGATTCCCGAAACGTTGGAAACGATCTTAGTTTAAATACTGCGGTCGTGACAGGTTTTCTGGAATCCCGCCTCGAGCGCAGATACAGCTCTCTTCCTGGCCCGCGTTGGAATACAAACGGGATTGATGCGAAATATTTAACGGGGCCTGTCAATGGAATTTACTATCTCAAAGTATCGCATCCTGATTTTGATCTAGCCAAAACTTCCATGTCGTATTGGCCTGAATGGGCTAAGACCGCGGGCGATACCGAAATACCCGTAGTGACATGTGAAGTAGATAAAACCACTTATACCCCGCCACTTACCGCTTCCGTTGCAGGATGCCTGGGCTATGTCGGAGTTCCCTCCGTAGCGCTGCATTCCTCTTATGTTTTAACGGGCTATTCGCCCAATTGCTGGAATTGTCTAGGCGTTCGAAATCCTAGTTATACCGGTGTTCCTACAGGGGAAGGAAGCGCAGTGTCTCATACGGGTGATACTTGCGCTGCGGATGTAGCCAGCGGGGCTCCATTAAGACATTCCGAATATCGAAATATTGGCGCTTGCCGGGACGGAAGCGATCTAAATGGGGCGGTAATTCCAACAGAGAATCCTTATTACAATTCCCCCTGCAGAATTACAGCGACAAATGGGGCGATCCCTGGGGAAATTAATTTTACAGAGATTTACAACGCTTGGCGCCGAGATGATGCAGGCAATCATATCAGTCTGATTACAACCAACGAAAGCTATTTTTCCGGATTGCCGTCCATGAATCCTTATGAAAAACTTGATTCAAAAAGCAATGATGTGGACCCTATCACCAATCAGGCAGACCCTTCTAATGATATCTGGGATCAGGACAGGGGAGGTTTTTTGATCTATAAAGTTCCCGGCGCTAGCCCCGGGGAACCGGGAGGGCAATTAAAAGCGGCGGGAAAATACAGGTTTTTCCTTTTTTGTCCTTATGGAATATGCAGCAACGCGTACCCTGAATTAAAAGCAAAAAACGGCTGGTTTGTTAGTTGTTCAGGCGCCGATTCGGCGCCCTCGAGCGGCGCCTGTTCTTTTGAAGGAAGAAACGATGTCTTTAAACCCGAGTATAAAAATTTTCTGGAACCGCTTTATGAAAGATTGCAAATGGCCGATCAACACGGAAATCCTCTTTACTGGTATAGAAACTATAGCTCGTCCAGCCCAGGGTATCGTTACAGAGATTTTCTGGTTATAAAATTGGTCAATCCCTATCCGGCGGCAAGCATTGACCCGGGATCAAGCAGTCAAGTCATAGGCCAATATTATTTCAAAAATCGAACTTGCCATCCCGCACTCGGAACCTCCTGTTCTTCCGGCGCCAACAAGATCTATCTCCGCGCATGCGACATTTCATCATCGGGGCTCGGAGGATATCTTAATGCTATCGAACAGGTAAATTATCCGCCCAATCTTCATTACAGCTACCCCTATTACGAACGCCTATATGATGTGAAATACAGTGGAGGATATGAAAACTTGATCAACTTTCAAGAAAATTGGCGGGATTTGAGCGATCCTAGTGAGGATATTCGACGTAGAGTCTTTTTTTCAGGAGTCACGACGGCCCCGTGGTTTTCGGAAGAATTAAAAAAATCAGACGGAGCGCCGGCATATTATGGAACCGATTATTACAGGGCTCCGGAACGAACCTATGACTACAACGAAACCCTAAGAGATGATCCTCCGCCCGGAACTCCCAAGCTATTTTCTGTGGCTCAAAAGACGGGCCAGAAGGAATTAGACCCTGATAATCTTGATTATGTTGATTCTACTACCTCGTCCGGGGGTTCTTGATGGGGAAACGGGGCATAACATTACTTGAGACCATCGTAACGTTGGTAATTATGGCGATTGGCGCCTCGATCGTTGTTCCTAAGATTCAACAAACCGCCGAAAACAAACGCGCTGACAGCGCGATTCAAAGCCTTCGGACGATTTCTCATTGTATGCGCCTCTATGCGCTGGAAAAAAATCTTGAAGTTTTTCAAAATACCTCCTCTGGCAGCTTATCAGCGCTTGAAAAGCTATCAACCATGCAAGGAGGGAGTGGTTGTTTTGACTATAATGCGCTTGAGCCAACCTATGATTTTTTTGCGAACAAAGATGCGAATAGCGATGAATGGATCTCCTGGTATGGAACGGATTGGGGTAATTGGGTATCGCTTGTCGCGTGTGACAAAAAAAGCAAACGTGTAATTTTTTTGAGATTTGCGGGTGACCCTACGCGGGGTCTTTATTATGGAAGCGCCATTTTTGATTTTAAGGACACAGCGTGCCCGGATCCAAATTCAAACATTGCGCTTCCGTCAGATTTTAAAAATCTTGTCCGTAATATCCCAGAATGAATAAATCTCATTCATTATTTCAGAATCAAAGGCATAGAGGCCTTAGGAAGTGTAACATGACTTTAGCACTGCCCTCTCACTTTAAACTTTGTTTTATGTGTAGACAAAGTTTATGAAACAGCGCGTCTTAATTTTTGAGAAAAATGGAGGGGGGTGGGCGTCTTTTTTGAGCGGTTATTTCAGCGATGCGCCGGTCTCGGTAATGACGGCCGACGATCCTGCGCAAACGGGCCCGCTTTTTGATAAATTCGTTCCGAAGGTTCTTTTTAGCCAGCATTTCTTTTTAGCAAAAAATTTTTTACAAAAGATCCGGGTCCGGAAAGACACGGATCCCCAATTCCGCTTTTATCTTTTGGGCGAAGCCCCCGCTTTCAAGAAAGACCCTCTTCTTGACGGCGCCTTTCCGGACGATCCGGCGTCGATCGATTTTAATAAAAAGTTCATCGAATCGTTGCCCATGCCGGAGAAGGTCCGGATCCTGGTTGTCGACGACGAAGAGGAGATCGGGACGATGGTCCGGGATTATTTTGAGGGGCGCCAGGCCCCTACCTTCGAGATCGCATGCGCCCCGAACGGGAAAGAAGCGCTTGCGGTGATCGCGAAGCGGAAACCCGATGTGATCATTCTCGATATCAAGATGCCCGTGATGGACGGCCGGGAATTCTACGCGAAGCTCAAGGCCTCCAAGCTCGAGATCCCGGTGGTCGTCTTCTTTGATTCTATTTCAGGAGAGGAGCTTTCCGAGATGCGCCGATCAGGCAATCCCGCCGTGCTCGAGAAAGGGTACAAAGGCAGCTCGCTTTCGGCGATGATGTTTTTGGTGAAGAAATTAGTTTACTTCACCAGACTCGAGACGACAGACTAGAGACAAGAGCATAGGTAGTTGGCAGCAAAGAAGTATATGGTAGGTGGTATGTAGTATGTGGCAAATCAAGAAAGAAGCGGTAAAGTCATGACAAAGATCACAAGCTTTAAGGATTTAAAAATTTGGAATTTGGGAGTAGAAATCGTTTTGGTCGTCTATGGGCTGACAAAAAGATTTCCAAAGGAGGAGATCTATGGCCTGACAAGCCAGATCCGAAGGGCCTCGGTTTCTATCCCCGCGAATATTGCCGAAGGGTTTCGACGATTTTCTTCCAAGGAACATAAACAATATCTTCATATCGCGATGGGGTCTCTTGCGGAACTTGAAACCGAACTTTTTATAGCGTACAGACTGGAATATTTTACGGAAAATGAATTTGAGACTATTTCTTCCAAAATTGACTCCTTGGGGCGGATGCTAACAGCTGTCCTTCAAAAATTCAGATAGGATGCGATGAATTTTTTAAAAAAACGAAACCACATACTACTTACTACATACTATCTACTATTTTTTTTCGTCACATGTTCCCTTGCTGCCGAACCGCTTTCCTCCGACGATGAAGCTTTGCTCGACGAGATCCAGGAAAAGGCCTGCCGTTTTTTTCAAGACCACGTTAATCCCTACAACGGGCTTGTCCGGGACAGCGCGCCCAACAAGCCCAACGCCGCCAGCAACGCTCCGGCAACTATCGCGGGCGTCGGGTTCGCGCTTTCGGCTTATCCGGTCGCCGTCGAAAGGGGATGGATGAGCCGCGCGACGGCGCACGCCCTGACGGTCCGGACGTTGGAGTTTTTCCTCAACCAGGCGGCGCAGCATAAAGGTTTTTTCTATCATTTCCTTAATTTTGAAAGCGGGGAGCGGGCCGGCCGCTCGGAGCTTTCGCCGATCGATACAGCGCTTTTTTTGGCCGGCGCGCTTTTTGCCGCAGAGTATTTTGAGGACGCCAAGATCCACGGCCTTGTGCGCCGGATCTATGAACGGATCGATTTTCCCTGGATGATGAATCACGGCAAGGCCTTCGCCCTTGCCTGGCATCCCGAAACCGGTTTCAGCAAGCACCGCTGGGACCATTTTGACGAGTCGCTTCTTTTGTATGTCCTCGCGATCGGCTCGCCGGGCCTGCCGATCCCGGCCGAAAGCTGGCGGGAGATCTCGCGGCCGGTGGGAAGTTACCGTGATTACCGGCTGATCCAGATGCCGCCGCTTTTTACGCACCAGTACCCGCATGTCTGGCTTGACCTCCGCGATCAAAACGACGGTTTTGCGGATTATTTCTCCAATTCCGTGAATGCCTCGCTCGCCAACCGAGCTTTTTGCATCGATCAGGCGTCCAAGTTCGCCGGTTACGGCCCGAACCACTGGGGGCTTTCGGCTTCGGAGGGCCCCGCAGGATACCGCGCCTACGGAGCGCCGCCGGGTTGGACGGTTCTTCATGACGGCACCATCACGCCGACGGCCTGCGGCAGCTCGATCGTTTTTACACCCAAGGAATCCATCGCCTGCCTCAGGGATCTACGCCAGAATTACAGCGACACCCTGTGGGGGCCTTACGGTTTTTCGGATGCTATCAACATGACCAAGGGGTGGGTGAGCCCCAAAGTGCTGGCGATCGATCAGGGGCCGCTTCTGCTCATGATCGAAAATTACCGGTCGGGCTTGATCTGGAAACACATGAAGCAGAGCACGCCTATCCAGGCGGCCCTCAAAAAGATCGGGTTCCGGAAAGGAACTATGGAACTTCCCTGGCCGCCGCCCCCCGAATATCGCGCGCCCTATGTTCCTCAAGGCCTTCAGATCGACGGATTCCTTAAAGATTGGCCCGCCTCAGGCGCGATCAAGCTGGATCCGGAACACAACAGGGAATTCGGTGTTTTTGACGGCCCCGAAGATCTTTCGGCGTCCATTCGATTTGCCTGGGACAAGGAATACCTCTATTTCGTGGCGAAGGTAACCGACGACGATGTGATCGTTAAAAGGACAGGCAAGAATATCTGGCGCGACGACATCTTCGAGCTTTACATTGATCCGGAAGGGGAAGGCCTTTACTGGAACGATCCGGGGGATTATCAGATAGGGTTCCGCCCCGGGCTCGGCGAAAAGGAGATCGCCGCATGGTCGTGGTTTCAGGGCGGCGAGGACCCGCTTCAGACCGGACAAGCGATCGCGAAAAGCTATGTGGACGGCAAGGGATATATTATCGAAGGGGCTATCCGGTGGGAATATCTCGGGATCGAGCCGGCGCCCGGCGGCGAGGTCCGGCTTAGTCCCGCAATTCATGAGATCGACCGTAAAGGCGGGGACGGAAAACTTGTTTGGTTCTTCCGCAACGAGGAAAAATATAAACGTTTTGTCCTGGGAAAAGTTATCCTGTCGCAAGAATAAGGAAAACGGGGATCAGGAGAATTCTAATCACCAAGCATCAAGAGACAATAACCAAAGATTTGGGATATTGATCATTGAGTATTGTTTGGTCATTGTATCTTGCTTGCCTGCCGGTAGGCAGGGTTATTGATAATTTAGCTCGGTGTTTTTATCCCGTTTGCAATAAGGACCTTGGGATTTCAAAAAACGTCGAATAGTTAGTTCCGGAAAAAGGAGCTTTCCGATGAAACGATTTCGAAAAAATGGTTCCGCGAAAGAAAAAGCCGTTCGTCCTCTTGATGTCGGGCGGATCGTGCGGCGGCTGCGCGAAGAAAGAAATTTAAGCGGCGTGGAGTTTTGCCGCCGCGGGAAAGGGATCGATCCCAAGACGCTCGTGGCGCTCGAAAAGGGAAGGATCCGCAACCCCTCCATGGCCACCCTTGCGGCTCTGGCGAAGGGATTTGGGATCACCGTAAGCGATCTTTTCCGCCAGGCGGAACTGGAACAGCGCAATTATTTTTCACTGGGTTCGCAAAAGGGGGTCTGCAAGATCGACCTGCCTTCCCAAGGGATCCAGCTGATCTCCTTTACGCCGCTGACGGAAGAGCTTTTCTGCGGGAAGATGATCCTGGAGGGGCAGAAGCGCTTTGATGAAAAATTGCTTGCCGGAGGAGGCGGGGCCTTTTTCGTCATGACCCTGATCGGCCAGTTCGAAGGAGCGGTGGAGGGCCGGAAGGCCCTGCTCAAAGAAGGGGACAATCTTTACTTCTATGGCGGCATGAAATTCCACCTCGCGAATGCTCTCCAGCGGAATTCCACGCTCCTTGTCGTTGCAGTGCCCTCCTTCCTGAAAGCGCGGCAGGTCTTCCGTAAACGCGAAACTTAGGCCCCGCCGCCTCCTTCCGGGGACCCTTTTCTCCCGTTAACTCCAGGACCGTTTTTGCCGATAAAAGAAGAGCTTTAGATTTTGTTATAAATCGTGGTAAAATGCTGCCAATTCGAAACTTATGAAAAGAACCCTTGCCTTTATTTTTGCGTTTGGGACAGCGGTCGGTTTGTGTTTGCCGGCATCTCCGCTCTATGGCGCGGAGACTCGCGCTTCCGTTCCGGGCATCGCCTCTGTTTCAGAAGACCAATCCATTTCTAATATCCAGCCCGGTATTCAGCCGGTTTCTATGACCTCCGCCGTTCCCGCCGAAGAGCCCATCGCCGTCCGCAAAGACGCGCCGGAAGCGAGGATCGAGATCCGCGATGAAACCATGATGCAGGAGCTGAACAAGCAGGCCAAAGAAGTGGAAAAAGCCAAAACGAAGGCCCTTGACGATGCCGTGCGCCTGCAGGTCGAAGCTTTACGGGAAGAACGCGCCAGGGAGATGCCCTATCTGGACCGTATTTATATCCGCACTTCCATCACGCCTTTGAAAGTTCAGCAAAAAGACGAGTTCCTGAACAGCGGCCCCAAAAACTTAAAAGACCTTATCGTTCGCGCGAAGTCGGTCCACACGCAGGCCAAAGCGGCTCATGAAAATATCTCGCTTTATAACCGCCGCGTTCTTCTAGCGTTCCGAAAACTTTTCCCCGAGGCCTCCATCAATTTCAATAACCGGAAAGGCCAATTGAGCGGCTCTCCTTTCACCGGCGATGACTGGCATATCACGTTGCGTCAGCCGATCTTTAACGGCGGGATCCTTTGGAACACGTTCCTGCAGGAAAAGGCGAGCCTTGAAGCGGCAAAGAAACAATTCGACAAAACCCTTTCGGAACTTGTGTTCGACCTTTCCCGCGCCTATTTTGAGTATCAAAGGGCCCTTCAAACCGCCGACGAACATCAGGTCCTTGTCGATAAGATGAAACGTTTCGCGGAAATGTCAGATGAGAAATTCAAAGAGAACCTGATCTCCGAGATCGAGCACCTGAACGTCCAGTCGCTTTACAGCCAGATGAATTTTGATCTGGAATCCGCCAATCAGGAGCTTGAGATCGCGCGGCTCGAGATGCAGCGCTACCTCGATCTTTCCGTGAATGACCAGGTCCAGCTTTCCAAGATCTACAACCTGGACGATGTGGTCGAGAACCAGGCGAGTTCCGTGACGGGCGCGGCCGGCGCTTCCAAAACCCCGCCCGATGTTTTTAAAGGAGAAGAAAAATCCCCGGAACTTTCAAAGCTGGTCGATCTTTCTTATAAAAACCGTCCGGAACTTCAAGTCGAGGCCGCAAAACTCCAGGCCCAGCGGCTTGGTGAGCGGATCCGTTGGGGTGAATTTCTTCCCAAGGCCTATTTAACGTACCAATTTGGGGCGTTAGGCGAAGCTTATTATGGCTCCGGCGTGGATTCGATTTATGCTTCCGCGACGCCGGGCTCCGTTACTTCTTATACGGATGAACCCCGTCTTAAAAAAGAATGGCAGTTGATGCTTGAACTGAATTGGAATGTTGCCGGCAACAAAGTGAGTTACACGTTCAGTCGCGATAAAAAAGCCCCGTCGATCACGCAGTATCTTTATGGAGACGGAACGCAGCTTCGCAAGAACGCCCTCAATGTCGGTATTTTAGACGGCCTGGACGCTTTTGTGAACGTGAAGCAAGCCGAGGTTGATAAGCTTAATCAGGTGGTCGAGCTCGAAAAAGCCGAAAAACAGGTACTTCAGGACGTCAAGCAGGCTTATTACGATTATCAGAAAGCCACGATCCAGGTTAATTCCACGGTCAAGCGGTTCGAATACCGTAAACGGTTGCGTGACTTCGCCGAATACCGGCTCAGTAAAAAAGAAGTCGAGCTTTCTGAATATCTTCAGGCCGAATCCGATCTGACGCGCGAGAAAGCGGAGCTCCATAAAGCGCTTAAAGATTATTTTTCAGCCAAAGCGTCGCTCAACCACGCCGTGGGCATCCAGGATTTTTTGAATTTGGGGACCCCGAAAGAACCTCAAAGTCAGGCGTAGTCCTTTTTGAAATAATATCATTCGGAAGACCATAAGGGAGTTTGACTCAAGATGAATATGCGAGACGAAGAAGACCGGGAAAGCGGGAAAACTCCGTTCAGGATCAGAGCGCCGCATGACTCGCGGGTCAAGATGCCGTCCCCCATCCAGGATGGCGGCCCCGGGCCTTCCTTTTTCCACGGGAAAATGAAATTCATCATTATCGCCGTTGTTTTGATCGGCCTTCTTTTTGGCGGAAAATACATTCTCAATCTTTTTAAAGGGTCCAAACCCTCTTTAAGCGAGACGATCAAGCAACAGCAGGAAGCCGCCAAGGACGCGCCGGTGGCCGTGAAGGGCTTCAAGGTCGGCCGTTTCAATTATGAAGATTCCATGAACGTTCTCGGGACGATCAAAGGGTCGGTCGAACTCAAACTAAGCTTTGAGATCCCGGGCGTGATCAGTTCCATCAACTACAAGGAAGGGGAACGCTACGAAGAGGGCGCCCTCCTTGTTTCCTTGAAGCAGGACGATATTCTCTTGCGCCTGAAACGCGCCCAGGCGGCTTTTAATAAAGCGGAGTCCCAGGCAAAAGTGACGGAAGCCGAGGTCGCGGAGAACGAAAAGCTGCTCAAAATGGGAGCGATCCCGCCTTCGACGCTTGAAAAGAAAAAGCTGGAAATGGATGCCGCCAAATACGAGGCCGAGGCGCAACGCCTTGAAATGAAGGCGAACGAATCCATGCTTGAAAAGTCCAATCTTTACGCGCCGTCTTTAGGTATGCTGGGCGATGTCAACGTTGAAGAAGGGGAGAATATCAGCCAGAGCACGCTGATCGGGACCCACATCAACACCGAGTACGTCTACGCGGAATTCGGGATCGTGGAACGCGACGTCCAGAAGATCACGCTGGGGCAGAAGGCCAAGGTTTTCGTGGACGCCTATCCGGACAAGACCTTTGAGGGCGTGATCGAGAATATCGCGCCGCAGATCACAGGCACAAGCCGTACTTCGACCGCCAAGGTTCGTATCGAAAATCCCGAAGGACTGCTCATGCCCGGCATGTTCGCCCGCGTCAGGGTCATGCTTTATAGTAAAAAAGACGCGATCGTGGTGCCGACGGACGCGGTCCAGGGCGGTGAAGGCGAAAAATTCGTTTATGTGGTCAAGTTGCCGGAAAGCGAGACACCCAAGGTCGAGCCCCGCATGGAAGGCGCCATGGGCGGGGGGCTGGGAGCGATGGCCGCGGCTTTGAAAAAGGACCAAGGCAAGGGCGATAAGAAATCCGGCAAACTCGCCGATGAGATCGACACCAAAAAGATCGAAGAAGGCACAGTCGAAAAACGTCCCGTGACCGTGGGCTATACGCGCACCGATTATTCCCAGATCGACGCGGGCCTCACCGAAGGAGAGATTGTGGTCATGACGGGGTTCGAGAGATTGGAGGATGGAAAGAAGATCCGTTTGATCGAAACCCAAGAAGCCGAGCTCTAGACTATGAGTCTTCCCGAATTTTCGATCAAGAAAAAAGTCACGATCTACATGTTCACGCTCGGGCTGGTCCTCCTGGGCGTTCTTTCTTTTAAGCGCCTCCCGCAGGACCTTTTTCCGCCGATCACATTCCCGCAGGTCACGATCGTGACCGACTACTCCAATGCCGCCCCCGAAGAGATCGAAACGCTCATTACGCGCGTGATCGAAGAGGCGATCGGTTCCGTGGCGGGCTTAAAACGCATCGAATCGGTTTCCCGCGAGGGCCGCAGCACCATCATGGCGTCCTTTAACTGGGGCCAGGATATCGATTTCGCCGCTCTCGCCATCCGCGAAAAAGTGGACCTCATCAAAGAAAGGCTTCCTAAAGAAGCCGATGACCCGGTCGTATTGAAATTCGACCCGCTTTCCCGTCCGATCCTCTTGCTTTCCGTGACCGCGCCGGAACTTCCGCCGGTCCGCATGAAGCTCCTCACCGAAAAAATGATCAAAGACCGCCTTGAAAAAGTGGAAGGGGTCGCCTCCGTTACTCTCTCGGGCGGCGTCAACCGCGAGATTTTAGTTGAGATCGACCAGCCGCGTCTTCAGGCCAACCATCTTTCGCTTCTCGAGGTCGTGGATTCGCTCGATGAAGCCAACATTTCTTATCCCGCGGGCAGCATCAAAAAAGGCCTTTACGAGTATCTGATCCGCACGGTGGGCGATTTCCGCTCGCCGGCCGAAATTGGTTATGCGGTGGTAGGGGTCGATACGGTCGAAAAACTCCGGCGTGAAGAAACGAGTTTTGTCGAACGCGATACGAGCGAAGGCCCGCGTGAGACGATCGAGAAACTCCGCGGCGAGGTCGAAAAACAGATGCTTGAAAAACGCCTGGTGACTGTCCGGGACATCGGCAAAGTCGTCGACGGCCTCGCGGAGACGACCAGCATTTCGCGCTATAACGGCGCCTCCAACATCTCGGTGGCCATTCAAAAACAATCGAATGCCAATACCATCCAGGTGGTGGACCTGCTGCGGAAGGAATTAAAGTTCCTGGAAGAAGATCTCCTGTCGCGCGGCCTTCAGGTCAAGATCATCTACGACCATTCAGTCTTTATCCGCAACACGATCCAGAACCTGGCGCATGAGGCCATGCAGGGCGGTGTTCTGGCCCTCATCACGCTTTATATCTACTTGCGCGCTTTCGCGATGTCAGTCCTCGTGATCGTTTCGCTGCCGCTGACGATCCTGGGCGTTTTTTTCCTGATGGGTCTGGCGCATGTGACCGTCAACATCATGTCCCTGGGCGGCCTTGCGATCGCGATCGGCATGATCACCGATACCAGCATCGTGGTGTTGGAGAATATTTTCCGCAAACGCCAGGAAGGCGCGGACCCGGAACAAGGCGCCATCGACGGCGCCACGGAAGTCGTTTGGCCGGTCATTTCCTCAAACCTGACCACGATCGCCGTGTTCTTTCCCTTGATCGTTTTTGTCCCGGGCGTCGCCGGCCAGATCTTCAAGGACCTCGCTTGGGCGATCATCTTTTCGCAGATCATTTCAACCTTCATCCCGCTGACGCTCGTGGCCATGCTTTCTACCTATGTGGGCATCAAGCAGCAAGAGTATAAACCTCTGAGTCTTACCGGGGATCTTGATAAAAAGATCATGGAGATGCCGACCAAAGAGGCGCAGAACAGCTTTATGCTGGGGATCCTATTCACCGCGTTTTTGGCGCTTGCATCCACTTTCTTGCTCATTCCAACGATCGACCGTGAAGTTCTCCCTAAGGTCGATCAAGGGCAGTTCTACGTTAAAGTTGATATGCCGCTCGGGACCCGCTTGGGCGTGACGGACGATATTTGTAAACGGCTCGAAGAGATGCTGCGTTCCGAAAAAGCCGTCCAGGATATTTCCGTTGCGATCGGAAGTGAAAAGACAAGCCGCGGCGAGATCAAGATCGAAACTCTGCGCCCCTCCCAGGCGCTGATCCTTGTCACACTGGATAAGAAGAGAAAACAGCCCTCTTCGAAGATCGTGGCGGGCTTAACGAAAAAACTTGAAGCGCTGAACCTTGAAAGGGACGAAGCCAAAGTCGAGTTCGTCCTCCAGGAAAGCGAATTTTCGGTCGGAGCGGGAGGCCTCAAGCCGGTCCTGATCGAAGTCAAAGGGTACGATTTTACGATCATGGAGGACCTTGTGAAGCGTTTGAGAGAACGCTTGGCGCTGATCCCCGGCATCATCAATGTCCAGGATGATATCGGCGAAAAAACACCCGAGACCAAGCTCGAGATCAATAAAAAACGGGCGGCGCTTTACGGAATTTCCGCTTTGGATATTTCGCTGACGGCCAAGGCGGCCATTGAAGGCGTGGTCGCGACCCAATACAGGGAGGGCGGCCGCGAGATCGACGTGCGGGTCCGGTTGAGCGAAAAAGACAAGGAGAATATTTCGAACCTCGGGACGCTTTTGCTTTACTCCAAAGTCCTGGATGTGCATGTGCCTTTAAAAGAGCTTGCGGGCGTGGAGCGCGGCCGGGGCCCCAGCGAGATCAAGCGCATGGACCAGGAGCGCACCGTGACCATTTCCGCCGAGATCGACAAGACCCGGCAAGATAAGGATGTGCTAAAAGATGTTCAGAAATTCCTCTCGGGGCTCCGGATCCCCGACGATATCCCGCAGGATTTCCAGGTCCGTCTTTCCGGCAAGGCGAAAGAGATCCGCGAGAATTTTGGCGGTGTCATCTTCGCATTCGTGCTCGCCATCATGCTTGTTTATATGATCATGGCCGCGCAATTCGAATCTTTCCTCCAGCCCTTGATCATCATGGTGACCGTGCCGCTTTCTTTCGGCGGCGCGTTGATCGCGCTTAAGATCACCGGCACGACCTTCAACGTGATCTCGCTTCTCGGCCTTGTGCTTCTGGGTGGCGTGGTCGTCGGCAACGGGATCGTGCTGATGGAATATATCAACCAGCTCCGTTCGGAGGGGAAGGAAATGGTCGCCGCGGTCTGGGAAGCGGTGCGCACCCGAACGCGCCCCGTATTGATGTCATCGACCACCACCATCATGGGTATGTTCCCGATCGCCCTCGGCCTCGGGGAAGGCGCCGGGCTTCTGTCGCCTCTGGCCGTGACGGCGATGGGCGGCCTTTTTTCCTCCACGGTACTTACCTTGATCGTGCTTCCGTGTTTTTATATCGTCGTCAACCGGTTCTTGGAGAAATATCTCGGTTATGAAGAAGAGACCCAGGAACAAGAAGAAGAGCAAGAAGACACCGAAACGCCTCCGGCCTGATCATGGGACTCCCTAGTTTCGCACTCAAACGTCCGGTCATGACCGCCATTCTTTTCGCCGCGGTCATCGTGATCGGCATTATCTCTCTTATGCGCCTGAAGGTCGAACTTTACCAGGGCCAGAGCCAGGGCATTATTTCCATCGTGGTGCGCGCCCGCGGCGGCCTTCCTTCCCAGGATGTCGAAAAGATGATCACCAAACCCATCGAAGAAGCGATCGGGACCGTGAGCCGCATGAAGAACCTCTACTCGAGCTCCCGCGAAGCCGAGTCCCGCGTGACGATGGAATTCGAGCCGGGGACGAACATGAAATTTGCCGCGCTGGAGGTCCGCGAGAAGTTCGCGCGCGTCAAACCGCTTCTTCCCAAAGAGATCGAAAAACCCGTGATCGCCAATTATGACGACGCGCAGGCCGCCATCATGGTGTTTGCGGTGACCTCGGAGAGCATGTCCCCGGAGGATATCCGCGAGCTCGTGGATATCAAACTGAAACCGGTCTTAAGCCGCGTGGACGGCGTCGCGAGCGTCGAGGTTTATGGCGGCCGCGAGCGGAAGATCCTTGTGGAGCTCGACCGGGACAAGATGGTGTCTTACAACATCGCGATCGAACGCGTGATGGACGTGCTGGGCCAAAGCAACGTGAACCTTCTGGCCGGGAACGTGGAGACCGGGAAATTCGCGTTCGCGGTCCGCAGCATGGGTTCCTTCCTCACGGTCGACGAGGTAGGGGATATCGGCATGAAAGCCACCCGGCAGGGTTCCATCATCGCACTTAAAGAGATCGGGACTGTGAAAGATTCCTATCTCGAGGCGACCGACCAGGCGCGGCTGAATCTGGAGCAGAACGTGACGGTCTATGTGAAAAAAGCGAGCATGGCCAACACGCTTGAGGTCGCCGATGATCTTAACAAAGTGCTTGATGCCTTCGAAGTCGATCACAAGGGCGAGCTGAAGATCGTGATCGTCAACGACCGGGCGGATACGATCAGCCGGGCGATCGGGGACGTCAAAGGCGCGCTTTTTGTCGGGTTGATCCTGACAATGGGCGTGATCTATGCGTTTATCCGGAAAAGAATCCTTTCGGCGATCATTCTCGTGGTCATTCCGTGCTCCCTGGTCGCCACGTTCATCTTTATGGCGGCCTGCAATATCAGCATCAATGTCATGACCTTAAGCGGGCTTTCCCTGGCGACCGGCATTCTGGTCGATACGGCCGTCGTGATCATGGAGAATATTTCCTCCAAAAAAGAACACGGCCTCGGGGACACGCTTGCCATCCGCGAGGGAAGCGAGGAGGTGTGGCTCCCGCTTTTGGCTTCCATGGTCACCACGCTCGTGGTATTCCTGCCGATCGTGCTCTCGGATAAAACGATCCAGTTGACGTACGGCGGGTTCGCTTTCACGATCGCCGTGTCCCTGATCTGCTCCTTTTTCTCCGCCCTTATGCTGATCCCCATGCTGATCCGGCAATTCGCCCGTTCCGAGCTTAATGATAAACGCGAGCATTCCTCGGGAAAATTCATCGAACGGATCAAAAACCGCTATGCCCGCGCGATCCTGTGGACGCTCCGCCGCCGGTGGCGCGTTCTTTTGATAACGACAGTTCTTTGCTGCTTTTCGATCTGGATGCTCAGCCGCACGCCGATCGACTGGCCGTCATCGTTTGAGGAGAACGAATTCGCGGTCGTGACCTTCCCCTTGGCCGGCGCGCGCTTGGAGTCCAACGATGAAGCCATGGCTAAGATCGAGGAGATCCTCTCCAAGATCCCCGACATCACGCTTTTTTCGACGACGGTCTCCAAGGATGACCTCCGGCTTTTTGTGCGCCTGAAACCGTCCCGCCAGCGGCAGTATTCCAAGGACGAGATCATGAAGATTATCGACGAGCAGGGGAACGCGGCCATCAAAGAGATCCATAGCGACTATAGTCTGATCGTCGACGAGGGCGCCGGTTCTTCCGAGCAGAAAAAACTTGTCGTGAATATCTACGGGCAGGACGGCGATGAACTTGAAAAACTCGCCAAGGAATTTGCCAACAAGATGTCCAAAGTGGACGGTTTAAGCAACCTGGTCATGACCGACCTTCGCAAGCGGCCCGAATACTCGCTTGTGGTGGATAAAGGCAAAGCGGCCATGTACGGATTGAGCGTCAAGACGGTTGCCGACAGCATGCATGCCCAGGTCCGCGGCATGCGTCCCACGAAATTCCACGAACTTTCCAAAGGAGAAGAGATCGAGACCATCACGCGCCTCCAGGCGATCTACCGCCAGAAACTTGAGGATCTCGGCCAGATCTACGTCCAGACCCAGGAGGCGAAGCAGGTGCCTTTAAGCGAGATCGCGAATTTTTACCCTTCGACAGGCCCGCAGACGATCGACCGGAAAGACAAACACCGTTATGTTTTCGTTAAAGGAGACACCAAAAAGCCGATCGAAAAGATCGCGGCTGACGTTAAGGATGCTCTCAAGGACGTAAAACTCCCCGACGATTATTACTGGCGCTTCGGCGGCGGTTTTGAAGAACTGATGAAAAGCAAAACCGAGCTTGGTTTTGCGGTGATCCTTACGGTCTTTTTAGTCTACATGGTCATGGCATGCCTTTATCAAAGTTATCTTTACCCCTTGTTGATCATGGCGACCGTTCCGATGGCGGCGACGGGTATTTGGCTGGCTTTAGGATGGTCCGCCTTTTTTATAAAACCCCTTACATTTCTCGGTGTTCCGGCGAATTGGGTTGCATGGATCCCGGCCCCCAAACCGTTGAGCACGCAAGTCTTTATCGGCATTATCTTATTAGCGGGCTATGTCGTGAACGCCGCCATCATTTTAGTCGATCACCTGACCCACCTTGATCCCCAAAAACCCATGGAGCAACGGCTGGTGGAAGCGGCCCTGGACCGTTTGAGGCCGATCATGATGACGGTCACTTCCACGGTGCTCGGGTTCTTGCCAATGGCGCTTAGTTTCGGGCAGGCGAGCGACCTCTGGTCGCCGCTCGCAATTACGGTGATCGGCGGCTTGATCAGTTCGACTTTGTTAACGCTCTTTGTCCTGCCGTGTCTTATCATGGCGGCCGAGGACGTTAAGGCCTGGATGAAAGGCGATTCCGGGGTTCCAACGCCGCATTTTTTTCAGCGTTTATTCATAAAACCCAAAGGGCCGCTTTCTATATGAAACGGCATCGTAACGCCCACGTGAACGGAACAGCGAACTTTCAATCATAAGGAGAAAAAAATGGATATCCACGCCAACAACGTACAGGTCAAGGCGCCGGCGGGTCAACGCCCTTATAAGCGCCAGGTAAAGAACATCATCATCCACCGCCCGATGCAGCGGGAATTTTCCTTCATGCTCATCGCTCTTTTCATGGTGGCTGCAGGAGCCGTGGCCTGGGTCATTCACCAGACGATCCGCGACGCGGCCTTCGGAGGAGCGCTCTATTTCGGGAAAGTGAATCCCTTTGAGGTCCTTTCCGATGTGAGTTACCGCATCATCATCCGGGTCACGCTGGTCCTGATCCTCACGCTCATTATCATCGGGGCCTACGGCGTGGTTTTCCTTCACCGGGTCGCCGGTCCTGTCTACCGTTTCCGTCAAACGCTTTTGAAAGTGAACCGCGGGGAGCTGCCCCACGATATCAAGATCCGCGAAGGGGACTTCTTTCATGACATGGCGCATGATATCAATATCATTTTAAGGCGTCTGCGCGTTGAACATGAAAAGCTCGCGGAATTACGGTCAAAACTTACCGACCTGCAGCGCAATGCCGCTTCCGAAGAGGCCCGGCAACGCGCGGAAGAAATGAAAACGGTCCTTGATTCCTTTTCCAAGATCTGAGATTTTGTTTACGTAACTCCTTCTTTCTTATCGGGTTACAAGGTCCGCTTTTTTGTTTTTTTAAAAAAGCCGCGACTTATTTTCATGACTCTTAAAAATTTTTAATAAAGATAAATTTTTTATAGGAACCCTTGTCTTTATCTTTTTAAAAGTGTATAATTCGAAGTGACCCTCGCCAATCAGTATCATTTCACGGAAAGGAGCAACAAAAAAATGAAGAAGTTCAACATCGGTTTGACGTTAGCGCTCGTTGCGTTGATGGTTGTTGGCTTTGGAGTCGCGGCTTATGCGGCTTCCGCAAACGAGTTAGTGATCGCAGATTTTGACACCGGGGATAAGCCGAACAATATCGGCGGCGATTTCGGTGGATGGGACAAGGACCCGAATGATGAATCACAAGGGTGCCAGATGTCCTTCGATACGGATGATAGCCAAGGAGACGCAGCCGGCTATTCGATCCGCCTCGATTATGATGTGGATTCTCCGAACCCCGCGTATAACGGTTTCTGGATGAAGCTGAACGGCGAGGATGCAACCCCTTACAACACCCTGAATTTCTACGTCAAGGGTGATGCCAAGGCCGGCTACACCAAGCGCTTCAAGATCGAGCTCAAGGACATGACGAACAAGCCTTCCGCTTATATCGTGAGCGGCGTCACGGATCAGTGGCAGAAGATCTCGATCCCGTTCGAGAAGTTCCGTCGTATTGAGAACTGGAACGCCTTGAACGAGTTCGTCATCGTTTTCGACGATATCAACTCCAGCCCGAAGACCGGCAGCATTTTGATCGACCAGGTGACGTTCTCCAAGCAATAAGCAACGCGTTACCGGGAAAGTCGTTAGTTCCAACAGCCCCGCTTCAAAAAAGCGGGGCTGTTGTTTTTTAGGGCCAGACCGTCCTCCGCAGGGGAGCGCGTCCGGCCCTTTTTCTTCCCCAGAGTTAAAAGATCCCTCATTCCGGCCGATAATCCTTAGGAAAGGGCGAAGACCGTCTATGGACTATCCGGAAGGGGAATTTGTCATTTCGACGAGCCGCGTCCTGCCCGCCAAGCGCTGGCAGGTCCTGCGTCTTTTTACCAAGGTCGAAGACTATCCGGGCTATCTTCCGGAGATCAAGGAATGCCGCGTCCTCTCCCGGAGCCGCACTGAAGCCGTGACCCTCTGGAAGGTCGAGATGGGAAAAGTGCCCATCTCCTGGCAGGAAAAGGACACCCTCGACATCCACCAAAGCAATATCGACCTGCGCCGCGCCGCGATCCGCTTCAAGGCGATCGACGGCGATCTGGAAAAATTCGAGGGGTACTGGGCTTTCCAGGAACATAAGCTGGGCGGCACGGAGGTTTTCTTCAAAGCGGCGATCAAGATCGGGATCCCGATCCTTGAGCAGGCGATGGGCGGCTTCTTGTCCGAAAAGATCCTGCATTATTTCGAGCGGCTGCTGACGGTTTTTGAGGAGATCCTTACCGCGCAGAATTACGAACAGCGGGGCGCGCGTCATGTCCACCCGGTGGGCGGGTTCGGCGTGATCGGCCACCCCTATAATTACCAGCATCTGATCCATTATTTCCAGTCCTCTAAAAAGGACATGCACCTTCCGTCCCCGGAATTCCTGACGAAACTTTTTGAGCTGACACCCTCCTATGTCTCCTACGACATCAACGAGTTCCACGCCAGGAGCGGCAAATCAACCTACGGTTCTTTTATCGCCTGCAACATCATCCCGGAAATGCTTACGGCGGATATCAGCAAGGTGATCGACAAAGTGGTTGAATCCTGCAAGGTCGCCGAAAAACTCGGCCTCGGCATTGTGGCCCTCGGCGGTTTTACCTCGATCGCGGGCGAACGGGGCGGCGACGAATTCTTAAAACGTATCCATGTCCCGGTCACGACGGGCAATACGCTGACGGCCGCACTGGCCGTCGAAGGAGTCCTTAAGGCGGCCGAACTCCGGGAGTTGGATCTTTCGAAAGCCAAAGTCGCCGTGATCGGCGGGGCGGGGGATATCGGAAGTGCCTGTGTGAGGGCCCTCGCCGAAAAAACCGCGGAGATCATCGTCACAAGCCGAAGCGACGAAAATCTGGCGCGGGTCCGGAAAATGCTGGAGGGCTACCCGGCCAAATTCTCCGGGATGAAGGACAACAACGAAGCGGTCCGGGACGCGGATATCGTGATCGCCGCGGCAAGCGTGGCGCATTCGATCGTGGATATCGCCAATTTTAAATCCGGCGCCATCATTTGTGATATCGGTTACCCCAAAAATATCGCTTATAGCGACACCGACCGCCGGGACATCCTGATTTTCGCCGGCGGGATCTGTTCGCTCCCTCAGGAATTCAATGCCGGTTTTGACATCGGCCTTCCGTCCCCGAAGGTGCTTTACGGCTGTTTTTCGGAGGCGATCGTGCTCGCCCTTGAAGAACGTTATGAGAATTTTTCGTGGGGCAAGGGGCATATCACCAAAGAGAAAATGGCCGAGATCCTTAAGCTGGCGCGCAAGCACGGATTCGAGCTCGCGCCTTTTTTCTGGGGCCGCCGCTTGGTAACAGATGAAGAAGTGCGGGGAATTAGAATCAAGACATGAGACGAGAGACCGCAGACCACAGACTAGAAACTTCGGGGTTCCGATGGCGCTTTTCTTTTTGCTCCAGTCTCAAGTCCCCAGTCTTCGGTCCTCGTAGGTTCCTATGACGACACTGATCCGCGCGTTTGAGTTCAACGGATACGCCGTTCCCGTGCTGGCGGTCGGGATCCTGATGCTTCTGATCGGGATCTTTATTTTTCTCCAGAACAAGCGCTCCCGCGTCAATTTTTCGTTCTTCCTGATCGGCTTTTGCGGTTTTCTCTGGTTCCTCGGGATCGCCGGTACTTACGCGGCCAGCACGCCCGAAACCGCGCTTTTCATGTACCGGACCGTAACATTCCTGGGCGTCGCGCTGATCGCGCCCTGCACCCATTATTTTTCCGCGACATGGCTCGGCCTTTTCAAGAAACAAAAGCTTGCGATCCGCACGGGGCTTTTCTTCGGCGCGGCTTTTTACATCGTCGGGCTTTTTTCCCCACGAAGTTTCACGGGCGTCTACCATTATTTTTGGGGTTATTACCCGATGTACGGCCCGCTCAACCGTTATTTCCTGGGGCTTTTTTTTCTGGTCCTTGCATGCGCATTCTTTAATTTCTTCAGCGCTCTCCTGAAAGAGCCTAAGGGGGTCCGGCGGACGCAGATCGGCCTTATCACGCTCGGTTTTCTCGTGGCGTTCCTGGGATCGTTCGATTATCTTCCGAAGTTCGTTTATTACCCCGTCCTACCGCTCGGTTTTCTGGCTGTTTTTTTCTGGATCCTTGTGGTCGCCTACGCGATCATCCGCTACAAAGCGATGGATATCGAAACGGTCATCCACAAAACCCTCATGTGGCTGGCCACGACCGTCGTGGCGGTCATTCCGTTCGCGGCATTCATCTACTGGACCCAGCGCCTCCGCGATCCTTTGTCGGCTTGGGGCGCGACCGTCTATTACCTCGCCGTCGCGGTGGCTTTTTATTTCTATTTTCAGGCCATTCAGCCCCGTCTGGACTATCTTTTCCAGCGTCAGAGACGGAACCTTTTCGCGGTCATGGAGAAATTTTCCCAGGAACTTGTCCACCTGAAAAGCCTCCGCGACCTGTTGCAGGGGTTCGCGCGCATGCTCCGCCGCCAGCTTTTTGTCCGCCGTCTTTCGGTTTTTTTGCTGGATGAAAAAAACAACGAATACATTCCCGCCATCGCCAAAGGGTTGCGCAGCCTTAAGCCTTTCCCTCAAAATCACCCGTTTTTAGCCTGGCTTGAGGAAAAAGATAGAGTCGTCATGAGCCACCTCGTCGGCGCGGACCCCGAGGTCGAAACCTTCAGGGCCGAGATCGAGCAGTTCTTCCGCCAGACGCAGGGATCCGTGGCCGTGCCGCTTGTCCTGGGCGGTAAGATGATCGGCGTGGTGAGTCTCGGCCGGAAAACCAACCTGAAGCCCTACCGCTCGGCCGAGATCCAGTTCCTGGCGCAACTCAAGATCCCGGTCACGATCGCCTTCTCGAATTCCATGCGGTATGAGAATATCAGCGAACTTTATACGCAAGTCCGCAAAATGAGCGAGGAACTCAAGCGGTGGAATGTGGAGCTGGAAAAGCGCGTCGTGGACCGGACGCGGGAACTCGTCAAGACACAGGAGCAGTTGACGCAGGCCGAGAAGCTCGCGACCTTGGGCACGCTCGCCGGCGGCGTGGCGCATGAGATCAATAACCCGCTCACCGCGGTCCTCACGAACGCCCAGATCCTCAAGATGACGGCCACCGGGGATGTCAAAGAATCGCTCGATCTGATCGAGGAGGGCGCGAAGCGGTGCCAGGGGATCGTGCAGAAGCTCATGAAATACGCGCGCAAGACGGCAGAGGAAACGCCGCATAAGGATGTCGATCTGCGCGAGGTGATCCTGGGGACTTGCGCGCTTTTAAGCTTCCAGTTCCAGCAGGAAAATATCGAGGTCGAGTTGAAGCTCGCGGAAGTGCCGCCCGTCCAGGGGATCGCGGGTGAGCTTGAGCAAGTACTGATGAATCTTCTTGTGAACGCCCGTGATGCGATACAAGAGGGAAAGGTAAAAGGCAAGCCCAATTCTCTATTAAAAGATTCAAAGGTCAATTGGACTAGCCCTGGCAACCTTCGAGGAGAAGAAAATAGATGCCAGGGCAAGATCACGGTTGAAACGCGCAAAACCCCGGCCGCGGTCGAACTTTCCGTCACTGATAACGGGATCGGGATCTCCAAAGAGCATCAGAAAAAGATCTTTGACCCCTTCTTCACCACCAAAGATGTCGGTTCAGGGACCGGCTTGGGTCTCGCCGTCAGTTTCGGTATTCTCAAGCGTCACAACGCCACGATCAGCGTTGCTTCGGCCCCCGGCAAGGGCGCGGCGTTCACCGTCAGCTTCCCATTGAGCCACACTCACAAAACCAAACCATGAACCCCTATAATTTTTCTGTTCTCTGCTTTGGATTTTGTTCCCTTCTTTTAGGGTTTTTTGTGTGGTGGAAGCGGCAAGACAGGATCGGAAAATTATATTTCATATTGTCCTTATGTTATGCGGGCTGGGCCTTACCGTTTTCCATTAAAATAAGCGATAACATTTCCTACTATGCGGCGCTTCATGCGGCCAGGATCGCAAATTGCGCCGCAGCATTTATTCCCGCTGCCTGGTTCCATTTTTGCGTGGTTTATACCGAAAAAGAAAAAATTCTGCATAAACTGATCCGGATCTTTTATCTCATACCTTTTCTCATCCTCGCTGTTTCTTATACGCCCTGGTTTGTACCAAGCCTAAGGCCGATCCTTAGCTTTAGACATTATGCGACACCCGGCATTTTTTATTATCTGATGACGTTTAATTATTTCTTGATCACTCCTCTGGGTTTTTGGCTTCTGGTAAGAAGAATCAGAGAAGTATCGGGGAACGAAAAAGGGCAGATCCTGGGGCTTTTTTGGGCGGCTTTCGCCGGCTATTTAGGAGGAGCGACGACTTTTTTGCCGATCTACGGAATAGCGTTTCCTCAAGAGGGTATGTTCCTTCTTCCGCTCTATCCCTTCGCGCTGGCTTATTTCATGACCAAGCAAAAACTTTTTGATGTCGAGGAGTTCGCCCAAGCGGCGCACCGGGACAAGCTCACGGCGATCGGGGTCCTGGCGGCCAGTATCAATCATGAGGTCAAAAACCCCTTATTCATTATCAAAGGCCTTGCGGAAAGCTGCCTGGAGCGTCAGAGAGAAGGAGTTTTTCCGACCAAAGAAAAAGCCCTTGATGGCGCCAATGAAGCGTTCAAACGGACCATGGAACAGGCCGATCGGGCCATGGATATTATTAAGCGCCTGTCACTTTTTGCGAAAGCGGGGATCGAAAGCGAGATCAAACTCGAACCGGTTAAAGTTTCGGCGGTTTTAGAAGACATCCTTCCGCTCCTCCGCTATGAGCTTGCCGCTCATGGCATTACCCTTATCCGGGACCTCCCTCCCAACCTCCCCGAAGTCCAGGCCGACCGGAGATACCTTGAAGAGATCTTTTTTAATTTGATCTTCAACGCCTGTCAGGCGTTAAAAGACGCAAACAAACCAGGCGAGATCATTATTAGGGCAGTCGCGAGCAACGCACCCCGTACACACCCGGTGTGTACATTGGTGGACACACCGGGTGTGTACAAGGGTTCGGTCGTTATTGAAATCTCTGACAACGGCCCAGGGATCCCGGGAGATAAGCTTAAAGACGTCTTCCGTCCTTTCTATACCACCAAAGCCGAAGGCACCGGTCTGGGCCTCTACATCACCCAGCAGCTGGTCGAAAAGATCAAAGGACGTATTTCCGTTAGTTCCGAGGCCGGTAAAAATACAACCTTTACAGTTTCGCTTCCTTCGAGCCCCAAGACATGAATCCGTATAATTTTTGTCTGCTCTGTTTTGGATTTTGTACAATTTTTATTGGTGTGCTAATTTTTTTGAAGAGGAATGATCAAGTCGGCAAATCTTATCTTGTTTTCTCTTTATTTTGTTCAGGTTGGGCTTTAGCAATAGCCATTAATTTTAACGAAAACGCTTCTAATAATTTAGTGCTTTTTTCAGCAAGACTGGGCAACATTTTTTCGCTTTTTATACCCGTCTCATGGTATTGCTTTATTTTGACCCTTGTTGGTAGACAGGATGCCGTCAAGCAACGGGTTAAAAAGTCGTATCGTTTTATTTTTATTGCTGCTCTCTTTGGTTTTACACCTTGGTTTATTCCACGCACTGAGTGGATCGTGGGTTTTCGTTGCATGAAACCAGGGCCAATTTACCATTTGTCTCCATTGTTATTTTTTTCTTTAGTACCTCTAGCTTTTATTGAGCTTTTTAAAAAAATCAGAACAGCTGAAAAACAAGAACAAAAACAGCTAATAGGGTTTGCTATAGCCACTGGTGTTGGATTTTTAGGAGGCGCTCTTACCTATTTTCCTGTCTACGGCATTCCCTTACCGCAATATGGCTTATTTTTAATGCCGATTTACCCCTTTACTATGGCGTATTTTATGATCAAGAGGGGGTTATTTGACGTTGAAGAACTCGCCCAGGCAGCACACCGAGACAAACTCATGGCAATCGGAGTTTTAGCGGCCAGCATCAATCATGAGATCCGGAGCCCGCTTTTCCTGATCAAAGGGTCGGCCGAGAATTGTCTGGAGAAACAAAAAGAAGGCCTTTTGTCCGAACCGTCGGAAGTGATCCAAAAGGGAAATGAAGCGCTTCAGAAAAATATCGAACAAGCCAACCGGGCGCTCGATATCATCAAACGTCTTTCATCTTTCGCCAAGGCTGGGGTTGAGAGCAAGTTGAAAATAGAACCGGTTTCGGTGGCGGAAGTTATTGAGAATGTTCTTCCGCTCGTCCGTCATGAGCTTACGGTTAATCAGATCTGTTTTCACAAAGAGATGCCGGAAAATACCCCTAAAGTTTTGGCCGATGCGCTATGCCTTGAAGAAATCTTTTTTAATCTTATCGTGAATGCCTGCCAGGCTTTGAAAGAAAAACCGGATAACCGTGAGATCAGGATCGCGGCCAAAACGGGGGATTCGGGACTAGGGACTAGCCCCTCGTTTTTTTCAGACCTGCGAATCCTCCGCCAAAGGACGGATCCGTCCAGCGAATTGTGGCGGACGGGTCCCAGCCTGTCCGGCAGGCAGGCCAAGGAACGAGTCCCGGTCATTGTCACCATCCAGGACAACGGTCCCGGTATTCCGGAAGACAAGATCGACGAGGTATTCCGTCCTTTCTATACCACCAAAGCCGAAGGCACCGGTCTCGGTCTTTATGTAGTCAAACAGCTGATCGAAAAAAACCGCGGTCACATCGAAGTCCAGTCGGTGCTCAATATTGGCACAAAATTCATTTTATCTATGTTAGGAGTTTCTTGATAATCATGAATTATTACGCATTCACCAGCTTATTCAACGGAGCGGTTGTACTCGCGATAAGTTTTTATCTTTTTTTTCGCCAACGACAAAACGATCTTTATCAAAGTTGCGCCATTTTTGCGATGTGCATCGGTCTGTGGTGCATTTTTTATGCTGTTTGGCAGATGCAACATTCTTACCACGAAGCATTGACGTATATACGTCTGGCCATGATTCCATGTTACGCGATCCCTTTTGCTTTCTTGTGGTTTGCATTAAAACTAACAAATACTTCCTATCATTCTTGGCAACCAGCCGCACTTCTTGCCATTCTTTTATTTTTTATGTTTTTTAGTTTTAATCCTCTGATGATAAGAAGTGTGGAACCTGTAACTGGTTTTAATTTTTGGCCTCGTCCTGGAGTTTTAATGAATTTGTATGTTTCGCTTTTTTTTCTAATAATTTTATTGGGTTATTGGTTTTTATGGCAAGCATATCGCAACGCTCGCGATACGCGACGTTGGCAGATTCGATGGGTGATGTTGTCATTACTGCCGGGCTGGTTGGGGGGAGCAACTAACTGGTGTCTTTGGTATGGTATTCCGGTCCCGCCGGTGGCACATATTTTCGTTGGCGTTGGATTTTTGTTGCTCTTCTACGCAATCGTGCGGGGTCGGTTATTCGATGTAGATGTTTTGGCCGATCTTGTGCAAGAAGCAAAGCTTTCAGCGCTTGGGATCATGGCAACAAGTATCAATCATGAAGTGCGGAATCCCTTATTTGTGATCAAAGGTCTTGCGGAAACGCTTTTAGAACGGGATGATGCGGATAGAGCGAAGGTCAAAGACATCGCTCAAAGGACCCTTGCGCAGGCCGATCGCGCGCTTGAGATCATTAAAAATTTTTCCGAGTACGCCAAACGGCAAAGCTCTAAAACATTTGATAAAGCGCCGCTTGATCTTAGAGAAATTCTGGAGGGCATTGTTCCATTTGTTCGCAGTGAACTGGCGCTGGATAAGATCACGCTAATTCTAACTATCCCGACGGGAACGACCATACAAGCCGATCGTCACTCAGTTGAAGAAATCTTTCTAAACCTTATCGTCAATGCCTGCCAGGCTATGCCTGGTGGCGGGGAGATTAAAATCACAGCCAAAACAGGAGACCCGGGACTAGGGACTAGCCCCTCGTTTTTTTCAAAGCCACGAGCCACGAGTCCCTGCCTGTCCGGCAGGCAGGCCGACGAACGAGTCCCGGTTATTGTTACCATCCAGGACAACGGCCCTGGGATACCAGCCGAACAGCTGACCCACATTTTTGAGCCGTTTTATACCACCAAGTCCTCCGGGACCGGCCTGGGGCTTTATGTAGTCAGGCAACTCATCGAAAAAAACCGAGGCCGCATCGAAGCCCAATCAACGCAAGGCGTTGGCGCGACCTTTACGATTTACTTCTCCCGAGGGGCGACAAAACAGTTATAAAATAAATCGTTTTAAACCGAAACTTTTAATGTTGTTACCCTTTTACTTTTTTCAAGAATAACTGCTTTTCATCCGATAATATCCAAAAGATTTTAAACCAAAAAAGGTGGTAATTATGGCAAAAATATTTGTGGTTGATGACGACATTTTAGTTTTAAAAGCAATCAGCAAGTTGCTTTCAATTAAAGGTTATTCAGTAAAAGAAGCTCGTAGCGGACAGGAGGCGATACAAATTTTAAAAAATGAAGTTTTTGATTTAATAATCTCGGATATTCGAATGGCGGGAATTGATGGGATTCAAGTTGTTGAGCAATTACGCAATATGGGAAGAAATACTCCCGTAATTCTGGTTACAGGGTATGCCAGCGAAGAAGCTCCTGTCGAAGCGTATAGATTAGGAGTCAGTGATTATATTTTGAAGCCTTTTGATAAAGATGACTTACTAAATAAAGTTGAGAAAAACTTAATCAATCGTAAAGAAAAAATCATTGATTTGTCAAAGCTTTTAGCAGAACTTGAAAACACAGTTGAACAATTTCAAAATAAAAATGATTTATTAATTTTCGAAAATGAAGAACTGAAATTTTTTTTAAAAAAGCTCGATGCCATAATTTTTTCACTTAAAAAATATCAGGTCAAAGTGAATGCATAATAATCGTATAAAGTACTTTTTTTTTAGAATTTTTAGAAAAATTCGAAATTTTCAGAAAAAAGTTACTCTTTTTTCTATAGAGGTCCGATATCGCTTCTTTCGAAGAATTTTTAATAAATTTATTTCAGCCTCGCAGCAAGCCGCCTTCTTATATCTTAGATTTTTGAGAAGATTACGATTTCGCATCTTAAGATTCTTGGTTTTTTTTATGTGGAAACGATGGCTAGATAGAGTGGATGGTTTGGAAAATATTCCTTGGGGTGAGCCAGCTATAATTGCCTCTAATCATCTAAGTTATTTTGATTTTTTTGTTTTGGCCTCATTTTTAGAAAAACAAACAGTATTTATTGCCACTAAAGGGCTCGACCAGCGTCAATTTGTTGGATGGTTTATGAAGCTAGATACTATTATTTATGTTGATCGAGATAAACCAGGGTACAGTTTCTTTAAGGAAATAATAAGACAAGCAAAGAATAAAAAATTAATTGTAATCTATCCAGAAGGAATGCGATCCCGAAGCGGGAAAATGCTCCCCCCAAAAACAGGATTTATCAAACTAGCGCTTCTTTGTGGAATTCCTGTTATTCCATTGGCTATGAAAGGAACTTATGAAATTCTTCCACCGCACAGGCATTTACCAAAATTTACCAGATGTAGTATAGAAATTGGGAGTAAAATATATTTATCTCCGTCCAATCCAATCCTTAAAGATATTTTTTATAGATGCGCCCAGTCTAAAAAATTCTCAGATTTAACAGATGAAGGGATCGAGGAAATTGCTTTTCGGATCATGAATCAAGTCAGGGTTATGGCAGGTCAAGAGTGGGATGACACTGCGGTTCTTAAGGCAAAACAATATGGTTTATTGCCTCATTCCACGGTAGCAGTTCTCAGTCAAACCTTATGATAAAAGCCGCCTTTTTCGATATTGATGGCACATTAATTTCTTGTCAAAGCCAGCAAGAATTATCTAAATTTATGTTCAAAAAGCGAGCCCTTTCTTTTGCTAGTATGTTAAAACTTTTTTTTTGGTTTACAGGTTATAAGCTAGGAATTTTTAGAAAAACCGTTAGCATTCGAAAAAAAATGTATCGCATACTTTCTTTAAAAAATAAAAACCAAATTGATTTATTCATCAAAGAAACGTATGAAAAAAATATATATCCTCAGAGAAATCAAATTTTCAAATCAATCATACAAGGACTCAAAAAAAGAAAATATATAGTTGTTGGCATATCCGGCACGCTTCAGCAATTTTGCGATTTTATAAAAGTAGAATTTGATATGGATTACGCCTTTGGAACTAAACTTTGTGAAGAAAAGGAGCGATATAGCGGTCGTTGGATAGGCAAAATACTAGAGGGTGAAGATAAAGCAGAATTTATTCAAAAATTTTCTAAAACAAATAATGTAGATTTAAACAATAGTATATTTTATGGTGATAGCAGTTCTGATATTCCGTCGATGAAGTTGGTTGGAAAAGCGATTGCCGTGGCCCCAGATATCAAATTAGAGCGATTAGCTAAGAAGAAAGGTTGGGACATTATTGATGCAGGAAGTTTTTAAAGATCAATACATGCTGGCATCTAGCTTTACGGCAGCGTCAACCTTTTTGTTAGCGGCTTTGGTTTTTTGGAAGAATTATAAGCGGCGATTGAACCTGCTTTACTTTTTTTGGGCTTTTTCAGTAGGATTTTGGAGTTTGGCACTTGTTTTTAACATTTTTTCATCAAATTTTACATCAGCGATTTTTTGGTCAAAAATTTTACATTTTTGGGCAATTCTTCTTCCTCCTATTTATGTTCATTTTGTCCTTCTTTTTTTACAAAAGGAAAATAAGTTCAAACGCTTAATTATAGGCATATATCTACTTTCCTTCGTAACAATTCTTTTAGATTTTTCACCTTGGTTTTTGACATCAACTTATCGAGAAAAATTCCATTTTTTTGTTACCAAGCCTTTAGCGCTTTATCCATTACATATTGTTTTATTTGTATTCTGCATTTTGTTTGCAATTTTCCAACTCTTTCTAAGTTTTAGAGAAAGTAAGGGAAAATATAAACAGCAGGTATGGTTCTTTTTTTTAGCAACGTTAATTGGTTATTCAGGGGGAATCACGAATTTTTTAATTAATTATGATTTTTTGATTTATCCTCTTTATCCTTTTGGAAACTATACAATTTGTGCATATGTCGTTGTAATAGGTCTCGGTATTTTAAAATATCAGCTAATGGATATTTATGTAATCATTAGAAAAACTTTGGTTTTTGCAGGATTGTTTGGTCTTTTACTGTTGGTGGTGGGAACAATCACGGCGTTGACACAAAGTTATATCGGGCAACTTGTTGGAATCGGAGCAACGACGAGGCAGATCTTAAGCATTTTGATTGCGATGGTGCTGTTTGATCCAGTCCGAAAATTTCTTACAAACGTTACTGATAAATTTCTTTTTCAGAAAAAATATGATTATCACAAGCTGCTGAAGGATGCGTCGCGGGGGATGTCGAATATCGAGTCGCTCGAGCGCTTGCTAGGACTCGTGGTGCACTTTGTGACGATGAAAATGCGCATCAAGAACGCCGCGGTACTGATGCGGGAGGGGGCAAGCGATCAATATAACCTTGTTTACCAGCGCGGATTCGACAAGAAATTCCTCACGCTTACCCTCTATCAAAACGATCCTCTGATCCACTATCTCGAGACGCACAAAGAAGCGGTGGATATCGAGCGCATCAAAGAACAGATCGAAACGGCTTCTTCCCGCCGTCACGGCAAAATCGCCGAAGATTATGATTACGAGGCGATCCGGGAACGGATGGACCAGCTTCAGGCAGCCTGCTGCGTGCCGAGTTTTCTGGGGCGCGAACTGCGGAACATCCTCCTCATGGGCGAGAAAAAATCCGGCGAATACTATTCCAATGAAGACCTGAACCTCCTTTATACGCTGGCCCAGGAATCCTCCATCGCGATCGAGAACGCCCGGCTCTACGATGAGGCGATCAAAAAATCCAGAGAGCTCGAGCATATCAACGACCAGCTCGAACATTCCAAGACGCTTCTCATGAAGGCCCTTCAGGAGGCCGAAGGGGCCAATAAACAGCTTCAGGATACCCAGGCCCAGCTGATCCACGAACAAAAGATGGCGACGCTTGGCCGGCTGGCGGCCTCGGTCGGTCACGAGGTCAATAACCCCCTTACCATCCTTTCCATGAACGTTTCGCGCGTGATCCTGAAACACCGCAAGCATCCGGACATGAAGGTGACGGAGATCATCGATGTGTTCGATAAGATGGAAAAAAATATCGAGCGCATCAAGGCGGTTGTGAACACGCTGACCGGCCTTCTTAAAAAATCAGAGAAGGGAAAATTCGAAGCGCTATCGCTTAAGCTGATCCTGGAGGAAACCCTGCCGCTCGTGCAGTTCCAGACTTATCTTGATAATCTTTCCGGAACGGAGGTCGATTTCAACGTGCCGGGCAACGTTCCCCTCATCCGCGGTGATCTCGAGCGCCTGCAGGAGGTTTTCCTTAATCTTTTTATTAACGCCTTCCACGCCATGGCGGGGAAGCGGCACCGGAGGATCGAAGTCCATGCCGAGATGGACCCGCAGGACCCGAATATGGTCGCCGTCCATTTCAAGGATAACGGCTCCGGCATGACCGAGGATGTCATGAAAAAGGTCTTCAATTACGGGTTTACGACCAAGGCGCCGGGAAAAGGCTCCGGTCTCGGGCTTTACATGTGCAAATATATCGTCGAACTCCACGGCGGCACGATCCGGGTCCAAAGCAAGCTCGGGGAGGGAACGACCTTCACGCTGACTTTGCCGATCTATTCCGAAACCTCGACTGTAAAAACTGTTTCGTCTTCGTCTTAAGCAAGCTAGAATGAATCATAAAGCTGGGACTCGGGACTAGTTCCTCGGGACTCGATAAAACGAGGGACAAAACGAGTCCCTAGTCCCGAGGGACGAGTCCCTTTTAAAATTATGAAAAAAATCCTTATTGTCGATGACGAGGTGGGGATCATTCAGGAGGTCAAGGAATTCCTGGAAGAGGAAGGTTACGAGGTCCACACCGCGGACACAGCCAAGGCGGGGATGAAGCTGATCGAGGAGGTCCGTCCGGATGTGATCCTGATCGATATCAAGCTTCCCGACGCTTCCGGCAACGAGGTGCTCCGGTTCTGCAAAGAAAGATCCCCGAAGACCAAAACCGTGATCGTGACAGGCTATGTGGACCAGCACGTGATGGATGAGGCGGAGCAGCTCGGCCGCGACGCATTCCTTCAAAAGCCTTTCAATCTCGAAAAGATCATCAACGAAATCCAACGCCTGACGGCGTAAACAGCCGGGACTCGGGACTAGGGACTCGTTCTCTTTCTTTGTTTTTCGAGTCCCGAGGAGCGAGGGGCGAGTCCCTTTTAGAGGTTTCATATGAACTTTATCAAAACCGAGATCGACGGCGTGATCGCGATCGAACCGAAAATTTTTAACGATCCGCGCGGTTTTTTCTACGAAAGCTACCGCAAGAAGCTTTTTGCCGAGCACGGCATCAAAGATGATTTCGTCCAGGACAATATCAGCTCCTCCGCCAGGGGAGTGCTTCGCGGGCTTCATTACCAGATCGCGCCCCGCGCGCAGGCTAAGCTCATGCGGGTGCTCCGCGGCTCCGTTTACGACGTGGTCGTGGATATCCGTCCGCGGTCCGGAACCTTCGGCAAATTCGTCGCCATGACGCTTTCGGCCGAAAACAAAAAAATGCTCTATGTGCCCAAGGGATTCGCGCACGGTTTTTGCGTCCTGGAGGACGGCACGGAATTCCTTTATAAGGTCTCGGATTACTATTCCCCGGAACATGAGCGGGGGATCCTCTGGAACGATCCCGCGCTGGCCATTCCCTGGCCTAAGCTCGACCACCCGTTCATCCTTTCGGAAAAAGATAAAAAATATCCCACCTTGCAATCAGCCAAAGCTGATTGAGACTACAGCCGCAACAGAATTCAATTTCGTAAGTCGAATGGGCCGCAGGTTAATCATGCTTTTAAATAAAATTTAAATTGATTTTATATTAATAATAGATTATTCTTCCGGCATGAAAAACGAGCATGTGCCGGTTGCAAAAATACATACTTTTATGTATACTCTAAATGCATACTTTAAGCATTTAGGGGAGAACATTATGGAACACTTGAGTATTACTTTTCCGGAGACTTTGAAAGCCGCGCTTGATCTGGAAGCCAAGCGGGAGGGAACGAAAAGGAGCACGCTTATTCAAAAGGCGGTGCTTATTTATTTGAAATTAAAAAAACAAAAAACCACACAGGATCTTCTCAAAGAAGGGTATCTGGAAATGGCCGGCGAATCCGAGCGGCTTTTAAACGAATTCAAAGATCTTGATGCGGAGTCCTTCGGCTATGCCGATTAAACGGGGGGACCTTTTTTGGGTCGACCTTGCCTCGACGCGGGGTTCGGAACAGGCGGGCCGGAGACCTGTACTGGTTATTCAAAATGATATTGGCAATGAATTTGCCCCGACGGTCATTGTGGCCCCCTTGACAACCAAAAGTTTTTCAAAAGACTATCCCACCAATGTTCATGTCCCGAAGTCGATTGGCGGACTAAAATCTGATTCCACGGTCCTTTTATCACAGATCCGCACTCTGGATAAAAAACGTCTTGAAAAAAAGATCAGCCATCTTTCCGATACGTATCTTGAAAAGGTCAATCAGGCCATCAAAGTAAGTTTGGGGTTGGTCTGACAGGATGATGAAATTCTCAGTTACCGTCAAAACCCAGGCCAGGGAAAATCGCGTTGAAGAAGTAAGCCCGGGCGGATTGCGCGTTTGGGTCAAAGCGCCGCCGCGGGAAGGCCGCGCCAACGAAGCGGTGGTCGAAACGCTGGCGGCTTATTTTAAGGTCCCCAAAAGCCGGGTGGCCATTGTCGGCGGTTTTAAAAGTAAGACAAAAATTGTAGCAATCGGGACTCGGGACTAGTTCCTCGCCTGGTTCTCATGAATTTTTGACAGAAACCAGTGCAGTACCTGATAATCTTTTAAATTTTAAAGAAATCAAGCACGGGACTCAATAGAACGAGCCCCGAGTCCCCAGGGGCGAGTCCCCCGATTCTATTAAAAAAGAAAGTCTTATTTCAATAAAGTTCGGTTAAAATAAGGTATGTTCCGTCATTTCGCAGAATTCGTACATCATTTCCGGTGGCCGGTCCTTCTGGCTATCCTGCTAAGCGTCTTTATCCTCGGGATGGCGGTCTTGCGTCTCCAGGTCGATCCCTCCATGGAAACCCTCTTCATCAAAAAATCCCCCGAATACCAGTATTACCAGCAATACCGCGGAAAATACGGCAGCGACCAGATGATCGCCGTCGCCATGGCCACCGACGATCTCTTCACGCCCGCAAATCTCCGGATCCTTAAAAGCATTACCGACGGGATCGCCAGTTACGGGCAAGTGGAGCGCGTGATGAGCCTCGCTAACGCCATGGATATCCGCCACAAAATGCTCGGCGTCAAAACCGTTCCGGCGCTGGAGGGGGTGTTCGAAGGGGAGCGTTCGATCGAAACCGTCAAAGAGGAAGTGTTGCGCAATGAACTTTATCTCAGCAACATTGTTTCCAAGAACGGCAAGATCGCCAACATCCTGGTTTATCTGAAGCCGGCGGAAAAGAACAGTGCGGCGGCCAACGGCGCCTTTATCGAGGAGCTGCGGGCCTATCTCGAGGATTTTGAAGGTCCCGGCGTGAAGTTCTACATGGCCGGCGCCCCGGTCGAGCAGTATGAATTCATCGATCTTATCCACCGCGACCAGATGGTGTTCGTGCCGATCATTACGGCGATCCTCGTCCTCATGACGCTTTTGATCTACCGGAGCTTTACCTGTATGGTCCTTTCGATGTCGATCGTGTTTACGACGCTTATCTGGACGCTCGGGACGATCGCGCTTTTAGGGCAGGAGCTCAACCTGATGACGTCACTTCTGGCGCCCGTGATCATGATCGTGTCGGTGATCAATTCCACTTACCTCATCAATCTTTTCTTCGAGGTCCGGCCGCATCACAAAAGCTTGAAAGAAGCGGTAAGCGTCACGATCCAACAGCTCGGGATGCCGTGTTTTTTGACGCATTTTACGGCGATCCTCGGGTTCGGCTCGCTCGCTTTGAGCCCCATCCCGGCGATCCAAAGCTTCGGGATCTTTGCGGCACTCGGGACTTTCTATTCCTATATCGTCGAGCTGGTCATGACGACGCTGCTTCTGCCGATCCTGCCGTACCGGATTCCGAATCCCGGCAAGGCGCCGGAAGGGCATTTTTTTAACCGAGTGCTTTTGGGATTTCTTGAGAAGCTTGAATTCCGGTGGAAATGGCTCATCCTCATCGTGACCGCGATCGTGCTCGCGTTTTCCGTCCAGGGGGTCCGGAAGCTTGAAGTCGATACGAATATCGTTAAACAAATGAAGCCGAACCTGCCGCTCGCGGTCGCGACGCGGTTCATCGACGATAACTTGACCGGCGTTTATTCGCTGGGTTTTGTTTTCCGCCGCAAGGACGGAGAAAGCATCGTGGACGCCAAGACCCTGGGTCTGCTTGACCAGTTCAAAACCTACCTGGAAGGGGAGCCCGGGATCGCAAAGGTCAACAGCATCACGACGCTGGTTAAAAAGATCAATGAAGCGCGGCAGAACGACCCCGACGCTTACCGCATTCCGCGGAGCCCGATGATCCTCAATCTTTATTTCAAGGGCATGGCCCAGTCCAAGGATCCCGAGCTTTGGAAGCTTGTCTCGCCCGATTTCAAAGAAGTGCGCCTGGAAGCGCGCATGCGGGCGATCGGGACAACGCAGGGGGCGCTTCTGGAGGAGCGTGTCCGGGAATATCTGAAGACCCATATGAGCGATTTCTTTGAATACAAGCTGACGGGCAATGTGGTGCTTTTGGGCAAGATCGCCAAGAGTCTTGTGCATGAGCAGACGCAGAGCTTCGCGTTCGCTTTCGCCTCCATCCTGATCGTGATCGTGCTCATCTTCCGCTCGATCCCGCTGGGGCTCCTGGCGGCGGTTCCGAACGTTTTTCCGATCCTGACGGTTTACGGGATCATGGGGTTCGCGGGGATCGAGCTTTCAACGGCGACCGCTATGATCGCGAGCATTGTTCTCGGCCTTGTCGTAGACGCCTCGATCCAGTTTCTCTACCGGTTCCGCAAAGAGTTCCAGCACCGGTCGCATTATATCCAGTCCCTTCACCACACTTACCGGAACATGGGCCAATCGATGGTGGTTTCGACACTGATCCTCTGCATGGGGTTTGCCGCGAGCGTTTTCGCGAGTTTCCGGATCACGGTGCATTTCGGTGTTCTGACGAGTCTTACGATCTTTCTGGCGCTTCTTTGTTCTCTTTTGGTGATGCCGGTGCTCCTGATCATGATGAAGCCGTTCGGCCCCCAGCGTCTTTTCAAACGCAAAGTCGCCGACAAAGACCCTTTGTACGCGGCCAAACATCCCGTCAAGCATGTCTAGCAGAGAATATCAAAAGAGATAAAAAAAGCTAGCATGCGTCTTATGACAGTGGTAGAATCCGAGCCCTTGAGATTCAAGGAAAATTTTGCATTGCGTTTGGTATGGTTTCTATTAAACAAAACCAGCAGGAGGTTGAAGATGTTCCATTCGAAAAAACTTATCCCTCTTCTCGCTTTAGTGCTTGTGGTTGGAACGGCCTTTGTGCTGTCCGGCTGCGCAAGTTGCTGCGGCGAAGCAAAATCCAAACCCGCTTCTACGGGCGGCGCGCTTCGCGGCGTGCTAGGGTGTGATGACTGCGAAAAATCCTCCAGTCCTCTTCACATCGAAAAAGAAATGCCGCGTCAGATCGTCGTGGGAAAACCCTACACTTATACGATCAAGGTCTCCAATGAATCCTCCTGTGTGTTGGAAGACGTGGTCGTGAACGAAAGGGTCCCTGAGAAATACGAAATGCAGACCGCGACTCCCAAGCTGAGCAATGTGGCCGGGCGCGTCGCAACCTGGGATCTCGGCTATTTGAAAGCCGGAGAGACCAAAGTGATCACCATTACCGGTATTGCTTCAGATGCTAGCGCGACGACGGCTTGCACGACGGGCGATTATACCCCTGTCCTGTGCCTTAGCCCCGAGGCGATCTCCCCGAGCTTGAAAGTCGCTATCGAAGCTCCGGATCAGGCGCTCATCTGCGATACGATCCCGGTCAAGATCACCGTGACCAATAGCGGCACCGGTTACGCGCAGGGCGTTGTGATCACCCAAGCCCTTCCGAAAGGCCTTACCACGACGGACGGAAAGACCTCCGTCACGATCAATGTCGGGGACCTCGCGGGCGGCGCCTCCAAGGCGTTCAGCGTGAACCTCAAAGCCACGGAGACCGGTAGCTTCGCCAACAAGGCGAGCGCCGAGGCCTCTAACGGCTTGTCCGCTGCGTCCGGTTCCGTGACCACCGAAGTGAGCCAACCCGTGCTTAAGGTCAATATCGCGGGCCCGAGCAAGATCTTCGTTACGAAGAACGCGAACTATGAAGTGACGGCGCAGAACGTGGGCGATGCCGCTTCGGCCAATACCGTTGTGAGCGCGACCATTCCTTCGGGCATGAAATTTGTGAGCGCCACCAACGGCGGCGCCGCGGATGGCGGCAAAGTCGTATGGAATATCGGCACGCTTGAAGCCGGTAAGTCCGTGAAGCTCGGTATGACCTTGAACAGTGTGACCGGCGGCACCGGCGAAAGCGTTGCCAGGGCGACCGGTACTTGCTGCCAGGAAGCTGGCGCAAGAGTCCAATCCGATGTCCAGGGTATCCCGGCCATCCTTTTGGAGGTCATTGATACCGAAGACCCGATCCAGGTTGGCGGAACGGAAAAGCTTTACATCACCGTGACCAACCAGGGATCCGCTCCGGATAACGACATTGTCGTGAAAGTGAAATTCGAAGAGAATCTCGACTATGTCGCCGCGTCCGGTCCGACGCCCGGAAGATCCGATGACGTCAAGAGCGTCGAATTCGCGCCGCTTGCGTCCCTCGGCGCGGGACAAAAAGCAACATGGGAAGTGACCGCGAAAGCGGCCAGTGAAGGCGACCATCGCACGACCGTTGTTATGACCAGCGATGCGATCAGCCGCCCCGTGCAGGAAACGGAAGCGACCCGGATCTACTAAGCCGAGGTCCTTGTTTTATGCAAAAGCGCCACGGATTTCTCCGTGGCGCTTTTGTTCTTTAAGGTTTCACAGCTTTTAACCATCCAATGAAAAGGGGAGGATGTCCATGAACACCATTCTAGGTCTGATCGTTCTGGTGCTTGATATCATTGCGATTGTGGATTGCGTGAAAAGTTCCGTGGCTACGGGAAAGAAAGTCCTTTGGATCATTTTGATCCTGATCCTGCCGTTGATCGGTATGATCCTGTATTTCCTGTTGGGGAAGCAGAAAAAAGCGGCGTAAGCTTTTAAAACTCGCAAAACAAAAAAGGCCTGATCTTTTCAGATCAGGCCTTTTTTGTTTCCAGATAAATCTGGGGAGTAGTGGATTCCTAAAACCCCCTATACAAAAAACGCGCGCTCTTTTTCATATAGGAAAAATTTTCTTCGGTTTGTTTTCTTTCGTCTTTTTATGATCCTTTTTAGTCCCCAATCGGTCCCAGAAAGACATTTAACTGAACTGCAAGCGCCTATCAAGACCAAGGTGTTGGAAACGAATCCCGGCTGCCCAGTCACTCACCTGAAACACTTCTGATAGTTTTTGTATCGTAATTAAGTGCACTGTTGTGAGAGGCGAAGAATCATGCGCTTCGTCCTGGAAAATCTCATTTGCCTTTTCTTCGAAAAGATGTGCCGGCATTAAAATAGCAGCGGCAAGATATTTTGCATTTTTATCCATGAGTCGATAAATCGCTGGATCCAAAGAGTCGTAAAGGTTCAGATAATCTTCTGGAGTTTTAACATTTTTGAAAAGGTCCTTATGTATGATTGCATGCGCTCCTTCCTCCGCCAGGGTAAAACGGTAGCGCCGCTCATTTGAATCAAGATCCATAAACATAGGATCCATCCTGATCGCACGCCGGCTCAGGGTAATGTAAGCCTCCATACCGTAAAGGCGTTTCAAGGACTGGAATTCTATGATGGAGATATCGAGATCCCTTTCCAGAATCAATTCGATATCGACAGGGATAGAATCGGGAGGTTTGTGAAACTGTTTTAAAAACTCTTCAGCTATCGCTTCTAACTCCCCAGTATTGTAAATGCGCGGATCTAAACTGGGTTTGTTAGGTTCCTTTGATGTCACGAATCAGCTGCCGGATTTGTTCTTTTGTGAGTTTTTCGTTTTTGATGGTTCTCGCCATTAACGGAAGTTCTTCCATTGCTTCGATCTCTTCAAAATACTCCTGAACATCGGCGGATATTTCGCCTTCCTTTGTGGCAAGGTCAAACAATTTCCCGTAATCTTGGTCCTTGTCTGACAGCCCCAATGCTGAAGCGATTCTTTTCAGAATTTCTGGCGCTCTAGGGGGGTTGGCTTTTCCGCACTCAATGTTACTCAGGTTCGACGGAAGAATCTCCACCACTTTGGCAAACGACCTCAAACCCAATCCTTTAGCGAGCCGTAGTTTTCGCACGAAACTGCCAAATGTAGTTTTGCTCATCTAGGTGCCCTCCTGTTATGAAGTATACATAACAGAACTACGGAAAACAAGGGCAAAACTTTAGTTTTTAATAGGGGTATTCTCGATAGGAAATGCCGTAGAGCCAGGCTAATCTTGGATAGATTCGGCAAGCGGGACATGAAATGACAGGCTCACGAGCCCATATTGCGAAAAAGTCTCATCGGAAGATATCTTCTTGCCGTCAAAATAGGCCTCGGCCCGCAAGTGCGAACAGTCCGGGTTCTGGAGCTGACAGGTCATTGACATTATGTAGGGATTAGCGGCCAGCTGAAGTTTTGTTTTTTGGCGTTCTTCTTTGCTCTGGCTATTGGCCTCTCGAATTGTTTGATCGAACGAGGTAACAGTCACAAATGGCGTATGGTTTTCTCCGGAGAACCCCGTAGATCCTTGCCCTAAACCAATCCCCGAAAAATTGCAATTAATCTTATTAACTCCGCCCCAGCCCTGGTCGCTTTCAATGAGCAACATCAACGAGTTTTTTGAATTCTGAAAATACGCCTGTTTTTCTGCGTCATGTGTTGCTCTGACATTCTGGTAATAGGCGCATCCGGACAGAGCCAGCACGAGAAGCAATGCTGACAATCTCTTGATCGTGTTTTTCATAATCCGCCCCCTCTCCAGCGATTTTATAGATTTCATCAGAATTTTTTGCTCGCATTTGGTCCAGGACGCGCGATCCGGACCTGCCAAGACATAAGGCATGACCCTCTTTCCGAGAAAGTCTGCTCCGCTTCGCGCGCCAAGTCAAGATTGAGTGTAGCACTACAGTCAATTGAGTTTAGCACTACAAAACATGTTGCGTAGCGCTACGCTATGCATCCCTTGGACGTCAATGCGAAGAATAAATTTACGGTGCCTCCGCACAATGCGAAAATTTCCCCGCGACAAAGATTGATCCACAAGAAACTGAACATTGAAAAAAAGGAGAAAGATGTATGAACAAGCAACCAACTGCTACTCACTCTATCCCCTCCGGATCCGAAACCACGGAAACAAACTCCATCTATGAGGCCGCTTACCTTTTGTGCCGGAATTTAAAACTTTGCAGAATGGACCGCAGCGGCGGCTCTAAAGTAACCTTTGTCTTTCAAGGAAAAGACGCCACTAAAAAGGCTAATGAATTCTTTAACGGCGCGAAGGTTGGAGCGCGTGCGTATTCAGATGCGGTCCGCAGCCTAAAAGACCGAATTTTTAAACGCTGATCCACTAACCAGGAAGATGGTGGGTTATGCGCGAAGAGAAAAATGATTCAGGAGAGAAGCAGCATTTTTACATGCTCGAAGCCAGGCACGCGGAACTGGTCGAGTTGGGAAAAATCTCCCTTGAGGATCTTGGCGCCCTTTCCCTCATGGGGTGCAATATCAATCCTCACAATGGATACATGATAACCGGGCATAGCGATTATGCCGGAAGGGCAAATATTAAACCGTCCCAAGCGCGCTATCTTTTCGAAAAACTTGAGAGCGCCGGGCTTATCCGTTTTTTACTTCTCCAGCGCGGGCGATACAGTAAGGGATTGCTGTTTGTAATGGGCCGGAAGTTGGCTGGAGGCATGACGGTTAACGATGAATTTGTTTCAAAAACAGCCAAAAAACGAGGCGTTTTTTCCGAATTGGAAAGCGACTTTCCGAATAAGAAAATTACCGAAATCCCCTCTACGGACACTCTAGAAGTAAATGACGGATTCCGAATTGACCGAGAGGGAGAGGGAAAGGAGACGGAGACAGAAAGGGAGAGGGATAACGAGCCAATCCTTATTAAAGCGCCAAGGCTCACCATGGAAATAGCAAAGCATCCCCTTTTTAAACGCATCACGGAAGCGAATTGGGATCTCATTTACAAGAAATACGAATATGCTTGGCTAGATAACAAACTTCAGGACCTTGCTGGACGGCTTAATAAGGGACCTATATCTTTCGATCGATTGAATGGAATGCTCCAAGATGACTGGACCCAGCGAAGGCCAGCAAAAGATTATCGTCGCGAGGATGAGAAACAAAAAGCCGATATGCGCCAATGGGCCGCAGATCAAAAGGCAGACGAAGGGAAACCAGATCCGGAGTGTTTGATTGAGTGGCGAAAGAAGCGTGATCGCATGAAAGGATCGGGGACAACCGAAGCAATGACTGAAGCCGGCGCTGGTGAAAGCACATGAGTAAAGAATACGAGCTTGATAAGCGGATCTTTGACTTTGGGATGGATTGTCTCGAAGGTGCATTCTGTGGCAAATTCAACCGGACCGCTTACTGGCGCGAAGTAAAAGAAATGGGATCGTTTGAATTTATGCGCGGGATTGAGTTTGTCGTCAAGACGGTAACTTTTGGTGATGGCCTCATACCATACAAAATTCGAAAAGGTGGCAGACTTAAGACGTGTGCTTTTTGCAAAGGACTAACAGAGGGAAAAGGATGAAACGGCTAAAGCGCTGGCTTGTCTCGGTGTTTAAGGATCCGCCAAGAGGCCGGAAGGATCCGAAGCCGTGCGGCATGGGCCCGGAGTGCTCATTTTGGGACTGGTGCAAAGAAACAGATTTTAAGAGGCTTCCAGGTTCAAGAGACCGCAAATGCTATGTGGAGACATTCCTTTCCTCGATGAAGGAGACTACCGGTAAACAACGCGCGAAGCGGTAACCATAAAATTATACGATTTATATGTAATAAAAAAGGACAGGGAAAAGGATAAATGAAGCCATGGGCGGCGAGGACCGGAGGGAATACTTCGCGCATTTCAGGCAGTTCGACAAAGACGGACAAGAGTCAGATCTTTTTAACATGGTCGCGTTCTTTACTTACTTCGATCACAACTGGGAAAGTTCGGGAGCGAATTTTCGAAACCGTCCGCTGACTGTTAAACCCGCGCATGAGGTCAAATGGAAGCTCGGTAAAGGCGAGGAAAATAACAACTGGACGAGGACCTATTGTTGAGCGGAAAAATATCAAGGAATAAGTTGATTTTTAAAACGCTCCAATGGAGAATCTTACCCAAGAAAAGCATTTTGTAGGGACAGAAGAAAGAAGTTTGTTATGGCAGTAGATACGCAAGCAAGTATCATTTTGAGGCTCAAGGATGAGTTCTCAAAAAATCTGAAATCCGCAGGAAATAATTTTCAATCCTTCGCGCGCCAAATTGACCAAGCCGGCGCATCTATTACCCGGACCGGGATGAAGATGGTGGCCGTAGGCACCACTATGAACGCCCCCTTTTTCGCCGCCGTAAAGACGATGGAGAAGTATTCTTTTGCCGCTCAAAACGAGATGAGACGCCTAAACAATGAGTTTGTTGCTCTATCAAAAACAATCTCCGAAGCGGCTTTACCCACGATCCGGCAATTCAATGACAACTTCTCTAAACTCATAAACGGGCTTAAAACCTTGGATCCGGCTCTGCTTCAAAATATCGCGCACTGGTCAATGGTGGCTGGGCAAATTTTGATCGTTGCCGGGACGCTCGAGATATTTATCGGAAAAGTGATAAGCCTAATCGCGAAATTGGGCCATTGGGGGAGGACGCTAGTTATCTTTAGCGGTGGGGTAATTCCCGGACTTATCGCAGTGATCGGAGGACTAATCTTTGCCTGGATAAAATTTCACGACCAATTTGTCCTGGTTGTGGATTCCTTGCGGTTTTTATGGCTTCAATTTTGTGATTCCCTTATGGCCGCATGGCAAAAGGTCCTGCAGATCATTTCAAAGGTTCCGGGCGCAAATAGTTTTGCGGCGCAGGTGGACCAGCTGACGATTGCTAGACAAAAACTTAAACAGGAAATGAACGCACTCGCAAGTGGCGGAAACTCGGAATGGAGTCAGCAACTTCAAAATTTTTCCAATCAAATCCAAAAGGCCGTTGCCGGATTCCAAAAGAGTTTTAACAGCGCCTCCCAAAACGTCGAGACTGTCATGCGGGATATGAAATCTAGAATTCAAGATACCGCCTTTTCGCTTTCAGATGGGTTTGCCGATGCGTTCGATAGGGTCTTGTTCGAAGGTGAGCGATTTGGCAATTCGATGAAATCCCTCTTTGCAAATATGGGCCGCAGTATTTTAAAAGACTTCGTTTCCACGGTTGGAAAGAACCTCTTTGGAGCTATTTTAGGGACCTCCGGCACAAACTCCGGATCCGGAATAGGTGGCCTTGCTGCCGCCGGCCTTGGGTCGTTCTTTGGCCCAATAGGGACCGGAATAGGCGCTCTTTTTGGAAGCCTCTTTAAATTCCACGAGGGAGGGGCTATTTACGCTCATGCCGGCCTTGCCCCTGATGAGGTGCCAATAATCGCCCAAACAGGCGAAGGAGTGCTTTCCAGGCGCGGAATGGCAACCATTGGCGGATCCGGGAACCTTCGCGCACTTAATGCGGGGCAATCTCCGGGAGGCCAAACTGTTGTAATTAATCTTACACAGGTGATTAAGGCATGGGATTCACAAGACGTTTACAGAAATCGCAAAGCGTTTACCGCAGCCATCGAAGAAGACATTATGAATAATGGCCGGATCCGTAATGCGATCAAATCCTACGGCTGACACGAATGACAGACCAGAACCCACCCCAAGCAACGGACCAAGCAATACCTCCTCCGTTGCCGAAACGCAGGCTTAAAACACAAACCCGGAAGATGCTGGCTGTTCTTCGCGGGATTGCAAAGGGAAATACGATCTCGCTCGCTTGTGAGAGCGCTGGGATTACCGCGATGACATTCTGGAACTGGCGGAAGAAGTGGCCGCGCATTTCTGCATTAACCGAAAGCCTTATTGCGAGCAAAATTCAAGCGGTAGAGGATAAACTTTTTAATCAGTGCGTTAATGGCAATATGACAGCCATCATCTTTTTTCTCACGAATCGATGCCCGGAGCGCTGGTCCGATCGACGCGCTTTGGTAAACAATACGAACGTCTTTAACGCGCGAAACGCGCCAGCTAAAGATGAGTCCAAGGAAAGCGTCGAAGCGATTTTTTCCAGAATTGAATCGATACGCGCATCATTGATCCCACCGGACGGCACAAAACAACTTCCCTAGGTTCCGGGATTTTTAGAGGGCGGGCAAGTAAAGCGCTTTAGTTTAGTGGTAAAGTAAAATGGTTTAGTTTAGTGCTACAGTTCAATTCGGCGACAGGAAGGGCTGGATTCTCGGAAGTATCCAGAACGGCAGAACGACTTAAACGGTCGCTACAAAAGCCTCGATGCTCGCAAGCGTCTTGCGGTCCTTTTTGGGAAACCCGCCAAACTTCATAGCCTCAAGCCCAATCTTAAGAGCCGAGCGGATGAGTTGATATTTAGTTTTGCTGATACAAACGCATTCTTCGTTTGCCTGTTTCTTCGCCTTCATGTTTGTCCTCCTTGTTTTTGGTCGTCCCTCGTTCCCCTGGTAATACGTTCAATTTCTCTACTGCTTCGCGCAAGTGTCCCGGCGTTTGATGTGCATAGATAAGCGTGGTTTGGATATTGCTGTGTCCCATAAGGGTTTTGACTGTGAAGGCGTCTGCGCCCCGCATAAGGAGCTGGCTGGCAAAAGTATGCCGTAGGGAGTGAACTTGCGTTAGATCGTAAATGCCGGCGTTCTGCGCTATCCGTATGAGGTCTAGCCGGAGTTGGTTGCCACTTATGGCATTGCCGTTCTTATCCGGGAAAACGAAATGGCTTTGACGCGGAAGGCCATCGAGCACAGCGGCCACTGCTTCGGACATTGGTATTTCACGCTCGCCGGTCTTGGGAACCCAAAAGTCTTTGCGCTGGATCTTGATAACACGGTGTTTAAAGTCGAGATCTTTCCATTCGAGATTCAGAAGTTCTCCCTTTCTCATCCCGGTATGGACCATGACAAAAAAGACCGGATAAAATTCGGGCTCACACGCGCGAAGTAGACGGCCTATTTCCGCATCCGTCAAAAACCTTCTTTGCTTTGCATCATCGGCTTTCAGAAAACTAACGTCCCGGACCGGGTTTTCATCCAAAAACTTTTGCTTAATGGCAAGGTTGAAAATCGTGCGGAGCGTGCCGATCTCGAAATTAACCGTATTTGACTTCGCGCCCTTCTTAATGGTCGTTTTCTTCGTCAGAGGGCCCTTCTTGCCGTTCTTTGAAACTGGGGCACTCTTACGGTGCTGTTTGAACTTTTCGATCAGGGCGGGCGTTATATCGCGCAAACAAGCCACTTGGGGGACCGTCTTTAGAAACTCAAGGAAGTTGCTTACGGCGGAACGATAGCGGACGGTCGTAGCCGGCCTGTGATTCGTTTGGGAGTATTTCAGATAATCTTCGAGGAAGGTCTTGGGATCTGCTTGTTCTTGGTCGAGGAAACCTAGCTGGTTTCGCTCGTCTTTTACTTCGTGATCTTTCAGGGCGAGCTCGGCGATTTTCTTATCCCGGCTTACTCGCTTGCGGTATCTTCGACCATTCTTCAGGTAAAGATCGATGTAATACCACTCGCCGCGCCTTCGGATAGTGCCCATGCTTTTTCCCTCATCTGGTCTGGTTTTGGTCCCTAAACGGTCCCAAGTCCTACATGAGGGATTCTAGCGTGCACTTAATTCATTGTCAAACAAGCATTTACAGCATCACTCTAAAAAAGAGTGGGGAGTAGTGGATTCGAACCACTGAAGGCTAAAAGCCAACAGATTTACAGTCTGTCCCCTTTGGCCGCTCGGGCAACTCCCCGTGTCGGACGGGAATATCAAATTCCCGCCGGACACGCACTTGCGCAATGAGCGTAAGTGCATAAGATCAAAATCATATCAAAATCAGCTGGTGGAGGGATTTGAACCCCCGACCCGCTGTTTACAAAACAGCTGCTCTACCCCTGAGCTACACCAGCAAAAACGAAATCTTACCATGACAAAGAACGCCGAGTTTTATAACCCCTGTCCGCCTGAAGGTATCTTTCAGGACGGATCCGTCCTCCGCATGGATTTCTGCGGAGGCGGAAGCTACACCAGCACTGATTCTCATTTTAATTAAAAAATCAAATGTTTCCAAGCCGATATCAATAGAAGGATCCGATCGAAAGCGCGTCATTCTACAAGAATCCCCGTCAAAAATAAAGCGGGCAAAATTTTCAAAACATCTTGACCCCATCTCCTCATAGGCGTAGACTAAAAACGCTGTTCTCTTGAATGCGAAAATTTTTCAACCTGCACCGCAAAAAAAAAGGAGAAGGCCATGAAGAAAATGATGATTTTTTTCCTGATCGCAGGATTATTTTTGGCGCCAATGACGGGCTTCGCGGCCAGTCCTTGGACGCAGGAGGATAATTACAACGATCGCATGTCGGGGAAGTTGCGTTTTGGCGTGATCAACACCCTTTTTGGCTGGACGGATATTTTCTTTGAGCCGATCAAAGGGGCGCGCAAATGCGAATCCTGCGATAGCGTCTGGACAGGTATCGGGAAAGGTTTCACGGATGCCGTAGTCAATGAAGTGGGCGGCGCTTTGCAGCTGCTGACCTTCCCTCTAGTATTTGATATACCGCTTCCCGATGATGGCGTCCAATTCGCCACGTGTTGCGGTTGCGGTTCTTCGAAGTAATTTAATCGCATCGCTGAATAGCGTGCCCCGCGTTGGCGGGACACGCTATTCGTGTCTTTGCCTTTAACAAGGAGGTTAGAAATGAAGAGAACGGTGGCGAACATTTGTGTTTTAGTTTTCATGGTCGCGATCGCTTTTGCCCTTTCCGGTTGCGCGTCCTGTTGCGGAGAGGCGGCCCCAGCGAAGGCCCCTGCAACCAAGGGAATGCTGCATGGAACGATCGGATGCGATGATTGCGAGCTTTCCTCCAGCCCATTGAGGGTTGATAAGGAAATGCCGGGCCAGGTCGTGGTCGGGAAGCCCTATACCTACACGATCAAGGTCACCAACGAGGCCTCCTGCGTTCTTGAGGATGTCGTCGTGATCGAAAGGGTTTCCGAGGGCTACAAGATCGAATCCGCCAATCCTTCGGCGACCAAGGTTTCCGGCCGCGTTGCGGAATGGGATATCGGCTATCTGAAGCCCAACGAGACCAAAGTCATCACGATCACGGGAGTGGCATCCAGCCCCAGCGCGACAACTTCCTGCACGAAAGCCGATTATAACCCGGTGCTTTGCCTCGGTCCGGGGGTGGGGATCCCGGCGATCCTGCTTGAAGTGGTGGATACCGAAGATCCCGTCCAGGTTGGCGGAATGGAGAAGTTCTATGTGATGGTAACGAACCAAGGAAATGCCGTGGATTCGGATATCGTCGTGAAAGTGGATTTTGAAGAAAATTTTGACTATGTGTCGTCGGGCGGTCCCACCGCGGGCAAGGCGGAAAGCGCCAAAACCGTTACGTTCGCTCCTCTAGCCGCTTTGGCCCCCGGGCAGAAAGCGACATGGGAAGTGACCGCGAAGGCCGTTTCGGAAGGGGATCATCGCACCTCCGTGAAGTTGACAAGCGATGCGATCCAGCGTTCCGTCGACGAAACTGAGGCGACCCGGATCTATTAAGCGTCATTGCGTTAGCAATCCGGTACGAAGTTCCATGAGATCTTTCATGGGATGCTGAAAAATGGGCACGCCGTTCCTCCCTGGGAAGTTGGCGTGCCCATTTTTTTTGACCAGCCTTGGTTCTCGCTATTTTTTATGCACTCCAACAAGGTCTTTTAATGGCAAATAATTTATAGCAATAACTATCATAAATATCAATTTATAGCAATATTAATCTATAATTAATTCATAAACAGCTTTTTAAATAAAATTTAATAAAAAGTATCTTATTTTATTGAATATTTGAATTACTATGCTATACTGTTCACGAGGATTCCGAAAACGAAAAAACCTAGCTATTGCTAGTGATTGATATTTTTGACTGTGTAAGGAAGGGCGATTTTTATGGAGAAAAAGCCGGTCAAAGTGCTTGTGATCGAAGACGATCCTAATTATTTCATCCTCGTCAATGAGCGTCTGTCTTTAAGCCATGACCCGGTCTTTGAGATCATCCGCAGCAAGCACATGCAGTCCGGCCTCGAGCGTCTCAAAGACGGGGATATCGATATCGTTTTATTAGACCTGATGCTCCCCGACAGCGAAGGTATTCACAGCTTTACTACGGTTCACAACGCCTTTCCTTCAGTGCCCGTTATCATTCTGACCTCCGTCGATGACGACGAGCTGGCGGGCCGGGCCATCGGGCTTGGCGCACAAGATTATCTGACCAAAGGCAGCTTTGACCGGGAGCTGCTCGTCAAAAGCATTTGTTATGCCATCAGCCGCCACAAGGTCCAGGCCGAGCTTCAAAAATACTACCAGGAGAATGAACGTTCCAAGCAGACCCTGCAGGACCGGGACGAGCGTTTCCGGAGTCTCGTTTCCAACATCCCGGGCGCCGTCTACCGCTACACGTTGGAGCAGAGTAATAAATGGAATATGGAGTTCATTAGCGACATGATCATGGCGATCTCCGGCCTCCCGTCTTCCGTTTTTATCGACCGCACGATCGACGCCTATTTTGAAAGGGTCCTCCCGCAAGACCTTCCGTTGCTTCAGGAGGCGTTCCGGAAGGCGGTCAAGGAGGGGTCGCTTTTCAGTGTGGACTACCGGATCCGTCACAGCAGCGGGGACTTTCGCTGGGTGCATGACCAGGGCCGCGCCATTCAGAACACCGAAGGTAAAGTGACCCACGTCGACGGCGTTATCTCGGATATTACGGAGCGGACCAGGGAAAAAGAGCGCTTCAAACAGCTGGTTTCCTACGATTCTCTGACAAGCCTTCCGAACCGGGAGCTTTTTGTCGACCGTCTGGACCAGGCCATCGGGCAGGCGCGCCGCAAAAAAGAGATCGGCGCCGTGCTCGCTTTGGACCTGGATCACTTCAAGCGCATTAACGATACCTTGGGCCATACCATCGGCGATCAGTTGATCAAGGCGGTTTCCGTGCGGCTGCAGAAAACCCTTTTTGATTCCGACACCATTACCCGCATCAGCGGCGGGACCTTCATCATCCTTTTGCCCAGGATCGTAAAGGCGGACCATGCGGAGAATGTCGCCAACAAAATTCTGATGGCCTTCAAGGCGCCTTTTCTGATCCATCAGCATGAGCTCTTTACGGCCTGCAGCATCGGGATCGCCCTTTTCCCGAACGACGGCGAAGCAAGCGATATCCTGATCAAGAACGCCGACGCCGCAATGCATATCGCCAAAGAGCGCGGCAAAGACCGTTTCCAGCTCTATTCTTCCGCGATCGCCAACAACAGCTTTGAACGCCTCGTGCTGGAGAACAGTCTCCGCCGGGCCCTTGACCGCGATGAGTTCCGGTTGTATTACCAGCCCCAGCTCGATCTCCGGACCGGGAAATCGATCGGAGTCGAGGCCCTCATCCGCTGGCAGCATCCGGACCTTGGGTTCATCCCTCCGATGGAATTCATCCCGATCGCCGAGGAGACAGGCCTGATCCACTCGATCGGGGAATGGGTCTTGAAGACCGCCTGCGAGCAGAAAAAGATCTGGGACCAGCAGGGTTTTAAATACCTGCGTGTTTCCGTGAATTTATCGGCCCGCCAATTCCACTATGCGAATCTGGTGGAGATGATCGACAGCGTCATCAAAAAGACCGGCATCGACCCGCAGGACCTTGATCTCGAATTGACGGAAAGCACCATCATGGAGCATTTAGAAGAGACCACAGAGACTTTGCGCAAGCTGAAGGATATGGGGACGCATATTTCGATCGATGACTTCGGCACGGGTTATTCTTCCCTGATGTATCTGAAGACCTTTCCGATCGATACGATCAAAATCGATAAGTCCTTCGTCAAGGATATGACCACCGATTCCGACGACCAGGCCATCACGCAGGCGATCATTTCCATGGCCCACAGCTTGAAGCTGGATGTTGTCGCCGAAGGCGTGGAGACCAAAGAACAGCTTGAGCTCCTCAAATCCCAGAATTGCGACATCATCCAGGGGTATCTTTTCAGCCGGCCCATCCCGGCCGACGACATCCCGCCGCTTCTTTTGAACGGCGCGGCCAAGAAGATCCTCGCCTGATCCTCCAAGATTCTCTGGAATTTTTTGCCAAAAAAGCCATAATGGCATCCTATGTCCTACCGGTTTCTGTGCGATCATTGCGGTAAAAAATTCGAGCTCGAAACTCCCGAGGCCAAGGAGTGTCCGTTCTGTTTCTGGACCTCTTCGGTCAAACGGGAAGACGAGGCGGCGTTAACTAAAAAAAGCGCTTCCGCTTCTTTCCGGAAAGCTGTTTCCGGCGCGGGAACGAAAGCCCCTCCAGGAAATCTCTCTAAAAAACTGGCCTTTCTTTGGCGGAGCTTATTGTTCGTCGTTCTTCTCGCCGCCGCGGCTTTTTTAGCGCTCAAGGGCTGGCAGGCCTATCGCGCGTCGTCCTCTAAATCACCCGTGATCTCGCTCGCAAAACCCGGAAAGGAAACCGGAAAAGCGCCGGCGTCCGTGGCGGCCGCGCCGGGGATCGCTTCTCTTTCAGCTAAAGATAAAGAAATTCTTTACCGCGAAGTGACCGTTCCAGCCGATCGCGAGCCGGACCCCGCCGAACAAGCGGTCCTCTCCAAAGCCGTTCCGTTCCAGACGGGATGGACGGAAAAGCTTTCCTCGCCCGTTTGGACGCTCGCGCAATACCAGAAATTGATCGCGGATCAGGAAGCGTTCTACAAGATGCCCTTTGCGCGAAGTTATAAGAAAAAACTCGAAGAACTTTTTAATGCCAAATATCTTGCCGCGGCGGACGCATTTACCCAAGGGGACATCCTTGCCGCCCGGAATCTCTGGATGGAATCGCTCGCATTTCCGCTTTATTCGACCGATCTTCAAAAACACCGCGCGGTCGCGTTGACCATGCTCCGGCCTTTCATCAACGACACTCTGTCCAAAGTAAGCGCCATGAACCAAAGCATTATGGAAAGCGGCAAAAGGGCCAAAGAAAAAGCGTTAAGCGAGAATTATCAAAAACTTGCGCAACTGATCTCTCAAAAGAAATGGCAGGACGCCCTGGCCCTCGCGAGCTCCATGACCGGGGCGATCCAGGAGCTTCGCAAGGCCGCCGCCCCGCAAGAAGCGCCGCCGGCCTATCCCGCTTCTTTTGGCACGATCGACGCCGATCTTCAACGCGCTCTGATGGATCTGATGGCGCCGGCGCCCTCTTCCACGGCCGATCTTCAACCCCTGCAGCAGGATCTTGTCGAGAAAAAAGAGGTGATCGAAACATTTACGGAACCTTATCTCCAGAATGCCGCTGCGGCTTACCGCGCGGCGCTTGAGGCGATCAAAGCGGAGAAGTGGCAGGAGGCGATCGGGGCCCTTAGCGCTATCCAGGGCCCGCCCGCGCTGCAGGAAGATGCGATCCAAAAGGCCGCCATCCTTGCTAAAATCATCCCGCCCGGGCTTGATTCGGCGGAGAAAACAGACTAAGCTTCAGGGGTCGAGGCGTGGAACAAGATATATTAAAGACAGGCGCCATTAAAATGCGCCGCGGCGTTTTCGCACTGGTCAAAGACATGAATGCGGCATCGCAGATCTCAAAATGCGCCTCGGGGCTTCATGTCGGCGTCAGGAATTTTGACGAAGCGCGGAAGCTTCTTGATCAGGCCGCGGGTGAAAAGCCCTTTCTGCTGATCCTTGATTTTGAAAAATGCGAAGCCGAAGCATTTAAAGCGCTCAAAGAATTGCGCGAAAATGCCGATTTAAAGAGTGTCCCTGCGGTGGGTTTCGTGACGCAGGAGAAAATCATGGTAAAACCGGAGGCCGAGAAGGCCGGATGTTCCCGGGTCTATATGAAAACGGAGTTCGGCAGGGAATTGCCGAACCTGATAGCGAGGTATGCGGTATGATCTTCCATGTCGGTCACGAGCTTCCTGTCACGGAGTCCAGAGAACTGGATTGCGAATCCCCGTCTTTTACGGCCGAAGAAACACGCATCATCAAAAACCAGATCCGCAAGAATATGGCCGTGATCGACGAGCATGTCCGCCGGATCGATCTTTTTGTGAATCATGAGCGCCACGCGTCGCGCGCGCCGCTCGTCGAGAAATTGCGCGAACGCCTCGCCCTTTTAATGGAAGAAAATGACACTTTTCGAAGGGCTCTTTGGAGGCAATTTGAACGAGAAAGTTTTGGGACGAGCCTGATATGAGCCGCCGCGTTACGACCTTGATCCTTGGCGGCGGGCAGGGGAAGAGGCTTTTTCCGCTCACGAGTTACCGTTCCAAACCCGCGGTCCCGATCGGCGGCAAATACCGCTTGGTCGATATCCCGATCTCGAACGCGATCAACTCGGGGCTCCGGCGCATTTTTGTCCTGACACAGTTCAATTCCGCTTCGCTTCACCGGCATATCCACCGGACCTATCCCTACGAAGCGTTCACGAAAACCAGCGTCGAACTTCTCGCGGCCGAGCAAACCACCGAGAATACCGACTGGTTCCAGGGGACAGCGGATGCCGTCCGTAAATGCTTGCCTCATTACCACACCGCCTCGACCGATGTTTTTTTGATCCTTTCCGGGGACCATCTTTACCGCATGAATTACAAGGAGATCCTGGGCTTTCACGAGATGCAGCGCGCCGATGTAACGGTCGCGACCGTGCCGGTGCCGGAACGCTTGATCAAGGGTTTCGGGATCATGAAACTTCAGAAAGACGGCCAGATCACGGATTTTCTCGAAAAACCGACCAAGAACGACGCGACAGAATCCTTTGCCATGCCCAAGCCGCTTTGCGACCTTTACCGGGTCAAGGCGAAAAGCCCTATGTATCTCGCGTCGATGGGGATCTATGTCTTCAACCGGGACGCGCTTCTTGACGTGCTCGCCGGAAAAGAGAAGGATTTCGGGAGAGAGGTCATCCCGAAGGCCATCAAGAATTACAAGGTCTTCGGCCATGTCTACACGGGTTACTGGCGCGACATCGGGACGATCGGGAGTTTTTATGAGGCGAGCATTGAGCTGACGAACGCGAATCCGCCGTTCAGCTTTTTATCCCCCGAGGGCCGCATCTTCACCCGCCCGCGTTTTCTGCCGCCTTCCAAGATCATCGAAACCGAACTGGATCACGTGATGATGTCGGAGGGTTGCCTTTTGACCGGTTCCAAGATCCAGCATTCGGTCGTCGGTTTGCGTTCGATCGTGGGGCCCGGGACAGTCATTCGCAAAAGCATCTTGATGGGTAACGATTACTACGAATGGCCGGACCAGTCGCAGGAGAACCGTATCGGGGTCGGAAAGAACTGCGTGATCGAAAATTGCATTATCGACAAGAACGTTTCGATCGGGGACGGCGTCAGCATCACGAACGCCAAAGGCCTCGAAGAAAAAGACGAGGATCATTATTATATTCGTGACGGGATCGTGATCATCCCGAAAGGCGCTTATATCCCGTCCGGCACCAAGATCTAATCCCAAAGAAGGCGGTATTGAACCTCATGTTCTTTCGGCCAAACAACCCGGTGATCCGGAAATTTTGCTTTATGCTTCTGTTCTTGTCCGCCGCGCCCGCCGCTTTCGCGGTTGTCCGGGATGCGGACCCTGAACCTTCCTCGCAGGAGATCTCCCAGGCCCAGGCCACGATGGCTTCGCTTTTCGGCCGCGGAGCCACCATGCCGGCCACGCCCCGCATGGGCGGAACGATCGCCCTTCCTTCTTTTGACAATTCGGAGATGGAGGTCAGCAAAGAATCGCTTGAAGAAGCCCAGCAGAGGGATCTGGACGCCGCCATGGCGTCGGCGAACGAGGGGATTTAGTAATTCGCTTTTTCCAGTTTAAAAAAAGCGAATGTCGCGAAGATCATATTCCCGCCCCACGCGCTTAAAAAAGGCCAAAGCCGCCCCGATTTTCCAAGAGCCAGAAAGACCGCGTCGCTTACGTGGAATGCGAATACCGAGGCCGCGCAGATCAGGACGCTCATCGCGATGGCTTTCCGGTTCCGCACCGAGCCCAGGAAGGGAATGGCCAGCAGCAGCATGACCACGCCTTTCCAGGGCGCCGCCAGACGGCTATAAAGATCGACTTTTTCCGAATAAACGGCGATGCCGTTCTCTTTGAGTTTTTCGATCGTATATTTCAGTTCATGGTAGGAAAGAAAAACACTGTCGCTGGCCGTATTGATCAGGTCCCGCGGCGTGATCGTGACATCGGGGTAACTTTTTTGGGGAATGATCTGGGGTTTTCCGAGGACGTCGCCCTGGACATCCGTTTGATATTCGGTCACACCTTCAAAGACCCAGTGGTCTTCGGCCCAGGCGCCTTTTTGCGCGAAGATCTTTTGGGTGGTGTGATGCGTGACGGGATCCAGCCAGATGATGATCGCATCTTCCACCGTCTTCGTTTTCGGGGCGAATTTCCTGAAATAATAAAGCGTGTTCCCGCCGCTGTAATAAGTGACGTTCTTGAAAACCTTCCGGTCTTTGGCGCCTTTTTTCTTCTCGATATAGATCTCAAGAAGTTCGTTTGCGGTGCGATAGGTCGGCGGAACGACGCGGTCGGCCACCAAAAAAGTAATGATCCCGAGTAAAAGCCCCAGGAAGATCATCGGCCGGACGATGGTCAGGATCTTAAGCCCCGCCGCTTTCATGGCCATCAGTTCATTGTGGAGGCCTAAGTGGACCAAAAGGAAGATCGTGCCAAGCCAGACCGCCCAAGAGATAGTTTGGGTAAAAGAGATCGGGATCAGGGAAAGGTAATAGCGCAGGATGATCAGGACCGGCGTCTTATTTCTCAGGAGCTCGTCAAGATTATCGAAGAGGTCCGCCACAAGGATCAGGAATACAAGCGTCAGGGAACAGAAAACGATGGGGAAGATCAGCTCCCGCACCAGGTACCGGTCTAAAACCTTCAAAAGGGTCTCTCCTTATGGATTTGTTTTAAGAGGCTAGCGCCGCCCATTTAAAAATAACGTCACTGGCACAGCGCAGGTATCTTATCCGTCTGCGGGGCGAATCTCAAACTGTTTTTGCGTGGGGGCATTGTTTACAGTGCCCCCGTCCTAAGGGAGCCCGGAGAGCGACGCTTAGGATCCTGTTTTTTTCCTCGGGCGCCACGGTCCTGGCGAGGGCCAGGAAGTCGACCCGCTTGGCGCCGTGGTGTTTCAGGAGCCGGGCCGCTTCATTCGCGGTCGCGCCGGTGGTCAGAACATCATCCAAAAGAAGGAACGATCCGCCCGCGACGCGGCGGGGGTCCTTCAGCCGGAAGGCGCCATAAACATTGATCGCGCGTTCTTCCCGGGTTAGCGCCGTCTGGCTGGGAATGGAATGGCGTTTGGCAAGCAGGGAAAGCCTGAGAGGGGGCGTCAGCCAGGGGGCGATCATCTCGGCCAGGATCTCCGCCTGGTTAAAATGCCTTTTAACGAGCTTGAGGCGGTCGATCGGGATGGGAAGGATGGCGTCATACCAGAAATCCGAAGTCACGGCTTGAGCCAGCCGGATCATTTTTTCACGACATGTTTTTAAGAGATAATCCTTTCCTGCGTACTTCACGCCATGCAAAAGCTCTTTGAGCGGGGATTCGTAAGCATAAAGGGCCCAGGCATGGTCCAGATGCTCGAAGCGCTCTTCGACTAAGGTTTCTTCCATCGGCCAGCTCAAAACATCCAAGCGCCCGGCGCAATCCCGGCAGAGAATGTTCTCTTCAAGGTGCAGCATGGCATGGCATATCTCGCACGCGGCGGGGTAGAAAAGGCGAATCAACGCTTCTTGGTATTGGCGGAACATGGGGCGGTATTTTAATGGCTTCCGGAGAAAATCGCTACATCTTTGCGGCGGGGCCGTTTAAGCCCAGTTATTTTCTTTGCCACGCGGCGGCTTTTCCGTATAATACCGCCCTCATCAATCCACACCAGAGAGGGTGAATAACGAGTGCTAAAAGTTGACGTTGGAAATCACGAGCCGCTTGAGCGGGCCCTGAAGCGCCTGAAAAAAAAGATGGAACGCGAAGGGATCCTGAAGATCCTGAAGGCGCGGAAGAATTACGAAAAGCCCAGCGAGAAAAGGCGTCGTAAATCCCGCATGTCCAAGTCCCGCAAATTCAGCTTCTAATCAAGGGACTCTTTCCGAAAAAGTTCTCTGGTACCGCTTGAAGCGAGGAGTGTGTATTTCCATGTTGTGGAAATACGCTTCTTCTTCTAGTATGATAAATATTCACATGCGGCGATCATTCAGAACGAAAGGGCGGCGCTACCGCAGTCTATGACGGCAAAATTCCAAGGTTTCCCCGGGATGGACGACATCCTTCCGGGCGAGATCGAAAAATGGCAATGGGTCGAAGAAAAAGCCCGTATTTTCTTCGAAGCCGCGGGATTTAAAGAAATACGCACCCCCCTTCTCGAACCCACCGAACTTTTCACGCGTTCCATCGGCGAGTCGACCGATATCGTCCATAAGGAAATGTATACCTTCGAAGACCGCGGCAAGCGTTCGATGACGCTCCGGCCCGAGATGACGGCGTCGGTAGCCCGCTGCGTGGTCGAAAAAGGGCTTCTCACTCAGGCTAAATCGCTCCGTTTTTATTATATCGGCCCCATGTTCCGCGCCGAACGCCCTCAAGCCGGCCGCAAACGCCAATTCCACCAGATCGGTGTCGAGATCATCAACGAAGGCGCCGCCGCCGATCTTGAAAGCATCGCGCTGCTTTACAAATTCCTCCAATACGTGGGACTTTCGGACATACAGTTGAATCTCAACGATCTCGGCGAAGAAGAAGGTCGGGTGAAAGTGCGCAAAGCGCTTACTGAATATTTCTCGAAAGAAAGATCCAGGCTTTGCAAGGATTGCCAGTGGCGGCTTGAAAAGAACGTGCTTCGTGTTTTTGACTGCAAGATCAAAGAATGCCAGCCCGTGATCGAATCGGCTCCCTGGGAGAATTTTTTTCCTTTAAGCGAATCGTTCAAATCGTTGGAAGAAAAACTTAAAACGGAAGGGATCCCGTACCGGATCAACAGGCGTCTTGTGCGCGGCCTGGATTATTATAACGGCGTTGTTTTTGAGATCACGGCCGAAGGGCTCGGCGCGCAGAACGCCGTCGCAGGCGGCGGCCGCTATGACCGTCTTTATCAAGACCTTGGCGGCAAACAAACCCCCGCAACGGGATTCAGTTTGGGGGTAGAACGCTTGATCGCTGCTTTGGAAAAATCAAATCCTGATTTCGCAAAACTCATCTTTCAAAGATATTGTTATATCGCTCCGATCGCAAATAGTCCGGAGGTCGAACGCTATGTTACTGACATTGTCAGCGAACTCATCAAGCGAGGTTATCGCTGCATGAAAACACCCGGTGTTTACGGGTTGGATGCTCACCTCAAGAAAGCGAACCAGTTCGGGGTCCGCTATATGGCGATCATAGGTTCAGATGAAGCGGCAAAAGGGACGGTCGCCTTCAAGGATTTAAACGCAAGGAAACAAGAAAACATTTTAAAGAAAGATTTTTTATTCAAATTTGAAGAGGCGTTAAGATCATGCTAAGAACAGTGACCTGCGGGGAGTTAAATAAAGGTTTTGTCGGAAAAGGGGAAACTTTGACCGGTTGGGTGGATACCCGCCGCGATCACGGGAATCTTATTTTCGTGGACCTTCGCGACCGTTATGGGGTTACGCAGGTCGTCTTCAACACGCAGATGAGCGCCGACATGCATAAAAAAGCGGAATCACTGCGTTCGGAGTTCGTAGTTCGCGTCAAAGGAAAGGTCCAGGCCCGCCCGGCAGGCACCGTGAATGCCAAGATCCCGACCGGCGAGATAGAACTTGTCGCCGAAGAGATCGAGATCCTCAATACCTGCCAGCCGCTGCCGTTTGAGCTCGAGGAAAAAAGCGTTGGCGAGGAACTTCGGCTTGAGTACCGTTTCTTAGACCTCCGCCGCCGCGAAATGGTCGAAAACCTCACGTTTCGCCATCGCGTCCTTAAACTTGTTCATGAATATCTCGATAAACAGGGTTTTATCGAGGTCGAGACGCCTTATCTGACAAAAAGTACGCCCGAAGGAGCGCGTGATTTTCTCGTGCCGGCGCGCCTCAATCCCGGCACCTTTTACGCCCTGCCGCAATCGCCCCAGCTTTTTAAGCAGATCCTGATGGTCTCCGGTTACGACCGCTATTATCAGATCGCGCGCTGCTTCCGCGACGAGGATCTTCGCAAAGACCGCCAGCCCGAGCATACCCAGATCGATCTCGAGATGTCCTTCATCGGCGAGGAAGACATTATGGGCGTCGTGGAAGGCATGATCGCGCATGTTTTTAAACACGCTAAAAAGATCGATATCAAACTGCCGCTGCGGCGCATGAGCTATCAGGAAGCGATGGACAAGTATGGCTGCGACAAACCGGATCTTCGCTACGGGATGGAGATCAAAAATCTTACGCCGGTTTTTGAAAAAAGCGGATTCCGGGTTTTTGATGAAACCATCGCAAACGGGGGCGAGATCCGGGGGCTGTGCCTGACGCCGCCCGCCGGCGTGGAATTCTCGCGCAAGGATTTTGACGATCTGACCAAATGGCTCCAGCAGGATTACGGCGCTAAAGGACTCGCATGGTTCAAGGTGACGGGGCCTGCGCAGGCCGAATCTCCGATCCAGAAGTTTTTTGACGCGGCGCGCATTCAAAAGATCATCGAAACCGCCGGCGCGAAAACAGGCGATATCATCTTTATCGTTGCGGATAAATTCAAAACCGCCGTGATCGCTTTAGGCGCGCTGCGCTGTTCCTTCGCCGAAAAGTACAAAATGATCCCGGAAGGGAAGTTCGAGCTCCTCTGGGTCGTGGATTTCCCGCTTTTTGAATGGAATGAGGAGGAAAAACGCTGCGACGCGTGCCATCATCCCTTTACGTCGCCTAAACCGGAAGATGTGCCGCTTCTTGATAAAGAGCCGCTTAAGGCCCGGGCGCGCGCTTACGACCTCATTATCAACGGGACGGAAACAGGCGGCGGCAGTATCCGTATCCATGATCAAGCCGTCCAATCCAAGATCTTCCAGCTCCTGAATTTCACGCCCGAGCAGGCCGAAGCGCAATTCGGATTCCTGCTCAAGGCGCTCACCTTTGGCGCGCCGCCGCACGGAGGATTGGCGATCGGCGTGGACCGGCTCATCACGCTTCTTATGAACCGCGAATCCATCCGCGAGGTGATCGCGTTCCCCAAGACCCAGAAAGGAACATGCCTGATGACCGATGCGCCGTCGCCCGCGACCGAACGGCAGCTGAAGGAGCTCAATCTCGACGCGAAAAAGATGTGGTTGCATCACCCTAAAAAAGCCTAACGACGAAAGGGGCCCTCATTGCAAAAGATCATCAAGCTGCATTCTAATGAAGAGGCAAGAGCGCTTTACGGCAATCTGGACCAGAATATCCGTCAGGCCGAAAAAGACCATCGCGTTAAGATCGTGGCCCGTAATGACCGGCTCAAGATCATGGGCGATAAGAAGAATGTCGAAGATGCCCACCGTTTTTTTGTGCGGCTCCTTGAAATGCAGCGCAAGGGCGGCAAATTGATCGAGAGATCGCCGGCGGAAACCGGCTCTAAAAAAGAAACTCACGTAGCCCCGCCCCATAGCGGAGGGATCCATTTCTTTCATCGCGGAAAAGTGATCCAGGCGCGAAGCGAGAACCAACTCGCTTACTTAAAAGCGATGCAAGCGCGCGATATCGTGATCGCGATCGGGCCCGCCGGTACCGGAAAAACTTATTTGGCCATGGCCGCGGCGGTGGAAGCGCTTAAGAAAAAATACGTGGCCCGGATCATCCTGACGCGCCCGGCCGTAGAAGCCGGGGAGAACCTCGGGTTCCTGCCGGGAGACCTTGCCGCCAAAGTGAATCCTTATCTTCGTCCGCTCTATGACGCGCTTTATGATATGCTCGAATTCGACGAGGTGGCGCGCTATACGGAACGCGGCGCGATCGAGATCGCCCCGATCGCTTACATGCGCGGGCGGACGCTTAATGATTCCTATGTGATCCTCGATGAAGCGCAGAATTGCACGCACAACCAGATGAAGATGTTCCTGACGCGTTTGGGCCAGACCTCCAAGGTCGTGATCACCGGCGATATCACGCAGATCGATCTGCCGTCTCCCAAAAAATCCGGTTTAGTCGAGATCCGCAGTATTCTGGCGGATATTCCTGATATTCAGTTCATCTACCTGAATGAAACCGATGTCGTGCGCCATCCTCTCGTCCAGGAAATCATCAAGGCCTATGAAAAACATGAGCGCAAAAGAACCCAGGACGAATCCTGACCGCTCTTTTCGATGCCGAATGCCCGCATGAGACCCTCTTATGGCGCATGAGATCCTCCTGAAACATGAGTGCCCGAGGATCAAGGTGTCCGAGGCCAAACTTAAAAAAATCGCGGCGCGGATCCTAAGCGATCTTGGATTTAAAAAGGCCGCTTTAAGCGTCCTCTTAGTCGACGGTCCTGAGATGCGGCGTCTCAATCGGCGTTATCTGCGGCACGCCTGGTCGACGGATGTGCTGGCCTTCAGCGAAAAAAAGTCTCGTGGCCGCGCGCAAACAAGAAACCCTGGCCGGGATAACGCCGATTTTCTCGGCGATATCGCGCTTTGCCTGCCCACCATCCGGTCCCAGGCCAAAGAGTATGAGCACACCTTCGAAGAAGAGCTCCACTATTGCCTATGCCATGGCATTCTGCATCTGATGGGCTATGAGGATAAGAACCGGAAAACTTCGAAGACCATGCACCGTAAACAGGGTCAGATCCTCAAACGCGTCAAAAAGAAAAGCGTTTAAGGTTCCATGAGCATTCATAAAACCGAAGCGCTCGTTCTTAAAACCTCGCCTTTCCGCTCCAGCTCTCTCATCGTCACATTCTTTACGCCGCATTTCGGGAAAGTGCGCGGCGTCGTGAAAGGCGTCCATCGGGAAGGGGAGATCCGGCAGGCCGGGTTTGAACCGTTCACACATGCTGAATATATTTTTTATGAAAAAAAGCGTTCGGACCTTCATTTGATCTCCGAGGCCTCGATCCTGGATAGCCATCACGCGCTTCGAGACCGTCTTGAGGGGATTGCTTACGCCAGCTATTTTTGCGAACTGGTCGATGAGATGACGGAGATCCAGGACCCGCACCCGAGGATCTTCGACCTCCTCAAGGAAAGTTTCCGTTTTCTCGCCGTGATCCCGCCGCCGCGGCTGGCAACCATTTTTGTGGCGCAATTGCTCCGGGAGATGGGCTGGCTTCCTTACCTCGAAAGCTGCCTGGAATGCGACGCCAAACCTCTAGAAGACGGTTTTTTTTCGATCCGTCACGGAGCATTATTGTGCAAAAACTGTCGCAGCAAAGACACGGCCGCCAAGCCCGTGGGGGCGGCCACGCTCGCTGTTTTACGTTCCTATAGTAGGGATGCCCTGGCGGATTGCCTTCGGGCCTCGCACAGCGTTTCGGTCGAAACCCAGATCAGCGTTCTCATCACAACTTTTCTTAACTACCGCCTCGGAAAACCCCTCAAAACCCGGAAGTTTCTCGATTCCATCCTTCCAAAATCCGCACCAAGATAGAAAATAAAAAATCTGTAAGTTATTTATTATCAATGACTTATAAAATTAAGGAAATTTGACTTTTTTAAATTGCAATGTTATGTTTCCTTTAGATGGTGGAAATTATACATAATTTATCTATGCTATATATTGCTATATATTAGAGAAAGATAAAAAATGAGTGAAAACCAAGGGCAAGAACAAGTTATTCCGCGACTGTATGTCAGCCTCTCAGCTGAAGAGCGCGAATCGGCTATCTATTTTCTCCTCGAATCGATCCTTAAGGCCAAAGACCAGTCTCAAGGCCTGACGCGCACTCTTAGTTTTGACGAGGATGTGAATATTTACCTAGCCCATCTGCTTTTCGCGGTCTCGCTGCCGGAATACCAAGACATGGCCGCGCCCTTTCTTTCCAATAACGCGGAAGAGATTTTTGAATGGGTCCGAGAAGCGAATGATCCGATGCTTCGCTATTTCATCTTCAAAGTGAATGCCGATCACCTGCTGATCCGGTCAACCATCTTTAACCCGGATCCTGAGCTGGCCAAGCGGTTTTCCGTCAAGAAGAACGGAAGCGGGGACGCGCGGACCGAGGATCAGATGGCCGCCGTGCTGTATTACAATCAGGCGTCGCGTTGTCATGCCGGTGTTTATGACAAAAAAACCGGCGTCGGGGAAGTGCTCGGGAAGATCGCTTCACAGTTCGATGTCTACCGCCAGGTCCTTTTGAATGTCAAAACCGATTATTTCAAATTTATCGAATGTTTCCGCGAGCAGGCCTTCCAGCATTTTCTGGTAAAACTCAGCGCTTATGAAAGAGATTATTTAAAGGATATCAAGATGGAGCGGTTCTTGGAGCTCTATCAGAAATGGCTGATCACGAAGGCGCCTGAATTGAAAGGCCAGATCCTTGAATTGACCCGGGAACTTAACCGCCTGGATCCCGGATTCCGTTTTGACACCGGGAAACTCGGTTGAAGAGCCAATGCCATGAGCCCCGTCCACTTGCAGCAGGAGATCCGCTCCAAACTCGATGAATTTCTCGATGTCTATTCTTTTTATCTCAAAACCCGTATTTCCCTTATCCGGGACGAGGCACGCCTCCGCGCTTATGAACTCCAGCTTCTCGATCGGAACCAATTCGCGCGCGAGCGAGTTCGATTTCTTGACTTGTAAGTAGTAAAACAGTAGTATTTTTCCGCCTATGAGACCATTCTCCTTAACTCTTTCTTCGGTTCGGACGCGAGCCCTCGCGGCTCTCGTCCTTTTTTGTTTCTTGTCGGGGACCGCTTACGCCGGTTTTTTTGAGTCAAGCGACTGGACGCAGGAACCCACTTACCTCGGCAAGATCTCGCGTAAGCTCGGTTTCGGGTTCCTCAACATGACGGCCGGCTGGACAGCTTTATTCTATGAGCCCTGCAAGGATCAGAACTTCTTTGTTGGCGTCGGCAAAGGCCTTGGCTATATGGTGACAAACACGGTGGGCGGTGTGATCCACGCGGCCACATTTCCTATTCCTTTGGATGTTCCTCTTCCGCACGGCGGGATCGCCTATGAATATCAAAGCTAGCCGTTTTTTTCTCGCGTTTGCCGTCATAGCCGTTTTTATGCTGGCAGGCATTGCGCCGGCGCATGCGTCACCTTGGGCGGAGAAAAAAACATACGGGGAAAAAACGATGGGGAAACTCGGTTTTGGCCTCAAGAATTCTTTGCTGGGATGGATGACCCCCTGGGCCGAAGCCAGGAATTCCAAGTATTCCAAACAATGGGTCGGTTTCTCGGCCGGGATCGGCAAAGGCGCGATCAATATGATCGGCGGGGTGATCCAGCTCGGCACTTTTTTTATCCCAGTCGATTTCCCGGATATTGGACAGGGATTGCCTATTCCGGATCCGGAAAAAGCTAAAAATCCACCCAAACCCTACGCCCCTTACACGAAAAAGCCCAACCCGTTCTTTTAAGGATCGGTTCCCCGTTCGATTCCCGCCGTTATTCCCAAGAAGGGGGGAGTTTGATATAATGCGCCCCTCGTGCATCCTTGAGTTTCGATCCATCAACCCATTTCAGGATAGACCATGCTAAAACAGCCGATATCTTTCGAACCGACCGGACGCCTCCAAAAACTGCCCCCTTATCTTTTTGCCGAGATCGATAAAAAGAAACGGGAACTGATCGCCAAAGGCAAAGATGTGATCGACCTTGGCGTAGGCGACCCTGACATTCCGACCGCGGATTTCATCATCGAAGCTTTAAGCGCCGCCGCCAGGAACCCGCGCAATCACCGCTACGCGCTCGATCAGGGCATGCCCGAATTCCGCCACGCGATCCGCGACTGGTTCCAACACCGTTTCGGCGTCAAGCTTGATCCGGACAAGGAGATCCTGCCGCTCATCGGGTCCAAAGAAGGCATCGGCCATCTCCCGCTCGCCGTCTTAAATCCCGGTAATGTCTGTCTTATCCCGGACCCCGGTTATCCCGTTTACCGGTCCGGAACGCTTTTCGCGGAAGGCATTCCTTACACAATGCCGCTCCTTGAAAAGAACCGCTACTTTCCGGATCTTGACGCGATCCCGGCGGATATCCTGAAGAACGCCAAACTCATGTTCCTCAATTATCCGAACAATCCGACCTCGCAAGTCGCCGACAAGGCTTTTTTTGAAAAAGCGGTGGCGTTCGCGCATAAACACCGGATCCTGATCGCCCATGACGCGGCGTATTCAGAAATGACCTTCGACGGTTTTAAGTCGCCGAGCATCCTCGAGATCCCCGGCGCGAAAGAGGTCGCTGTTGAGCTTTTCTCTCTTTCCAAGACCTACAGCATGACAGGCTGGCGTGTCGGCTTCGCCGTCGGCAATGCGCAAGTGATCGCGCTTCTCGCGAAGGTAAAATCAAACCTGGATTCCGGTATTTTCCAAGCGATCCAGATCGCCGGCATGACGGCGCTTCAGGAAGGACAGAAGACGCTGGAGCAGAATCTCAAGATCTATCAGGAGCGCCGCGACCTTTTGGTCCAGGGGCTTCGTGATCTTGGATGGAAAATTGAAGCGCCGAAAGGGACCTTTTATGTCTGGATCCCGGTCCCGGCCGGTTACACCTCCGCGGAATTGGCCCTGAAATTCCTTGAAGAGCTCAATATCGTCGTGACGCCGGGCAACGGATTCGGCCCCAACGGCGAAGGGTATTTCCGGATCTCGCTGACTATGGCCGAATCGCGGATCATGGAAGCCCTGGACCGGATCAAAAAAAGTCATCCGCATCACTCAAAGCTTTAAGACGGTCCGGTCGCCCATGCCCAAAGTCTTTATCGGGGTTGGATCCAATCTCGGAGACCGGGCGGGTTACCTTGAATCAGCCCGGAAAGAAATCCTTTCAATCAAAGGCATCCGCGACCTTCGATGCTCTCCGGTCTATGAAACAGAACCTGTGGCGGCCGAAGGCGGCTCTTTCCTGAATGGGGTCTGGAGTTTTGAAACGGAATTAACTCCCCGGGAGATCCTTCAAAACCTTTGGGCGATCGAAACAAAAGCGGGACGCCGGCGCGATAAAATAAATAGCGCACGGACGCTCGATCTGGATCTCCTTTTTTACGGGGATGAAACGATCCGGGAAAAAGATCTGATCGTGCCGCATCCGCGGCTTCATGAGCGGGGATTTGTGATCGCGCCCTTTTGCGATCTCGCGCCGGATCGGGTTCATCCAGTGTTAAAAGAAAACATAGCGACGCTTAAAAAACGTCTGGGCAGGATCTTAGGCATCCGGAAGATAAAAACATGAAGATCATTCGCGATCCATGTCAGCTTCAAAAAATACTTCAAAGGGAGCGGGCTCGAGGCAAGGCGGTCGGTTTTGTTCCGACCATGGGCGCGTTGCACGAAGGGCACCTTTCCCTTGTCCGCGCATCAGACCGCGCGAACGATGTGACGGTCGTAAGTATTTTCGTTAACCCGACGCAATTCGGCCCTAAAGAAGATTTTAAAAAATACCCGCGCACGCTCGGGACGGATCTAAAAAAACTCCGGAAAACAAAAACCGATTATCTTTTTCTTCCTTCAGTCGCGGCGATGTATCCCGAAGGCTGCATAACCCATGTCGAAGTTGATCCGAAATTGTCCGGCACCCTTTGCGGCAAATTCCGCCCGGGGCACTTCCGGGGCGTAGCGACAGTAGTCGTAAAGCTTCTCAATATCGTCGGGCCTTGCCGCCTTTATCTGGGCTCCAAGGATTACCAACAGGCAGCGATCCTAAACCGTGTTGTCGAAGACCTTAGGATCGACTGCAGAGTCCATGTCATGCCGACGGTGCGCGAAGCGGACGGGCTTGCGATGAGTTCACGGAACCGTTACCTGAGCTCCTCGGAAAGGCGCCGGGCGCTTGGGATCTCACGCGTCCTTACGGCTTTAAAGCGGGATATTTTGAAAAAACGCGGGGCGATCGCCAGGTTGAAAGTGCTGGCGTTAAAAGAACTGAAAAAAAACGTCGACCGCGTTCAATATCTTGAAGTCGTGGATCCCGTAACGCTTCACCCGCTCAGGAAATATCAAAAGAAAATGACCGCTTTGGCAGCCTGTTTTGTCGGCAAGACAAGACTGATCGATAATGTTATAATCCGTTCCCAGTAATCAGAGGTCAGCCGTCAGCTGTCAATTTATGCAGAAACAGAAATTCAGAAATTTTAAAGTTTGGCAGCGGGCTATGGATTTGGTGGAAAAAATCTACCGCCTCACTGAACATTTTCCTTCGTCCGAAAAATTTGGACTGACAAGTCAATTGCGTCGTTCAGCAAGTTCAATCGCATTGAATATTGCCGAGGGAAGCGCTTCAAGCTCTCCAAGCGAATTTGGAAGGTTCTTGGAGATTTCTCTAAGATCCAATTATGAATTGGTCTGCGGTATTGAAATCGCCAAAAGGCTAGGTTATTGTCGATGTTTAGAAAAAGACAGTTTACTGGCAGAACTGGATGAAATCGCCGCCATGCTGTCTGGTTTTAAAAAGAAACTAAAAACCGATCACTGATCACTGAAAACTGAAAGCTGAGTGTATGCAACGACAGATCATGCACGGAAAGATCCACCGCGCGACAGTCACGGAAGCGCATCTTGATTATCCCGGCAGCATCACGATCGATAAGAAACTTATGGATAAAGCCGGCATCCTGCATCACGAAAAAGTCCTGATCGCCAATCTGACGAATGGTTCTCGCATCGAAAGTTACGCCATCCCCGGGCCTGCAGGTTCGGGAGTGATCTGTCTCAACGGCGGAGCCGCCAAACACGGTAAGGCGGGTGATATGGTCATCATTCTCGCTTTCGGAGTGATGTCTGAAAAAGAAGCTAAGAATTATCAACCCAAGATCGTCTATGTTGACCGTCACAACCGCATTGTGAAGAAAAAATCAAAATGAAAAGAAAGATCAAGGTCGGGATCATCGGGGGAGGGACGATCGGCACAGCTCTCGCGCATGCCGTGGTGGCCGATCTTAAGGCCTTCGCGCAACTCCGCTTCCTTTGTGAAAAACACAAAGAGAAGGCCGCGACACTTCAAAAAAAATTTCAATTTCACGCCAAACTCGTTCCCATGACGCAATTGGTCCGGCGCTCGGACCTTATTATCGAAGCCGCTTCACCGAAGGTTGCGGCGCAGGTCGTCAAACTCGCTTGTAAATGGAATAAAAAAGTTCTCATCATGAGTGTCGGCGGACTGCTTCAGCCGCAGATCGCGGAGCTTCTTAAGAAAAACCTTTCCCGTATTTTTTGCCCTTCCGGCGCTATTACAGGTGTCGACGGCGTTCTGGCGGCGGCCAACGGAAAGATCCGCAAGGTCCGGCTGATCACACGGAAACCTCCCGAAGCCTTGATGGGCGCGGCTTATTTTCTTAAGAAAAGATTCCCCGTTCTCAAAACTTCTTCTGAAGAACGGCGTGTTTTCCGCGGAGTCGCGGCGGAAGCCATCGAACATTTTCCGCAGAATATCAATGTCGCGGCCGTTTTAAGCCTCGCCGGGCTTGGCCCCGAAAAGACCCAGGTCGAGATCTGGACCTCCCGCGCCTACAAAGGAAACCAGCACGAGGTCCTGGTGGAAGGCGATTTCGGGACTTTCACCACCGTTACGAAGAACCGGCCCGCTCCGGGGAATCCCAAGACCAGCTATCTCGCCATCCTTTCGGCGATCGCCACGCTTAAAAAAGCGTTCGCTTCCGTTCGCGTCGGCACTTAGACGGAGCCCGGCCGGAAGGATCCCGCGCATGGAAGAATTCATCGAGATCCAAGGGGCCCGAGAGCACAATCTCAAGAACCTCTCGCTCAAAATTCCCCGGAATAAATTCACGGTCGTGACCGGCCTCTCGGGTTCCGGAAAATCCTCGCTCGCCTTCGATACCATTTATGCCGAAGGCCAGCGCCGCTATCTTGAAAGCCTTTCTTCCTACGCGAAGCAATTCCTCGAAAAACTTAAAAAACCGGATGTCGATCATATCTCCGGTCTTTCGCCCGCGATCGCGATCGAGCAGCGTTCCGTTACGCATAACCCGCGCTCTACCGTCGCGACCGTTACCGAGATTTACGATTATCTCAGGCTTCTTTTCGCCAAGGTCGGGACATCGCATTGTCCTTCCTGCGGCGAAACGCTCCGCGGCCAGACCCGCCAGGAACTCTTTCAGGACCTTCTTCAGCGTTTTTCGGGGAAAGACATCCAAATCCTGGCGCCGCTCGTGCGCGGCCGCAAAGGGGAATTCCAGAAACTTTTTCAGGATGCCCTCAAAAAAGGCTTCGACCGGGCCCGCATCGACGGCCATGTCAGGATCGTCAAGCCGGAGATGAAGCTCCGGAAGTCATTCCGGCACGATATCGAGATCGTCATCGATGAACTGATGCCTTCCGCGGATGAAGATAGGCGGTTCAAAAATTCGCTAATGTGCGCGCTAGACCTCGCCAAAGGCCATGTCGCGATCCTGGAGCGATCACGGGAAAAATCGGCACAGCCTCATTTCTTTTCCACCACCAAGACCTGCGCCAAATGCCAGCTCAGTTTGCCGGACCTGACCCCCAACATGTTCTCCTTTAACAGTCCTTACGGCGCCTGCGCCAGATGCAAGGGTCTCGGGAAGCTTTCCCAGGTTTTCGTCAAAGGTCTGATCGCGTCGCCGCAAAAACCGCTCATGAACGCGCTCCATCAGGATGTTTTTTTCTCGTTCAATAAATATTTCATCGAAGACCTCCTTCATGACCTGACGCAAAAATACAATTTCGAATGGGATACGCCGTACCAGGATTGGCCGGAGGACGCCAAGGAGGCCTTTTTCTTGGGGGATGGCGACATTTCCGGGCTTGTCGAAGAATGGGAACGGCTTTTCCATGAAACGAATTCCGAGGAAGTGCGCGCGAAGATCCGGAAATTCCTGCGGGAAGAAGTTTGTCCGGAGTGCGCGGGCAAACGCCTTCGTAAGGAAAGTCTTGGCGTTCTCGTTGCCGGAAAAAACATCGCGGAGATAACGGCCCTTGCCGTTGAGGAAGTGGCGCCGTTCTTTCAAGCGCTCCGCTTCGAAGACTCGGAAAAAATGATCGCCGAACCCATCTTGCGGGAGATCCGGGAGCGGCTCGCGTTCCTTCTAAATATCGGTCTCGGATATCTCACGCTCGACCGCACGGTCGCGACGCTTGCCGGCGGGGAGTTGCAGCGCATCCGTCTGGCTGCCCAGATCGGTTTAGGGCTTACGGGCGTTCTTTATGTGTTGGACGAACCGAGCATCGGCCTGCATCCCCGAGATAACGGAAAACTACTTGATGCGCTGGAAAAACTCCGGGACCTTAAAAATACAGTCCTTGTCGTGGAGCATGACGAAGAAACGATCCGGCGCGCCGATCATGTGATCGATCTTGGGCCGGGCGCCGGGATCGAAGGGGGCAAAGTCGTTGCTCAAGGACCGTTGACAGAACTTAAGGATTGTCCCGATTCGCTGACACTTCAATATCTCTCCGGCGCGCGTTCGATCGAAGTGCCGAAAAAAAGAAAATTTGATCCCAAAGCCCCAAAGCTCATCGTCAGAGGATGTCGTGAGCACAACCTCAAAGACATCGACGCGGTTTTTCCCCTCGGACATTTTATTTGTGTTACCGGCGTGTCCGGCTCGGGGAAAAGCACGCTTGTTCACGATATCCTCTACAAAGAGCTCCATAACCGGATCTGGAAGACCCAGTATAAAGCCGGTGCTTTCGGGACCCTTGAAGGGGCGGAATCGATCGACAAGATCATCGAGATCGACCAAGCTCCCATCGGCCGGACGCCACGCTCCAATCCGGCGACCTATACGGATATCTTTGCTTTTATCCGCAAGCTCTATAGCGATATGGAGCTTTCAAAGCTCCGTCGCTACTCGCAATCGCGCTTCAGCTTCAATCTCAAAGGCGGCCGTTGCGAGACATGCCGCGGGATGGGGTTCGAGAAACTTGAAATGAGCTTCATGCCGGATCTTTTCGTGGTCTGCGAATCCTGCCGGGGCAAACGTTACAACGAACCGACCCTCGATGTCCGCTATCAGGGAAAAAATATTGCGGAAGTTCTGGACCTTTCGGTGCGCGAAGCGATCGGTTTTTTCAAGAAATTCTCCATGATCCGCGAGCGGCTTGAAATTCTGGATGCGGTCGGTTTAGGGTACGTGAAGCTCGGGCAATCATCCGCCACGCTTTCAGGCGGGGAGGCGCAGCGCATCAAGATCGCGGCCGAACTTATCAAGAAAGCCACCGGAAAAACACTTTATCTTTTGGATGAACCTACAACGGGGCTTCATTTCGGCGATATCCAGCATCTTTTGAACGCGCTTTTTGAGCTTCGCGATCAGGGGAATACCGTTGTCGTGATCGAGCATAATCTTGATGTCATCAAGACAGCCGATCATGTGATCGATCTGGGCCCTGAAGGCGGGAAGGACGGCGGGCGTGTCGTGGCTTGCGGTTCCCCGGAAGAGGTCGCGGATGTCCCTGGCTCCTATACGGGACAATTTCTCCGGAAGATTCTCAAGTAAAATAACCCTTTGAGTGCCTGGCTCTAGAGCCAGGCACTGGAGGGGTAGTGGCTATTGTGGATGAATACCATCGTTCCTTCGAAGGAAAAATAATAAAGTTCTTTTAATCAGAATCACTTTTTGCTATATTGTGCACGTTCGTTTGATAAAAATCCTGTTTCAAAAGGAGTCCCCTCATGATCATGGAAATTGGAATTGTGGCCGGAGAGATCTGGCACTTCCTTGATGAAAAAAAGAACGCTACTGCGGATGAACTCACCAAAGGATTGAAGCGCCCCCGCGATCTTGTGCTTATGAGTCTCGGCTGGCTTGCTCGCGAAGGTCATATCACCCTAGGGACTCCGGAAAGCGGTTACTCGGCGACGCTGAACCGAAAATAATCAAGACGCGTGAAATATTTCTGCGTTCTTACGACAGTTCCAAAAATTTCAAAGGCCCGCTCGTTAGCGGGCCTTTTAATTTCTAAACGCCTTGCGGCTTGCGTCCAGATCCTTCCCGGCCTCGAATCCCATTACCGCTGGCGCGGCAAAAAAGAAACCGCCAAAGAAATCCTTCTCCTGATCAAAACTCGCGCGTCTGCTTATAAGAAGCTCGAAAAAGCCATTCTTCAAAATCATCCCTACGAAGTCCCCGAGATCGTCGCCTTTCCCATCACCAAAGGCAGTAAAACCTATCTTGATTGGATCGATGCGGAAGTGAAGAAGTAAAAAGTTCAGATCTTGGAAGGGGAGACCGCGATAAAGATTTTTGCGGGTTTCTGGCCTTCGTTCACGATCTGATGGGGGAAGGAGGCGTCGAAGTAAAGCGTTTCCTGCGCCTTGAGGTCGTATTCCTGGCTCTCAAGCTTGATCTTGATGTGCCCGTCGATCACCCACACGAATTTTTCAACGCCCCGCTCATTGTGTTCTTTCTCGGTTTTGCCTCCGCCCTGGAGCGTTAGAAGGAGAGGCGTGATCTTTTTCTTCGAGCTTTCCTGCGTGAGCAGTTCGACATGGACATCTTTAGTGTGATGCGTGGCCGTGCGGGCTTCTTTGGCTTGATGGCTGATCTGTTCGTACCGGCGATCCACCCCGGAATAAAGTTCCGCAAGCCCGATCCCGAGCGTTTCGGCGATCTTCTCGTGCGATTCCACCGTCCCGATCATAGTACCGGTCTCGATGCGGGAGAGGGTAGCCTGGGCGATGCCGGTCTTTTGGGAGATCTCAACCAGCGTGAGCCCTTTTTCCTTACGAAGCGAGCGGATTCGATTTCCTAGATTTTTGAGCATGGACGCATTCTAACGGAAAGCTTCTTACCGTCAAGCTTAATATAACTTAAATGAATAAAATAAGATATGATTTTATTTAAATATGATATTGACAAATAATCATATTTATGATAACCTCCCGTCAACGTCAAAAATGGAGGTGTAAACATGTTGTACCGAACAGAAGTGAAACAAGCTTTGGGCCTTGTGGTCCTGGCGACTTTTTTCTTTGGCGGCCTTTCCATGATCGCCGCGGAAAAAGCGCTGGCCGCGGAACCCAAAGCGGTTCTGCAGCTTCAGGGCCAGAACCAGCCCGCGGTGATGGTGAATGTCAATAAAGCCACCACCGAAGAGCTGATCAAGGTCCGGGGCATCGGGCCGGTCATGGCCAAGAGGATCATCGAGTATCGCGAGAAGAACGGCGCGTTCAAATCGATCGATGATCTGACGCAGGTCCAGGGGATCGGCGGCAATAAGCTGCAGAAGATCAAAGATCAAGTAACGGTTTAATACCGGAGCTTGAGACCCGTACGCGAGGGGACAGCCGCTTTTCCGGGGGCTGTCCCTTTGCGCTTTAAGGATCTATGAAAGCCGATCAATTAAAAATTTCTGAGTCCACGAACAATTATTTCCGGTGTCTTGCGAAGGCGATGGACAGGACCCGCCAGTTGCTCTGCAGAAAAGATCTAACGCCAAGCCATAAAGGGATCCATTCCGTGAAATCTATTCTCTATGCCGCGATCGAGCGGGCGGGCATGGAATCGGAACGCTTGATCTCCGCGCAGGAGCTTTTACGCGAACTCTTGGCGTTCGTAGCGCTTCAAGCGGACCCCGCGCCCGGCGAACGGGAGGAAGCGCTCAGGATCCTTAAAAAACTTCAAGCACACCACTTTATGATAAATAACGATGTTTCCAGATGATTTCAAATTTGAAATCTCAAATAGATTTAGAGAAAAATAAATGAAATTCGAGCGTTTTGAAGATCTACCGGTCTGGAAAGACAGCGTTGAACTGGCAACCGCTATTTTTCGAATGACCCGGAGCCATCGATTTCGCGGGCTTGGAGATATTTCGAACCAGATACAACGGGCGGGGCTTTCCATATCCAATAATATTGCGGAAGGATTCGAGCGCGGTACGACTCAGGAGCTACTCTCTTTTCTTTATTACGCAAGGGGCTCGGCAGGAGAAGTGCGCTCCATCTTATCGGTCATGGAAAATCTCGAAAATCTCCATGATCTCAAATTTGAAATTTCAAATCTGAAATCCGCCGCTGAAGCGGTTTCGCGCCAGATCCGAGGTTGGGCGGCGGCGTTACAGAATACACCCATTCGTGGGCAGCGGTATCTTGGCGAACAATCAAAAGCAGCATTCGATCAAGAAAAAAGCCGCAAAATGTTTAAGGAAACGCTCAAACGATATTATCAACCTCCGGTCTCTTAAGATTTAAGATCTCAAATTTGAAATTGCAAGGCCGCAAATCGCTACGGCATAACATTTTCGGTTCGCTCCTTAGCTTGATTCGCCGTAGGGTTTTTGTTAGAATGCCGCCTCTTTAAAGAAGCGCCGATAACCCTCTTTCAGAGCCTTTCTAAGGAAAACGATGCCTAAAGCTTTGACATTTCAGGAGTTAATACAAAAACTGAACGACTACTGGTCAAAGCAGGGGTGTCTTATCATGCAGCCCTATGACCTGGAGGTCGGCGCCGGCACTTTTTCCCCTCACACCTTCCTCCGCGCTCTTGGTCCCGAGCCATGGAATGCCGCTTATGTGGAGCCCTCCCGACGGCCTACGGACGGCCGCTACGGAGAAAATCCGCACAGAACCCAGCATTATTATCAATACCAGGTGATCCTGAAACCTTCGCCGGAAAATACCCAAGAGCTTTATCTCAACAGCCTCCGGGCGGTCGGCATCGACCCGCTTTCCCACGACATTCGATTCGTGGAAGATGACTGGGAATCTCCGACCTTGGGCGCATGGGGATTGGGCTGGGAAGTTTGGCTCGACAGCCTTGAGATCACGCAGTTCACTTATTTCCAGCAATGCGGTTCGATCGATCTGGAGGTTATTTCCTGCGAGATCACCTACGGCCTTGAGCGCATCGCCATGTTCCTGCAGCAGAAAGAATCCCTTTTTGATATCCAATGGAACAATCAGGTGACCTACGGCGACGTTCATCTTCAGGGGGAAAAAGAATTCTCGAAATTCAATTTTGAAGGCTCCGACCCCGAGATTTACCGCCGTCATTTTGAAGATTATGAAAAACAAGCTACGCGGCTTCTTGAAAGCGGGATGGTCCTTCCGGCCTACGATTGCTGCCTGAAAACCTCGCATATCTTTAATCTTTTGGACGCGCGCGGCGCCGTGAGCGTCAACGAACGGCCCCGCTATGTCGCGCGGGTTCGCGCCCTGGCTCGCCGCTGCGCGGAAGGATACCTCGAAAGCCGCAAGGTGCAGAACTTTCCGCTTATCAGGAAAACGAAGTGACTCATGCCTAATTTACTCATCGAGATCGGAACCGAAGAACTGCCGGTCGGGAGTCTGGACGTTCTCTACCAGGAATTGGAGTTTAAAACACGCCAGAAGCTCGTCGATGAAAGGGTTGCTTTCTCGGAAGTAAGAACGGAAGCCACGCCGCGTCGCATCGCGCTTTTTGTTCAGGGCATCGCTACCATGCAGCCGGACCGCACACTCGAGATCCCGGGGCCTTTGCAGGAAAAATGTTATGACGCGCAGGGCAAGCCGACGCAAACCCTTCAGGGCTTTCTGAAGAGCAAACAAGCCGCTGCAAAAGATATCGAGATCCGTGAAACGCCCAAAGGAAAATTTATTTTTCTGAAGAAAAAAGAAAAAGGCAAACCCGTCGCGGCGCTTTTGCCGGACCTCATCAAGGACATTCTCGCCTCGCTTTCTTTCCCGAAACTCATGCGCTGGGAATCCTCGGGTTTCCGTTTCCCGAGGCCCATCCGCTGGGTCGTTGCTTTGATGGACGTTAAAAAGGTCCCGCTCGCGCTTGCCGGCGTGAAATCCGGCAATAAAAGTTTTGGCCACCGTTTTCTCGCCCCGCAGGGTTTTTCGATCCCCCGGGCGGATTGGAAGGCCTACATCGCGCTTCTTAAAAAGAAACATGTACATCTTCCGCTTGAGGCCCGCGAGGCCATGGTCCGGAACGCTTTGAGGAGCCGCTTCGGGCAGAAAAAGATCGACGAAGAGCTCGTGCATATCAACGCGCATCTGGTCGAAGAGCCCTTTTTTCTGCAAGGGACTTTTTCCCAGGAATACCTTGAACTGCCCGCGGAAGTGCTCGCCAATTGCATGAAGAAAAATCAAAAAGTCTTCGCCTGTTATGACGCCAAAGGGCAGCTGAAGAATGGATTTGTCGCGGTCATGAACGGCAAGCGGAACAACCTCGCCAAGATCCGCGCGGATTACGAGAACGTCCTGGATTCGCGCCTGAAAGACGCGCGCTATTTTTACGAGATGGACACGCGCGAATCTTTCGAAAAGAAAAAACCGGTCCTTGGCCAGCTGGTTTATCTCGGGAAGCTCGGCTCCATGCTGGATAAAACGCACCGGCTTGAAAAAATGGCCTCTATTTTCACCGAGGCGGCGGGGCGTAAAGACCTGTCCCGGGACCTTGAGCGCGTCGCTTCGCTTTCCAAAGTCGATCTTGTAACGCATCTGGTCTATGAAATGCCGGAGTTGCAGGGGATCGTGGGAGGGGAATACGCCCGCGAGGCCGGCGAGAAAGAAGAGGTCGCTTCCGCCGTCAGCGTCCAGTATCTGCCGAAAAATCTCGGCGAAGATCACCACATCGTCAAACAATCGATGGACCTTCTCGGCGCTTTTTTCGGGATCATCGACCGGCTGGACCTTTTAACCGGGGCTTTCGGTACCGGGATCGAACCTACGGGGAGTCAGGATCCTTTCGCGCTTCGCCGCGCGGGAGGTGTTGTGGTCAAGCTTGTCCGCGCGTTCGACATTCCGTTCTCTTTGGAAGCGGTTGTTGAAGCGAATATCAAGCTTTACGGCGATAAGCTGACGCAAAAGAATGATCTGAAAACCAGGCTTTTCAAATTCCTGCAGGAGCGCGTTTCCTTCGAATTAGGCGTCAAGCCCGGCACAAGGCCTTATGAGATCCTGCAAGCCGTCATGCGTTCCTCCTTCGATGACCTGGCGGACGTGTACCGGAGATTTGAAATTTTGACCGCGATGGATGAGAAAACGTTGATCAAGGCGGCCAAAGTGATCCAGCGCACGGCCAATATGCTCAAAGGGTACGGCAAAACGCCGGGCGAGCCCAAACCGGAGCTTTTGATCGAATGGCAGGAGCGGAAACTTTTTGAGTTGATCCAGGACAAGTCCCAGGAGGTCGCCGGGCCGATCTCAAAGAAGGAATACGAAAAAGCGACCCAGTTTTTTGCCGAGATCTTCGCCGCTCCGCTGCATGATTTTTTTGACCATGTCCTGGTCAATGCCGAAGACGCCGGCTTGAGGGAAAACCGGATGGCCATGGTCGCCAGGATCAACCGTCTTTATGCCGGAAAAGTCGCCGATCTTTCTCTGCTATCCAGAATCGATGAAGAGTGATATAATCCCCCCTCTTCTAGACCTCTTTCAAGTACCGCTTGAAGATCAATTTATGGGTTAGCGGTACTTGCACTGTGAACCCATAGAATTAACATAGACGCAGTGCAAGACCCCTGAAGGTCCTTCGAAGGAAAGCGTATTAACTGTGTCAGCCAAATCAACAAGGAGTTAAAGGAGCTACAATGAGTACCGCAACATGCAAAAAATCTTCGAAATCCCAGTCTAAATCCAAACATACCAAATACGTCTATTTCTTCGGCAGCGGCAAGGCCGAAGGCGACGCCAAGATGAAGACGCTCTTGGGCGGTAAAGGCGCCAACCTCGCGGAAATGACCAATCTCGGCATTCCTGTCCCCGCTGGTTTTACGATCACCACCGAAACCTGCGATCTTTTCTACAAAAACAACAAAAAATGGCCAGCCGGCCTCGAAGAGCAGGTCCGGGAAAATATCGCCAAGCTTGAAAAGTCCATGGGGCTTAAATTTGGCGACCGGAATAACCCCTTGCTCGTGTCCGTGCGTTCCGGCGCGGCGGTCTCCATGCCCGGCATGATGGACACCGTGCTCAACCTCGGCCTCAATGCCGAAGTGGTGCAAGGGCTCATCGTCAAGACCGAGAACGAGCGTTTTGCGTGGGATTCCTACCGCCGGTTCATCCAGATGTTCGGCGATGTCGTGATGGAAGTGCCGCACGATGATTTTGAGCACGTGCTGGAGAAGAAAAAACAGCAGGTCGGCGCGAAATCCGATACGGAACTGAACGCCAACGACCTCAAGGATGTGGTCCGTCAGTATAAAAAGATCTACCAGGAACACACCAAAGAAGAATTCCCGCAAGACCCCTTCGATCAGCTCATTAAAGCCGTGAACGCCGTCTTCAACTCCTGGAATTGTCCGCGCGCCCTCAAGTACCGCCAGATCAACGAGATCCGCGGCCTTCTTGGCACCGCCGTGAACGTCCAGGCCATGGTGTTCGGCAATATGGGCGAGACCTCCGGTACGGGCGTTTGCTTTACCCGCAATCCTTCGACCGGCGAGAACAAATTCTACGGCGAATACCTGATCAACGCGCAGGGCGAAGACGTTGTGGCCGGTATCCGCACGCCGGAACCGATCGATGTGTTGGCCAAAAAATGGCCTGTTGTCTACAAACAGCTCGATAAGATCCGCCTGCGCCTTGAAAATCATTATCGAGACATGCAGGACATCGAATTCACGATCCAGGAAGGAAAGCTCTATATCCTTCAGACCCGCACCGGTAAGCGCACCGCCGCCGCGGCCGTCCGGATCGCGGTCGAGCTTGTGAAAGAAAAAATGCTTACCCGGGATCAGGCGCTTTTGAGAGTAGATCCCAAGCAGCTCGATCAGCTGCTTCATCCGACCTTTGATCCGAAACAGAAAAAAGAGACCATCGCCAAAGGGCTGCCCGCTTCTCCAGGCGCGGCCACCGGCAAAGTTGTCTTTACGGCCGAAGACGCCGAAGCTTGGGCGAAAAAAGGCGAACAGGTCATTTTGGTCCGCATTGAAACTTCACCCGAAGATATCGGCGGCATGAACGTCGCCAAAGGTATTTTGACAGCGCGCGGCGGCATGACCTCGCACGCGGCCGTGGTGGCCCGCGGGATGGGGAAATGCTGCGTTGCGGGTGTGAGCGACATCCAGATCGATTATAAAACCCGCCAGTTCACCGCGGGCAAGGCGGTCGTTAAAGAAGGGGACTTTATCTCCCTCGATGGCAGTCTTGGCAATGTCTATCTCGGGAAACTCAACACGATCGAATCCCAGCTTTCCGGCAATTTTGCGACCCTGATGAAATGGGCCGACGAGACTCGCAGGATGAAGGTCCGCACGAACGGCGATACGCCGCATGACGCAGAAGTCGCCCGCCGTTTCGGCGCCGAAGGGATCGGCCTTTGCCGCACAGAACATATGTTCTTTGAAGGCGACCGCATCATCGCGGTCCGCGAAATGATCTTAGCGGACGATACCGCCGGGCGCGAAAAAGCCCTGGCGAAACTCCTGCCGATGCAGCGCGGGGATTTCGAAGGGATCTTCGAGGCGATGAAAGGATTTCCGGTCACGATCCGGCTCCTCGATCCGCCGCTTCACGAATTTCTCCCGCAGGAAGACGCCAACCAGAAAGAAATGGCGGATGTCATGAAAGTGCCCGTGGAAGTCATCAAGAAGAAAGTCGAAGTGCTTCATGAATTCAACCCGATGCTCGGCCATCGCGGCTGCCGTCTCGGGATCACGTATCCCGAGATCTACGCCATGCAGGTTCGCGCCATTATCGAGGCCGCCTGCAATCTGAAGAAAAAAGGCGTCAAAACGGTCCCCGAGATCATGATCCCGCTTGTGGGGACCAAAAAAGAACTTCAGATCCTCAAGGACCTTTCCGTCGAGACCATCAACAAGGTTTTCGCCGAAAAAGGGACCAAGGTGGAGTATATGATCGGGACCATGATCGAAGTGCCGCGCGCCGCGCTGACCGCGGATCGCATTGCGGAGATCGCCGAATTCTTTTCATTCGGCACGAACGACCTCACGCAGATGACGCTTGGTTTCTCGCGCGACGATTCGGGCTCCTTTATGGGCGCGTATCTTGAGCAGGGCATCTTCGAAAAAGACGTTTTCCAGTCGATCGATGAAGAAGGCGTCGGTTCGTTGATTCAACTTGCCGTGGAAAAAGGCCGTAAAACGAGGAAAGACCTCAAAGTCGGTATTTGCGGCGAACACGGCGGCGATCCAAGCTCGATCGCGTTTTGCAATAAAGTTGGAATGAACTATGTGAGCTGTTCGCCGTACCGCGTTCCCATCGCAAGACTTGCGGCGGCTCAAGCGGTATTGCGTCAGAAAAAATAAGCCCGCGTTTTTTAGGAATTGATTCCGGCCCTGTTCCAACGGGGCCGGGAACCCGGATCCTATGGCAGGCAAAAAAAATAAAAAAAAGAAGGTCCGTCCCCTCCGCGGGACGAAACCGAAGCATTCCAAGAAAAAAACAGGACGGGGACGCTCCAGGCGTTCCCGTTCCGTTTCTCTTATCCCTAAATCCGCAAAATCCAAGAACCCTTCTTCCAAGAAACCCCTTAAGGCCAAAGACGAGATCGATGCTCTTTTGCGCCGCGATAAGGCCCTTCGGCGGGAAGCCGAGAGCGTCCTAAAGCTTGAAGGCGGCGCAGATCGCCGGGCGCGCGAACGCGAAGATGAGGAGCCCGACGCGCACGCTGATGACGCGATGGATCAAACGCTCGACCGCACGCCGATGCGGATCTATCTTGACCAGATCGAACATATCCCGCTTCTTACACCCGAAGAAGAGATCTCATTAGCCGAAAAAGTTCAGTCGGGCGGCCATGACGCCGAAACGGCGCGCCATAAAATGATCCGTTCCAATCTCCGGCTGGTGATCGCGATCGCGAAACGTTATGCGCACATGGGTTTGGCCTTCTCGGACCTTGTCGAAGAGGGGAATATCGGCCTGATGCGGGCCGTGGAAAAATTCGACCCGAAGCGCGGATACCGTTTTTCGACCTACGCCTCTTGGTGGATCAAGCAGGGCATGATGCGTTCTCTTTCCAACCAGGGAAAGACCATCCGCATTCCGGTCTATATGTATGACATTATTTCCAAGTGGCGGCGTGTGCGGGACGCGCTCACGCAGCGCCTGAACCGCATGCCGACCCGCCGCGAGATCGCCAAGGTCCTCGAAGTTCCGGCCTCCAAGGTCAAGGAGATCGAAACGATCGTTAGCCGTCCGAGTTCGCTCAATACGCCGCTCAGCATTGACGGAACGGCGGAACTGATCGACGTCCTTGAAGACAATAAGGAACGGAATCCGGATGTTCTGGTCGGTGAAGCGCTTAAGAACGAACGGGTGCGGAAGATCCTGGAGACCCTTGACGACCGCGAGCGCGAGGTCATGACCCGCCGTTTCGGTTTGGACCATCATGATCCTCACACGCTCGAAGAGGTCGCGCAGCATTTCAAGGTCACACGGGAGCGCATTCGCCAGATCGAAGGCGTGGTCTTAAAAAAGATCCGCGCCCAGCTGACCCTGGAAGGCGATCAATTCACGAATTATCTCGCGCATTAAGTCTTTTTAGCGCCGAAACACATTCAAAAGGAGCAAGTATGAGCCTGAAATCCCTGGAAGCCAAAGTCCGGAGCATCCCCGATTTTCCAAAAAAAGGCGTTTTGTTTCGCGACATTACGCCGCTTCTTAAAGATGCCTGGTCGCTTAAGGAGATCATCGCGCGCCTGGCGGGATCTTTGAAAGGACGGAAGGTCAGCGCTGTCGTAGGGATCGAATCGCGCGGCTTTATTTTCGGGACCGCGCTGGCGACCAAGCTTGGGGTGGGATTTGTTCCGATCCGGAAAAAAGGGAAACTTCCCTGGAGGACGAAACGGATCGCTTGCACGCTTGAATACGGACAGGAGATCCTCGAGATCCACCAGGATGCCGTCAAACCGGGCGAGAAAGTCGTGATCGTTGACGATCTTCTTGCGACGGGCGGGACCGCGGCCGCCGCCGCCAAACTTGTGGAAAGCATCGGCGGCAAAGTGGTAAAGGCCGCTTTTGTGATCGAGCTCGGATTTTTAGGCGGGCGGGGGAAGCTAAAAAAATACGACGTATTCTCCCTGATAAAATATTAATACAGGGCCAGAGACTAGAGACCGGAGACTGGAGCAAAAACGCTTTGGGGTTTTGGTCTAGGGTCTGTAGTCTGTGGTCTGGAAAAGCCCCCATAGCTCAATTGGATAGAGCATCTCCTTCCTAAGGAGAGGGTTGCATGTTCGATTCATGCTGGGGGCATTTTTTTGAGGTTCTTGATGAATAGAACGTTTAAAAATCAAAAAATAAACTACTTCGCGGTCACTGCCTGCCTTTTTTTGTCTTTGTCCGGCGCGGCCTTCGCCCAAGAAACGGAGTTCATAGAAGACGCTCCCGTTCAGGATGAGGCATCCGCCCCGCAATCGGAGCTGGAAAAAATGAAAAAAGAATGGGAAGCGGTCCGGGACCAGCAGATCCAGATGATCCGCGAAAAGGAAGATCAGCTTGAAAAGCTTAAAGAAGAGATCTTCGCTAAAATGAAAACTTCCGGCATTTCGGTCGCGCCGCCCGCGGAGGTAAAACCGGAATTTTCAAAAGCTTCCGAACCGATCCTGCCGATCGATACGGCGGGAGCGGCGGGCCTTGCAGGCAGCGCCGAGCTTGAAGCCCAGCGGGAGGCCCTTCAGGCCGAACGCCAGAAATTCTTCGCCGAGATGAACCGCCAGAAAGAAAATCTGCTCCAATTCCAGGCCTCTCTGGATATTAAAGCCAAACAACTTGAGGCCGAACGCGAGCGGTTCGAAGAAGAAAAGAAAGCGGCCGCCGCGTAAGATTTGCGGCTCTCCGAAAGGGGCTCTCCGATCTATGTCCGCCAAAAATTCCTTCAGAAGGATGGTCCTCGAAAAAAGGAAAAATATCCCGGCCGTTTCGAGGCGCGCCAAGAGCAAAAAGATCTTCAAGCGTTTGATCCAAACCTCTGTTTTCCAAAGGTCCGCTCACATCGCCTTTTACTGCGGGATCACGCCCGAGGTATCCACGCAATCGTTCCTTAAGGCCGCTCTCAAAGATAAAAAGATCTATCTTCCCAGGGTCCAGTTAAGAAAAAAGCGCCTGCAATTCCATCGCGTGCGTTCCCTCGGGGATCTCCGGCGGGGGCCTTATGGTATCCTGGAGCCGAAACCTTCTTGCGCCGCGATCCCGGCGAAGCGCCTCGAACTGATCATCGTGCCGGGAGTCGCATTTGACAGAAAGGGCGGGCGTCTGGGCCGCGGCGCCGGGTATTACGACCGTTTTCTGAAAAAAGCCAAGCAGGCGGTCAAGGTTGGCCTCTGTTTTCGGGAACAGATCGTCAAAAAGATCCCGATGAAGCATCACGACGTTCGGATGGATCGGATTATTACAGATTAAAAAACGGGACTCGGGACTCGTAAACGAAGAACCAAAACAAGTCCCGAGCTACGAGTCTCTTTAAGCTAAGTGAAAACAAAAATGAGAATACAGGAAGAAAATCTTCTCAAAGGGTCGGAGAGTCGGAAAATTTATACGGTCAGCCAGCTCAACCGCCAGGCCCGTATGCTTTTGGAATCAAGATTTCCCACGGTATGGGTGGAAGGGGAGATCTCGAATTTCAAGCGGCACACTTCGGGCCACATTTATCTGACGCTCAAGGATGAGGCGTCGCAGATCCAGGCGGCTTTTTTCAACCAGTATCATCGCGGGCTCAAATTTGAATTGAAGGACGGGCTCAAAGTCCTCGCGTTCTGCCGCGTTTCCATTTATGAGGCGCGGGGGCAGTACCAGCTTTACGTCGAACGCATCGAACCTCAAGGCGTGGGCGCGCTCCAGCTCGCGTTCCAGCAATTAAAAGAACGTTTGGAAAAGGAAGGGCTTTTTCTTCAAGAAAGAAAACGCCCGATCCCCCCGTTCCCGAAAATAGTCGGCGTGATCACGTCGCCCACGGGGGCTGCGATCCATGATATCTTAAACGTCGTGAACCGCCGTTTTTGCGGGACACACATCCAGCTTTATCCCGCGAAAGTCCAGGGCGAGGGCGCGGCTGATGAGATCGCGGCCGCCCTCCGGGTCATGAATGAGCGCTCGGAGGCTGAAGTTCTGATCGTCGGGCGCGGCGGCGGGAGCTTGGAAGATCTTTGGGCTTTTAATGAGGAGGCGGTCGCCCGCGCAGTCTTTGCATCCCGGATCCCGGTCATCTCGGCGGTAGGGCACGAGACCGACTGGACGATCTGCGATCTTGTTGCGGATCTCCGGGCGCCGACACCATCCGCCGCGGCGGAACTTGTCGTTTCAAGCCGCCTGGAGCTGGAAGCGCGGCTTCAGCGATCCGGGGAGAGGATCCAATTTGCGGCAAATAACATGCTTGAAAATTTCCGGTCCAGGCTTGAAAATTTGATCTCCAGCGCCGGATTCAAAGAACCACAGTATCTTTTGGAGCAATTCCTCTCAAGAGTTGACGAGGCGGGGCGCCATATGGAGGAACGCTTTAAAAATTTTATGAATTCCAAAGAGCAGATCTTTCAGGGCCTGACGGGCCGGTTAAACGCGCTCAGTCCCCTTGCTATTCTAGAGCGGGGTTATTCTGTTAGTTTTGATGAGCATGGGAAGATCGTTAAAAAAACCGGACAAGTGTCGGTCGGGAGCTCCATGCGGACCCGTTTCCGGAAAGGTTCGGTGCTTTCAAAGATCACCGCTATTCAAGAAGATGAGGAGATATAAATGACCGAGAAGAGAGAAAAATTTCAATTTGAAAAGGCGTTAGAGATCCTTGAAAAGATCGTCGAATCCATGGAAAGCGGGGAGCTCACGCTCGATCAGGCGCTTCAAAAATACGAAGAAGGCGTCGGGCTTGTGCGGGCGTGTCAGACCCAGCTCAACGAGGCAGAAAAAAAGATCGAGATCCTGACCAAAACCTTGGACGGTGCGCTCCGGAAAGAACCCTTCGATCCGGAAGATCCCTCTCGCGGGGCCAGGAAGGGCAAAAGGAAAAAAGATCCCGAGGATGAGGCATAAAACATGACTTACCGTCGGCTTTTCAAGAATTCCCTGGCGCTTATCGAAAAAGGATTGCGGGATCTTCTGCGCGCGCAGCGGACGCCGCCCTTGAGCATCCATCGCGCGATGGAATACGCCGTTTTTTCCGGAGCCAAAAGGTTCCGGCCGGTCCTTGCCTTAAGCGCCTGCGAGGCGTGCGGCGGTGACCCTCGCAGAGCCCTTCCGGCGGCCCTGGCGATCGAGCTCATTCATACTTATTCACTCGTCCATGACGATCTTCCCGCTTTGGATAATGACGCCTTAAGGCGCGGCAAGCCGACCTGTCATAAGAAATTCGGGGAAACGAACGCGATCCTTGCGGGGGACGCGCTGTTGACGCTCGCGTTCGAATTATTGGCAAAGATCAAGCCCGCCGAACGCGCGGTCCGGCTTCTCCGGGAAATATCGACGGCTGCCGGAACGCATGGTATGATCGGAGGCCAAGTCGCGGACCTGGAGATCCCGGCCCGTAAAAAGACCGTCGCTTTACACCGTTTTATCAGCGAGCGGAAAACGGGAGCGCTTATTCGCGTGAGCGCGGCTGCGGGAGCGATCGCGGCCGGCGCCACAACGCGTCAATTTCGCTCGATCGTCCGTTACGGCGAATATCTCGGCCATGCGTTCCAAGTTGTGGATGATATCCTGGACCGGGACGGTTATTGCGAGGCGATGAGCGTTCCGGCCGCCATCAAAAAAGCGGAACATCTCATCGGACAGGCAAAAAAAGAACTCCGTATTTTCAGCCGGAACGCGCAGCCGCTCTTTTTCTTGGCCGATTTTTTAAAAGCAAGAATACCCTTGCGAACCCTTTCAACCTCGTAGCTTGAAATGGTCTAAGGATCATTTATGACGCAATGGATCGATAAAATAAAGTGCCCGCAGGACCTGAAACAGGTGCCTTTGGAAAAACTGCCCGAGGTCGCGCAGGAATACCGTCATTTCCTGATCGAATCCGTGGCTAAAACGGGCGGTCATCTGGGCGCAAGTCTCGGCGCGCTTGAGCTGAGCATTGCCCTCCATTATGTTCTGAACTCCCCGGAAGATAAGATCTGCTGGGATGTCGGCCATCAAGCGTATGTCCATAAAATGATCACGGGCCGCAAGGACCGGATGCAAACGCTTCGCCAGCCGGGCGGTTTGAGCGGGTTTCCGGCGCCCTGGGAAAGTCCGCATGACCCTTTTATCGTCGGCCATGCTGGCACAGCGATCACCCAAGCCCTCGGGCTTGCCGCAGCGAGGGATCTCCGGCAGGGGAGCGAAAAAGTCGTTGCTGTCGTCGGCGACGGGGCGATGACCGCGGGGCTTTCTTACGAAGCGCTCAATAGCGCCGGGCATCTGAAAAAGAACATGCTGATCGTTCTCAATGATAACGAGATGTCCATCGCGAAGAACGTGGGCGCGATGAGCCGTTATCTGAACCGCGTGATCACGAACCCTCTTTACAACCGCATCCGCGGAGAAGTCGAAAAGCAGCTCAAACGTTTTCCTCGCCTCAAGAAATTCTCCAATGCCTCCCTTGAGGGCATGAAACATCTTTTTGTTCCGGGCATCATTTTTGAAGAGCTCGGATTCCGGTATTTTGGCCCCGTCGACGGCCATGATGTTATTGGCCTGGTGAAAACTTTGCGTGATATTCTGACTCTCAATACTTGCAGCATTCTTCATATCCTCACAAAAAAAGGCAAAGGATGCGCCTTCGCCGAAAAAGACGAAGAAAAAGGCCACGGCGTCGGTCCGTTCGATGTCAAGACCGGAGAAAAGATCGAAACCGTTTCCTCCCAGGAAGAGGCCTCAGACGTTTCCTATACCCGCGCTTTCGCTGATGCCCTTTCCAAGCAGGCGCGCCGCAATCCCAAGGTCGTCGCCATTACCGCGGCTATGCCTTCCGGCACGGGCCTTCTTCATTTCCAGAAAGAATTCCCGGAACGTTTTTTTGATGTCGGGATCGCGGAGCAGCACGCCGTATCTTTTGCCGGGGCCCTGGCCCGCGGCGGCCTAAAACCCGTAGTGGCGATCTATTCTTCATTCCTGCAGAGGTCCCATGATTCGGTCATGCATGACGCGGCCCTTCAAAGACAGGGTATCGTGCTCGGGATCGACCGCGCAGGGCTCGTCGGCGCCGACGGCGCCACGCACCAGGGGATCTTTGATATGGCCTACCTGGGGTCCGTGCCCGGCATTGTCCTGGCTTCCCCGGTCGACGAATACGAAATGGAAAAAATGATGGAACTCGCGCTAAGCCATCCCTCGGTTTTCGCGATCCGCTATCCACGGGCTTATATCCCCAAAATGTTCGATGCTTTCCCAAAAAAAGGTTTTGAAACAGGAGAGGGCGAAGTGCTTTTTGAAGGCGAAGATGTGACGCTGCTTGCCCTCGGGAGCATGGTGGAAGCGGCTTGTAAAGCCCGCGCGTTCCTCGAAAAAGAGGGCGTTTCGGCGCGCGTCGTCAATATGCGTTTCGCGCGACCGCTTGATGAGCAGATCATCCTCGATTCCCTGCAAAAAACAAAAATCCTTTTCACGCTGGAAGAGCATGTCGCCACGGGCGGCTTCGGCTCGAAAGTCCTGGAATTTCTCGAAGAAAAAAATATTCGCCACATGCCGCTCAAACGCCTGGCCCTTCCCGATGAATTCATTGAGCACGGCGCCCGCGAAGCGCAATTGGATGAATTCGGCCTCTCGCCCGAAAAGATCGCCGCCTCGGTCCTCAAAGAGCTCTCCCGCCAGACAAAGTAAAGCACTAGTATTATTTTATGCAGATAGCAAAATCGTACCAAGTACACAGGGGACAGATTAATCGAGATATTTTAAAAAGGGAGGTAAAACGCATGCAAGCCAATGAAGCTGAAAGGCTCCGCAAAGAATGGGGCGCAAAACCTTGTGAGCATCCTAAATGGGAAAAAGAGTATATTTTAGGCTCGGACACAGGTGATAAAGTCTGTTCACAATGCGGAGCATTAGATTACGACATTAAGAATAAGAAAAAAGGATAGATTGACATCGAGTTGCTTATTTCTCAATAAAATGTCCAGAATACCAGCAGAGGAATTTCAACAACTTTATTGTGATAAAAAAATGAAGATGAGCGAAATAGCAGCTCATTTCAATACTACTATTTATTATCTGCATCGATTAAGAAAGCGTTACGGCATTCCTAGGCGAAATAAAGGAGAGCCAAATTTTAAACCTGAAACTTTAAAAAAAATCGAAACCATTAATGAGCTTTATCTGCAAGGCCTACACCCGCGAGTAATTGCCGAAAACCTAGGCATTACAGAGAAAGCCTTGCGAACATTTTGTTGGATTCATCAGATTAAAAGCAAAGGACAGCAATATTGGTCCCCTTATTCCATAAATGAAAGATTTTTCTCAAATTGGTCTAATGAAATGGCGTGGGCGCTTGGTTGGATTCTTACAGATGGCGTCATAGTTTTTCAAGGAATAGTCCATCAACTAAAGTTTCAAATCACAGATAAAGAAGTAGTGGAAAAAATACGCACTATTATGGGGTCAACGCATCCAATAACCGATGTAAAACCATACGGCAATTCAAAAAAAGTGCAATATCGTATTTTAATATCTAACCAAAACATCATAAAAGATCTAGCCAGATTAAACATTGTTAAAAGGAAAAGCTTAATCGTGAAAATGCCCGAAATGCCCGCAGAGTATTTTGGTCATTTTTTACGGGGAGTTTTTGAAGGCGATGGATCTATTCATATTAACCACCGAAGCAAAAGCGGTGAGCCTTCCTACCGAGTAAAAATTGTTTCTGGATCAAAGCTTTTCATCGAAGGACTTCAACGCAAAATGATTGAATTGCATGGACTAAGTAGCTCATTACATAAAGATAGGGCCAGAGAATTTTACGAACTGAACTGGAATAGTGCGAATGATATTTACAAAATGGGCCGCATTATGTATGAAGGCGTCAGTGACAATTTAATTTTAGCGAGAAAGCGGAATATATTTCATGAGTTTCAAACAACGCAATACAAAAGATTCTTAGACAAACGTAAAATGGTACAAGGTGCAGCGGAAGCCCCGCACCATAAGTCTGCGGGGCAAGCAGGTTGATTTTGAATAACTTTTCTTATTCCGGCTGGAGTTTTTATGAATGAAATTCCTTTTACCCCCGCGGGAGAATTCATAGAGCTTTTCAAGCTTCTCAAGGCGACTGGTCTTTGCGACAGCGGGGGATTGGCCAAATATGCGATCGCGAATTCTCAGGTCAAAGTCGACGGCCAAATAGAAACCCGCAAAGCCTGCAAGATCCGCCAAGGTCAACGGGTCGAGTTCTCCGGCCATACCATCCTGGTCCGGTAATCCACATTTCCTCTCCTGAAAAGGCATGTTCTGGCCGTTAAATACCAAGACAAAGTGTCTTCAAACAAGGGTAGGGCCTTGCAATCGCAGGGGATTTTTTAAATCATCGGGGACCGAAAGTCCGTGAATTTAAAAATGGATTCCGACAACATAAAAAAATATCACAAAGAGCTTTCCGCCCTTTCCAGGGCTCTCTCTGGCTATCTTCAGGAATTGCCCCGCGCCGGCTACCTCTGGCCCTTTTTCATAACGCGTTTCCTGGATAAACTCGGGAAACTCAAACAAGGGAAATTCCGGTATGCCACTCCGAGCCAGCACAATTTCGTGATGTCCGACATCATGGTAAAAAAAGCCATCGGAAGCATCGTCTGCCGGGAAATGGCAGGTAGCAGCCGCCAATACAGGAGAAAAGACCGGGCGATCCATCAAAGACTTTCCGGGCTTTACGATGAGGTTCAGACATGCCAGGCAAAAGACCGGGCCGTTGACGCGGATATCCTCCGCAGGATCAGGAATCTGGAAAAAAGCCGGTCCTTTCTTCAAAACAGGATCCAGGAGCGGAAACTGAGATTCCAAGGCGAATTGAGCGAAGCATTCATCGCCATTTTTGAAAGCGAAACGGCATCGTTAAGCCCTGTAAAAGACCTTCGGGACTATGAGACCCTTTTATTCCGCCTGACCGATGCCGTCCGGTCCAACGATCAGAACGCCATTAAGGCCGGGGCTCAGGCCTTGGCCGAAAAGCTTCAAGTTCCCGGGGAGCTCTTCTCGCAAAGTCTCGCCGGCCGCCGCATCGGCAATCATGAACTGAACCTTCTTGGTAAATTCATCAAAGCCCTTGAAAACTCAAAACAATACCCGGATGCCGTCGCCGCTCTTAAGGAGTTCAGCCGTTACCGGAAGGGCAAGCTTTTTGTCGCCCAGCTTCGCGAGGTCAAGGGAACCCGGATCTCGGACGCGTTCGTTAAAAGCAAGCAGGCGCAGTGTTTTGAATATCTTGTTAAAGGCCAGCGTTTGTTCTTTGCGGCCATGGTGGCTTTTGTTCCGTCGCTTTTAGTCTACGGGGTCGACAGTATTCCTTACCTGCCGGCCGTCACGCTCTTTTGGATGGTCGTTTGTTTTGGGGTGACCTATTATATTTCCTGGGTGCCCTCCCACAAGATATCGCTTTTCCTCATGAGCGTTTTCGCGGATATTCCGGGGCATAAGAAAGTCCGGGATGTCGTGTCCTATATCCATACCCGCTACAGCGAAAAGGACCCTCTTAAGATCGATTATGTCATCGCCAAAAAAAGCGAGAACGACGCGGATGCCGAGATCGCGCGCTTCTATTTCAGAAAATCCATCCAGGCGCTTGCCCCCACGCTTGAAACCTTCGGCAAAAAACTTCTTTTAGTGTTCCACCTCTGGTCCGACACCAAAGAGGACAAGATCATCGATTATGAGATCAAGATGATGCAGGGGCTTCACGGGGAGTTCCCGCAGGAGAACCTGATCTTCTGTTATGCCAACCGTTCAAAAAGCGAATGGTTCGACAACACAAAATTCGGCATGGCAAAGGCCGGGGGGTTTGCCGGCAAAGTGGGCTGCATCGGTAACTTCCTTCATTTCATGAATACAGGGGAGACCAAGCCCCGCCTTTTCATCGATGAAGGGTTCGAGGCGACCCAAAACCGTAACGTGCCCCTTTTCTGTCATTTCTGGTCGAGTGACCTGGTCCGGGCTTTTGGGATCCAGCAGGGCAAAGAGCGCCTTGACCAAGAAGGGATCCTTCGGAAGATCCTGGGGGGCGAAGATGTCGCGATCGATCCGGAAAAAATATCAGAATACTGTTTCATGATGGATGATAAGAACGAGCTCTATCCGGGCGAACTGGAAAAAGCGATCGCCATCATGGCCCACCCTGAGAACAGCCATATCGTGATCGGCCAGCCGCATATCACCATCACGCCGCCTTTCCACGAGGGAAAAGCCAAGGAGAGCACTTTTTGGAAGATCATGAAAGGCGAGCGGGACATCGAGAACGAGATCAATACCAAGATCGTTTCGGGCCTCTACGGCAAAGAAAGGGCTTTTTTCGGCAAGGGATTTATCCGGACCAAACTTTATTACGAGCGGGTCTTCAAGAACGAGACCCTTTCGCCTACCAAATTGCGTTCGCACGACTGGCAGGAATCCATTTTCAGCCGGAATTGCGAAGGCTTTTTCGGGGCGAAACGTTTCATCGTCAAAAAGATCCTGGAGCGGCCGGGAACCGCTGTCTTGAGGGTCGAATTGCCCGATGCGACCTCGTTCATCAAAATAGAAAAAGAAGAGGACGGTTCCGTGGCCGTTTCTCATCTGGACCTTTTTTCCGGCGTGTACAGATTTTCAAGGACCTTCCGCCATCTTGAGGGTCTGGACATGGACGAAACCGTCAAATACGTGGCCAATTTCTACGGCAACGCGGTTTTTGTCGGCGAGCGCGATCAGCTGCATTTTGTCACTCACATCATCCGCGACGAACGGTGGTTGATCGGCGATTTCCAGGCCCTCCGGACGCTGATCGCTTATTGGAAGATCCTGACGCCTTACCATCAATGGCATTTCAGCTGGGCCATGGGGAGGATCCTGCTCGATGTCGGGCTTTTTGTTTTCATTATGCTGATGTGCCTGCTTTGGATCTTTCAGTTCTTTTTTGTTCTGCCCACCAGTTCGAGCGCCTATTACGTCACGCTGGTACTGGCGTTCTTCGGCATTATCGTGGTGCATCGGTTCATCGATCCCATGCGGTATTTCGTGCGGCGGGCGCATGCCGAAGGGCGCGCCGTCAGGCCTTTGGCTTTTACGGTCGAATTCGTCAACCAATTCTTCCGCAGCGTCATGCTGACGCTTGAAACGACCATGTCCGCCCTCCAGCTCACCATCATCAAGCCGCTTTTGACGCATCTTGTGTACCGGGCTGAAAAATACAACAAAGTCCCCGAATGGAAGACTTCCAGCACGCTTTCCCTTATGGAGCTTGAAGAAAAGATCACGCCCCAGGAGTTCAAGGATATCAAGATCGATGAGGCCCAGAAAGCGGGGCTTTTTATTACCGGAATCGCGGCCACTTATGTGCTGACGGGAATCGCGCCCTTCGCCGTGCTCGGTATTTTCGGCATCTTGCCGTGGGCGGGTTCTCTGATGTTCGGGCGTTACGTGATCCAAGCCATGGGGCGAGTCAGGGATTACCGTGACATTCCGGTTCCTTTTAAGCAAAAGGTCAAAAGCGCGTGCATCGGGCTCGGAGTTTTTCTCCTCGCCCTTTCCGCGATCGGCGCCGTGAGGAATATTCCGACTGAAAATAAACCCGAGATCGTCAAATTACTTTTACCTGAAAGCAGGGACCGGTACAGCTATTCCGACAGCGAGAACAGGCTGCTTGAAAAAATGCGCACGGATCTGGAAAAGATCGAGTTCTATATCCCGGAGAAGGTCGTCAAAAGCAAGTTAACGCCTCTTTTAAAAACCCGGGAGGGAAAGGCCGAGCAGCTTTTTGAGATCGAACCGTTGCTGGAAAGGCTGACAAACGCCATCCCTACCCTCAAACCTCAAAAAAGGGAAGTGATCGCTCCCCCGATCAAGGCCTTGCCGGCACCGCTCGAGGCGCCCGAGATCTCGGATCCCGAGGCGTTCCAAGATTTTTTCAAGGTGGCGCACAAAATGGGCAACCAGCGGTTCCTTCTTTCGGTCCTCCTAGCCGGCGGCAAATTTTTTCTTTCCATGGAATTCTTTCCGGCGGCCATCGCGATCCTCGCGATCGACCGCGTGGAAGGGCTTGGCATGATCCTGAAATATTTCAGGAAATACCCCTGGTTCACGCTCAAGGACCCGCTGGCCGCGCAATTCTGGTTCGAGGCCAGCAAGCTTAGCGGTCTTTCGATGAAGAGGATCGCTAAAGTTTTTCTATGGGAGGAAACAAAAAAATATTGGGATTGCGATTTCGCCCACCAGCGGAGCGTCTGGAAACGTTATGAATATTTGCAGCGGGGGGTGCTTTCGCTTTATTACGGAGGTCTTGAGGTCAATGAAGAGAATCTAAGGAAATTTTTTACCGAATACGCGCGGATGGAGGAATTCCACAAGCGTTATCCTTACGTTCCCCTCAAGCCGTTCCGGCCCATCCCGGAATCGGTCATGCTTCTTTTTAAAATACTGGGCACGGGCATTTTTTACGTTCCTATTTTTGATACAGCATTTTTACTGGACATCCCCTTCGGGACCGTGCTTAGCATTGTCGAGACCATCGTTACACCGTACGGCGGGAAGCTCGAATACCTGATCACGATGGCCATGAAGAACAATATCTCGGTCGATGAGGTCATGAACAGGATCGGTTTCGATTACATTAATTACGCCTGGAAAAAGACCAAGATCCCCGGCGAAATGTATAAGGTGAACAAAGAACGCTATCTGGAGGATTTCAGAAGGAAAGGCGTGGAGAAGGTGGCTTGCGAAAAAAGCAACATCAAGCTCATATGCCTTATTTCGGATTACCGTATGGCCTCGGAGATCTGGAATGCCCTCGACAAGGGGGCGCATCCGACGAACGCCCAGTTGCTTGCGATCAGCAACCAGCTCCACAAAGATCTGAAGAAGATCTGGAAAACGCTCGGGAAAAAATACCCCGCTCTGCGCGACGGTTTCAAAGCTAAAGGTATCGGAGAGAACCTCGCGGCGCGGTATTACGTGATCCGCGAAAAATACGGGTGGGGGATCGATCAATTCGTGGATTACCTGGCGCCGCAGCTCGAGGAAGTCCGCAAGCTCAAGGAAGAGGATTTTCAGATCGACGAGAATATCATCCACGAGATCATGTTCCAGAACGAGATCCGGCAGAACCAGCTTTATGACGATCCGAGACTTCTGGAATTCGAGCACCGCGACGCCATCGCTTCACTGGAAAAGAAAGTGGAGAAACAGTCCGACGCCGGCAAACAAATGACGGGGTATCTCTGGCTCTCGGCCCTGATCGCGGACGCGAAGAACAACGACATCGCCGCGACGCCACAAGAGCTTGTGGATAAATTCATGGAGATATACCGCAAGGGGAACTCCATCGGCTACACTTCAAAGCCCTGGTGGGATAAAAGCGGTTATTTGACGCTTATTTACTACAAGGCCCGCTTCCAGGACGTCGATTCGCTTTTCAAATATTTCAAAAAGGAATTCGATTATTCCAACGCGTGGCATGCCGAAAAAATGCCTCTGCCCGAAGGTTTTGTCGACGGCGCCGCTTCCAGCGCTTTCCGTGACATGGGCTATACTCCCGAAGAGGTCAAGATGCTCGTGGCCGAGACCCCCGAAAAACTCAAAGCCGACATCGCCTATGAATTCCTGGCGGAACTTTTCTTGACGGCCCAGTACAACGGTATCCAGGTAAAGCCGCGCGAGCTCGCGTCGGAATTCATGGTTTTCTATCGCGCCGGTCTCGCGTCTCCCTATGACCGGATCCCGTGGTGGAGCGTGGGCGGCTACCTCGTGCTTGAATATTACAAGAACAAAGAGCGGCGCGGGTGGAAGGATATGAACGATTACTTTTCTTTTTATGCCAAGACCTTTGCCCAGATCAACCGGTGGTTGACGGAGGATCTTGCCCTGCCCCCGGGCTTTGAGTATGAGAACGCTTTCCGTCTCCAGGTCATCAAAAGGAAATTGCCTTCCGATCCAAGGGTCTCCGCGGAAGAGAACAAGGGCGTGCTGCAGGTGATCGAGGATAATGTCCAGAATGAGACCGGGCTTATCAAACGGTACAACGCCTATATGACCTTGGCCAGGATCAAGGAGGATTATCAGCTTGATTTCGGCCGCGAGCTGGACGACGCCGGGGTCCTGAAGCTTGCCCAGACGCTCATGATATTTTGGAAAGAGCTTCCTGCCCGGTACCCCCAATTGCCTTTTTTTGTTCCGGGAATTGTGGAGAAGCTCGCTATCGACTCTTTCGCGTTCTCGGACCCGCATGAGATCGAAAAAACCGCGCACCTTGCCGAGATCAATGCGTTCTGGGACACCCCGATCCCTTCTTCGATCGAAGACGCTCTTCGCAACGAGATCGAAGCCAGGACCGGCATATGGATCGCGGACAGGAAGGGACTGCACTACGCCGCCCTGCAGACAGCCATCGGCATTTTAAACGGCCTTGGCGTCGAACTTTCCAGTCCCCACATCGTTCAGATCCTGCAGATAAGGCGTTTGATCAAAAGCGTTGCTTCCCGTTATCCCGATCTTGATCTTTCCAGGGAAGGAAGCTCTGAATGGATCGCGGTATTCGCTTTGAAGAAAGGGATACCTTTTCCAGAACTCGAGGAAAAATACCTTAAACCCATGCAGGAGTTGTACAAACCGGCCGAGAACGCTTATACCCCGTATGAGCTCGAATTAGCGGTGGAGCGGGTCCGGTCCATCAATCAAAGGGATATGGCCCTGATCACCGAGACTTATGGCCTCAAAGATAAGGGCTATATCTCCGAACCCAAGACCGCCTCGAGGGACGTCCTTCTCAACACGATCTGGTACCACCTTCAAAGAAGCTACGACATCGGGGCCGATCCCGGCGATCTGCGGGATTTCTTCAAGATCCTCGGGGCCGTCAAAAGGTCCAATATGGAAGAACTTGTTCAGATCCGCGACATCGAGCACCTGGAGGAATGGCAGGGGAAGATGGACTCCATTTCCTATCAGCTGCTTCCCATTTATAAAAATCCGAAAGCACTGACCCGCGTCAAATCGGGCGATGATTTCCTCTACCGGTTCCTCGCCAATTACCAACTTGTGCGCGAAGATAAGATCATTTCCGCGGAATTAAGAGAAACAACCGCCGCCGAAAAAGACGTTTCCGAATCCCTCCGGTTCCTCTGGCCCCTTTGGATGTCAATGGGCGATGTCTCGGCTTCCGTGATGCAGCGCATCACCTCGAAGATGGATGCGGCGGGGCAGATGTACCGCGAAATATTAGGCATAGAACCCGAGGCGGACTCCGCCGTCAAATTCAATGAAGCGGTCAACCTGCATCTTCTCGGAAAATACGGCAAGTTCCTTGTCAATCAAAGGACCTTGTATCAGCGCTCGCAGACTTCCTGGTGGACCAACTACATGGTAAAGATCGCCTACAAAAGGCTTTTCGGCGAGCATTTGGAAGAAAGTACCAGGAAAGGCCGCCGGGTCCTGAAGAACATGCAGACCTGGTACAGCCGCGTCAAATTGCGCGATCCCCACAGGATCGTGCTGCAGGAAATGATGCAAGGTTTGGCGAACCACGGTTCCGTCAAAAGGATAGGTCTTTTCAGGCCGGTTTTCTCGGGCAAGGACGAATATCATAAAAGACTCGCGAGGTTCCGGGATTACATCCGCCACCTTGATGACGAGATCGTCGCGCTCAAAGAAGAAAAACGCTACACCGCCAATCTGGAAAAAATAAGGGCGGAGGTCCAAAAGGATCTTATCCGGCTTGAGAACGCCCCAGAGGAGCTCTCTCTTATGGCCGTAGAGGCCGAACGGCTCCTCGGGATATGCCAGAAGAGGCACAGCATTGATTCCACGTTCGTTACCGCGCTTATCTTCTCGGGCTTGTTCATTTATTATCTGCTGACCCGCCTTGTCTTTTTTGCCCGCAAGGCCGCTTTGGGCGTTCACCGCGCTCAACCCGCGTAGTTTTTAAAATCCTCTCTTCCCGCGGGTCCGGTAAAACCTCCCTTGATAGGGAAGCCGCGGGAGTTTAGAATAACCCCGCTTGTTCTTATCCGGAGGGAGCCGTCTTCAATGGAAAAAATCGGGATCATTGTTAATCAAAAGAAAAAAGGCGCTATTGAGCTTGGCGAAAAGCTCAAGGAATGGCTTGCGAAACGGGACATTCCGGCGAAGGACTCTTCATCCGCATCGATCGAGGAGCTTATCGAAGGCTCGACCTTTCTGATCTGTCTCGGTGGCGACGGGACCATTCTTTCGGTTGTAAGCCGTATGAAGGCCCGCGTAGTCCCGATCCTGGGCGTTAATTTCGGGAAGCTCGGTTTTTTAACGGAAGCCAAGGCCGACGAAGTTTTTGAGGAGCTGAACGCGTATCTTCATCAAAAGCCCCTGGTGGATAAGCGTCTGATGCTTTCCTGCACCGTTAAAGGCAAGAAGAACGTTCAAGATCGGCGTTTTGTCGCTTTAAATGATATCGTGATCAGCCGGGAAGGCCTGGCGCGCATCCTGCAGCTGGATGTTATTATCTCGGGGGAGAAATTCACGAGTTTCCGCGGGGACGGCCTCGTGATCGCTTCGCCGACCGGGTCCACCGCCTACTCGCTTTCGGCGGGCGGCGCGGTCGTGCATCCGAAACTTGAAGCGTTGCTGATCACGCCTATATGCCCTCATGCTTTGAATCTGCGCGCGCTTGTCATCGCGGCGGATGAAAAGATCACGGTCCGCATCCGCACCGAACATCCCAACGAAAAAGCCCTCCTGACCGCGGATGGTCAAGAAAAGATCGAAATCGACGATAGCTATATTGTCGAGGTAACCCGTTTTCACATGCCTTTGACTCTGGTCAAAAGCACGAAGCGGAGCTATCTCGAGACGCTCAGGGAGAACTTCAAGTTCCCCGATTTTGAATAGCGCCCTTTCAAAAGGAGGGTAGTTCTATCGTCAAACTTTTGATCGTCGATGATGAAAAAATGATCTGCGAGGAATTCCGCGAGACCCTCGAACAAGAGGGGTATGAGGTCGATTGCGCCTTAAACGGCAAGGATGGTATCCAGAAGATCCAGAAAAACGATTACAATCTTGTTTTTCTTGATTCCGCGATGCCTATGATGGACGGCAAGAAAGTCCTGGAACGGATCCGCCATTTCAGCCGCGTGCCGGTGGCCTTTATCACGGGATTTCTTCCCGAACATAAAGAAAAGGAGATCCTCCACCTCGGCGCGATGGTGTGCCTGCGGAAACCCTTGGACCTTGACCGCGTCAAAACCGTTATTCATACTGTGGCCCGTTCTGCACGTGACTGATCCCGGATTTTAGATTTAAATTTTCAAATTTGAGATTTTAACCATGTCCGACATTCGAGTAAGGTTCGCTCCATCTCCAACGGGGTATCTCCACATCGGCGGCGTCCGCACCGCGCTTTTTAATTATCTCTATGCCCGCCAGCAGGGCGGGAAATTCCTCCTTCGCATCGAGGATACCGACCGCCAGCGCTCAACGCCGGAATTCGAACGCGAAATCCTTGATTCCCTAAAGTGGCTCGGTCTTGATTGGGACGAGGAATTGGTCCATCAAAGCAAGCGGCTTGATAGGTACCGCGAGATTGCGCAGGAGCTGATCGCCAAAGGGGCGGCCTACGAATCGGAGGGCGCGATCAAATTCAAGATGCCCCAGACCGCCGTCAAAGTCTATGACATTGTCCGCGACGAAGTGGCTTACGATTCAAAAGAGTTCGACGATCTTGTCATCATGAAATCCGACGGGTTTCCGGTCTTTCATCTTGCCGTAGTGGTCGACGACCATGATATGGGGATCACGCATGTGATCCGCGGCGAGGACCATCTGACGAATACGCCGCGTCACATCCTGCTCCAGCAGGCGCTCGGGTGGAAATCGCCCAAGTACGCGCATCTTCCGCTCATTTTCGGTTCAGACGGTACGCCGCTTTCCAAACGCCACGGCGCGGTGGCCGTCACCGAATACCGCAATAAAGGTTTTCTTCCGCAGGGACTCGTCAATTATCTTGCGCTTTTAGGATGGAATCCGGGGACCCCGCAGGAGATCTTTACGCTGCCTGAGCTTGTGAAGCAATTTTCCTTGAAACGCGTTATCAAGTCGAACGCCCAGTTCAATCCCGAAAAACTCCTTTGGGTGAACGGCCAGCATATCCGCGCTTTACCCGGCGAAGTTTATGAAGACCAGATCACGGCGTTCTGGAAAGAGAAGCCCCATTCTCCATCAAAAGAATTAAAAATTAATGGGACTAGCCCTGGCAACCTTTCATCAGAAAAAGATAGAGGCCAGGGCAAGATACCGGAGATGTCCGAAGAAAAATGGCGAAAGCTGATCGCGCTTTACCGGCCGCGCATCCAAACCTACGGGGATCTTAAGGACCAAGCGGCTTATTGTTTCGCCGAACCGGAATATAAAGACGCCCAGCTCATGAATGAGATCAAAGGGAATAAGTCTGTTACCGGCCTTCTTAAACAGCTTTATGGCGTTCTTGAGGAGTTAGGCGATTTCGAAGAGGTTGAGTTATTGGATCAAAAAACGAAACAGGTGGCTGAAGAGGCGGGATTAAAACCCAAAGATATCATCCACCCGCTTCGTTTTGTCCTGACAGGCGGCACCGCCAGCCCCGGCATTTTTGAGCTTATGAGCCTTCTCGGCAAAGACACCTGTCTCAAGCGGCTCTCCGCCTTTCTTTCCTAATATTTCCCATATCCTTCTTGATGGGGAGAGGTCTTTCTTGGATTTTTATTTAAAATAATATAAGTTATTATAATTAAGCAAATATAAATGACAATACACTTGTCTATACAATAAATTTGTGATATTCTTGAGGTAGTAGCGTGAAGGTTAAATGGTGCGTTGAAAAGGATCGGGTGCTTAAATTTCGTTACGGCATTTCTTTTGGAAGATTAATAAAATGCCGGAAAATAGGGGTAATGCCACATCCCGCAAGAAGGAACCAGCGGTTGATGTTTTTTGAGCGGGGAGGGTATGTGTGGGTCATTCCGTTTATACAAGGCGAAGATGAGCTATTCTTGAAAACATTTTACCCGAGCCGGAAGTACACCCGGCTTTATAAAGAGGGGTGGTTCCATGAAAAAAAAGAAGATTGATTGGGATAAGATCAAGTTGGATCCAGAAGAGCAGGAAATTGAGGATGCCGCCGGAACGGTTCCCTATGAACCGGTGAGTAAGGAAGAGTTTCTCAGGATCAAGGAAGCGATAGACCAGTATAACAAGAGCTCAGTGCTTAATATGCGCGTCAACCCTGACGTTATCATGAGAATCAAAGAAAAGGCAAAAAGGCTAGGTGTTAAATACCAAACTTTTATTGCCGCAATTCTTGATCGGGTCGCGCGAAGCTAGGGAATCTGATATAATTCCGTCCTATGGAGCCCGAAAAGAAACCCTCTAACTTTATCCGCGACATCATCGATCAGGATATCGCCAACGGCAAGAACGGCGGACGCGTCCACACGCGTTTTCCGCCGGAACCGAACGGCTATCTTCATATCGGACACGCCAAGGCCATCTGCATTAGCTTCGGGATCGCGCGCGACTACAAAGGGCTTTGCAACCTCCGTTATGACGACACCAATCCCGTCAAAGAAGACGTCGAATACGTCGATTCGATCCGCGAAGACGTTCATTGGCTCGGCTTCGATTGGGGGGACCGGGAATATTACGCCTCCGATTATTTCGATCAGCTTCACCAGCACGCCATGACGCTTATCAAAAAAGGGAAGGCCTACGTTTGCGATTTGAGTCCGGAGGAACAGCGCCTGCATCGCGGGACGCTCACGGCGCCGGGCAAAGAAAGCCCGAACCGCAGCCGGTCAGTCGAAGAGAATCTCGATCTTTTTGAGCGCATGCGAAAAGGCGAATTCGCCGAAGGGTCGCGGGTCCTGCGCGCGAAAATCGACATGAATTCGCCCAATATCAACATGCGCGATCCGACGATGTACCGGATCAAGAAAGCGTCGCATCACCGGACCGGCGACAAATGGTGTATTTATCCGATGTATGATTTCACGCACTGCATCTCGGATTCGATCGAAGGGATCACGCACTCGCTTTGCACGCTCGAATTCGAGAACAACCGCCCGCTTTACGACTGGTTCCTGATCGAGCTCGGGATCCACCGCCCCCAACAAATTGAATTCGCGCGGCTGAATCTAACGCACACGGTCTTAAGCAAGCGCGTCCTTCTGAAACTGGTCCAGCAGAAAACCGTCTCCGGATGGGATGATCCGCGGATGCCGACGATCTCCGGGTTTCGCCGCCGGGGCTATACGCCTTCTTCCATAAGGAATTTTTGCGATCAGATCGGTGTCGCGAAATTCAATAGCACGATCGACATGGTCGTGCTGGAGAATTCGATCCGCGAGGAGCTCAACAAGACTGCGCCGCGCATGATGGCTGTTTTGAAGCCGCTTAAAGTCGTGATCACGAATTATCCGGAAGGGAAGGCGGAGGACCTTGAGGCCGTCAATAATCCCGAAGACCTTTCCGCAGGTTCGCGTAAGATCCCTTTCAGCCGCGAGATCTATATCGAAGAAGAAGATTTCCGCGAAGTGCCGCCGCCGAAATATTTCCGATTGGCGCCCGGCCAGGAAGTGCGTCTCCGCTACGCTTATTTCATCAAATGCGAAAAAGTGATCAAAGATCACGCGGGTAAGATTAAAGAAATTCATTGCACTTATGACCCCGCAACGCGGGGTGGGAATAATCCTCCGGACGGTCGCAAGGTCAAAGGGACGATCCATTGGGTTTCGGCCGAACACGCCGTTTCCCCGGAGGTTCGCCTTTACGATCATCTGTTTGCTGCCAAAGATCCCAATGATTTTCCCGAGGGGAAAGATATTTTTGTGAACCTGAATCCGAACTCATTGGAAATCCTGAAAAGCGCGAAGCTTGAGCCAGCATTAGCTCAAGTGAAAGCAGGAGAACGCGTCCAATTCGAACGGATGGGTTATTTTATTGCCGACGCTAAGGATTCCCAACCTGGCAAACCGGTTTTCAACCGTATTGTGACGCTTCGCGACACCTGGGGCAAGATCGAAAAAAAGAGTTAGACTGCCCGAACGCCACTCACAGACGACCTACTTTCCCCATTGAAATCCCGATCCTGCTTTACCGGGTGGCCAAGGGAGAGTGGAAGATCAAAAAAGTCGTTGATAAAACAACCGCTCTAAGGCGTGTTTACGATCCCATCAAATACAGGCCCAGAGTTGTCCGGGCGCCTTACCCGGGTCCCATGGGACATTCCAATTTTTACCAATGGTGTAGGCGGGAATTGTAGAGAGACATTTATAATAAAGGCCTGAAAACAAGCTTCGCCCCAGGGCTTGGAACGGATAAACTCTATAGCAAGGCTTGACAATATCATATTCTGAATGCAGAATATGTCCTGCGGAGACATAAAATGACATTAAAGTATAATGTTGCAAAAACCCTTGGTTCCAAGGCGGCCTTGCTGATTGCCGCACTCTACGAGGAGAAGCTCTCTATCTTCAGGTTAACGGATGTCCAAAGGATTTTGGCGATCAAAAAGCCGTCTGCCACAAATTTTGTTCGGAAACTCGTCAACAGGGGAATTGCATCAAGACTGAAGCCGGGGCTCTTTATCCTGGTTCCCTTTGAGTTGGGCAAAGAACGTGAATATTTGGGGGACCCCCTGATCGTCGCTCGTGAGATCGCCTGCGGCAAGGGATATTATTTTTCTCATGGCAGCGCGATGCAAATCCATCAAATGCTGACACAGCCCCAGTTACTTGTATACGCTTCGGTGCTCAAACCGCGGCGCCCGGTCCGCGTGCTCGGCGCTGAGTTCCAGTTCATCCACACGCCCAGGAAATACTTTTTTGGCGTCGCCGATCATTGGGCCACCAAAGAGACGCAAGTAAAAGTGAGCGATCTTGAGAAAACGGTGATCGACGGTCTGAGACAGCCTGAATATTGCGGAGGTTTGACCGAGGTCGCAAAAGGCCTTTGGATGAGGCATCAAGACATGAACCCCGCCCGCCTCATTGAATACGCAAAAAAAACCGGGGTCGGGGCCGTAGTACGCAGGTTGGGATATTTAATGGAACTTTACAAAATTGGAGCGGCCCAAGATCTGGAAGCACTGCAAAATACACTCACCGAAACTTATATGCGTTTGGATCCCCGCTTGCTGGCCGAGGGGAAATTCCTGCGTCGCTGGAGATTGCAGCTCAATGTTTCTCCGGAAGAACTCTTAGCCGTCGTGAGGACCTGACCCGTGATTCCTCAACGCAATCTCTCTCTACTCTCCAATGAACTTGCCCGCAAAGGCGGACGCCGTATTCCGGAATCCGTGCTTGAACGCGATTATTGCCTTTCATGGTTTCTCGTAGGCTTATCTCAATGCAGTCTTCGCGAGATCCTTTTATTCAAAGGCGGGACCGCGATCAAGAAATGCCACATCGCTGATTACCGTTTTTCCGAAGATCTCGATTTCACTTTTGCGAATGAAATCCCTTTTGAGAAGGTCCAGGAAGACCTTGAACAAGTGTTCCCTAAAATCGAACAGCAATCGGGCATTAAATTCAATTTCAGCCGGCTTGACCGGCACGCCCATCAAAACAGCCACACTTTTTTTCTGGGTTACGAAGGCCCTTTGCCGGCCATGGCTCCCAAGGAAGTCAAAGTGGACATTACGATCCGTGAACGGGTTGTCTTTTCGCCGCAGGAAAAGCCGGTTCTCGCGGAATACGCCCAATATGAGGACATCCCGAAGAATTCCAAGGTGCGTGTGTACTCCCTCGATGAAATAGCCTCTGAAAAGGTTGTTGCCCTCTCAGACCGAGCGCGGAATGAACCGCGCGATCTTTACGACTTGTGGCATCTCACCTCAAATCAGCATGTCGATATTGCAGAGATCTTCGACGCCATCGGTGAAAAGCTGACGTTCCGCAAAAGAAGTTCGGACACTGTGGGAGAAGAATTTTCCAAAAAAGAGGCGCGGCTCAAAAAGCTTTGGAGCGAGCGGCTTTCGGCCCAGGTTTCCGTACTCCCGGAATTCGACGAGGTTTACCGGACCGTAAAACGGGAACTCCGGCAAGCCGGATTTTGAAAGACCCCAGGACATTACTCTCGAGATTCAATTTACAGCCTCTCCGCCTATCTGATTTACTGTCCGATGCGCATTCAAACGGCTACGGCTGAGCCGGTTCTTTCGGCTTCAGGTCCTGGATAATGCCGAGGACGCGGGGATCGTGGCGCAGGATGTCGGCCTTGATCTTGAGGACACGGGCGCGCAGATTCAGCATGTCTTCGGGCTTAAACCTTTTTTGATAAGGATCATAGTCCGTTTTCTCCGGATCCTTCCCCGGAACATAGAAAAAACGCCGTTCAATGCATCGCTGGCTTTGCCCGCGGTCGTACCGCGCCATAAAACCCACGCTGACCCGGCCCCCGCCGATCTCCCATAGCAGCATATTGCTCGCCCTAGCGGTCTCCCTGTTCATCAGTGCTTCAAAATCCCGTTTTTCTACGAGCCGATTATTCCCCTCAAAGATCCCTTCGTAGAACCGCTTGTATTCCTCGCTTTTCCAAACACTCTCAGGAACACCCGGAAGAAAGAGAGCGCTCCCATCCCGGTTTTTCCGGTAAAAGGAGCTGAGCCTTGATGAAAAGATCCGGCAGCATTCCGGGGATAGACCTTCAAGATGCGGCTCGAGTGGATACTCTTCCGTAAATTCCTCAGGAAAGAACAGATAGATGACGGCCTTTTCATTGCAAGAAGAGTACTTCATCCGCCCGGCCATCTCGCAGAAAAGACGGGAAAGAAAATACCGCATGAACTCCGTGCCTTTGCTTTCCAGCTCGATCAAAAGATGCTTCCCGGAATCCAGGATGTCCTTGATGTCCAAAGGATATCCCTGCGTGACGGGATATTTTTCGAGTCGCAGGGTATTTCCCCATTTCGTGAGTTTTTTTGCCAACTCAACGCGCGCTTTCCGGAGAGAATCAAAGCGCCATAGGTATTCCCGCGTCAGATCGATCTCGTTAAGCGCTATGGCTCCGCGCTTGTCCTCTAAGAGCAGAAGGAGATCCTCCAGCGTGTAGGGTTTCCCGCTTTTTTCAAGAGACGTCATCAGCCGTTCCAGGATACCCGCTCCCGGGCCGTCCCAATCAAGCTTAAGGTGGTCTTTCAAAAAATCAATACTCCCTTTCCCGTAAAATGGCGAATAACTCGCGGAAAGATCCGGTTGTTTTAACGAGAAGTAAAAAAAGGCTTGCCCCGTTTCGGAACCTCTTTCCCTTAACACATACGTTACTTCCCGGAGAAGGTCCTTCTGAGTCTCGGAGGCGAGGATCAGGACCGAATGGCCGTATTTAACGTCAGCTTCCAGCGCCTTTTGTAACGTGGAACGGGCGTAAGCTCCCGGCGGACCCAATACCTGCAGTGGGAAGGCGGGATCAAAAAGAGAAACTGAGACAGGATCACCCGTGACAAGATCCAGGCCCAGGACATCCCGGCTTTTCTGCCGGTCCATGGCGGCCTTTGCCGCCCGTATTTTTTTCGATCTCCTTCCAAGGATCCATGTTGAAAGAGCCAAGCTGGCCGCAAAAGAATGGGTCCACACCCAGAGCATAAAGATACTGCACCCATACAAAAATCCGGACTCCCACATCCCCCAAAATTGCTCTCCAAGGAATGGCATGAAGGAAAACCCACGCCCCCCGTGCATGGCATAGTCGATAAAATCATACGTCCACAAAATGGCTATGATAAGAAACGGGGAATAGCCGGGGACCGGGCCCAAAAACTTTCGGAGCGGCCAGGCACAGAATCGGCCAAGCCAGCAAGTCCAACCCAAACAAAGCATGAAGAAAACCTCCCAAAAACCCGGATATTCGTCGTCCATCAAAGCACCTCTTTTAAGGCGAAACTCCCGCGCCAGGTCCTCAGGACCGCCCGCTCCCCGAATTCCATGAGTTCCTTGTAGAGGACAAAGCACATGCGGTCAGCCCATCTTTCGCCCGCTTCTTTCATGACCTTTCCCCGGATGGAGGCATCCCCGCAAACATAGAAAATGTAACGTATCTTCGGATCGCGCTCATAGACCTCGAATATCTTCCGGTAGGTGTGTGCCTTCTTGACATGCAGCTCCACTTCGATGGCGATCCCTTTGCCGTTCCTTCTAAATACGCCGTCCGGCACTTTCCGCTCTCCCTTCGTCCCAGCCCGTAATACTTTCTCGCTTTTCCAGTCTTTGCACATCCCGAGCCGCTCAAACAAGAACCTCACATCCGTCACTTTTTTGTCATGATCATAGAATGCGATCTCGATCGAATCCTGGGCATCAGGAGCACCAAAGCCGCGAACGCCGACTATGCATCCGGCCTCTCTCAGAGCCTCTATACCCGCCTTACCTAAAAGATAGCTTTCAGGTTCGTCAGCTAAGGTTTTAACCGCTTTCAAATAGCCGAATTTTTTAAGCTTCCTGATCCGGATCTTGGCATAGCTTCTGGCTCCATCAAAGATGTTCTCGATCACATGAGGCCTTGTTAAAAACTTCTGTTCCACGATCATCTTCATCAGCCGGATATCCCTTTCCGTCACATCCAGATATTTCCAGTTCTGTTTCTTAGGTTCTCTCTTACCAGGTGTAGCCTCCATTTAATTATACCTCCGCCGATCAATCGTTTCTGTTTGCCCGCCACGATTCGACACCGAAGACCACACTCTCGCTCCCATAAGAGGAGAGAGTGTGGTCTTCGGTAACTGCTGCCAAAAGCAGTAGGGACGAAACGTGGCGGGCAAACGAGTTACGATGCTTTCGCCTCCACCTTGGTATATACGCCCTGCGGAATACATACCAAAGTAGATCCGAAAGTGCAGGAAATCCCGAAAATCCAGATCATTTTCACCGGAGCTTTCATGGAATTTTTCAGGCCAGAATTTGCGAGGGAATAGCCGCGAGTGTAGTGTTGCGGGGTTCATTTCAGGCGGTCTCTTTTGCCTTTTCCGGGGCCTGGCGGGCCGGGGCTTTCGGGTTTTTCAAAAGCCCGCGCTTCTCGGCAAGACGGAGCACGCCTTTGGCTAGAAGCTCGCAGGCTTGATCGAGCCTTTCTTCGTCGGAGAGATGGGCATAAACCCGGTAGACGGGACTTCTGAAGGTGTTCGGGGAAACCACTTTCATTGCGGCTGCTTGTCCTCTACACCAAGAGCCGTGGGAAGGATCTGCTTGGCGCTTTCGGAAAGATAGAGAAGCTTGGGATTGCCGCGCTCAAGAAAACCAAATTCGATCAAAAGACGGATGCGCTGGAAACCGGCTTTGGCTTTCTTGGAACGGTTGTCCCAAAAACACCGGGAAAGATCCGCAGAGGTTTTCGCGCCCTCGACCTGCAAAAGCTGGAAGATCAAAAGATCGCGGGCTGTCAGTTGCACGGACCGGACTTTGGGGAACCTGCCGGGGATCCTATGGCTTTGGGATGTTGTTGGATTTTTTAAGCTTGCGGTTGCCTGTTGTAATGCCACTGCTTCAGTTGGTTCTTTGTGCATGGTGCATTCCGTTCCTTTCGGACCCTGGTAATCAAGCCTCCGGTGATGTGATGCCCCCTCATGGGACATGGAGTTAAGAGCTTGCCGTTCAACATTTACGAACATTTCTAAGCTTGAAATAAATTTTCACGAACATCGATCAGATCCATTAAGCCCGCCGGAAAGACTCCGGATTCGCCGGAAACCAAAACATCAATTCCCCCCAAACAAGCCTCTCATGGGAGGTCGAGTTACGACATGGACATTCACACCAAACGAACCTTTCTAAGCTAGAAATAAATTTTTCAGCGGTGTCGGCCGCGGGTGTTTTCGCTCCGTCGGCCTCCTTTCATCCCCTCATGGGAGGTCCGTTTAAGACAGGGGTGTGAACGTTTTGTGAAGGTTTTTAAGCTTGAAACAAATTTTATCTCAAGGTACCGACCACCCGGGTAAGAGCCCTGGAATGGTTAAGCTCATTGAAGGGTTAAAAACTTTGGGGATAAGGAAAAAGAAAACCGTCTTAAAGTTTTCTCGTCTTTTTTATGTTCGGTCTTCCAGGCGGATCCAGCCATTGCGGTGTGACGAAGAAATATTCGGAGAGGAGTAAGGGCCGAAAGAGCCCAGTATCGCTAGAACAAAAGATAGAAGAAACTATATTTCACTATAAACGCTAGTTTTTGCTATGAGGTATTTCGGGCAGGACTTCTTCAAAGGGTATTTTAAGATGCTATTCTTTAGTCAGGATGAAGGAAGGTACCGTTGGAACAGCAATAAAGCGGAAGGTTACGCCAAACGGGTGAGAATGATTATGCGAGACGCAAAGAAGGTGAATACGAAAAAGCTCATCGCTATTTTTACTGCCATCAGTTTGGCATTTTTGCAGGCCGCCCCGGTTGGAGTCGCGGCAAATACCCCTGCTGATCAGCTTGATGGTAGTGGAGTACATGTACCTGTCAAGTCTGCCACAGATGCACCATCGGAACCCTCGTCTGCGCAGGCGGTAATTCCTCCCAATTTTTTGATGGATACTGGCGGAATATCAAAAACCGAGGAAACGGAAATTCCGCAAAATGATGAAATCCAGGCGGTTAATCAAGCATTGGACAGTGATCAGCAAGATGCTGTTAGTGAATTGGCCCAATATGCTCAAAACCTGACAGATTCAGCACAGCACACCCAATTTGAGGCAGCGTTATCGGAGGCTGCGCCGGATGCTCAATACCGATACCGAATTGGTGCTAATGGCGATCAGAGCTGGTCGTGGACGAGCGCGGATGGTGAGACAACCTATACTTTGCATCAGGATCATCGCATGGTCCCGATCGGGATCGACGGGCAGATGGAAGAGGAAATTCTCTGGAGTTTTGAAGCTTTAAGCATTGTTATGAAAACAGAAGTAGAGCAATGCAGGAGCCAACTTCCAGCCGATTCACTGGCCTACTTTGAGGAAGCGCTATCGCAAACAGATGATACAACTGTATTCTCAAGAACCACAATCGGGACGGATACCATTTATCAATGGAACGACAAATCGGACGCATCAAAACTTTACACGATTTCTTTTCATCCTGGGCCCAGCGGGACTATCGAAGCGGCTTTCAGCGTTCAAATTGCGATGATGCCTTGGGGACTAACGCATTTGGGGCCGATGTTAACAGATATGGCGCAAAGGACACAATTTGAAACAGCCATTTTAGATGTCGCTCCACTTACCCGTGATAATTTTGAAACACTCCTTTTGAGAACGACAGATTCAATCGGACGAGTCACATCCTGGACCTGGACGAGCGCGGATGGGCAGACGACGTATGTTTTGCGCCAGGATCGACGCATAGTTCCTGTTGGAATTGATGGAGAGACGCACGAAGAGGTTCAGTGGAGTTTTGAAATAAAGAGTCAGATATCGGCGTCAGAGGTTCAGGAAAATATCAACCAAATTGCAAATGAATATGTTCGGGATCAGGCGCAGCAAGCTTTTGATCAATCCGTAGATAATGGGCAACAGACTTTTACAAAGATTGTAAACGGTGGAGACATTATCTATCAATGGAATGATGTTATGGATGCATCGGTGGTCCAAACCCTTTTTTACGCACAAAGCCCAATGGGTGGTAACTGGTCTTTCAGTACGCAAACAGCTTTGGCACCTCAAGGTCTTTCACATCTTGCGGAGAACCTAACGGAAGTTGCTCAACGCGCCCAGTTTGAAACAGCGATCCTGGATGCCGCGCCATTGAGTCAGGATAATTGGCAGACGCTTCTTACGAGAATCACGGATACCAATGGTCGCGTTACCTCGTGGAGTTGGGTAAATGCTGATGGAGGAACGACATATACCTTGCACGAAGATAAGACAACAGCTGGCGCTTCGACATGGAGTTTTGTCGCCGTAATCCAAGTTTCAACCGAGGAAACAAGGCAAGAGCTCATGTCGTGGGGGACAACTTCTCCTGAACACCTTCAAGTCTTTGAACAAGCGGTTCAACTTGGAGCTGTGTTTACTAAAACCATAAGCGGCGATCAAGTAAGCTATCAATGGAATTTGCCAATGAGCGGGCTGGCACAATATACCCAAAACCTGACGGATCCAGAACAGCGTACCCAGTTTGAAGCAGCCCTTTTGGCCGGCGGATACAGCACTCAGTCCTTCAATGGCGGCGGCTCTAATTCTTGGCGTTGGACAAGCGCGGACGGAAATACGGTTTATTTATTGGTTAATAATAAATTTCAAGTGCCTATGCCGGACGGCAGCCAGTGGTTTATTGATGAATGGGGATTTTCAGCTGAAAACCAAGTGAGTGCTCAGGACATTAGGGATCAGTTGCAAAATATCGGAACTCCCGAGGAACGCAATATGGCGGAGAATGCAATTGCTGACGGAGCGGTATTCAAAAAAATCACAATGGGCGCAACGGCTCAGTTCCAATGGGAAAGCGTTAGCGACCCAGAGCTTACTTATCAGCTTATGATTATTGACGATAGACTATCGTTTGCTACGATGTTTAATCAAGCTTCGGACATTCAGTATGATGCTCAAGGCAATGTAATCAGTACTACATATCGAAACTATGACTGGGATTCCTTGCTTTGGCTGTATATGCCTTCATACGCTACAGTCTATCCCTCGCCCTCGACAATAAAATATTATGACTCGCAGGGAAATCTCCTTCGCGAATTAATATGGGGCGAATATGGAAACAGAACTCTAATTGTCTATGGTGACGCCTCCGTAATGGAGATTCCTGGAAAAGTCGAGGTCTATAGCTTTGATCAAAATCTTTATTCCACGCTTTATTATGATCAAAGGGGCTTCCTCATATCTTATGAAGTTTTACCCACTTTTATGAATCAGCTTCGGGCAGCTTTTCCGGCTTTTGAAGTTTCTTCACCGGTTTATATTTCAGGCAGCAACCCTTCTCTTTTTCAAATTACTATCACCAATCCATCGCCTGCTATGGGGGCATTAAATCAAATGAGTTTCCATGTGGATCAGGAGGGACAAATAGATTTTGATACGCTCGAAATCACCTATGAAGATACGGAATTTCAATGGTTTGGGGATCAGCTTCTTCTAGGACAAGTAAAAGATTTGCAGCCGAACGCCAATGATATTGAGATCCTTACTCTAATATCTCAATTAACCATCGATTATGTCGACACGAACGGAACGATCCAGTTTACTTTGAATGGAACGCCTTACATGGCGGACGCAACGCTATTTTCCATTATTGATACTTACTTGTACGACGATGCCGTGATAAATCGATCAGAAATGCTGTCGCTTTTTGATCGGGTTGAAGATGATGGCATTGTTTCTAACGTTGAGTTTAACATTTTAAAAGCGATACAAAACAATCCTAATCATTATCCGGAGCTTGATTATGTGCGTAATCTCACGGATGCGGTAGTCTTTGGTTCCCTTGCCAATGCCACCTACCAGGGAACTCTGTTGGGGAATCTTTATGGCGGCTCGACTGCAGACCACCTAGAGAAACTGGTGAATAAATGGTTCTTAGGTTTGGATCATCCGCTTGTGACTACAGATTACTATGGTACTCCTATTTATCAGCAAGTTGCCGGCAATCTTTTTGTGGATGGTGTAAGCTATGCCGATATATCACAAGGTGTTATCGGGGATTGTTATTTAATAGCTGCGCTGGGTGAAACGGCGCTTCGAACTCCGGACATTATTACCGATATGTTTATTGACAATGGTGACGGCACCTACACGGTTCGATTTTTTAAGGATGGCATGGCCGAATATGTCACTGTTGATCGTCAGCTCCCGGTTCTTTCAGAATTTTTGATTTATGGCGGTTCGGCTGGTGGAACAACACATATGGCTGATCCCGATGCTGAATTATGGGTAGCGTTAGCTGAAAAGGCTTATGCCCAAATAAATGCAAAATGGAATTCTTATGCAGAAAACTCTTATGATGACATCGGTAGAGGCGGGTATATTGATCGAGCCCTTCAAGCGATTACCGGTTTTGCAACTAATACATATGATCTTTTGAATAACTTTACCTCAATAGTGTCATCTTGGGCAGCCGGCGGTCTCATAGGGTTGGCGTCGCGGTACGATGCCGTTTCCCCCGTAGTGAGCGGCCACGCGTATACACTGGTAGATTACGATGCGGTAACGCAACTATTTACGCTCTTGAATCCATGGGGGCTCGTCATGACTAATCTTTTGACATTGACTTGGAGTGAGCTTGAACGGAGCTTCGAAAATTTTTCTGTGGCAACTGGAAGTACAAATACCACGGCGGCAGAACTTGTTTCCAACCCTCAAACAGAAGGCCAGTCCACAACCGGTTCTGCAGAGGTCGCGTCCCAGAGAAATCCATCTTATGAATCAGTTGTTCAGCTTGAAGCTGCGCCAAATAAAGATGCCGCTGAAAATGTGTTGGATGTGGGTCTCGAAAAGGAAGAGCAAGAACGACCTGAGGTGGTAGAAAAAAGCACTAAACGCTTTAGAAATCGTTCCGAAAGGCGCTCCAGGGACAGCTATCAGACCAGCACTGTTGAAGCGAAACACTTTTTTAGCGAACCGCTTTCCTATCAAAGCGTACTCGATGATTTTTTGTTTCAAAACTTTATCGCACACATGACCCAAAAGCGTCTCACGGGCTAATGGTTTCCCTAGCGCTTCAAAATCTTTTGGCAAGACTGCGGTAAAGCAATTTTGACCCGCGGGTCGGAAGTTTTGCCTTTGGCCCGCTTTAAAATGTCTTTCTTTTTTTGCCTCGAACAGATAATATGCGCCATGCACCCCGAACAGAAGAAAGACAGATTCGTTAATTGCGCCGTTTATACCCGCGTATCCGTCGATGAGCGAGCCGCGACGCAAGCTTATTCCACGCTCGACAATCAACGGGATAGCTGTCTCTCCTATATCGAAAGTCAAAAGTCCGAGGGCTGGCGAGTCTTTAAAACCTATGAAGACTCCGGCCAGTCCGGCGGATCGCTTAACCGCCCCGCCATCAAGCAGTTGATCCATGACATCAAGAAAAAGCTCATCCAGGTTGTCGTTGTTTACAAGATCGACCGTCTCACGCGAAGCCACCGGGATTTTTATTCGCTTCTGGAAGTTCTGAACGAAAACGGCGTTACCTTCGTTTCCACCACCCAGCATTTTGAAACCAACTCCCCGGCGGGAAGGCTTTTATTGCACGTCATGCTTGAGTTCGCGCAATTCGAACGGGAAATGGCACAGGAGCGGACGTACGACAAACGCATCGCGATGGCTCGTAAAGGCATGTACTGCGGAGGAAGGGTGCCGCTTGGATACGACACAAAGAACAAGAAGCTTATCATCAATCCCGAAGAGGCCAAGATCGTGCAGCTTTGTTTTGAGCTTTATCCTAAACTCGGGTCCATGGCAAGGGTCAGCCAGCGGTTGAACGAGCTGGGTTATCGCACGAAAAAATTCTACGACAAAAGCAAAAAAAACACCGGAAGCAGAGGAAGCATCAAATTTGATAAAAAGAAAGTTTCGACGATCCTGGCCAATCCTCTGTATATCGGGAAGGTGCGTTTTGTAGATAAAAGCAAAAAAACCTATCTTTTTGATGGGGAGCACAAACCTATCATTAAAGATCTTAAGGTCTGGGATGGGGTCCAGAACCTGCTCGTCAGTAACCGCGAAACCCGCAAGAGTTTTAAACAGAATAAATATGAAATGCTCTTTCAGGGTCTTGTCCGCTGCGGAGAATGCGGAAGTACGATGAGCAATGCCTCCAAAAGAAAAAACGGGAAGGTTTATCTTTATTATCGCTGTATCGAGGCCATCGCGAAGGGCAAGGATTATTGCTCCATTCGTACTGTTTCCGGAGAAGCGCTTGAGGAGCTTCTTATTGCAGAATTTAAGGCCCTCGGCAAAAATCAGACGCTTCTCAGGAGATCCATTGAAAAGGCTAACGGTTTGGCCAAGAAGGGACTTGCGCCCTTGCAGAGGGAGAAAGACGCTGTGGAGGCCCAATTAACGAAAATAAACGGGGATTTAAAGCGGCTGGTAAATATCATGAAGTCCGAAGATATGCCTCAGAGAAGAGTTCAAACCCTTCTGAGCGAAATGTCGGACCTGGAAGCATCCAAGGAAAAGCTGGAATATGAGACCCACCGCATTAATACCAACATGCACCATCTTAGCCGGCACGTTATCGACGCGGAGACCTTCACCAAGCTTTTTGCGGAGTTCCCGGCAGTTTTCGACACCTTTGACTTTGAGGAAAGAAGGAAACTCATTGTTCTCTTGGTCAAAGAAGTGATTTATACTCCAACCAAGATCACCGTTAAATTCTGGGGGGATTTACCAGAAATGGATTTTGACATTAAGCATCCGCCGGACTGGACACCGCCGCCGGATGACGATGGTGGAGAGGCTAGGGGTAGACCCGGAAATTCCGCCACACAACCGGCGGGCAGGCAGGTTTGCTCAAGAGTGTCGAATGGCTGGGGAACTAGGATTTGAACCTAGACTAGGTGATCCAGAGTCACCTGTGCTACCGTTACACCATTCCCCAACGTAGCTATTTGAAAAAACCTTATTGCGGCAACTCAACATCTGTTACTTAATCATTCGGGGTTCGCAGTCCCGGCTGATCTTCAGCCGGGGCACCATTCCCCAATGAAAAGCGAACAAAAAACGGAATTCCGGAGAACAAAAAGGACCCAAGTCGCAGGATTATAGCGGGTCTTCAGAACACCGACAAGAATTCTTCTGACGGGAGTGTTTATGGCCATCACAAAAGAAGAGCTGCTCGATCTTTTAAAAAGGGCCTACGAAATGGAAGAGGTCATGGCTTCCACCTTACTCAAATTGGCCGAGAAGCCCATTTCGGGGGACAATATTTCCCAGGAAGCAAAAAACAAAATCTCTGGAGTTATCTCAGTCATCAAAAATGACACCCTGGAGCATCGGAAGATAGTTTCGGAGCTCGTGAAGCGGGTTTCTGGGGGAACTTGTGGATTCTAACGTCTTACTTCAGCGGGTTCGGCAGCTCAATGCGATCGATAAAAACGCTCTGGCTATTTATACCGACTTAATGAAAAAGGTTGAGCATCCCGATCTTGTTAAAATTTTTCAGCGACTCGTACGGGATGAAACCAAACATGTAAGGCTTGAGAAAGAGCTATTCTCACTTCTTCAAAGCAAGGCCTAGATTTTTCCAAGGAATACTATGACGGTCCGAGGATTGAAAGAATGGGCTAAGGTTGCGGAGGTCTTTCTTTGGCTGATTTTAGGAGCCACCACCGTTTTTTACGTGATCTCCATAAAATGGCCGCTATTCTTAGACATCAGTTATTACTTCATCGTTACTCTCCTGGTCGTGGATTCAGCTTTCTCTTATTGGTTCACGACAAGTGTTTTTAATGATAAAAAATTCGTTCCTCTTCCAACAGCTGAAAACAAACCGGTTCCCAGGACCACGTTTATTGTCAGCGCCTATCTGCCCAACGAAGTGGCGGTCATTGAATGCACGCTCCTGAACATTCTTCAAAAAGTCAAAAGGCCGGCTGACGGCATCGAGGTCATTTTGGCTTACAACACGCCTCATATGGAGGAACTTGAACTAAAGCTTCGGGAGCTTACTTACCGGTGGCCTGAACTGATCCTTGCCAATGCTTACGGGTCACGGAGCAAAAGCGAAAATCTAAATTACGCGATCGATCTGGCAAGCGGTCGCATGATAGCACTCTTGGATGCGGATCATCTGGTCTCAGAAGATTGTCTCGCGCTTGCCTGGCGATGGCTTGATGAAGGTTACGATGTGGCGCAAGGCAGGTGCAAGGTGCGTAACTGTGAGGAAAGTATTCTCGCGAAGCTTGTCGAGATCGAATTCGAGATCATTTACGGCGTTAATCATCTGTCCCGGTCGATCATTTTTGACACGGCCCTTTTCGGAGGGTCCAACGGATATTGGAAAGTCGAGGTCCTAAAAAAAGTGAAATTTCTTGAGAATATGCTGACCGAAGATATCGATACAACGCTTCGCGGGGTTCTCGAGGGTTACCGGTTCGTGCATGATCGCAGCATTGTCTCTTCGGAATTGGCCCCGACAACGATCCCAAGCTTTTGGTTTCAAAGAAAACGATGGTCTCAGGGGTGGTTCGAATGTTCGATGAAATATCAAATAGCCATTTGGAGAAATCGGTATTTGAATTTCCAACAAAAATTCATATGGACCATGCTTTTGACCTGGCGCATATTTTTTGATGTGGTCAGCATGCTGCTTTTTCCGGTCGTTTTTGCTTTCTGGCTTCATTTGGGAAGGATCGCCTTTCCCGTGAATGCGTACATTCTTTTTGCATTAGTTTTCATTCTTTTTAGCGGGCCTTATCAGGCGTTGATCGCCTATAAAAACGCCGCTCCACCGAAAGCTCCGGTCTGGGAATATCTATTCTATTCTTTCTTTGTATGGCCCTACACCGTGTTCAAAACCGTTATCCACATCATCGCCATCCGGGATCAGCTAGCAGGGGAGCATTCGTGGATTGTTTCAAAAAGGACCGCGGCAAAAATATGAAACTAAAGGGACATAAAGACTTTATGAGCGAAGCTATCCGGGAAGCCCGGAAAGGCCTTCGCGAAGGAGGCATTCCGATCGGTTCGGTTCTGGTCAAACGGGGCAGGGTGATCGGTCGCGGGCATAACCGGCGCGTCCAAAAAAGATCGGCCGTTCTTCACGCGGAAATGGATTGTCTCGAGAATGCGGGACGGCTTAGCGCCAAAGATTATAAAAAATGCGTGATCTATTCGACGCTTTCACCCTGTGATATGTGTACTGGCGCCATCCTTCTCTACAAGATCCCCATCGTCGTGATCGGCGAGAACAAAACTTTCAAAGGTCCGGAAGCTTATTTTAAAAAACGGGATGTTAAAATCATCAATTTGGATCTTGTCGAATGCAAAAAAATGATGAGAAATTTTATTGCCGCAAAACCCGGTCTCTGGAACGAAGATATCGGAAAATAATGCTGTGCGTTGTTGCATCGCAGATCCTGCACTGAAAAAGTCGGAAAAATTTATAGAAAGTTTAGTGCGGCGCTCCCTTCAATAAAATCTTTATGAGAACCAGTGCCGTTTGGTGTTCGGGAGACGGGAAGATAGTAGAATAAAGCGTTTTTTAAAATACCGTTTTTCAATACCCCGCAAGTCAGCTATAATCCCTTCCCAATCGAAATCGGCAAAGAGGTTTCCTATGTATCCCATTCTCAAGAAGATAAAACTGAACAATAGCGTCGAGGAAATGGTAGTGCGCGCCCCCTATGTCGCGCGGCACTGCGAGCCCGGCCAGTTCATCATTTTGCGGGTGGACGAGGACGGCGAACGCATTCCTCTTACGATCGCGGAATATGACCGCGAGCAAGGCACGGTTTCCATTATTTACCAAGTCGTCGGTTTCACGACACAGCAGCTTAGCAAGAAAAAAGCTGGGGATGAACTTGCCGATTTTGTGGGGCCCTTGGGTCTCCCGACCCAGTTTCACGCTCATAAACGCGTGATCGGGATCGGTGGCGGCGTCGGCGCGGCGCCCCTTTACCCGCAGCTTAAGAAATTAAGCGACATGGGAGTTTCGGTCGATCTGATCCTGGGCGCGCGAAGCAAAGACCTGATCCTTCTTGAAGAGAAATTTTCCAAGTTCTGTAAAAATATCTACATCACGACCGATGACGGCAGCTACGGCACCAAAGGCCTCGTTACGGATAAACTCAAGGAGCTTGTCGAAAAAGGCGAGAAGTACGACGAAGTGATCGCCATCGGACCGCTTGTGATGATGAAGTTCGTGAGCCTTCTGACCAAACAGCTTAATATCAAGACAAGCGTCTCGCTTAATCCCGTGATGGTGGACGGTACCGGGATGTGCGGCGGTTGCCGCGTGACGGTGGGCGGGCAAACAAAATTTGTCTGCGTGGACGGCCCCGATTTTGACGGCCATCAGGTGGATTACGACGAATTGCTCAGGCGCCAGAGTATGTACAAGGAAGAAGAAGCCCATGCCTGCAAGATCGGTTTAAGGACTATCTGATATGCCTCCGAACATGAACCCCAAGAAAGTTCCCATCCCGGAGCAAGCCCCCCAGGAACGGATCAAGAATTTCAAAGAGGTCGCTCTCGGTTATACGCCGGAACAGGCGAAAGAAGAAGCGACCCGCTGTCTTCAATGCAAGAACCGTCCCTGTGTCGAAGGATGCCCTGTCAATGTGAAGATCCCCGAATTCATCAAAAAGGTCGCGGAAGGAGATCTTGCCGAAGCGTCCAAGATCCTTGCCAGCGAGAATTGCCTTCCGGCGGTTTGCGGACGCGTGTGTCCTCAGGAAACCCAATGTGAGATTCTTTGCGTTCGCGGGAAAAAAGGGGAGCCCGTGGCGATCGGCCGTCTTGAACGGTTTGTTGCGGACTGGGCCATGGAGAACCTGCCGCAAGAAACTCCTCAGATCAAAAAGAATGGCATCAAGATCGCGATCGCGGGAGGCGGTCCGGCCGGACTGACCTGCGCCGGCGAACTCGCCCGGATGGGTTATGATGTCACGATCTTCGAGGCGCTTCATGCCTTGGGCGGCGTTCTCATGTACGGCATCCCTGAATTTCGCCTGCCGAAGCGGCTTGTCGCCAAAGAGATCGCGAACGCCCTGAATCTCGGCGTGAAGATCGAAAAAAACGTGATCATCGGGAAATCGATTAAAGTGGATGAGCTTTTTAAAGAAGGTTATCAGGCGGTTTTTATCGGCTGCGGGGCCGGCCTTCCTTCCTTTATGAAAGTCGAGGGCGAGAACCTGAACGGGGTTTATTCCGCCAATGAGTTCCTGACCCGCGTCAATCTGATGAAAGCTTATGATTTTCCCAATAACCCGACGCCTGTGAAGATCGGAAAACGGGTTGCGGTAATCGGAGGCGGGAACGTCGCTATGGACGCTGCCCGTACGGCCAAGCGCCTTGGCGCCGAAGAAGTCTATATCGTTTATCGCCGCGGCGAAAAAGAGCTACCGGCGCGCCTTGAAGAGATCCATCACGCCAAAGAAGAAGGGATCATTTTCAAATTCCTGACAGCTCCCGTCAAAGTCATCGGGGAGAACGGCTGGGTAAAGGGGATCGAGTGCGTGGAAATGGAACTCGGCGAGCCCGATGAGTCCGGCCGCCGCCGTCCCGTGGTCAAAAAAGGAAGTAATTTTAATTTTCCCGTCGAAACCGTGATCGTTGCGATCGGAGGCACCCCGAATCCCTTGATCCGCCAGACGACCCCCGGCCTTGAGACCCAGAAATGGGGCGGCATCGTGGTCGATGAAGCGACAATGAAGACTTCCAAAGAGGGCGTTTACGCCGGCGGCGATATCGTGACCGGGGCCGCGACTGTGATCCTCGCCATGGGCGCGGGAAAAAAAGCCGCCCACGCGATCCACGAAGCGCTTCAAAAGAAGATCCGGTAAATCCTCTCCGGGCGATTGACATTTGAACTAAAAGAGATAGGATAGCCAGTTAATTGTTCCTGATTTCACAATTTCGAAGGGCCCGATGAGCGTTCCATCGCAAAAAACCCAGCAAACCCAAGCCTCCTCCAGCCAACCCTGCGGCTGTCAGCCCTCCGAAGAGGAAATGCTTCGCAGTCTCGATGCCGTGATCGACGGTTTCAAGAAAACCGATGGCGCCTTGATCCCGATCCTTCAGACCGCGCAGAACCTTTTCGGTTATCTCCCCGCCACCGTCCTCAAACACATCAGCATGCGGCTCAATATCCCTTATAGCGAAGTCACGGGGGTTGTCAGTTTCTACTCTTTCTTTTCCACCGTGCCGCGCGGGAAGCATGTCATTCGCGTTTGTCTCGGGACCGCCTGCTACGTCCGCGGCGGCAAGGAAGTGCTCGAGGCGTTTAAAAAGAACCTCAAGATCAACGTAGGAGAGACCACGCCCGACCGGATGTTCTCGCTTGAAGTCGGACGCTGTTTCGGGGCGTGCGGCCTGGCGCCTGTAGCCATGATCGATGAAGATGTCCATCAGCGGGTCAAATCCGCCAAGATCCGCGAGATCATCAGCCAGTACCAGCACGAAGGAGAAGACGTCAAGGAGGCCAAGTCATGACCGGGTCTCCGCAAAAACTTGCTTCCATACAGGACCTCAACAAGTTCAAAAAATCCGCCCTGGATGAAAAAAAGAAAAGCGCTTCGAAAAAAAAGATCCTCCTTTGCGCCGGCGCCGGCTGCATCGCGTCCGGTTCACTTCAGCTTAAAAAAGCCCTCACCGAAAAGATCAAGGATGAAAAACTGGATATCGAAGTGATCGAAACGGGATGTCTCGGGCCCTGCGCGCAAGGGCCGGTCATCGTGGTGGAGCCGGACCGTGTTTTCTATGAAAACCTCAAGCCGGCGGATGCTTCCGATATTGTGAACGAGCACCTCCGTAAAGGGAAGCCCGTCGAGCGGCTCATGCCCCGCGATATCAAGAGCGGCCAATCCGTTCCCAAGCAGGATCAGATGGATTTTTTCCAGAAGCAGACCAAAATCGTGCTCCGCAATTGCGGCGGGATCGATCCTTTAAAGATCGGCGACTACATCGCCCAAGACGGTTACCAGTCGCTGGCCAAGGTCCTGACCTCCATGAAACCGGAGGAAGTGATCGAACAGGTCAAAAAGTCCGGGCTTCGCGGCCGCGGCGGCGCGGGATTTCCGACCGGCATGAAATGGGAATTCACGCGTAAGGCGCCGGGCGATGTCAAATATGTGATCTGTAACGCGGACGAAGGGGATCCCGGCGCTTTTATGGACCGGAGCGTCCTGGAAGGGGATCCGCACAGTGTGATCGAAGGCATGGCGATCGCGGCGTTCGCGGTCGGAGCTTCGCGCGGCTTTGTCTATGTGCGCGCTGAATACCCACTTGCGGTTTCGCGCCTCACCAAGGCCATCGAACACGCCAACGAAACCGGCCTGCTCGGGAAAAATATTTTGGGGACCGGTTTTCATTTCGATCTTGAGATCCGCATGGGTTCCGGCGCTTTCGTCTGCGGCGAAGAAACAGCTCTTATGAATTCTATCGAAGGGAAGCGCGGCGAGCCGCGGCCAAGGCCTCCCTTTCCGGCCCAGAGCGGGCTATGGAATAAACCCAGTCTCCTGAACAACGTCGAAACCTACGCGAACATACCGGTCATCCTTTTAAAAGGTTCGGAGTGGTATGCGTCTCTGGGGACGGAATCAAGCAAGGGAACCAAGGTATTTGCTCTTGCCGGCGCTATCCGGAACACCGGCCTTGTGGAAGTGCCGATCGGAACACCTCTTGGGGAGCTCATTTATGATATCGGCGGGGGGATCAAAGGCGGCAAAAAATATAAAGCTGCGCAGATCGGAGGGCCTTCCGGCGGCTGCATCCCGAAAGAATATCTGAACGTTCCGCTGGATTACAAGACCTTGGAAGACCTCGGCGCCATCATGGGCTCCGGCGGCCTGATCGTGATGGATGAAGACTCCTGCATGGTGGATGTGGCGCGATTCTTCCTTGATTTCGTGCAGGATGAATCCTGCGGCAAATGCGTGCCGTGCCGCGTGGGGACCAAACGCATGCTCGAGATCCTGGAACGCATTTGTTCGGGGCAGGGGGAGGAAGGCGACGTTGAGAGGTTGATCAAGCTGGGCGGAGAGATTAAAGAGACCTCGCTTTGCGGTTTGGGCCAAACGGCTCCCAATCCCGTTCTTTCCACCATCCGCCATTTCCGCAAGGAATACGATCAACATATTCGCGAAAAACACTGTGAAGCGGGCGTTTGTCCGTCCCTCGTGCGAGCTCCGTGTCAAACCGCGTGCCCCGCAGGAGTGGATGTTCCCGGTTTTGTGTCGCTGGTGGGAGAAAAACGTTACGCGGAGGCGCTCAAACTTCATCGCGAACGGAATCCCTTTGCCGCGGTGTGCGCGCGCGTCTGTTTTCACACTTGCGAGGATAAATGCCGGCGGGCGACGCTTGATGATTCCGTTTCGATACGCGGCATTAAACGTTTCATGGTCGACCAGGAAGTTGTGATCCAGGTGCCGGAGGTCCGTCACAATGAACAAAATGCCGCGCGCAAGATCGCGATCATCGGGGGAGGTCCGGCAGGGCTTTCCTGCGCTTATTTTTTAGCACGGCTTGGCTACCGGCCGACCGTTTTTGAATCAGAGCCGAGGCCGGGCGGAATGCTTGTTCAAACGATCCCGGCGTACCGTCTGCCGCGCGAAACGCTCGCCCGGGAAATAAGAATGATCGAACAATTAGGCGTGACCATGGAGACCAACAAGCGGTTGGGTCGGGATTTTACGCTGCAGGAGCTTCGCGATAAAAAATACGATGCGATCTTTATCGGGATCGGTGCTCCGGAGTCTTTCGGGCTTGGGATCGCCGGCGAAGACGCCGAAGGCGTCGTGATGGCGCTTCCGTTCTTGAGGGAATACAACATCCGCGGGTCTGTTCCCGTCGGAAAACAAGTGGTCGTCGTAGGCGGCGGCAACGCGGCGATCGACGCGGCCCGGACCGCGCTTCGCTTGGGAGCCAAGACCGTCACAGTGCTTTACCGGCGCAGCCAGGAAGAAATGCCGGCCTACGCGGAGGAAGTGCGCGAGGCGATCTATGAAGGGATCAAGTTGATGCCGCTCACTCATCCCGTGGAGATCCTGAAATCGAAAGAAGGCAAAGTTTGCGGTGTCCAGTGCATGACGATGAAACTCGGCGAATACGATCGCAGCGGCCGGCGGTGCCCGACCGCGGACGGGGCCGACCAATTTAAATTAGAGGCGGACCAGGTGATCGTCGCGATCGGTCAAACGCTTCAGCCGGGGAAACTTTTTGAGCTCAAAGACGCCGAGATCAAGATGACGCAGCATAAATTCATTTATGCGGATTCCGTGACCGGACAAACTTCTGTTTCCGGTATTTTTGCCGGCGGCGATGCGGCGTCCGGCCCCTGGTCGGTGGTGGCAGCGATCGGCGCGGGGGAGCGCGCGGCTGTGGGGATCGATCATTATCTGACCGGCGAAGATCATGCCTTTTGGCGGGAGGAAAAAGTCGTGGATACGGATTTTGATCCCGATGTGGATCCGGTCCCTTACCCGCGGGAAGCCGTCCGTTCGATCCCGGTCGAGAAAAGGAAACATAATTTCGACGAAGTCGAGCTTCCCTGGAATGAAAATGTGGCACAGCGCCAGGCCAAACGCTGCCTTCGTTGCGATTACGGGAAAACAGTGACCCGGAGAGGAAGCAAGTCATGACGAAAGTTTTGATCAATCACCAGGAGGTGGAAGTTCCCGCAGGAGCGACCATCCTTGAGGCGGCCCGGAAGCTTGGGGTGGAGATCCCGACCCTTTGTTACCTCGAAGGGAAGCTTCCGATCGGCGCTTGCCGCGTTTGCCTTGTCGAAGTAGAAGGGGCGAAGCGCCTTGTGGCTTCCTGTTCCACGCCCGTGACGGAGGGGATGCGGGTCCATACCAATAATAAGAAAGTGCGCGAAGCGCGGCGAACGGTCGTGGAGTTGATCCTAAGCGAACACGAAGGGGCTTGCCAGTACTGCACGCGCAGCGAAGATTGCGAACTTAAAAAAATAGCGTCCCATTTAGGCATTGAGGATGTTCACTACAAAGGCGAGAAACCCCCGGTCCATATCGACGCAAGCACGCCCGCGCTTGTGCGGGATTCGGGCAAGTGTATCAAGTGCCGCCGCTGCGTGACAGTTTGCCGCGAAGTCCAGGGCGTTGGCGCGCTTTTTCCGCAAAACCGCGGTTATAAAACCGTGATCGGACCGGCTTTCGCGATGGACCTGGATCATGTCGCTTGCGTCCAATGCGGGCAATGCGCCGCCATCTGTCCGGTCGGGGCGATCCAGGAAAAGAACGATATTGATAAGGTCTGGGAAGTGATCGAGAACGGGACCAAGCATGTTGTGGTGCAGACGGCCCCGGCGATCCGGGCCGCCCTCGGGGAATGCTTCGGCTACTCTCCCGGAACGCTTGTCACAGGAAAAATGGTGACGGCGTTACGCCGGCTTGGCTTTAACGCGGTTTTTGATACGAATTTTGCCGCCGATCTGACCATTATTGAAGAGGGAAACGAGCTTCTGACGCGCCTTAAAAAGGCCCTTGTCGACAAAGAGCCCGTATCGCTTCCGATGTTCACGAGCTGCTCTCCGGGCTGGATCAAATTCGCCGAGTATTATTACCCGGAATTCCTGCCGAACCTTTCCACGTGCAAGTCGCCGCAGCAGATGTTCGGCGCTCTGGCCAAAACCTACTATGCCGCGCAAAAAGGGATCAAGCCCGAGGATATCGTTGTGGTTTCGGTCATGCCGTGCACCGCGAAAAAATTCGAAGCTCAACGCCCGGAAATGAACGCGAGCGGTTTCCAGGACGTCGATTATGTCCTCACGACGCGCGAACTCGGCTTCATGATCGAATCAGCCGGGATCGATTTCAAGAATTTGGAAGATGGCCAAATGGATTCGCCGCTTGGCCTTTCAACGGGCGCCGCGGATATCTTTGCCAACACGGGCGGCGTGATGGAAGCGGCCTTGCGGACCGTCTATGAGGTTGTAACCGGCCGGGAATTTCCTTCCGCGGACCTCCGCCTGGCTCCGGTCGAGGGTCTTAAAGGCATTAAAGCCGCTTCGCTTGTGATCCAGGGGACGCTCCCTGAGTGGAATTTTCTTGAGAATGTTGAAGTGAAAGTCGCCGTGGCGCACGGCCTCGCGAACGCGGCCGATCTGCTGGACCAGATCAAGGAAGGAAAAGCCAGTTTTCATTTTATCGAGATCATGACCTGTCCCGGGGGCTGTATCGGCGGGGGTGGCCAGCCGCGTTACACGGACGATTCGGTCCGTTTGGCGCGCATTAACGCCATCTACCAGGAAGATGCCGGAAAAAAGCTCCGCAAATCCCATACAAATCCCCAGATCCAGAAACTCTACGAAGAATACCTCAAGAAGCCGCTCGGGGAGCGGTCCCACCACCTGCTTCATACGCATTATCACGAACGGACCAAGGTTTAACGCCGATTTTTTTCTTGCCTCACTATGAAAATTTTGATAATATCTCAATCGTTCGATTTTTCACGAATTCTTCTATGAAGAAACTTCCCCGAAAGATCATCACAAGGGTCTTGCTTTACATACGGACCCTCGAAAGCTTGATCAAGGAAAAGCGTTTCCTGGTCTCCTCGAAGCAGCTTTCCGAGATCACGGGGCTTTCGGACGTGAAGATCCGGAAGGATATCTCGAATTTTAAAAAGATCGGAAAGCCGCGGATCGGTTATAAAACGCTTGATCTGAAGAGGACGCTTGAGAATTATCTGATCCAGGGCAATACGGTGCGCGTCGTGCTTTTTGGCGCGGGGAACCTGGGTTCGGCGATCCTGCGATACCCCGGATTCCGGAAGGGCAACGTGAGATTGGTTGCGGCGTTCGACGCGTTGCGGCGCAAGACCGGGAAGAAAGTCGGGGGCGTTCACATTTATCCGGTCGAGCGTTCGCCGGAGATCATCCGGCGGTGCCGGGCGGATATCGGGATCATTGCCGTCCCCAAAGAACACGCTCAAGAAGTGGCGGATTTTATGGTATTATCGGGGCTGCACCGGATCATTAATTTTGCTCCTTGCCCGATCAGCGTGCCGGCCAAGGTCCAGGTCCGGAACATTGATTTTACGATTGAGTTCCTGTCGCTTTTCTGCGATACCCAGAAATAGACGGAGGGAAATATGCGATACGCGACCCAAGAGACGCTCAAAGAATTCAACCGCCTGATGGTAAGCATCCGCAAAGCGGTGCCGAAAGAATACGACGCGTTCATGAATGAAAAAAAGGTCATGACGCGATCCGGGAAGCTTCCCGAGAAGATGAAATGGCTGTTGCTTTTGACTGCCAGCGTGGCGCAAAAATGCCCCGTTTGCATTCCGCGTGCGGTCCAGCATTGCCTGGAAGCCGGTTGGACGAAAGAGGAAATGCTCGAGGCCTGCATGGTCGCGGTGCTTGTAGGCGGTTCGAGCGCCATGACGTATGTGACTGTTGCAGCCAAGGCGATCGAAGAGCTTCATAAAAAGAAGAAATAGAACTTAATATTTTTTGTTATCAAAGGAGTTATTGGAATGGATAAAGCGGTGATCGAACAGGAAGTGCGGGAGATCGCGGATTCCTGGAAGGGTAAGGAAGGGAACCTTATCATGGTGCTCCACCAGATCCAGAACCGCTACGGTTATGTTCCGCGCGAAGTTTCGCTTGTTCTTTCCGAGATCCTTGATGTACCGCTTGCCCGCATCTACGAAGTGATCACTTTCTATCATTTTTTCCGCCTGACCCCGCCTGGCAAACACACGATCTCCGTTTGTATGGGAACGGCCTGTTATCTCAAAGGAGGCGCCGAGATCCTGGGCGAATTAGAGCATCTTCTTTGTGTTAAGCCGGGGGAGACGACCAAAGACGGTCAATTCCATCTCGAGGTCGTGCGCTGTCTTGGCTGTTGCGGGCTGGCCCCGGTGGTGAAGATCGGTGAAAAAGTCTACGGCGGCGTGAAAAAGAAAGACGTCGGCGACATTATTACCCAGTATTCTGAGGATTCGGAAGCCAAGACGGCGGCCTGAGGAGAAAGTATATGGCGAAAATAACCAGGAAAGACCTTGAAGCTTTGAAGCAAAAACATACCGGCGAGGATCGTAATTGGATCCGCGTAGGCTTCAGCACCTGCGGGATCGCCGCGGGGGCCCAGGAAGTCTATGACACTCTTGTTGAGGAAAGCCGCAAGCACAATGCGGATGTGGAGATCAAAAAGTGCGGTTGCGTCGGGATGTGTTCGGCAGAACCGCTTGTGGAAGTCCACGTTAAGAACATGCCGACGGTCTTCTACGGCAAGGTCGACAAAGAAGTGGCGACCAAGATCATGGAAAAACATGTTTGCGGGAAAATGCTCGTCAATGACCGCATCTACGACATGAGGCTTTCTTAAAGGAAATCAGGGAATATGGCCAAAACCGTTTTTGTCAAAGACACCGCGATCACCGGAAAAGACAGAACCCGCGATTTTTACGGATTCTTTCTTGGCGGCCTCAGAGAAAAGGGCCTTGAGAACGACGTTCAACTTGTTCGCGTCGCAGATATTGGCGTCTACGGCCAGGGCATGGTCGTACGGGTATTGCCTGAAGATTTTCTCTATGTCAATGTCCAGGATAGCGACATTCCTGCCGTCATTACCGAAAGCGTGATCGGCGGCAAACCGATCAAAGATAAACTTTTTACCCAAGCCTCAAAGCAAGCGCGCATTGTGCTTCGCAACTGCGGCGTGATCGATCCGGAAAGCATCGAAGATTACATCGCCCGCGACGGATATCAAGCTCTCGCCAAAGTCCTCGGCGAATACACGCCCGAGAAAACCGCTCAGGAGATCAAGGCCTCCGGCCTTCGCGGCCGCGGAGGCGCCGGTTTTCCCACCGGAATGAAATGGGAGATCACGCGGAAAGCGCCGGGCGATCAGAAATACATGATCTGTAACGGGGACGAAGGGGATCCGGGCGCTTATATGGATCGCAGCGTCCTGGAGGGCGATCCGCATTCGGTGGTCGAAGGGATGATCATCGGCGGCTATGCCATCGGCGCTTCCAAAGGTTATTTTTATATCCGGGCGGAATACCCTCTCGCGATCGCGAGGATCGAAAAAGCTATTGAGCAATGCCGGAAGCACGGGATCCTGGGTGAAGGCATCTTGGGATCCTCGTTTAATTTTGATCTTGAGATCCGTCTCGGTGCCGGCGCGTTCGTTTGCGGCGAAGAAACGGCGCTGATCGCGTCAATTGAAGGGAAGCGCGGTTACCCGAGTCCGCGCCCTCCGTTCCCGTCCATTAAAGGTCTCTGGGGCAAGCCTACTTGCATTAATAATGTCGAAACCTTGGCGAATATCCCGGTCATTATTTTAAAGGGAGGTTCATGGTTCGCCGGCATCGGGACCGAAGGTTCCAAGGGGACCAAGGTGTTCGCCGTAACCGGAAAAGTAAAGAATTCGGGATTAGTAGAAGTCCCGATGGGAACAACGATCGAAGATATCGTCTATGGGATCTGCGGGGGAGCATTGAGCGGAAAATCCGTCAAGGCGATCCAGACCGGCGGCCCTTCGGGCGGTGTGATCCCCAAAGAATATTTCCAGACCAAAGTGGATTATGAAAGCCTCCAAAAAATGGGATCCATTATGGGTTCCGGCGGCATGATCGTGATGGATGAGGACGATTGCATGGCGGATATTGCGAAATTCTATCTCGGATTTTGCGTCGATGAATCCTGCGGAAAATGCGCGCCGTGCCGTATCGGTGGAACGCAAATGCTCCGGCTCCTTAAGAAAGTCACGGATGGGGAGGGAACCCGCAAAGATCTGGACCAGCTCGAACAGATCTCGTTCGCGATGCAAAAGGCCTCGCTTTGCGGGCTCGGCCAGACGGCGCCGAACCCCGTGCTTTCCACTTTGCATTATTACCGCAGCGAATATGAAGCGCATGTCGACAAGAAGAAATGCCCGGCCTGCAAATGCGAAAAACTGATCCGGTTCCTGATCATGAGCGAAAAATGCGTCAAGTGCGGCATGTGTTTCAAGGCGTGTCCGGTAGGCGCCATTTCGGGGAACCGTGAAAGCGGTTATCTGATCGACCAGACGAAATGCGTCCGCTGCGGGCAGTGTTTCGAGGTCTGCAAACCGCGCGCGATCAGCCGCAGCTAAAGTTTATATAGAGAAAAAAGGAAAGATCCATGGTTAAGGCTGTTATCAACGGATTAAAGGTTGAAGTGCCCGAAAAGACGACGATCCTCGATGCCGCGCGTAAGGCGCAGATCAAGATCCCGACCCTTTGCAAACATCCGGATTCTTACCTTCACGCCTCCGCCGCCTGCGGTATCTGCCTTGTGAGGGTCAAGGGTTCAAAGAAAATGCTTCGGGCTTGCTGCACGCCGCTTGAAGAAGGCATGGACATCATCACTCATGATCCCGAGATCGTGGCGATCCGGCGGACCGTTGTGGAGCTTTTTCTTTCCAATCATCCGAATGAATGTTTAACCTGCGGCCGGAACAATAATTGCGAACTGCAATCCCTTGTGGCGGATTTCGGGATCCGTGAAGAGTTTTATGAAAAGATCGTAAAAGATATCCCCAAGGATGATTCGACAGGGAATATTGTGCTGGAGCCCCGGAAATGCATCAATTGTGCGCGCTGCGTCGATGTCTGCCAAAACGTTCAAGATGTATGGGCGCTTACGTTCCTCCACCGCGGGTTCAATACAAGAATGGCTCCCGCCGGCGATATCAGTCTTGCAGACTCGCCTTGCGTTCGTTGCGGTCAGTGCGCCGCGCATTGTCCGACCGGAGCGATCTTCGAAAAAGACGATACCGTGCTCGCCTGGAAAGCGCTTCGCGATCCGGAACAGTATTGCGTGGTTCAGATCGCGCCGGCGGTCCGCGTCGCTCTTGGCGAGGCCTTCGGTTTTCCGCTCGGCGCTAATGTGACCAAAAAAATCTACACCGCCCTCCGCCGCATGGGCTTCAAGGCGATCTTCGATACCAATTTCAGCGCCGATGTGACCATCATGGAGGAGGCGAGCGAATTCGTCGAACGTTTTGCGCACAAAAAGGGCCCTCTTCCGCTTATTACGACCTGCTGTCCCTCATGGGTGGATTTCATGGAGAAATTCCATCACGATATGATCCCGCATTTTTCATCCGCGAAATCACCTCACGAAATGATGGGTGTTCTGGTGAAGACCTATTACGCCGAAAAGAACAAGCTCGATCCGGCGAAATTAAAGGTGATTTCCGTCATGCCATGCACGGCCAAGAAATTTGAGATCTCGCGCAGCCATGATATGTCGGCTTCCGGGTTCCAGGATGTCGACGTGGTGCTCACAACACGCGAGCTTGCCCGCATGATCAAACAAGCCGGTATCGATTTTTCGAATCTTCCGGAAGAAGATAGCGATCATATCCTGGGAGATTACAGCGGCGCTGGAACGATCTTTGGAGCTACGGGCGGCGTGATGGAAGCGGCATTGCGCACCGCTTATTCTTTTGTGACCGGCAAGAAACTTCCCAAAGTGGAGTTTGAAAATGTTCGCGGCTTGAAAGGCGTTAAGGAAACTTCGATCAAGATCGAGGGCGCGGAAGTGAAGATCGCGGTCGCGCACGGTTTGGCGAACGTAGAATATGTGCTTGATCAAGTCCGCAAAGCCCAGAAAGAAGGCAAGCCGCTCCCGTATCATTTTATCGAGGTCATGGCTTGTCCCGGCGGTTGCGTGGGCGGCGGCGGCCAGCCTTATGGCGTGACAGACGAGCTTCGCACCGCTCGCGCGAAAGGGCTTTATTCGGACGACGAAGCGCAGACCGTTCGCTGCTCGCATGAAAATCCGTACGTGCAGCAGCTCTATAAGGAGTTTCTCGGTAAACCGTTGAGCGAAAAGGCGCATCACCTGCTTCATACGAAATATCAACCGTTACCGATCTATCGGCGGTAGAATATCATTTCATAGCATTGCAAGTTCCTGAAGAAAAGGCCCTGTAAAGGGCTGACGCTAAGGGAAGGAAAATGGAAAAGTTTTGAATCCCAGTTTCTTTCCTAAGGAACTGGGATTTTTTTTAAGAAACGGAGGCGCAAATGACGGATAAAAGGCTTGGATTTGTCGGCATTATCATCGAAGACAGGAAAAAAGCCGCGCATGCGGTCAACGATCTTCTTTCAGAATTCGGGGATATGATCGTCGCCCGCGTCGGTCTGCCGTACCGGGAACGCCATTGTTCCGTGATCACGCTCATCGTGGACGCAAACACGGATGAGCTCGGCGCCTTGACGGGGAAGCTCGGCGCCCTGGAAGGCGTTTCCGTCAAATCAGCGCTCACAAAATCCTAAAGGCATTTATGGAAAAAACTCCAAAATCGATGAGACTTCAGATCGGTATCTTCGGCAGGACCAATGTCGGAAAATCCAGCTTTCTCAACATGGTCGCGGGCCAGGACGTGGCGATCACTTCGCCGGTGCCGGGGACAACGACGGATGTGGTTGAAAAAGTGATGGAGCTTCTGCCGGTCGGCCCGGTGGTGTTCCTGGATACCGGCGGTCTTGACGATGATTCCACGCTCGGTTCCAGGCGCGTGGAGCGGACCCGAAAGATATTTGACCGCTCGGATGTTTCCATCCTCATTCTGGACGCGGATCGCTGGACGGAATTTGAAGAAGAAGTGGTTCGCGAAGCGCAGGCGAGGAAAAGCCCGCTCATTCTTGTCGTGAATAAAAGCGATCTTACGCCGCCCTCCGCGGTTTTTCTGGAGAAAATAAAACAAAAAACCTCCCGCATTCTGGTCTGTTCGAGCACGGACCGGGCGCGGCGCGACGAGTACGTGAATCTTCTGAAGCAATTTTTACTCGAGGTCTGCCCCGAAGATTTCCTAATGGCGCCCGCGATGCTTGGGGACCTCATGCCGAAAGGAGGACTTGCCATCCTGATCATCCCGATCGATTTTGAGGCGCCTAAGGGCCGCATCATCCTGCCCCAAGTCCAGGCGATCCGCGATGCCCTGGACCATGATTCGATGACGCTTGTGGTCAAGGAAAGCGAATATAAGGACGCGTTACAAAAATTAAAAACACCTCCCGACCTTGTGGTCTGCGATTCCCAAGTGGTCGACCGGATGGTCGCTGAGACGCCGCCCGGCGTGAGGTGCACGACTTTCTCCATTCTTTTGTCACGCATTAAAGGGGATATTGCCGAAATGACAAAGGGCGCGCTCGCGGTCGAGAGCCTCAAAGAAGGCGATAAGATCCTTATTTCCGAATCCTGCAGCCATCACGCGATCGAAGGGGATATCGGCCGGATCAAGATCCCGAAATGGATCCAGAAATACTTGGGCTGCGAGATCAAGATCGGCGTTTGCGCGGGGCGGGATTTCCCGGACGATCTGAAAGATTACAAACTGATCATTCAGTGCGGTTCCTGCATGCTGACGCGACGGGAAACGCTGGCGCGTATCCAGAAAGCAAAGCAGGCCGGGGTTCCGATCACCAATTACGGGCTGTGCATTTCCTACCTCCAAGGAGTGCTCGAACGAGTGATAGAGCCTTTTCCAGATGCCCTTAAAGCGTTTCAAGAAAATAAAATCAATATCAAGGAAATCCTGCGATGACGCCCGAAACCGCTTGGATCGCCCAGCGCATCAAGCAGGATCAGATCAACCGTTATCTCGATCGAGGCCGCGATTTTATCGACGATAACGCGATTTGGGATGAGATCAAAAAAGCGGCGGAACCTGATGCGGCGACGGTTCGCACCATTCTCGCTAAATCGCTTGCCGTCCAAACGCTTGCCCCTGAAGAATTGGCTCAATTGATGCTTGTCAGGGATCCCGGACTGCTCGAGGAGATGAAAGCGGCGGCATTTGCGGTTAAAAAGAAGGTTTATGATAACCGGATCGTGACGTTTGCGCCGCTTTATATGGGCAACTTTTGCGTCAATAACTGCGCCTATTGCGGGTTCAAACGGGAAAATACGGAAGCGAAACGGCGCGTTCTCAGCATGGAGGAGATTCGCAGAGAGACCGAGAGCCTCGCGGGGAAGATCGGCCACAAGCGCATTATCGCTGTTTACGGCGAACATCCGCTTACGGGGATCGATTACATCCTTGAAAGCATGCGGACGATCTATGATGTTAAAGTCCTAACGAAGCACGGTTACGGGAATATCCGCCGCATCAACGTGAACGCCGCCCCGATGTCGATCGAGGAATTAACGCGTCTGAAGGACGGCGGGCTGGGAACTTATCAGGTGTTCCAGGAAACTTACCATCACGAAACCTACGCAAAACTCCATCCCAAGGGAACGCTTAAATCGGATTATCACTGGCGGCTTTATGCGATGCACCGGGCGCTCGAGGCGGGCATCGATGACGTAGGGATCGGCGTCCTTTTCGGGCTTTATGATTGGCGCTTTGAGATTATGGCGCTTCTTTATCACGCGATCGAACTGGAAGCCAAGCTCGGGATCGGCCCGCATACGGTCTCATTCCCGCGCATGGAGCCCGCGCTTAATTCCGATTATGCAGAACATTCGCCTTACAAAGTTTCGGATGAGGATTTTAAAAAGATCATCCTTCTTATCCGTCTAGCCATTCCTTATACCGGTATGATCATTACCGCGCGTGAAACCGCGCAGATGCGCCGCGATGCGATCGGCCTCGGGATCACGCAAACGGACGCTTCCACCAAGATCGGGATCGGCAGCTACAGCGAAGAAGGAAGCGAACAGGAGTCAAAGCGACAGCAATTCATGCTGGGCGATACGAGGAGCTTGGATGAATTGGTAAAGGATTTCGCGGACATGGGGCATATCACTTCTTTCTGCACGGCCGGTTATCGTTGCGGCCGCACTGGCAAATGCATCATGGATCTTTTACGAAGCGGCAAAGAAGGCAAATTCTGCAAATTGAACGCTGTTCTGACATTCCAGGAATGGCTCGATGATTTCGCGACGCCCGCAACGCGCGAAGCGGGCCTCCGCGTGCTTGAAAAAGAACTTGAAGAGATCCGCGCGACAAACCCTCAGGGTTTTCCCGTCTTTTTTCAATTCTTGGAACGCGTCCGGAAAGGGGAGCGGGACCTTTTCCTGTAACGATCGGCCATGGCAGAACTCACGCGCAAAGAAATGCTCGGTTGGCTCAGCGAGAAAGATCCCCAGAAGCTCGAAGAGCTTTTCCGCGAAGCGCGAGCCTGCGCGATCCGCCATGTCGGCCCCAAGGTTTATTTCCGCGGGCTTATCGAGTTCAGCAACTTTTGCTCGAAAGACTGTTATTACTGCGGTATCCGGAAAAGCAACCGGAATCTGGAACGTTTTTCTCTAACCGAAGCCGAGATCTTGGAATGCGCGAAAGCGGCTTACGAAATGGATTATGGCTCGATCGTTCTTCAGTCCGGCGAGCGGCAGGACGGCGTCTACGCCGGTTTTATCGAGGATATTCTCCGTAAGATCAAAAAAATGACTTCCGGGAAACTTGGGATCACGCTTTCTCTCGGAGAGCAAGCCCCGGAAACCTATGAGCGATGGTTTGAGGCCGGAGCACACCGTTATCTTTTGAGGATCGAAACCAGCAGCCCCGCGCTTTATCAACGTCTCCATCCGGCGGATCACTCCTTTGAAACGCGCAAGAGATGCCTCGAGGCGCTTTGCCGGATCGGCTATCAGGTCGGCACCGGCGTGATGATCGGACTTCCTTTTCAGACCCATGAGGACCTGGTAGGGGACATCTTCTTTTTCAAAGACCAGGATATCGATATGATCGGGATGGGGCCTTATATCGCGCACGCGGATACGCCCCTCAAGGCCCAAATATCGGATTATGATCCTTCAGAGAATTTCCGGCTGGGGCTTGTCATGGTGGCGCTTACGAGGCTTTTCCTTAAAGATGTCAATATTGCGGCCGCGACAGCGCTTCAGACGCTTGATGTCCAAGGAAGAGAAAAAGGGGTATTGGCGGGCGCAAACGTCATCATGCCCAATATCACGCCGACGGACTACCGGAAGCTTTATCGGCTTTATGATAACAAACCCTGCTTGGACGAAAATGCCCGCCAATGCAAAAACTGCCTCGAGCAGCGGATCCGCGCGGCCGGCGCGAAGATCGGTTACGGCGAATGGGGGGATGCCCCTCATTTCATGAGGAGGAAAAGCGCTGCCGTTTAGCGCGGTTTTCAGGGCCGGCGGGGATTTTGCCGCCCTGAAGATTCTCTGGAATTTTTCCAAAAATATGATAGAACATACGCCTTCGGAATCATGAGCATCCCTTGTCAACCGGCTCCATTTTAAAAGGAAGAGGCGGCCATGGATAAAAAAGAGTTTTACGCAAAGTCGGAAAAGATCATCAACGAGACTTTCGAAACGATGAAAAAATACGCCAAAGTCGTGGCGGAAAAGACCGGCGAAGCGGCGCATGTCACGAGGCTTCTCATTCAGAAAGCGGCGCTCGAACATCAGATGGCAAAATCATTCTCGCAGCTCGGTAGCCAGGTCTATCAAAAAGCCGTGCGGCAAGGGGAGATGGTCTCTCTTGCGGATCCGGAGGTCGCCAAGATCATCGAAGAGACCAAAAAGATCGACACGGAGCTCGGCCAGGTTGAAGCAGTGCTCGAAAAAGAGCGCAAGGCCCGGGGAGTCAAGGAAGCCAAGCTGAAAGCCGTCCGCAAGAAAACGGTTAAGACCTCATAGTTTATTTTAAAAAATTCATGCGAGCGTGGTGAAACTGGCAGACACATCAGCTTGAGGGGCTGACGCCGCAAGGCATGGAGGTTCAAGTCCTCTCGCTCGCACTTTTTTCATTAAAAAAGTACGTCATCGTGACGGCTTAAGGTTGGCCATCTACGATGAACGCACTTGTTCTCATCCCTAACCCAGAGGTTATAAATGTCCATGTCTTCCGCAACGATCTCGCCCTTCATTTTCCGTGAATATGATATCCGCGGCATTGCCGGCAAGGACCTTACCGAAGAAGTTGCTTTAAATATCGGGAAAGCGTTCGGCACCGTGCTTAAGCGCGACGGCAAGCAAAAGGTTGTGATCGGTCATGACCATCGCTGGAGCGCGGAATTCCTTTTTCGTGGGCTTTCCGCCGGCCTTCAAAGCTGCGGTCTTACGGTCATGGATATCGGCCTTGTCCCCACGCCGCTTATTTATTTCTATGTCACGAATAATCATCTTGACGCGGGCGTCTCGCTGACAGGGTCTCACAATCCACCGGACGAGAACGGCTTTAAATTTCAGCACGCGAGCCGCTCGTTTTATGGCAAGGAGATCCAGGGGCTTCGCCAGCTGATCGAAAAACAGGATTTTGTTTCCGGCAAGGGCGTGGTTGAACGGCTCGATCATGAGGCTGTGGTTCGTTCTTATCAGGATTTCATCGCAAAGGATTTTCATTTCAAAAAGAAGCTTAAAGTCGTGATCGATACCGGGCACGGGATGGCGGCCGTGACCGCGCCCGCGCTGATCCGGCGCCTTGGTTGCGATGTGACCGTGCTTTTCGAGAATCTCGATCCCAAAATGCCGGATCATCAAGCCGATCCTTCCGTTCCGTCGAACATGAAAGACCTCCAGAAAAAAGTCGTCGAAATGAAAGCTGACATCGGAATCGCCTTCGACGGAGATGCCGATCGCCTCGGCGTCGTTGATGAAAAAGGAAAGATCATCTATGGCGACAAACTTCTTCTTCTTTACGCCCGCGAGATCCTGACCCGTAAACCCGGCGCCATCATTATCGGCGATGTTAAAAGCTCCAAGCAAGTCTATGACGATATCGCGAAACGCGGCGGCAAGCCCATCATGTGGAAAACGGGGCATTCGCTCATCAAGGCTAAAATGAAAGAAACGGGCGCGGAAATGGCGGGCGAGATGAGCGGTCATATGTTCTTCAAGGACCGTTGGCTTGGGTTTGATGACGCTGTTTACGCCGCGTGCCGGATCCTTGAGATCGCGGATAAGGCGGACGGCCCTTTTTCATCGCTTTTGGCGGATGTTCCCGATCTTTGCTCTACCCCCGAGATCCGAGTCGATTGTCCCGATGCGATCAAGTTCAGGGTGGTCGGGCAGGCGGTCGCCGATCTTAAGAAAAAATATGAAGTCGTTGATATTGACGGCGCGCGCGTACAATTCCCCGACGGCTGGGGGCTTGTCCGCGCTTCCAATACCCAGCCCGTGCTCGTGATGCGCTTTGAAGCCAAGACCGAGAGCCGCCTTGCGGAGATCCGGGCGATCATCGAGAACGAGATCAAGCGCATCATGCAAGAGATCCGCTGATGAACTGGGCCGTTATTATGGCGGGCGGGAGCGGGACACGCTTCTGGCCCGAAAGCCGCAGGCATCACGCCAAACAATTCCTGAATCTTTTCGGCCGAAAAACCCTCATCGAAGAGACTTTCGACCGGATTAAAAAGGTCGTTCCTGTTTCGCGCATCCTTGTTTTTACGGCCGAAAATAAGGCCGCTTCAACGGCAAAGCTTCTCGGGGTCCCGCGCTCGCAAGTGATCGGCGAGCCGCTCGGCCGCAATACCGCGCCTTGCGCCGTTTGGGCCGCGTCCCTCATCTTGAAAAAAGATCCCGCCGCGGTGTTGGGTATTTTTCCGGCCGATCATTTCATTAAGGATCGCGCGGCTTTCACAAAAATCCTCCGGGTGGCCTACGAACAGGCTGCCCGGGAGGGGATGCCCGTGACGCTTGGGATCAAGCCGGACCGCCCTCATACAGGGTATGGTTACCTTGAGCTTGCCGAAAAGAAAGCGACGGTTCGCGGTACCCCGGTTTTTTTTCTCAGGCGCTTTCATGAAAAACCAGGATTGCCGCGGGCCCGGAAATATTTCCGCTCCAAGAAATTCCTGTGGAACGCCGGGATCTTTGTCTGGCGCGCGGACTGCCTGCTTGAAACGGCGCGCCGCGAATTGCCTTCTGTTTTCCGCGCCGCCGTCAGGATCGCCGCGGACGGTTTTTCCCAGCAAAAGATCAAAAAGATCTTTTCCCGTATTCCGCATATTTCGATCGATCATGGGATGATGGAAAAACTTCCGAGGGGCATTTTGACCATTCCAGCTTCGGTCGGCTGGAGCGATGTGGGAAGCTGGGCGACGCTTCGCGATCTTTTGACGGTCGACAAGGACAAGAACCTTTCGATCGGCACGAATATCCTGGTTGAGAGTTCGGGCAATGTCGTGAAAGGATCAGGGCGCCCGATCGTGGCCGTGGGCCTCCAAGACCATGTGGTCGTGGATACCGAGGATGCCGTGCTGGTTTGCCCTTTAAGCGAAACAGAATCGATCCGCAAGATCGTCGTTGAACTGCACAAAAGAAAGATGCATCACTTACTTTAACAAGGAGAACACCATGAAGACGTTGATCGTGATTTTGGCAGTGTTTTTTTCGATCACAACCCTGTCGGGTTGCGCAAGCAGTTGCAAAAAGTGCAGCGGAAGCAGTCCCGCGGCAACAGTGGTTCCGGTGGAGACCGTAACCGTTGTAGCCCCGGAACCGGCGGCAGAGCCTGCTGAAGAGCAAGTGCCCGAGGCGGCAAAGCGCTACATTAAGTAGACCTTCCAAGGAGATCGCTCCGGGGCGGCCGGCTGAAACAGCCGTTCCCGGAGCGGTCTTTTTAATAAAACCAGCGTGAAATAGAAATGACTCTTTTCCAATCGATCATCCTGGGCATCGTCCAGGGTCTTACGGAATTCCTGCCCATCTCAAGTTCCGGGCATTTGGTGCTCTTTCAAAACCTCTTTGGGATGAAAGAACCGATGCTTGCCTTCGATATCGCCGTCCACGGCGGCACGCTGGTTGCGGTCCTCGCTTTTTTTTATAAGGACATCCTGGTCATTGTGAAGGACTTGGCGGGAGACCTCCGGAAAGCCGTAGCGTCCAAAGATGTTCCTCGGGCGGGTGTTTTGCCGCAGCATCAAGGGCTTTGGGCTTGCATCTTGATCACGCTTGTTCCGACCGGCATCATCGCCGTTTTTTTCAGGTCTTGGATCGAAACCGCTTTTTCAAAACTTGTCTTTGTCGCGATCGCATGGCTTGCCATGGGAGCGCTTCTGATCTTAAGTCAACGTTTCTCCAAGGGGCAAAAGGATCTTTCGGCGATCCATTATGGCGATGCGCTCTGGGTGGGGTTGGCCCAGGGGATCGCTCTTTTGCCCGGAGTTTCGCGTTCGGGAAGCACGATCCTTGCCGGCATGCTCCTGGGGATCAAAAAAGAGGATGCCGCAAAATTCTCGTTTCTGATCTCTATCCCCGCGATCCTGGCCGCGATCATCATGGACCTCAAAGAAAGCATTCAATATTTTTCTTCCCAGACAACAATTGTTCTGGCCGGTTTTTTTGCCGCCGCCGTGACGGGATATCTTGTGATCCGTTGGCTGATGCGGATCATTCAGCGCGGCCATTTCTTTCTTTTTGGTTACTATTGCATTGCGGCCGGCCTTTTCGCGCTTACTCTCACGATCCTCTCCTGATCCATGAAAACCGTTCAATGCGTCCTCCAAAGAGGCAAAGAACGGCCGGTCCGCAACCGTCACCCCTGGATCTTTTCAGGGGCCGTTGATCAGATCGAAGAAGGATTTGAGGCTGGCGACCTTGTAAGGGTCCTCTCCGACAAAGAAGAATTTCTCGGCATCGGTTATTTCAATCCGAAATCCCAGATCGTCGTCCGCATGCTCGCGTTCGAGGATACCCCTATCGACGAAGCCTTTTTTGACAGAAGGATCTCCCAAGCGGTCGAAACCCGGAAACGTTTTTTGCCGCCCGATACGAACGCCTACCGGCTCATTCATTCCGAAGGGGATCTTCTTTCGGGGCTTGTCGTGGATGTTTACGGGGAATTCTTGGTCGTGGAGTTCAATACGGCCGGGATCGATGCGTGGAAACCGGTGATCGTCAAGATCCTCCAAAAGCATTTTCCAAAATATTCGATCTTTGAAAAAAGCGATTCCGACCTTCGCAAATGGGAGGGGCTCAAGCGTTCCGTGGGCGCGCTTACGGGTTCGGAGCCCCCCGAGACAATTGAAATTAAGGAGCATGGCCTCCTTTTTAACGTAGATATTCGCGGCGGACAAAAGACGGGATTTTTTCTCGATCAGTGTGAGAGCCGTGAAATCGTAAGGGGATTAAGCGCGGAGAAACGGGTACTCAATTGCTTCGCCTATACGGGGGGATTTTCCGTTTATGCGGCCAAAGGCGGCGCAAAGGAAGTCGTGTCCGTAGAATCCTCGGAGTCGGCCGTTCAGCTTGGCCGGGAGAATTTTGAAAAAAACAAATTAACTCAGGAACAAAGCGTTTGGGCCCAGCAGGATGTTTTTGATTACTTGCGTGCGACGCAAAAGGTTTTTGACCTGATCATCCTCGACCCGCCGGCCTTTTGTAAAAGTAAAAATCAGATCCGGGATGCCGCCCGTGGCTACAAAGATATCAATCTCCAGGCTTTCAAAATACTCCCCAAGGGCGGCCTGCTTTTCACGTTCTCGTGTTCTTCCTATATCACACCGGATCTTTTCCAGAAGATCATCTTCGGCGCGGCCTCGGACGCAAAACGCGATGTCCGGATCCTTAAAAAAACCTCTCACGCTTTTGACCATCCCATCAATATCTACCATCCGGAAGGCGAGTATCTTAAAGGCCTTCTTTGCGAGGTGTTTTAACGGCTATGGGCGAGATCTATGTCGGAGTGAAATTCAAAGTGGTCTATGAAGCGCCGGAATCCGTGAATGATCCGCGGATCGCGGAACTTATCCGGATCGGGAAAATATTGACGGATAAGGGATTTTGCCCCGAGAACAGCGGGAACATGAGTTTTCGCGTCCAAAAAGGTTTTGCGATCACGGCAGCCGGCTCGAAACTCGGCGAACTCACTTCTAATGACTTTGTTCTCGTAAAAAAAGTCGATCTTTCCCGCAAAGTAGTTTTCTGCGCCGGCAAAGTCCAGCCGAGTTCCGAAGCGATGATGCACCGGATGATCTACGATGCGCGGGATGATATCGATGTTATTTTGCATGCCCACACTCTTGATCTTAAAGGCGCTGTCGTGACCGAAAAAGAATATCCTTACGGGACGTTTGAATTCGCCCGTTCCGCGGCCCAAGCGGTCCAAAAACATGATCTTATTGTTTTAAAGGGCCACGGCTTCGTATCGGTGGCGAAAACGGTCCCGGAGGCCTACGAAAAGCTCGCGCTTTCTTAAAACACCGTGTTATAATCCGCTCATGGCGAACATCCAGATCACCACCGAATTCACCCCGAACCCGAACTCGCTGAAGTTCAATGTGAGCGTTCCTATCTGTACCCACGGAACGGTTCATTTTGCCTCCAAGGCCGAGTCAGGGAAATCGCCCCTTGCGGCCAAGCTTTTTGAGATCGAACATGTCAAAGAAGTGATGATCGGTCCCGATCTTGTGACGATCACGCGCGATGACGGGGTCCAGTCGTGGAGTTCTTTGATCTCGAAGGTGACCGAGACGATCCGTGAGTTTCTTGTTTGCGGGAAAACGAGCCCCAAAGTCTGCGAGAAATGCGCGGATGCCACGAATCCGAAGTCGGATATCGAGAAAAAGATCATCGAGATCATGGACGAGCAGATCCGCCCGGCTCTTGCCCGGGACGGCGGTGACGCGGTCTTCTGCGGTTTTGAGAATGGCGTTGTGAAGCTCCACCTGAAGGGCGCGTGCTCCGGATGCCCGAGCGCGACCATGACGCTTAAAATGGGAATCGAAGCCTACCTCAAGGAATACATCCCCGAAGTCAAAGAAGTTGTCCGGGTCTAAAATCGGGGCTTGTACCTCGTTCCTCGGGACTCGCTTTTTTTGAGGAGCGAATCCCTAGTCCCGAGTCCCTTTATCCTTTTTTAAAAACGCCGATACTTTAGCCAAGGGAAATCTTTCATTTCGTTTTAGGAGGGGATATGGCTAAAAAAGTTCTGAAAAAACTTTCCACAAGCAGAGTTACAACGTTCAAGATCCGCAACCGGCGGGGCTACGCCGCTCTATGTATGGGGAATTTGACCGAAGGCAATACGGTCAGTATCGCTCTGGCCCGCATGGCCAAGGCGGTTAAACGGATGGGATATCTTCTGGCGTGAGCGCCAGAGGCGGGACTTGTCGCTCGGGACTCGTACCTCGAAAAACGAGGAACCAAAACGAGTCCCGAGGAACTAGTCCCGAGCCCCGGCTTTATTGACTAACGTCCGCTGGCGTCCTTACGCTTCGCGAAGCAATCCTTGCAGTAGACCGGACGGTCTTCTCTTGGCTTGAAAGGAACTTCACATTCCTTTTTGCATTCTCCGCAGACCGCTTTGTGCATTTCACGCGGCGCGCCTCCAAATCCACGGCCTCCCTGATCGAAACCCATGTTATCTCCTCCTGTTGGCACTGATGTCAGTGCAGTTGTGGGAAAAAAATTCCCGAAAAGCTGTTTAATATTTAATGACTTTCACGATGCGGACGGGGGCCCTTCCGGTGGCGAAAGAACGGCTTTTCGCCGTGGCCGAACCCGCGAGGCCCTGCGCCTGGTTTTCTGTCAAAGGGACGCCCCTGGCCAAAGCTTCCTTCTTTTGGCCGGTCATGTGAAAAGCCGCTTTCCCTGGGGCGTTCATGAGGAAAACTCCGTTCCCTGGGTCCGCGGTTAAAATCCCTTTTGCCGTGAGAATGTCCTCCGTGGCCGAAAGAGGGGCGGAAAGGTTTTGAGAAACGTCTTTCGCCGGAAGACCTCTCCGGGGATTGACCGATCAGGAGATCTATTTTTTTCTCCAAAAAGTTCAACTGCTGTTGCATCTTTAGGATCAAAGATACAACATCCGTGCCGGCTTGCGGCAAACCGGAAAGATCCGCGTCTTGTTTTATGTGTTCGCTCATTGTGTGCCGGCTCCTTTTTCATGATAGTTTTGATTTAACATAAGGGAGGAAATTTTGTTCCTAAGAGGTTTTGTCGCTCGATCCCTAATCTTCTCCGGCAAGCGTCAGAGCCGAAAGGACCGAAGGATTGATCCGTGATGTGCGGCCCATGCTTTTCCGGATCCTACATGCTGTTTCCTTTAAAGTCCATTTGAATACGCAGGAAAGTTCTCCCACAAGGCCCTTCGCGGAATGCTCGAGCGCTTGGCGTTTTTTTTGATCTTTCGCTTCGAATTTGTCATAAGCAAGAGATAAAAGGCCGTGAGCCAAGTTCCAGGCCTGCGCTTGCGGGCTCGAAGGCGTTTCAGCCGCCGGACGACCTTTGCCATTCCCGGCTTTTAAATAGTGAAGGATCTTATTGGCCTCTTTCGGGGAAACAAGGCCATGAAAACCCGAAACTTCCATATCAGCGGCCGAGATGATAAAACGAGATTTCATCCTGGCGGCTATTTTAGGGACCAATGAATAGGACGGACCCCGGTGGTCGGATGAGCTCGACGGGGTGATCCTGTCAACACGGCACAGTCCATGGACTGGATGAAAAAGCAGGTCGCCGTTCATGATCTTTTCTTTTTTCACAGGGTTCTTTCTTTTGGGTCCAGGCGGTTCATTTGTTCGATAGATTTCAGGCATGGCTTCAAGCAAGACGGGCTTTTTTCAACGTCAGCGCAACTTACGGAAATGCCAAATTCTCTCGCTTCGCCCTCTTTCCGTCTCCAGAGCGGACGGGGCAAGCGCGGGAAACTTTTCAAATCAACAGTTACGCAGCGCTCGTAACGGAAGACAGTATACAGCGGTTTGCCCGGGAGGGGGCATTTATTCCATCATTCTGGTTCCTGCCCGTTTCTATTCATTTTGACACCTCCTGATCCTTCCGTTAATATAATGAAAATCAACAAGTTACGGAGAATCATGGCACGAGTTTTGAGCGGTACAAGGCCCACCGGCAAGCTTCATCTCGGGAATCTTCTCGGCGCCCTTGAAAATTACAAGAAACTCCAGGGTGAAGACGCCTTTTTCATGATCGCCGATCTGCACGCCCTCACGACCGAATACGAGGACAAGACCAAGATCGCCGAGAACGTGATGGAGGTCGTGGTCGATTATTTGGCGAGCGGCCTTGATCCGGACCAATGCACGATGTTCGTGCAAAGCGAAGTGCTGGAACACGCCAATCTCGCATTGCTTTTTTCCATGATCACGCCGCTTGGATGGCTCGAGCGGAACCCGACTTATAAAGATCAGCTTCGTGAGCTAAAGGGGAAAGACCTTCATACGCACGGTTTCCTGGGTTACCCCGTACTTCAGGCCGCGGACATCGCGATCTATAAAGCGGAAAAAGTCCCGGTTGGCGAAGACCAGCTGCCGCATCTGGAATTGACCCGCGAGATCATCCGGCGGTTCACGCATCTTTACGGAAAAAAAGTTTTTCCCGAGCCGGAAGCCGTGCTGACACAAGCGCCGAAAGTCCCGGGACTTGACGGGCGCAAGATGAGCAAGAGCTATGATAATTGCATTTATCTTGCCGACTCCAAGGACGCAGTGACCAAAAAGGTCAAAACCATGGTGACGGACCCGGCGCGGAAGATCCGTTCAGACAAAGGCCATCCGGAAGTCTGCCCGGTTTATTTTTATCACAAACTTTTTAACAAAGACCAGGCGCTAACGGTCGCCAAAGAATGCAAAAATGCGGAACGCGGCTGCGTGGATTGCAAAATGGAAATGGCCGCGAAGCTCAACGAGTTCATGGATCCTATCAGGGAAAGACGTGAATCATGGATGAAGAAAAAAACGGAAGTGTGCGAGATCCTCAAACGGGGAGCCAAGAGGGCTCGGGAAGTGGCGGGCGAGACCCTCAAGGAAACTCTCCGGGCGATGGGTCTGGCATCGTAGCTTCTTCCGAAACGCCCCAGGCGACGCCCCCTCCTCTGACCCCTGAAGCTCCCAAGGGGCCGGACCCGCTTCATGTCAAGGTCGCGGTCTATGACGGTCCGCTCGATCTTCTTTTAGACCTCATTAAGAAAAACGAGATGAATATTTATGACATCCCGGTCGCGGAGATCACCCAGCAATACCTGGAGTATTTGAAGGTGATGAAGCAGCTGGACCTTGAGGTCGCAGGCGAATTCATTGTGATGGCCGCGACGCTCATTTATATTAAATCCAAGATGCTGCTTCCCACCGAGAAGGACGAAGAAGAAGGCGAGGGTGAGGATCCGCGCGCGGAGCTGGTGCGGAAACTTCTCGAATACCAGGCTTTCAAGGAAGCCGCCAAAGAGCTCGGGCTCCTTCAGACCGAACGCGGCAAGATGTTCACGCGCCAGATCACGGATTACTATCTGGGGGAAATGGACCCCGAGGATGCCGGCGTTGATACTTTCAGTGCGAATTTCTTCGACCTGATCGTCGCGTTCCAGAACGTGCTGGCCAAAAAAGGGCCGAAACGCGAGCATGAGGTGTTCGAAGAGGTCATCTCGATCGAAGAGAAGATGATCCAGATCCAGTCCTATCTCGCGGAAAAAAAGAAAGTTTCCTTCAATGAGCTTTTTTCAGAGCGTTGGACGCGCAACGAACTGATCGCCACATTCTTGGCGATCCTCGAGCTTGTCCGGACACGTTTCGCCTGGGTGCGGCAGGACAAGCAGTTCGGTGAGATCGTCATCGAAAAACGGGAGGGGAATTAGCACTGTTTTTTATTTAATTTCTACGGGTTAACAGTACAATACTGCGAACCCATAAAATTAATATCAACGCAGTATTAGTACACCCAACACATTATGAAACTGACCGCGGCGCAAGAACGGGAAAAACAGGCCAAACTTCGGGTTTTACGCAAAGAGCTGGACCAGGAGATCCAGGAACAGCTCGAGGAGAAAAATGCCCTTGAGGGGCTGACGGACGCCCAGAGGTTCCAGGTCGAATCTTTGCGGGAAGAAGACTTGCAGGATCCCGCCAAAGCCAAGCTGGTGGTGGAAGCGCTTATTTTTGCCTCCTCGAAACCGCTAACGCCGGCCGAGATCCGCAAGGTCACCAAAGCCCTTACTGTAAACCAGATCGAGAAGATCGTGGCTGAACTGAAAGAAGAATATAAAACAAGCGGCCGCTGCTTCGAGCTGCTTGAGATCGCCGGCGGTTATGAGCTTTCCACCAAAAAGGAATTCGCGCCCTGGATCCTGAAGATCGAGCTTCAACGCAAGGCGCGTCAAGCCACGCAATCGGCGCTAGAGACGCTTGCGATCCTGGCCTACAAGCAGCCGCTTACGCGCGCCGAGATCGAAGCGCTGCGCGGTGTCGATACAAGCGGCGTGCTGACAACGCTCATGGAAAAAGGTTTCATCAAGATCGTCGGAAAAAAAGAAGTTCCGGGACGGCCGTTCCTTTACGGGACGACGGAAAAATTCCTGGAGCATTTCGGGCTCAAACAGTTGCAGGACCTTCCGAGCATTGAAGAGATCCGGCAAATGGTGGAAAGCTCGGTAAAGAAAGATGAATTGATCGGAACGAAAAAGATCGTGGATGTCCCGCAAGAAGGAACTACGCCGCCTTCCGGAACACCGGCGGCGGATGTGTCCGAAGCAAAAAATGAACTAAACGATACTTACTAATACGACCCTGTACACACCGGGTGTGGCGCGCCACACCCGGTGTGTACAGGGTGAAAAAAAGGCGGGGGATTATGGACCTGAGCCAAATAAGAAAGAAGATCGACGAATTGGACGAGAGGATCATCCGGCTTTTGAACGAGCGCACGGACCTTGCGCGCGAAGTCGGGAAAATGAAGATGGAAGCCGGCAAGGAGATCTACGCCCCCGAGCGGGAAAGCGAGATCTACCGGAAGATCGATGCTTTGGCCGAGAAGGGCGTTCTGCCGAAGGACGCGCTCAAATCCATCTACCGCGAGATCATGTCGGCCTCGCTGGCCCTTGAAAAGCCGCTGACGATCGCCTATCTCGGACCCGAGGCGACCTTCACGCACCTGGCTTCGCTTTCGAAGTTCGGTTCCAGCGTCCATTACCGTTCCTGCGCCAGCATCAACGAGGTTTTCCGGGAGGTGGAACAGGGCCGCGCGGATTACGGCGTGATCCCGATCGAGAATTCCATCGAGGGGGCTGTCAGCCACACGCTCGATATGTTTATCGATTCGGAGCTCAAGATCTGTTCGGAGATCTATTTTGAGATCTCGCACAATCTCATGACGAACGTTCCCAATATGAAGCAGATCAAGCGGGTTTACTCCAAGGCTGAGGTGTTCGGGCAGTGCCGGATGTGGCTTGAGGCGCATCTGCATCACGCCGAGCTGATGGAAGCTTCCAGTACGGCGGCAGCGGCCAAACGCGCGGCTGACGAAGACGGCGCAGCAGCGATCGGTTCCCGGCTTGCCGCGACGCTCTATAATCTGCCGATCCTGGCCGAAAGCATCCAGGATTTCTCGAACAATGTGACCCGCTTTCTTGTGATCTCCAAGCAGATCCCGGCGCGGACAAAACATGACAAGACCTCCATGCTTGTTTCGATCCGCGACAAGGTCGGGGCGCTTTATGAAATGCTCCTGCCGATCAAGAAGTATCGCGTCAACATGACCAAGATCGAATCGCGCCCTTCGAAGAAAAAGGCGTGGGATTATTATTTTTATATCGATCTCGAGGGGCATGTCGGGGACCCGAACATCCGCAAGATGCTCGCGGATATGGAAAAAAAGGTCAAATTCCTCAAAGTGCTCGGTTCCTATCCCGCGGCGGGGAAGACGAAAGACTAAAAAGACGTTGGGACTCGCATCTCGGGCCTCGGGACTCGCAAGGCGTAAGAAGTGAAGAACTGCGAGGAACGAGTCCCTAGTCCCGAGTCCCTTGCGCAGGTTTTGATAACACATGATCATTACAAATGAGATTTTAAAGTATGTTACCTTTTAAACCACATATACAGTCGATCAAGCCGTATGAGCCGGGGAAGCCCATCAAGGAGCTTCAGCGGGAATACGGGATTCGCCATGTCATCAAGCTCGCGTCCAACGAGAACCCGCTCGGGCCTTCAGGGAAGGCGATCAGCGCGATGCGCAAGGCGATCCGCGAGGTCCATCTCTATCCGGAGGGAAGCTGCTACTATCTTTTGGACCGTTTAGCGAAGGAGCTGGATATTGATCCCGGGCACATTCTTTTCGGGAACGGTTCCAATGAGATCATTGAACTTTTGGCGCGCGGTTTTTTATCCGAAGGCGACGAGGTCATATCGTCCGAAATGACTTTCCTTGTCTACCCGATCCTTTCGCAGGTCTGCGGGGCAAAGTTCAAGGCCGTACCGATGAAAGATCACCGCTATGACCTGGAGGGAATCCTCCGGGCGATCACGCCGAGGACCAAGCTTATTTTTATCGCCAATCCCAATAATCCGACCGGAACCTATGTGACCGCAGCGGAAGTCGAGGAGTTCCTTTCCAAGGTTCCGGAACATGTGGTTGTTTGTTTCGACGAGGCCTATGTGGATTTTGTGGACGCCGAGGATTTTCCCAAAATGCTGGAATATGTAAAATCAGGGAAACCGAATCTGGTGGTCTTGAGGACTTTTTCGAAGGCCTACGGTTTGGCGGGGCTTCGCATTGGTTACGGGCTGGCTTCGAAGGAGATGATCCAGTATTTCCATAAGATCCGTCAGCCCTTTAATGTGAACTCGGTCGCCCAAGCGGCGGTCGTGGCGGCGCTGGATGACACATTCTTTCTCTGGCGGACCAAGTGGCTTGTGGTGCGCGGCAGAAAATTCTTCTACCGTAAACTCAAGAAATTGGGATTAGAATATCTCCCGAGCCAGTCAAATTTCATCCTGATCCGTATGAAAACGGACGGGTACGAGGTTTATCAGTATTTATTGCGGCAGGGGATGATCGTCCGGCCGATGAACGCTTATCAATTGCCGGATTGGATCCGCGTTACGATCGGGCGTCGCAGCCAGAATGTGCAGTTGATCCGGTTGTTGAAAGGTTATCTAGAGAAAAAAACTTAAGATGGGACTCGCCCCTCGGGGCTAGGGACTCGTCAAAACAAGAAACCGAAAACGAGTCCCAAGGAACAAGTCCCGAGTCCCAAAAGGAGAAGCAAAAGCATGATCATTGTCTTAAAGAAAAGCGCAACGCCGCAAGAGTTGGAACACATCTGTCAAAAGGTGCGCGAACTGGGGCTCACGCCGAACGTTTCGCGCGGCATCGAGCGCACCGTGATCGGCGTGATCGGAGACGAAGAAAAATTGCAGGTCCAGCCGATCGAGGCCTTCCCGGGCGTCGAATCGGTCATGGCGATCCTCAAGCCCTACAAGCTCGCAAGCCGTGACTACAAGGCCGAAAATACCGAATTCGAGATGTCGAACGGCGTCAAAGTCGGCGGCAAGAAGATCGTCGTGATGGCCGGCCCGTGCTCGGTGGAAAATTACGATATGCTTTTAGGGCTCGCGAAAGCCGTCAAAAAGGCCGGAGCGACATTTCTCCGCGGCGGCGCCTTCAAGCCGCGAACATCGCCTTATTCTTTTCAGGGGCTCGGCGAAGAGGGCTTAAAATACCTTCGCCAGGCGGCCGATGAGGTTGGGCTTTTAGTCGTGACCGAGGTGATGGATACCCGGCAGGTCGAGCTCGTCTCGCAATACGCCGACATGCTCCAGATCGGCGCCCGCAACATGCAAAACTTTGATCTTCTTAAAGAATGCGGCATGACGAAGAAGGCGGTACTTCTCAAACGGGGATTAAGCGCCACGGTCAAGGAACTCCTCATGTCCGCCGAATACCTGCTTTCCAAAGGGAATTTCAAGGTCCTGCTGGGCGAGCGCGGCATCCGCACTTTTGAGACCGCGACCCGGAACACTTTAGATCTCAATGCGATCCCGGTGATCAAAAAAGAGACGCATCTTCCGGTCTTGGTCGATCCTTCGCACGGGACGGGATACCGCGATTTTGTAGCGCCCATGGCGATGGCGGGTGTCGCAGCCGGGTGTGATGGCCTGATGGTTGAAGTTCACCAAAACCCCGAAGAGGCAAAAAGCGACGGCGAGCAATCGGTGCTGCCATCACAGTTCGAGGAAATGATGCGTAAAGTGCGTCTCGTCGCGCAAGCGGTGGGACGGGATATTTAAAAACCGGGACTTGTTCCTCGTACCTTGGGACTCGAAAAACGAGGAACCAGAACGAGTCCCTAGTCCCGAGTGACGAGTCCCATTTATGTTGAAGATAAACAAAAGTGAAAAGCATGACTTTTAAGAAAATAGCTATTGTAGGGCTCGGGCTCATGGGCGGTTCACTGGCCGCGGCCTGCCGTAAAGGATTTCCCAAAGCCCGGATCATTGGGATCAGTCGCAACCGCGCCGCTCTCGCGTTGGCTAAGAAAAAGAAATGGGTCCATGAAGCGACGCGCGATATCAAACTTGGCGCGAAGCAAGCGGATCTCGTCGTTCTTTGCACGCCCGTCGGTACTTTTCTGCCTTACCTCCGGCTGATCGATAAAGTTTGCGCCAAAGGCGCGCTTGTGATGGATGTCGGAAGCGTCAAGGCCTCGGTTCTGAAGGAAGCGAACTCCCGGAAATGGAAGAACCTTTTCTTCGTCGGATGTCACCCTATGGTCGGATCGCACAAACGCGGTATCGGAGTCGTGAATCCCGAGCTCTATAAAGGCGGCCTGGTCTTGATCGCGCGCGACGGCAAAACATGCCCGTTAAGCTACGCCCGGGCCAGGAAGTTCTGGCTTAAATTATCATCCCGTCTCATAGTCTTATCGCCTCAAGTCCACGATAAACTCGTGGGAGAGATCAGCCATCTGCCGCATGCGATCGCGTTCTGCCTGATGCATACGGCGTCGGCACCCGCCCTTAAGGTTGCCGCGTCCGGTTTCCGGGACATGACGCGCATTGCCTCCTCCGACCCCTCGGTCTGGCAGCCGATCTTTTCTGCCAACCGCGCCGCGGTCCTTGGCGCTTTGGACCGCTTTGAAAAAGAGCTCAAAAGGTTCAAACAGATTCTTCGAGCTCGGAATCCAAAGCTCCTTTCTGGCTACCTCGAAAAAGCGCAGCAGCGACGGAAGGCACTTTAATTTAAGCGGGGACTTGTCGCTCGGGACTTGTACCTCGAAAAAATGAGAAACTCAAACGAGTCCCGATTTTTCGGATTCTTCGAAAAATCCCCCTTCCCAAATTCAGAAGATATGTTATACTGCTCACGTTCGCGCCGATTTCGGCTCCGGCCCATGTGCCAGGAACTGAAAGGGGAAAAACGGCGACGGACCCCCATTTTCATGCAATCCCAATGAGAAGGGGACTCTCAAGGAGGTTTTCCCTAAGATGCAATCCAATTTTTCAGAGCTATACGAGAAGTCTTTTCAAGACATTAAGATCGGCGAGGTCGTCAAAGGCACGGTGATCGCGGTCCACGAACGTGACGTGGTCGTGGATATCGCCTACAAGGCCGAAGGCATCCTGCCGAAGGACGAGTTTCCCAATCCGGAAACCTTGACCGTCGGGTCGGAAGTCGAAGTGCTTTTTGAAGGTTTTGACGATGTGGAAGGGACAGCGATCCTCTCCAAGCGCAAGGCCGACCGCCAGAAGACCTGGAACGACATTCTCTCGAACGCCGAAGAAGGCGCCATTGTGGACGGGCGTATCTGCCGTAAAGTGCGCGGCGGTTTCATGGTCGATATCGGCATGGAAGCGTTCCTGCCGGCGTCGCTTGTCGACATCAAACCGGTCCGCAACCAGGACATGTTCATCGGGTTGCAGAGCAAATTCCTCGTCGTAAAGATCAATCATAAACGTAAAAATGTCGTTGTTTCCCGCAAAGACCTTCTCGAAAAAAGCCGCAATGAAGCCCGCACCGAGAAGCTGAGCACCCTCAAGGTCGGCCAGCTTGTGAAGGGCAAGGTCAAGAACATCACCGATTTCGGCGTTTTTATCGATATCGGGAATCTTGACGGGCTTCTCCATATCACCGATATGAGCTGGGGACGCATTTCGCATCCTTCGGACCTTGTGAAGATCGGCGATGATATTGAAGTGGTCGTCATTTCGATCGATCAGGTCAAGCAGAAGATCTCCCTCGGCCTCAAGCAAAAAGGAACCGATCCCTGGAGCACGGTCGAACAGCGTTACGCGATCGGCAACCAGATCCGCGGGAAGGTGGTCAATATCCTTCCGTATGGCGCTTTTGTGGAGCTCGAGCCTGGCATCGAAGGCCTTGTCCATATCAGCGAACTGTCCTGGACCAAGCGTGTCAACCATCCGAGCGAGATCCTTTCGATCGGCATGGAGCTTGACGTTGTGATCCTGAGTATGGATACCGCGGCCAAGAAGATCTCCCTGGGCGCCAAGCAAGCGCAGGAGAATCCTTGGACAACGGTTGCTGAAAAATTCCAGGTCGGGAGCCGCGTCAAGGGAACGATCCGCAATCTTACCGATTACGGCGCGTTCATCGAGCTGGAACCCGGCATTGAAGGCCTGCTCCATGTTTCCGATATTTCCTGGACCCACAAGGTCGCCAAACCCTCGGATGTCCTCAAGAAGGGGGACGCCTTAGAGGTTATGGTCCTTTCAGTGGACACGGAAGCCAAGAAGATATCGCTCGGAATGAGGCAGTTGACCGACGATCCTTGGGGCGAGCTCACGAAGAATTTCCTCACAGGCCTTGAGCTTCAGGGAAAGGTCACCAGGATCGTGAACTTCGGCATTTTCGTGGAACTCGAGAATGGCCTTGAGGGGCTCATCCATGTTTCCGAGATCCCGGATTGCTCGGCGCAGGACCTGGCGAAGCGTTTTACCGTCGGCGATACGCTCCGTTGCAGTATCCTGAACGTGGATCACGAAGGCCGCAAGATCGCGTTGACCTGCAAGAACGAACCGATTACCGCGTAAATTCAGTCGATGACGAGCCCCAAGAACCGAAGAGTCGTCATCACGGGTCTTGGGGTCGTTTCCTCGATCGGTTTCGGCAAAGAGGCCTTTTGGGATTCCCTCATCAAAGGCCGGAGCGGCGTTTCCAATATTGCCGCTTTTGATACAACGCAGTTCACCACCCATTTCGCCGGTGAGATCAAGAATTTTGATCCTTCCGCCTACATCCTTCCCAAAAAACTGAAGCGCATGGACCGCACGACCCAATACGCGGTCGTGGCGTCCAAAATGGCCGTTGCAGACGCGAAGCTCGATCTTTCCGCCACCGAGGTGCGCGAACGCACGGGCGTGATCATCGGAACGGCGCTTGCCGGCGTCGGTTATATTCTTGAGCAATCCGCGACCCTCATGCAGAAAGGTCCGATGCGGATCAATCCCTTTACGGCGCTCGCTTCTTTTCCGGACGCCTGCGCGGGGAATGTCTCGATCGAATTAGGCGTTAAGGGCCCGAGTTTTTCGATCGCAACGGCCTGCTCCTCCGCTTCGGACGCCTGCGGTTATGCGCTTGCGGCGATCCAAAGCGGGAAACTCGATTTTCTTATCATGGGCGGCGCGGAGGCCACGATTTTCCCAGGGATCGTGGCGTCTTTTTGCGTCGCGCGGGCGCTTTCGACCCGCAACGACCAGCCCGAAAAAGCATCGCGTCCCTTTGCGATGGACCGGGATGGGTTCGTGCTCGGGGAAGGGGCGGGGATGTTGGTCCTGGAAGAATATGAGCATGCCAAAAAACGCGGCGCGCACATTTATGCCGAGATCCTGGGTCACGGCATGACCTGCGACGCGTATCACATGACCGCGCCAGACCCGGAAGGCACTGAAGCGGCGCGGGCTATGAAGCTTGCCATGGAAAGCGCGGGAGTGACTCCGGAGGAGATCGACTATATCAACGCCCACGGGACCTCAACGTCTTTAAACGATAAGACCGAGACCCTCGTGATCAAAAAAGTATTTGGCCCGCGCGCCTATCAAGTCCCCATCAGCTCCATCAAATCGATGATCGGCCATCTGATCGGCGCCGCAGGGAGCGTTGAGCTCATCGCGACGCTTTTAGCCATGGAAAACCACCTGATCCCGCCCACCATCAACTACACGTCCAAGGACCCTGATTGCGATCTGGATTATGTTCCGAATGAGGCCCGCAAAGCCGATATCCGGATCGCGATGAAAAATTCCTTCGGGTTCGGCGGCAAAAATTCGATCCTCATCTTAAAACGGGTGTAACCCATTTTAAGATAAAGGGACTCGTCGCTCGGGACTAGGGACTTGTTTGGGTTCCTGGTTTTTGCGAGTCCCGCACTTGATCTCTTTAAAAATTTGAAAGATTATCAAGTGCTGCACTGGTTTCTGTCAAAAATTCAATGAAAACCAGGCGAGGAACTAGTCCCGAGTCCCCTTTAAAATCAGGCGAGTTCTTCTTCGATCTCGGTATCGCTGGTTGCTGTCGTGCGGTTCTTGCGGTGGGAAAGTGTTTCTACTGCGGAGCCGTCGAGAATACCGCGCTTGGACGCTTCGATGAATTCCACCATGTGTGCGACTTCCGGGCTTTTGAGGGTTTTTTTGATCTCAAGCACCGCCTGGCTTACGTTCATCCCCGAACGGTAAAGCAGCTTGTAAGCTTCCTTGATCTCGCCCCGCACCTGAGGCCCGATGCCGGCGCGGCGCATTCCCACCACGTTGATCCCCTGAGCGACGGCCGGCCGGCCGCCGCAGATCACATACGGGGGGATGTCTTTATTGATCGCCGATAAAGCGCTGACCATGGCGAGCGTGCCGATGCGCGTAAATTGATGAAAACCGGTCATGCCGGAAAGAAAAGCCCTGTCCTCAACAACGCAGTGGCCGGTTAAAGAAGCCTGGTTGACCATGATGATGTGATTACCGAGATGACAGTTGTGGGCGATGTGGCAATAAGCCATCAGGAAATTCGAGTCGCCGATCACGGTGGAAGTCCCTTCTTTGGTACCCCGATGGATCGTAACGAATTCGCGGATCACGTTCTTGTTGCCGATCTTGGTAAAGGTCGGCTGTCCCTGGTAGGCGAGGTCCTGAGGGGCATGTCCGATGACGGCCTGCATATGGATCTCATTATAATTTCCGATATCGGTTCCTTGGGCAAGATAGGCTCCCGCCATGATCTTGTTGTGGGAACCGATCTTGACCCCGTCTTCAATGATCACGTTCGGGCCGATCGTATTGCCAACCCCGATCCCGACGTTTTTCCCGATAATAGCGCTGGAATGGATTTCAGACATAGGGCGGATTATATCACAACCCAGACTAGAGACTGAAGACCAAAGACTATTTGGCAATTCCCGCATTTTTCTATAGAACAAGTCGCAGAATTTCTCCCGACTTCTTCGTCGCCGTTCAAATTTTCCCAGCGAGAAAATTTTCACTCGCGCGCTCGACTTCGCTCGGCCCGTGAGATAGGTTCTGAGGGCACGTCTCGGAGCCGCTTAAAGCTTGGTTCCTGCTATAGGCAGGATTTAAGCGGCGAGAGCCGAGGCGTCATGGCGCCGCTGGAGTGCCGAAAGCGCCGTTGACCGAAGAGCTTATCTCACGGGCCACCGTGCCCGCTTCGCTTCGCGAGCGCGCCTCTGAAGTCTGGAGAAATTTTTCTTTACTGCCTCTACAAATACCCGGGAATTGTCAGTAAAGACCAGAACAGAAGCAGGAAATGATTCCTGTTTTGTCGCCTTATGTCGTTTGTCTCACACTCTCAGACGATCCCTATGCTATATATTGCTAAAAATCGCTATATGTCTTAATGGTTAGTTTCATTTTCACTAAGGATGACAAAAATCAGAAGTTTGAGAAGAAAATACCCCTATGAAAAAATTGGAAAAAATGGACTTTTTTTCGAACCTCTCTTGCTTTACCCCCATGCATCAGTTATATTTTCGGCGACTTTTTTAAGACTAAGGAAAATGGGATAAAATCTCTTTCGAAATCAAGCGAAAAACCGGTCGAAAAAGGACGAAACAGCCGAATGAATCAACGTAATCCATTCAAGACATATATTGCGGCGCTTACTGTTTTCGCTTTCTTTTTTACAAACCTCGGGATCACTCCGGACGCGTTAGCGGCGGCTTCGATGCCTACGCCTCGCAACATCTCCGGCAATCAAGCCGAAGTTTTGTTGCCCTACCAAGCCCGGCTTGATTCAAGCATCGGCTTTTCGATTCCCTCCGAACTTGGCTCCATCGAATATTTCAGGCCCGGAAAAGGCCCGGCGCTTATTCATATCCAGACCGCGCACGGGCATTACCAGGCCCAGAAACAGATCCAGCAGATCCTCCATCACCTTGATAAAAATTACGGTGTCAAAACCCTTTTCTTGGAAGGAAGCGGGTTTGAGCTGAATCCGGAGCTCATCCGTTTTTTCCCGGACGATCATGCGCTTACTATGAAGGCCGCCGACGAGCTCACCAAACGCGCGCTTCTGAAAGGCCCTGAGCTCTTTTTGCTTGATAAGCTGTTCGAAAGCTCACAAACAATCAAGCAAAAGACCACAGACCACAGACCGCAGACGACAGCTAAAGATTTTGGGCTCCAGTCTCCAGTCTCCAGTCTCCAGTCTTCCGAAGGCGTTCGCGCCTTCGGAATTGAGGAGCTTAAATCTTACCGCGAGAACGGCGTCGATTTTGTCAATGTCCTCGAAGCCAAACAAAAAACGCAGAATTTTCTCGCCGATATGGACATGGGGATCGAGCGTCTTTCCAGCCATTATCTTAATAAAGACCTCCGCGGTTTTCTCAAGCGCCTTGAGGCTTTTGAAAAAAATCAGATCCCGTTCGAGGATTGGCTTACCTATTTAAAAGGGGAGGCCGCCAAGCGCCTTGAGATGGACCTTTCGCAGGCCCAATATCAGATCGATTGGCCGATGATGGTCCGAATTTTCAAGATCCGCGAACTTACTTCTAAGCTGGACCGCCAGAAATTTTCAAAGGAGCGTGATGAGTTTTTAAAAACTATCAGGAAATATCTCTCCAAAAATTGGGACTCGCACCTCGGGACTCGTTCCTCGACGAGAAACCAAAACGAGTCCCTAGTCCCTAGTCCCGAGTCCCTTTATGGAGAAATCGAACGATTACTTCGATCGGAGCAGGCAAGCGTCCAGCTTCCGGACCCTGAAACGAGTTTGCTGTTCGAAGACATGGTCCGCCAGCTTCCGGAAGATTTTGATTATGAAAAGTATCCCAACGTGCGTTATTTCATCGGCATGCTTCTTTTGCAAAGCGAACTAAAGGCGCAGATGCTCATGGAAGAAATGGATCGGTTGGTCGAAAAGATCTCCGTCAAATTGGCCGACGCCCCGGAAGAGCAAAAACTTCTTGTCCTCTTAAAAGATTACCGCCTTCTCCAAAAACTTTTCGCGCTGGAACTTTTACCGAAGGATTATGAAGCTATTATCGGGACTCGGGACTTGCACCTCGGGACTCGACTGAAACCCTCCAATATATGTGCTCGATTCAATGAAATCGGAAAGTGGCAAGCCGGAAACGAAAAAACGAGGAACTCAAACGAGCCCCTAGTCCCGAGTGACGAGTCCCGCGTGCGCCGGGTTGAATTTAAACATGTTGAAGATTTGGATGTATTATTCAATAAGGCGCTCGCATTCTACGCCGGCGTGAAGGAACGCGACCTCAAGATGGAGCAGCGGATCGAAGAGCGGCTCAAGGAAACGGGCGCTCAAAAAGCCGTGGTCATCACCGGCGGCTTTCATTCCCAGCCCTTTCGCGATCATTTTACGAACAAGGATTTTTCCTACGCTCTCATTTCTCCCAAATTGACCACGACTGACACAAAAGGCCGCGAAGAATATATCCAGAATACTTTACGTTTTACGCTTAAGTCGACAAAAGAGTCCGTTTATCCGGCAGATCCGGAGGTGCTCAGGCCTGAAAACCGCTATGGCTTGGATCAGGCCGCCATGCGTGCCGAGATCCGCCAAATCATCTCAGAAGTAGCCGGCCAACCTCAAACCAAAGACCTGGAAGCCGCGCGAAAGCTTGTCGATAAAGCTTTTCAACAGGCGGCAAAAGAGGCAGGACTTCTTTACGATCCCCAAGTCGATGAAGCCGAGGCTCGTGACTTGGCCCAATGGCTTACCGTGACACCTAAAAATATTCCCTTCAGCCAGATCCTTCAGGACGTCCGCGATTGGTTTGCCGGCGCCGAAAGAAAACAAAAGTTAGAAAGCATTTCTGTTCCTACCCTTGATGTTCTTGCCACAGCCATTCCACAGGATGCCGGAAAAGGATCTGAAGCGGTTTCCCAATCGCGTGCGACAGATCTTCAAAAAGAGCCGGAAGGGATGACCGCGCTCGACATCCTCAAAGGGATCGGCTTTGTTTTAGGCGTCAATGTCGCTTATCTAGGCGTCATTCTGATCATCGCGGCGATCCCCACCGTCATTGTGCTTACTTCAGCGGTGGCGCTTGGGGGTTATTTGGCCTACCAGGCCTTTCTTTGGGCCCAAGAAACATACCAGAAGATCAGCGAAGGTATCCGTTCGCTTCCCCAAAATATAGCGGATAAAAAACAATCCCTGTCCCTAATGCTCAAAACGTGGAGTCAAATTTTCAAACATTTTTCCGCCGAGACGTCCGGCAAGTTCAATTACGACGAATTTGCGGAGCAGGTCCATAAAGAAAAGATCCGGATCGGACAACGGATCACGGTCTATCCCAAAAAAGGCGATCTGATCTCCGGCCGTTTCCATTATCTCAATAACGCGACCGGTTACTTATCCGTCTCGTCCGTTTCGACCGCGTCAGAACAGATTATCTCCCAGATCCACAAGGATGATATCGCGTTTATTGATGTCCCTCGCGATGTTACTCGCTCGGAAGCGAGAGTAGCCATAATGGTCATTAATGATGCTGTCTGGTTTGGGATGGATGCTGCATCGAAAGCGATTTCAATCGACGATTTAAAAGCCGCATTGCGTGAGTCTGATAGAGACTACATATCGGTGCAGCGTGACGGAGTTTGGCATTCCGTGTCTAAGGTTTTTGTCTACAGACATCTTAGATTTTATGAAAAAGACATTCAAAAAATTTCCAAAATCAAACAAAAAACGTTTGAACCGGGAAAAAAGAAATTAATCCCTAAAAAAATTGCAGAAATTTTTCATCAGGCCCTTGCCGAACAATCAGATTTGACCGCTAAATTGATCGCAGCTATGGGAAGCGCTTATTCGCCCAAAACAGATGTCTTGAAGTCCAGGCGAGTTTCTTTGACAGAAATTTATAAAAATGCGATCGCAAAGCTCGAAAGGGAGCTCGCAAAGCTTGAGTCATCACTAACCTCTGAAGAGCGCTCTGCGGTTATAGATCGCATTGATGTTCATGTAAAAGTCGCAGGTTATGATGGCAAGCCTCGGGGAAATCCGCCTCATCGCACAGATTATAAAGTTGCTTTTGCGCTTCGTGACAAAAAAGAACCGCGCAAAACAAGTTCGATGGACGTCATCAATGAATTGTTCGCAGGTATAGATAATCATCATTATCCGGATCGTGATTTTTTATGGACGTTTTCTCAGGGTGGGCGATTGGGCGATGTTTATCGGCATGTGCGGGGGGAGCTTGCCTCGCGTCTTGAGTGGTTTGGACTGCTCCCCAACTCACTGTTCGGTTCCGATGAACGTTCTGTATATGTAAACAATGTTATCAATAACATTGAAGTAGATTTTACGATCCATGGTTTCGCATGGCCTAGCAACTACGCTTTGAATTATGAGGTATTTTTTGCACCTCGTTCCGAGGCGAGGGAATTTTCTGATGTGAAAACAACGCAAGAGCTCGGCGAATTCATGGCCCCCGTTATCGCGCAAGTCACGGAAAGGATTAAAACCTCCGAACCCTTTCAGGCGTCCAATATTTCAAAAAACTTGATCGAAGCAGGCCTCTACGACCCTTTGCCCGGCGACAAACAACACGCCTTTGAAGAATTAGGCAAGCAGGACACGCTTGATAAGACCGCTTATTTCATGGGTCTCCAGATGTATTGGGCTATCGCCCGCGCTCCTGACCTTGAAAAAGCCAAAGAGCTTGCCGGGACTGTTGATGCCTATGCTCAATCCCGCTCCGAGGCGAGGAGTGCCGTGAATGAAGGGGCCATGCATGAAGCGGCTCGTAATATGGGTTATCAAGATTTAAAAGAGATCGCTGTTTCTCATGGCGAAAATACCATTCCCAATATCGATGAATTTCTGGCCTATTTGAATACCTTTGAGACCGATCAAACGCAGGCGAGGGAAGAATGGTTTGTCAAATGGATTATGGAGTTCCGCATTATTGAAAAGCTAAAACAGTTCATTGGCGAACATGTCGCCAAGGGAGATGCAAAAGCTTTTGCTAAGGCGGAAGCAGCCTTTCAGGCATTGCAAAAAATCAATGCTACCGGACAAAGAATCCTGGCAAAGGCCAACCAAACGGCCCAAACGATCAGAACGCTCCAAGATCTGCATGCGATGCTTTCTGAGGCAAAAACCGCTATCTCAGAAGTTAAAGCCAGTTACCATTTGGAAGAAGAAGCTGGCCGCCAGGAATCCCGCTCGGAGATGAGGGTGAAGCGGACCGAGATGATCCGGGACGTTTTATTTCGCGTGGGCATCGCCGTTCCTGTGGTCGCGATCGCCGGCGGTTTTGTCTATCTAGCTATTACTCACACCGCGCCCGTTTTTCTTTTTCAAGCTTCGTTGACGCTTCTGATCACCATGGGCTTTATCGCATTAGCAACGACATGGCTTAATCATCTTTTTGATCTGGTTCATCAAAAATTCCCGACTGAAAATCGAAGATTGTCAACGCCCGAAGTTTGGCTTATGGAAACGTTCGGCATCAAACTTAATTTCGGCCGTTTAAGCGGCCTTATAGGCCTGATGCTCCGGCCTTTAACTCCGTCTGTTTCGGCTCAAGATCAGAAACTTAAAAAACTGCCCGATCAAACCATGGGCGTCTGGCCATCGAATGAGGGAAAACCCCGTTTTGAAAATCACGATTTTTCCAAAAGAGCGCTACCAATCATTTTGGCAGGAGCGTTTGGCGCGACAGCTGCTTCTGCGCAACAAATCCAAATAACCTATCCGCCAATGGACCCGCCTTATGGCGCCAACATGACACTGACTCATACCAATAAAGTCGCGCCGCAGGACGTTTGGGTCACCGCGTTCGCGTATTGGAAAACCTCTCTTGTGGAAAGCACCGCCATTGTGACCACTAAGGTATATGATGCGCTTTTCAAGACGAACGATCCTTCTACGACAGTCTATTCAATCAAGCCGGCAATTTTTTCGAATGCTTCCCCAGTTTTTTTCTACGGCGATAAGTCAGAAACGCCCGTTGTTTCAGGTGGCAGCCTGCCTTCTACGGAAACAAATGTTCTTCCCAAAAACCCTTCCGCGGCAGACCTTTTAAAACTCCGAACAGACTTTGAACGTGAGCAAAAAGTTAAAGCGAAGGCGCTTGAAAAAAATCGTTCTGAACTGAGGGGGAAATTTGCAAAATCGATAATCCTTGGCATTATCGCGTTAGCCGCTGGCTGCGCTACTGCTCCTGCGCCTTATGGTTATCGTCCCGCCGTTCCTTATGGCTATCCTTATAGTATCACTCCGAGCTGGAAACCGCCGGTTCCTAAAAGGATCAATATTCCAAAAGCGCCGCCCATGCCGCCGGCCGGGATCAATATCCGGCCTCGGTCGGAGATCAGGACAACGGTCCGCATTGAAGTGCCGGAAGATGTTCCGCCGGAAAAGACCATCGCGCGATTTGTCCTCGATCAGTTGGGGAAACCGCTCAACGAGTCCGGAGACCAGGTTACTTTGGTCGATATCCTTCAAGGAAAAGCCATCCTTACCATTTTTACCAACACGGGAGAGTTTATTTTCGATCCCCGGGCACAGAGTCTCTCTGCGTTCAATCAGCCCGCCGGCGAGGCCTTGGCGATCGAATTCCAATTCCGTTCCGAGCTAAGAAATTTTCATGTTCAGGAAGTGAGACTCGATGTAGGCGATCTGAACAAACTTTCTGTCGAGGAAAGAGAAGAAGCTATTGCCAAAAAAATCAAAGATGGTAAGACCAGGATCTACCTTGGCACATCGATTGAGAACGATCGGTTGCAGTGGGATATGGATCGTGATATTTCCGCCGCGCATGGCCTTGTCAGGGACGCGCGAGTTTTAGCGGTCTCATTGCAGAAAATAGGAATTCCGGTCCATATGGAATTCCTTAAATTGCCCCTCGAGGTGCGGAACGATGGGACCTGGAGCTTCATCGAATATGACTATTATTTTGCCGTTGGGGAAGATCACGCGGAAATATTAAAAAGATTTATTTTGCGTTTGCGGGCGTTGGCCAACGCTTCTACTCTGGGCGATCAAGGATATGTAAGACTTCCCGAGGGCATTCTTACGGACGAAATAGAACGGTTTACCGAAGAATACATCGGCCGTTCGGAGACGAGAGCTCTTCCTTCCGTTGAAAAATTGATCGGGAAAATAGAAGCGGCCTTGAAAGCCTTCGCGATTCTTTCTAAAACGATCGATAAAGGCGTGATTAATATGTGGGCTAAGGGCTTATATAAGAACATGGAGCCTTGGGTGAGAGAGGCGTATGACGATTTGGTTAAATTGATTGGGGAAAAGGCCCAAAAAAGCGATGAACAAGGCGTTCGAGACGCCATCAATCAGGTTGAAAAAATCTTTCTCGCCGAAAGGCGGTTCTTGAAGGCAATATTTGATTCAGTGCCAGAGGAGGAAGTATGGCTGTTCACTGAATTTATCGCATTGATATGGGACGAACATTCCGACATAAGCAATGCTCTTGCGGACGCTTCGATGAAATTTGAGAAAAACAATTCCGCATTTTCCCTCGAGCTGTCGAACAAGGCTGATGATACCCGCCCCTCGCTTTCAGACGCGCAGGATCCGGATGATGGCCCGGCCCCGGCCAGCGCCGAACCCTCAACCGCCCCACGTTCCGAAATGAGGAGTTTACTTGTTGTACAAATGCCTACCACCATGCATCCGGAATTCGCCCTCTCAACTTTTATCATGAACGCTATGAAGGAACATAATTTAAAAAGGCAGGACGAACGGGGCAATATTTTATTTGAAATTTATGTCAATATGAGGGATGGTCAAAGAATGCTTTACACCGACTTCATTAAAAGCAAGCTTCATAGTTCCGATGAATTATCTGCGATCTATAATATTCAAAATATTGAATTTGTTTCGACTCCTTCCTTTCAGATCAACACTCCTAAAGATTTGCCGGAAGTGATTATTGCGCTCGAAAAAGACGCAGAAAAATTGAACAATTTACCGATGGCCGCCTGGAAATCATTGAAGGATGAAGTCTTAAGCCACGCTGAAATTTTCTTAAATATCGCTGAAAATTTAGCTGGAACCGATCTTGAGCGTAAAGAGCGGCAAGTAGTTTTTTTACAGATCTTAAAAGGCATTCAAACAATGATCGCATTACCTTTTCTTGCGGATCAAGAAGACACAAAAGCCAAAAAGATGGCTCAGCGGATTACAAATCTTTGGTTCTTAATTGGCGATGAACTTGAACAAGCGCGTTTGGACGGGATAAAGAAGGCCGCCGAAAAACGATACGGCCGGCCAATTGATGTTAAAAAATTAAAAAATGAAATGGGTTCCGCCCATGTTGCATTTGACAAAACCTCCAACACGCTAGAAGTCGAAGATCTGCCTACTGATATTTGGAGCCCTTATCCGGCGGACCGTATGGTCTCCACTTATCTTAGCCCCGCCATTCTCAGGCATCTGCTCGAAGGCTTATCTTTATCCGTGGATGTTGCTGGCGACATGGTACTTCCTTCGAAAGTGGGTTCCATCTCCATTCAGAAATTAGAAGTTCTTATTAAAGAAGCGATTGATAAAACGGTAGAAGATAAGGCGAAAAAGGATGGAATCGGTGACCCCTCAAAAATTGAGAAGCTCAAAGCTGATCCAGTTGCTAGATTTAACGCGCTAGTCAAATTAGAAAATGATGTTCGAAAAAGTCCGGACGAAGCCATTCGAGTCATGCACAGCCAGGGTGTTACAACGATCACCGAAGCTGTCTTTGTGGAATTTATGGGGGATTTTCTCGCGGCCATGCTGCTGTTAAAGACAGCTCAAAATTGGCAGTTTAAAAAAGAAGGGTTTGAGGCAAATCACGTACTTCTTGAAAATATCCAGAAAACCTTGAGTCTTTCTCAGATTGGGCTCGAGGACATCGCTCTTCGGCTTGTTTCCCTTAATATTCCCCTAAATATCATCGAGCAGGTCATTCAAGGAAAGATGAACAACCTCGAAAAATTTGAGGCTCAAGGAAATGTGATCGTTATGAAGGGCGGGGTCGTAGAGGTTTTAGCTGCAGGCGGAAAAGCTGCTCGGTGGCGTTCTTCACTAGTGCCATTATTAAAAAATAAAATCATCGAGGATGACGTGGCGGCTAACCGCAATGATCTTCCGCGAGCCCTTGCGGCTTATTGGTACGGGGATTTTAGTTCCGGAGGCGGCACAGGGATATCACTCGCGATGGATAATCTTACTCATTTAGCGCAACGAGGTTACCCCGTTCGACTTGCGTATATTTTAAGCCCGCATACATGGCGTACCTTTATGGAAGCAACATACGGGCTTCTGAAAAGATATAACCAGAAAAAAGCAGTTAAAGTTCCTGTGGAAGCCATCGCCCAAAATACCAGCAGAGCTTGGGTGATCGCAGGAGACGAGATCAAGGAAGAAGATAGAAATGTGCTGGGACATGGGGATGTCATGGGAGTGGTTTTTGCCGCCATCCAGGGATTAAAAAATGGGCAGGTTTATGCTATTCCTCGTTCAGCGGACGGACCGACAGCCCAGCTTGGACAGAAGCAATTTGAGAGGATTTTGGGATTTATGGCAACCAATACCGTGGCCCATGTTGGTATTGGGAATTGGAGAAATCTTGGTCAGGCAGGGGGAGGATTTGTCACCGTCCAAGGACAGCCTGATATTGTTGATACAGCCATTCCAAAAAAAGAAAATGAAAAAAACGGATTTTTAGCTGATCGAGATATTAATCTGTTTTCAACTTTTATTAATGTTCTGAATTATGCAACCCTTCTTTACGCGATCTCCGACAATATTACAATTGAAGACCAACCGCTTATCTCATGGGATGAGGTGCAGTCTGTTTCAAGGATGGAAGAAAGTTCAATGACGATTTTGAAACAGCGTTTGGCAAAACTCAGCATTGAACAAGAGCAGGAGATCGTTCGTAATTTTATGAATCTTTTGCCTTCGGAATATGTTTTAAAGTCGGAAGATGTTCCGAAAGAGGAAGGTTCGAAAGAGTTTGTAAAGAAAGAATTTATACAATGGGAACAAATTAGCGGAATGTGGCATGGCGCAATTGAAAAAAGAATAAAGGAACGACATGCTCAAGAGAGAGTCCCCGTGCAATGGTCTAAGCCTCTAAGCTATGCAAATGCAGATATAAGCTTAAGAGAATTTTCCATTCTTACTCAGCGAGGCGTTCAGGAGTCCGTTCCGTTATTTGCAGAGGTAAAGTCTGTTGTGGATTTATATGCTTTTCAGCCGCTTGTGCAGAAAGGAATAAAAATTTTAGCGGATAAAGATGTTTTAAGTTCAGAAGTCGGGCAGGATGCCGTGCGGCCTTCCAAGGGTATGGTTTTAAGAATCAATTCCGAGACTGCCGCGCGACAGCAACTTGCTTCTTTTGCCGCTAAGGGGGCACAGGTCTATTTGGGAAAAAATTTGGTATTTGAAAAAGGAGCTGAGCTCATTATTACCATCAAGGATTTTCATCGAGGCGTTAGCCTTAAAATAGGCGATAACGCGACATTTTATGGTGACGTTTTATTGCATCTTAAAGGAGGAGCAGTTGTTGATATTGATAGCGGCGCACAGGTTGGCAGCCCCCTTCTTTCCAGATTAAGATTAACGCTCGAAGATGGCTATTGGCTTCACATTGAAAGAGAAGCCATGCAAAAAATACTAGAAATGCTGGAACAGAAAGACAAAAAGATTGGAACTGAAAAAGTTGTTGAGCAATACAAAGATTTTGTAACCACTAATTTTTTAAGCAAGGCTCGATTTGTTCGACTTCTCGTTGATGCTCTTGCAAATAGTAAAGAGATTAATGAGAATCTGAGAAAAAATGCTGAAGAGGCAGCTAGGGGAATTGATGTATTTGAAAAAAGGTCGGAACCAAATGCTCGCGCGGAAATGCGGACGCAGCAGGAAGAAGTGCCGGCGGAAGTGGCGCGCCTGATCGATGGCGAGATCGTGCCGAAACTGGAGAGGCAGGCGGGCATTATCGAAAGTTTCAAGTCCGGAGAAACCAGTATTGCGAACCTGGCGGTAACCTTTGATAAATCGCGTTTACGCGGGATAGCGGGTGAAGTCTATCAAAAGATCTCCAATGCCATTCCGCAGGGGAGCAGCGTTTCAGCCCAAAGTCTTTTTAGTTTCTTCTATTCGGCCCGTTCAGAAGACGAACATCATCTCGCGGCGCTTTATGCGGCCAATTTAGCCGAAGATAACGACCGTTTGGAGGTCCTTAATTCCGAAAGGCGGATCCTCTCCCAGGAGCCCATCAATTCAACGATCCTTGCGAGAAAAGAATTCGCCGAAGCTTACGCCAAAAAACTTTTCCTTCTCTTCTCCCACAACGCCAAGGGGGAAAGCATTGCGTCAGCCATATACCGCGTTCTTCAGCGCTACGAAATGATAACCCCCGTGAACGTAAGCGCTCGGGACGTTGAGATCGTCGTTTTAGCTAACCTTCTTCGAAATATGCTTACACCCCAGCAGCTTGAAAAGGTAGCCTGGGACACCCTTATGGAAGAAGCGAGCGCTCTTTTCAACGAGATCCAGCGGGTCACTTTCAATTGGAGCGATCTTTCGGCCGAAGCCAAACGCTCGGAAGTCCGGGATACGATTTATGAAGAGGTAAATGACCGGGCGAAAGAGATCGTAAATATTATTCGTGGGATCGAACAAAATGGGGAACTTAAATCTGTTGAACCCATCCAGCAACACGTGATGGCGCTGCAATCACTTTTTTTAAACGGCAACCGGGGTGAGGATATAGCCCGGCAGTTGAGGTCGAAAGCCCCAGCCCTTTCCATCGGCGGTCTTGAACAGATCGCAGGTTATATGACCGCAGCCTGGCTTTTAGCCAGTTTTTTTGATGAACAGCTTAGAGTATGGCAAGGAAATGAGGACGTAAGACGTGATTGGCATTCCGTTTCCACTCGCGAAGTTCCCGATCTTATAAAAGGCATCAACTACGCGTTTGTTCACGGGAAGGTTTTTAAGACTTTTGATTGGATGTCCTCCTTAAATGCAGATAGTTATGACCATGATAAAGCCATGAAATTTTTCTATAACGCGTTAGTGGAATGGGGGATCGTTGCGCCTTTTTCTTTCCAAAACGCGAAAGGCATTGTCAGGCCTGAATCCATTGTTTTTTCTCTTTTAAGTTCGGATCATATTTCCACTTTTTCTCAGAAAAAGTTCTTTGAAGAATTAAACGGGCGCTTGGCCAGTCCGTACTTTCCGTTAAAGGATTCTGTCAAATTGTGGGTACGCACGCCTCGACCGGAAGCGCCTTACGCTTTTGAAGTGTTGACTCTAAAGACGTCATCTTTTGTTGATTCTGGAACCGAAATATCGCCGGTGAAATTTTTTGAACAAGCTATCAGTCAGTTGAAGACCAAGCAAATTAATGATATTAAAGACCTCAATGAATTGCTTGCTCGCGTGATGCGTGTTGGGATTGTCTATGCCGGCCGGTCGGAATTGAGGGAATCAGCAATTTCAAAACAGACCACAGATCAAAAATCACAGACTGTAGCTCAACTTTCAAGATTTGGCTCTCAATCCTCGGAATGGGTGGGAGGAGAAGCGGCTTCGATGCTTCCTAAAATCCAGAATTCCCTTTATCCAAGTTATAGTGAAGTTCAAACGGACGTTATGGTGATCCGTCAGCTTTATCAGGAAGAATATCTTTATAAAAAAATTGTCAGATATTTTCGCTCCGGCATCATTCCGTTAAAACTTTGGAGCGCCCTCCGGAAGGCGGGCGCGCTTGGCAGGACCGTGATCGAACGCATCGCCGGTATTTCTTTCGCGGATGCAGCGAAAACCGGATCGGCCGTTCACGAAGCTACTTTGGCCGATCTGCCAAAGTCGTTCAAAGAATATCATAGGTTCAACCTGGCTCAAGGCGTCTTGCTTTCGATGGATAAGGGAAAGATCGCCGATGGCTTGATTTTCAGCCGGAAGTTCGCTTTTAGTCGCGGCGCAATCGCGGCAGCTCGTACGGTCTTAGGCGATGTCCCCTTGGCGATGGTGAAGGCCGGTATGAGCGCGAGGGAAATCCAATTTGTCGAAAATCTTAACCTTCAGTTTAAAAAAGCCGGGCGCAAACAGGCCGAAATTTTTCTCGCTGAGACACCCGAACAAGCATTGCAGTATCTGCGGGCGAACAAAGCAACCCGTCTGAGGGCGCTTTTTGACGAGAGCGAGGAGAACGATTCTCTGGCTATAGCCCTTAAAAACCAGCTGCCGGATATCCAATTCGTCAGTAATGCCGAGTTCCAGAGCTTCCTCGGCTACGCCGGCACCGAGATCCAGAAACTGGTCGCCAATGTCCAAGGCCAGTTCGCCATCCGTAGAGCTGCGTAACGATAAAGCAGTAGGTAGTAAGTAGTAGATGGTAGGTGGCAGACGGTGTGGCAAAGTCCGTTTTGCGCTTTGTTCACCACATACTGCTTACCACATACTACCTACCAGTTTTTACTTCTCTCTTTCGACTTTCCTAGCTAGAATACCCCCAAATCTTCTAACCCTTTTCCAACTTGGGACTTAGAGAATGTTTCCATCCGTCAGCGAACAGCTAGGGGTCTTTAAGGAGAATCTGGTCGAGCTCATTTCGGAAAAAGAGCTTGTCACGAAACTCGAAGCTTCCTGTAAGAAAAATAAACCCCTTCGCATCAAATACGGGGCCGATCCCTCGGCGCCGGATCTCCATCTCGGGCATACCGTGCCGCTCCGTAAGCTTCGTCAATTGCAGGACCTCGGGCATACGGTCGTTTTCATCATTGGTGATTTTACGGCGCGGATCGGCGATCCCTCAGGGAAATCCGAAACCCGGCCCATGCTTACCGAAGAACAGGTCCAAGCGAACGCTAAAACCTACCAGGAACAGGTATTCCGCATCCTCGATAAGAAAAAAACCGAAGTTCGCTATAATTCCGAATGGCTCGGCGCGATGCGGCCGGAGGATTTCTTAAAGCTTACCGCCCAATACACAGTGGCCCGGATCCTCGAGCGGGATGATTTCAGCAAACGTTACAAGGCCGGTCATCCGATAGCGCTCGTCGAATTTCTTTACCCGCTGCTTCAAGGTCATGATTCCGTGGAGATCGAATCAGATGTCGAGCTCGGGGGGACGGACCAGATGTTCAACCTTTTGGTGGGGCGCGAACTCCAAAAAGCGGATGGTCAGGAGTCGCAGGTTGTTATGACGCTTCCTTTGATCGAAGGGCTGGATGGCGTTCAAAAAATGTCCAAAAGCCTCGGCAATCATATCAGCCTGAAAGATACGCCGCGCGAAATGTTCGGCAAGGTCATGTCGATCCCGGATATCATGATGGAGCGCTATTACCGCTATACGGCGGCGCTTCCGGTTAAAGAAGTCGAGTCGATCCTTGCGGGTCTGAAAAAAGGCGAGTTTCATCCGCGGGAAATGAAAGCCAAACTTGCCGAGCGTATCGTCTCGCTTTTCCATTCCGAAAAAGAGGGAAAAGAAGCGCGCGAAGAATTCGACGAGATCTTCAAGAACAAAGGCCTGCCGGATGAAGTCCCTACCGTCAAGATCAAGGAAAAGACGATCGATATCGTGAGTCTGCTTGTCGCCGCGCAGCTTGTGACAAGCAAATCCGAAGCCCGGCGCCTCATGGAACAGGGCGGTGTCAAGATCGGCCACGAGAAGATCACGGACCCGAAATCGGTCATTACGATCGGCGATCCTTTCGTCCTGCAATGCGGTAAGCGCAAGTTTGCCCGCATTGAAAGTTATAGTGCTTAATTCATGATATTTACGCTAAGCGCCCTTTGAGCGGTCCATGAGCGATCATCATTCCGAAGTTCTAATCGATTTTCAAAATGTTTCCAAAAGGTATGGCGCGTTCCGGGCTCTTCGCGACGTTTCTTTTCAGGTCCGGGAAGGGGAGATCGTCGGATTTCTGGGCCCCAACGGCGCCGGCAAAACGACCGCTATGCGGATCCTTTCGGGATTTTTTCCTCCCACAAGCGGTCACGTCTCGATCCGAGGCGTCGATATGTCCAAGCATCCTCACAAAGCCAAGCAAGCCATTGGGTATCTTCCGGAGACGGTGAGTCTTTATCCGGACATGCGCGTGATCGAATATCTTCGATTTGTCGCAAAAGTCAAAGGCGTGCCGCCTCATGAACGATGGGGGCATATCAGGGCCAAGATGTCTTTTTGCGGGCTTCTGGAGGTCAGCCACCGCTTGATCGGAAAGCTTTCAAAAGGGTACCGCCAGCGCGTGGGGCTTGCCCAGGCGCTCATGGGCGATCCTTCCGTGTTGATCCTCGATGAGCCCACCACGGGGCTCGACCCGACCCAGATCAAAGAGATCCGCGAACTGATCCGCGCCCTGGGTCAAAACCGCGCCGTGATCCTCTCAACGCATATCCTTCCCGAAGCTTCCATGTTATGTAATCGCGTTTTAATGATCAACCAAGGGGAGATCCTGGCGAGCGGTACGGTCCAGGAGCTTGCTTCTTGTTTGAAGAACCGGGAAGTCATTCATATCCGGATCAAGCACCGGGAAGACCGGCAACACGCGGTGGAGGCGTTGGGATCGATCCAAGGGGTCAGAGGATTGAGATCGGGAGAAGAAGCCAACGGAGAAACCTTCTTCGCTTTTGAATCCTTGCCTGACGAAGACCTGCGCCCCAAGATCACGAAACTTTTCGTGGAGCAGGGTATTTCGCTCGCCGAGATCCGGCGCGAACCTATGAACCTGGAAGAAGTTTTTCTAGGGCTTCTTGAGGAAGGGAAGCTCGGGAGGCGATTCTCGTGAGAAAGATATTTGCGCTCGCCCGGAAGGAATTCAGCGGCTGTTTCCACTCCTGGCTCGGCGTGCTGATGGCCGTGCTCTTTTTTCTCGTCTCCGGCATCTTTTTTGTGATCCTGGTGCTCAATTACGTCAAGATGTCGATGCATCCCGAGCAGTACGGGCTCTCCCATTTTACGGGGATCAATCAAACGCATTTTATCTTCGGGTCTTTTTTCACCAATTTGAGCATTTTGCTGCTTTTTCTTGTGCCGATCCTCACGATGCGTTCTTTCGCCGAAGAAAAGAGGCAGGAGACGCTTGAGCTTCTTTTTACTTATCCCGTTTCGGACTTTGAGATCGTTGCCGGAAAACAGTTGGGGATCATGATCTTCTTCGGAGCGCTTCTTGCGCCGCTTTTGGGGTATTTGGCGGTGTTCCGCGGGATCGGCGGCGAATTTGACTGGGGGCCGGCATTGCTCGGTTTCGGCGGCTTTTGGCTGATCGGGACGGCTTATCTTGCGGCGGGGGTCTTTATCTCCAGTCTTACCCGGAGCCCGATCGTAAGCGCTCTCGGCACTTTTAGCGTGCTTCTTGTTTTCTGGATCTTTGACTGGGTCAAGGATATCGCCGGCGGGCCTTGGGGGCGCGTTTTTTCGGAACTTTCGCCGCTTGCGCATTACCGGAATTTCACGATCGGTATTCTGGATGTGCAGGACGCGGTCTATTTCGGGTTCTTTTTCTTTTACTTCGTCTTCTTAACGCTCCGCTCGATCGAAACCAGGAACTGGAAAAGTTAATGAAACAATTTTTCCTGAAATTCCAACTGCTCTTCGAGGCGGTGATCCTTTTGGCGACCCTCACGCTCGTTTACATGGTGATCCAGCCGTTCCATGAGCGCTGGGATCTGACGCGCGAAAAGGTCTACTCGCTTCCACGGGCGACGACCGGCGTATTGCGGGACTTGAAGGACCGCAGGATCGATCTCCTTCTTTTTTATCAGCAGGATGATCTTTCCAAGAAAGGCCTTGAGGTCTTTTTGAAAGAATGCCAGCGCCATCACCCGGAATTCCACTACGATTTTTATGACCCGAACCGGCGGCCCCAGCTCGCCCGCAAATTCAATGTGACCGATGTCAAAACAGTGATCTTCCGCTCGGGCGGCCACGAAGAGCGCCTCGTTGCGCCAACCGAAGAGGACTTTACGAACGCTTTTCTGCGCCTTCTCCATCCCAAGGACCTCGATGTTTGTTTCGTGACGGGACACGGCGAAGTGCCGCTTGCCGAAGAAGGCACCGGAGGATATTCCCGTTTTCAGAAAACGCTTCAGGGTTATAACGCAAAGATCCATTCGATCGTGCTCACGCGGGACCACGTGCCCGATGTTTGCCAGGTGGTCGTGGTGGGCGGGCCGCGTTGGGACCTGACCGCCGAGGAATTCTCTGACCTCGACAAGGCGTTCCAGAAGGGGAAAGGCGTTTTTCTTTTGGTCGATCCTATGGACCCGGGCGCCGGCGCGGCTTTTGTCGAATTTGCCAGGCGGTACGGTGTTGCGCTGGGGCAGAACGTCATCGTCGACAAAATGAGCCGCATGGTCGGCGGTGATTTTTTAATGCCGCTTGTCAGCCAGTACCTGGAAACCCACCCGACCGGGAAAAACATGAAACAGGCGACTTTTTTTCCGCTCGTGCGTACGGTCCAACCTTCCGTGGATACAGTGGAGGGCCTTGAAGTCGCTCCTCTCGCTTTGACCGGGGACGGAAGTTGGGCCGAAACGGATCTTCAGGCGCTCGAAGACGGCAATTCCACTTTTGATATCAAGACCGATATCGCCGGCCCTTTGCCTGTGGCGGTCGCCATACAACAGACAACAGACATCAGACCACAGACCACAGACAAAACCAGAACACAAGTCCCGAGTCCCGAGGAACGAGTCCCGCCGCAAGGAAGAATGATCATCGTCGGTGACGGTGATTTTTTAACGAACGGCTATCTGGACATTTCAGGAAATAAGGAATTCGGTTTGAACATGATCCGTTGGCTCGCCAATGACGACCGGTTTATGGACGTCAGGCGCCCGGAACTCCGCTTCAAGCCACTCCTGCTCGATGTGCCGCGCCGCACGCAGCTTATCGTGATCCTCCTGGGCGTTTACCCGCTCACTTTTTTCATTTTGGGCGGGATTTATCTTATTGTGCGGATCAGGACTTCATGAAGCTCATTCGGACTTTTGTTTTCATCCTTCTTTTCGCCGCTGTCGCCGCGATCTACGTTTATCAGGCGCGCCTCGCAAAGCAAATTTTAACGAACGCTCCCGATGAAGTGAACCGTGACGTGGTACTGACGCCGGAGGATTCCGTTGAGGGGATCGAACTCAAGGACCATTCCCAGAAGACGCAGGTCACGCTTCGGAAAAACAAAGGGGGATGGGAACTCGAAAGACCCGTTCGTTATCCCGCCGAGAACGGGATCGTCGAAGGGTTCGCGATCGCCGCAAAGATGGCTTCCAAGCAGCCCCGCCTTCAGGCCGAAAAGGATTGGGAGGAATATGGCCTCGCGGATCCGGAGTTTGAGGTCATCTTCAGCGTTCAGGGGAAAAAGGACGCCACGCTTTTGGTCGGGACCCAGGCGCCGGTGGGCAAGGCGGTCTTTGCCAGGTGGAAGGAAGAGCGCGGGTATTTTCTCTTGCCGCCGGAAATGAAAGCCATGTTCCGCCAAAGCGTTTACGGTCTTCGGGAGAAACGCGTTTTCCGCCTTCCGCCCGAGACCCTCCGTAAAGTTTACATTGAAATGGGAGAGCGCGCCTATCAGTGGAAGGAAGACGCGGGCGAATGGCATTGGTTCGAGCCAGTCTCAGAATTCGGCCAGAAAATGCCGCTCGAGAAAATGAACCGGGTCCTGGCCGCCCTTCAAAATCTCCATATCAGAGAATTCCGGGACAATAACAAACAGTCCAAGGCCGAGCTCGGTTTTTTCATGATCCATGACCGCATCGAACTGGACGCTGAAGGCGGCGAAAAGGAGCGATTCTATTTTGGCAACGAGATTCCGGATGAGAACGCTTATTACGGGCTCCGGGAGGGCGAAGAAACCGTCTTTTTAGTCGACCGTCAGAAAGTGATCGAAATTTTCGATCTTTTGCGAGCTCTTCAAAGAGATCAGGGCATTCCTTTAGCTGAAAAACAGCCGCCTTCCGAAACGCCCTGAACTGCTCCATGACCGTTATTCCCCGCCTTAGAGATCTAAAAGATTCCATCCGCAGAGCTTCCGTTGAAAACGGACGCGATCCCGGGAAGATCCGCCTTGTGCTTGTGACGAAAACCACGCCGCCCGAAAAGATCGAGGAGGCTTATGAAACGGGAGAAAGGGATTTCGGGGAGAACCGGGTCCAGGAGTGGCTCGAAAAAAAAGAGCGCCTTCCGCGGGATATCCGTTGGCACTTGATCGGTCATCTCCAGACAAATAAGGTGAAACAAGTGGTCGGGGAGATCTTTCTGATCCATTCGCTTGACCGTTTAGAGCTCGCTGACGCCATTGAAAGAACGGCCAAAAGTAAGGGGATCAATGAGGTTCCATGCTTGGTCCAGGTGAATATGTCGGGAGAAGAAAGTAAATTCGGTTTGGCCCCGGAGGCGGTTGAGGGTTTTATCGAACAAATGTCGTTAAGGCCTTCGATCAAGCTCCTCGGGCTCATGACCATCGGTCCTTTGACCGAAGACCAGGGCCGTATCCGGGAATGCTTCCGTAAGAGCCGTGAGCTCCTTGAGCGATTGAAGCAAGAATTCCCTCAGTATGGGTGGGACATCCTTTCCATGGGTATGTCGGGCGATTATAGAATAGCTATTGAAGAAGGGGCAAATATGCTTAGAATTGGCTCTTTAGTCTTTCCGAGAGGCGGAAAAAATGAACCTGCTTAGGAATAAAAAGATCGGACTCATCGGGGTCGGGAACATGGGCGCTTCTATACTCAGGGGGGTTTTGAAACGCAAGATCGCAACTCCTTCCTCCGTATGGGTTTATGATAAGATCAAAAGCAAAGCCGGGCATTTTGCCCGCTCTTATCGTGTCAGATGGGCGGCTTCCGCCCGGGAACTGCTTCAAAAAACGGATATTGTCATAGTGGCCGTGAAGCCGCAGGACTTCCCGGTTTTTGCCGCTGAAAACAGTTCTTATGTTCATCCCGGCCACCAAGTGATCTCGATCCTTGCGGGCATGACGACCGAAAAGATCGGGAAGATGCTCCGGGGTAATAAAAATGTTGTGAGAGCCATGCCCAATCTCGGCGCGAAAGCGGGCCAGTCCATGACCGCGATCTGCGGCAAAAGTAAAAAAGCGCTTTCGCTCGCTTCGGCGCTTTTTTCCGGATGCGGCGAGGTCGTGATATTGCCGGAAAAAAGGATGGATCTCGTGACGGCCGTAAGCGGCAGTGGTCCCGCCTATTTTTTTCATCTGATGGAGCTTTTAGCGGACTTTGGCGTCCGGCAAGGCTTGTCGCCGAAAACCGCGCAAACGCTCGCGGTCCAAACGGCCTTGGGCGCCGCTTTGGTGGCAAAACATTCCAAAGCTTCCTGCGGCGAGTTGAGACAAATGGTTACCTCCAAGAAAGGGACCACGGACGCCGCCCTAAAGGCGCTCCGCCGCGGAAAATTCAAAAAAACTTTTTGCCGCGCGCTAGCCGCCGCTGTCGCAAGAAGCCGTGAACTTCGGAGGAACGCCTGATGTTTGTTTTTGGGGTTATCTTTAAAGGTTTGGCGATGCTCGTGAACGGAATTTGCACCATCCTTTATTGGCTGCTTTTTGCCCGGATCATTGTTTCGTGGTTTCCGGTCGACCCTTTTTCCGGGCCGATGCGATTCCTGACACAGGTCACGGACCCGATCCTGGAGCCCTTGCGCCGGCTGCCGCTGCGGATCGGTATGTTGGATTTTTCGCCGCTCGTGGCTTTTTTCATGATCTATGTTACCAATCAAGTGCTTGTGACGGTCCTTCTAAGGATCGCTTATCAATTTCAATAGGAGATTTTTAGTATGCCGATGAAATTTTTCTTTAAAAAGAAGACCTCGATCATGAAAGACATGGGGAAGTGCCGGTCCTACATCCATCGAAAAACTTCCTTTAAGCCCGACATCGCATTGATCCTCGGGACCGGTCTCGGGGGCCTTTCAAAACGGATCAAAGCCGAAAAAATCTTTGATTATGCAGAGCTACCCTTTTTCCCGCAGACGACCGTCCAGTCGCATACCGGCAAACTCATTTTGGGAGAATTGGGCGGCAAGAAAGTCGCCGCTATGGAAGGGAGGTTCCACTTCTATGAAGGTTATTCGCTTGAGGAAGTAACGTTCCCGGTACGAGTGCTCCGGCATTTGGGAGCTAAAATGCTTGTCGTTTCAAATGCCGCGGGAGGGTTGAATCTGGATTATAAAAAAGGCGAGATCGTGGCCATTACCGATCACATTAATTTTATGGGCGTGAACCCGCTTATCGGGGCCAACGAAGACAGGCTGGGGTCCCGTTTTCCCGATATGTGCGAACCATATTCAAAAAGACTTATGGAGCTAACAGAGCTTGCCGCCCGCGAAACACACATCCCCATTCGGAAGGGCGTTTATATCGGGGTGACGGGGCCTTGCCTCGAGACCCGCGCGGAATACCGAATGATGCGCAATTTCGGCGCGGACCTGGTCGGCATGTCCACCGTGCCGGAAGTGATCGTTGGCGTGCATATGGGCATGGAGATCCTGGGGTTGAGCATCGTGACGGACACCTGCGACCCGGACCATTTGGAACCATGCAACATCCAGGAGATCATCAAGACGGCGAACGAGGCCGGGCCGAAGCTGGATAAGCTGATCACTGCTGCTATTTCAAAATTCTAACAAAAGGGACTCGGGACTAGTTCCTCGGGACTCGAAAACGAGGAACCAAACGAGTCCCTAGTCCCGAGGGGCGAGTCCCGGTTTTTAAAATTATGAGCGAAACGAAGAATTACAAAGACACTTTAAATCTACCGCAAACGTCTTTTCCGATGAAGGCAAATCTGGCTCAGCGTGAGCCGGAAATGCTCAAGCGTTGGGAAGCGGCAGGCGTCTATACGGCCATCCGGAAAAGGTCTGCCGGCAAACGTTCCTACATCCTTCACGATGGCCCTCCTTACGCGAATGGGCACATCCACATCGGCCACGCGCTCAACAAAGTCCTCAAAGACCTCATCGTCAAGTATCAGACCATGCGCGGCCATGACGCGCTTTATGTCCCGGGCTGGGACTGCCACGGCCTTCCGATCGAGCACGCCTGCCTTAAGGAAATGGGCAAACGCAAGGAGGAGGTGGACCGCGTCGAATTCCGGAAACAGGCGCGCAAGTACGCCGAAAAATTCGTCGGGATCCAGCGCGAAGAATTCAAACGACTCGGCATCTTCGGAGAATGGGAGAAGCCGTATCTGACGATGAATTACGACTACCAGGCTTCGATCGCAGCATCGTTCCTGAAGCTTCATGAGGACGGTTTTATCGAGCAACGTCTCAAGCCCGTGCCGTGGTGTTATGACTGCGACACCGCTCTCGCCGAAGCGGAATTGGAATACGAAGATAAAGTTTCGAAATCGGTTTATGTTATGTTCCCGTCGCAAGAACTGGAAAATACGTATTATCTGGTGTGGACGACGACGCCTTGGACGCTTCCCGCCAACGTCGGCCTCGCGCTTCATCCGGACCTGGATTATGTGATCGCCGAGACAGGGAAGGGAAAGCTCATCTTTGCGCGTGAGCTATCCCAAAAACTTCAGGAAAAACTCGGTATCAGGATTACGAAAGAAATAGGAGTGAAGCGGGGGAAAGAATTCGCCGGAGCGAACGCCCAACATCCGTTTATCGCCCGAACTTCCAAAGTCATTGTTGCCGATTATGTCTCTGCCGAGGACGGCACCGGGATCGTTCATATCGCGCCGGGGCACGGCGAAGAGGATTATCAGTTCGGCCATCTTGAGAACGGGCTTCCGATCCTGTCGCCGGTCGATCACCGGGGAGGATTTACCGAAGAATTTCCTCTTTTTAAAGGCGAGCATGTTTTCAAGGCGAATCCGAAGATCACGGCGCTTCTGGCTGAAAAAGGGCTTCTTCTAAAAGAGGAGGACCACGCGCACAGTTACCCGCATTGCTGGCGCTGTAAAAAACCGATCATTTTTCGCGCAACGACGCAATGGTTCATGAAGATCGACCACAAAGACCTTCGCAAGCGCATGGAGGGAGCGATCGAGAAACATATCCAGTTCATTCCGGATTGGGGCAAGAACCGGATCGGCGCTATGGTCGAGACGCGGCCGGAGTGGTGTCTTTCGCGCCAGCGCTACTGGGGCGTGCCGATCCCGGTGATCCGCTGCAAGCATTGCGCGGGCGTTCATTTCGTCAAAGAATCCAAACAAAAGATCCTCGAACTTTTCGCACGAGAGGGTGCGGACGCCTGGTTTGCTCACCCGGCCGAAACGTTTCTGCCCGCGGGAACAAAATGCCCTAAATGCAAAAAAAGCGAATTTGAAAAAGAGACCGATATTATCGATGTCTGGTTCGACTCCGGCGTCAGCCATCAGGCCGTTTTGCGGCAATATCCGGGCTTGCATTATCCGGCGGACCTTTATTTGGAGGGTTCCGACCAGCACCGCGGCTGGTTCCAAAGCGCGCTGACGACGGCGATGGCGTTGGAGAATAAAAGTTCTTTCAAAAGCGTTTTGACGCATGGTTTTGTGATGGACGGGCAGGGGAAGAAGATGTCAAAGTCCGCGGGCAATGTCGTGACGCCGCAGGATGTGATGAAAGAGTTCGGCGCCGATGTGCTGCGGCTTTGGGTCACTTCCTGCGATTACCAGTTCGATGTGCGGCTGTCGCACGAGATCTTAAAACAACTCGTGGATACCTATCGTAAGATCCGAAACACTTTCCGCTATCTTCTATCCAATCTTTATGACTTCGATCCCGCGCAACATCAAGTCGCTCACGAAAAAATGCATCCGCTTGACCGCTGGGCCATGACGAGGACCGATCATCTGGTCGGGACGGTGACCGATCTTTACGAAAAATTTGAATTTCATCAGATCTACCGCGAGGTTTATGATTTTTGCGTGACGGACCTGAGCGCCTATTATCTGGACGCGCTCAAAGACACGCTTTACACGGCCGCGCCTAATGCGTGGCTTCGGCGTTCGGCCCAGACCGCTCTTTTCGATATCCTGACGCGCCTTGTGAAGATCATGGCGCCCATCCTTCCTTTTACGGCCGACGAGGTTTGGGGGTCCTGCAAGCTCGAAGAGGGGGTCGCGACCGTTCACGCGAGCGCCTGGCCGTCCTTTCGCGACGGCAAAGCGGAAAAAGAGTTCCAGGAATGGGAGCATTTGCGCGAGGTCCGCAACACAGTGACGCTTTTCCTTGAAAAAAAGCGCGAAGCCAAAGAGATCGGCGCGGGCCTGGAAGCGAAGGTGATCCTCACTGCAGAAGATCCGAAATCGGCCGAAATATTACATAGATATGAAAAAGAACTCGCTCGCGTCTTTGTCGTGTCCCAGGTTATTTTGGCGACGCAGGCTGTGGAGGGTATGGAGGCCGCAGAAGGTTTTTCCGCGGTGTTCCAGAAGAAGTTCGGACTGAAGGCCCTGGTGACCCAAGCGGACGGGGCCAAATGCGTCCGTTGCTGGAATTATTCTTCCTCCCTTAGCGGCGACCCGGAGTACGTGTCTCTTTGTCCCAAATGTGTGGAGGCGGTCAAAGGCGCACGGCCCTAACATCGAAGGAGTTTTTATTTTCAAAAGAGACGTGTCTTTTCATATAAAGACCCCGAAGACGATCCTCAAAAAGGTGCTGGTAGGACTCGTTCTTTTTTTTCTGGGTTCTCTCGCGGCTTATCTGCTGCCCTTTCTTATTCCTTCCGCGCGTTTGCGCCACCCCTTTTTCCCCATTCTGATCATGACCGTCATCTTTGTCGTCGCCTACAAGCCCATTGAGCGATGGGTTAAAAAATTCCTCGAAAAATATTTTTTCCATAAAAAAACATTCGCCCAGATGGCCTTGATGGACCTCGCTTCGGACCTGGCCGTGAATCTTGATCTCCAGGAGATCGCGAATCTGGTCGTGAATACCTTCGGCGAAGTGTTGCATCTGAAGACCGCGGCGCTTCTAGTGCCGGACCCACTCCAAAATAATTTTGAGGTCGCCTCGGCTCATGGCTGGACCCTCGCGGCCTCCAAGAAGACCCATCTTGCGGCCGATACACCGCTTCTAAAACTCGTCCATCAGACCGGACCGCACGTGCTGGTCCGCGGACCGATCCTCCAAAGCCTTACCTGGCAGGAGGCGAACGCCTTGGCTCGGGATTTTGACGCCCTGCAGGCCGGTTGGGTCATCCCGCTTTTTGTTAAAGGGGAGCTTGTAGGACTGGTTGCGTTCGGGGCCCTGTCGCCCGACACCGTGTTCGATCAAGCGGATTTTCATTTTTTCCGGGAATTTGCCTCGGCGATCGCACCCTGCGTTCATAACGCTCTTATCGTTAAGCGCCTGAAGCAGTTCAATAACGAGCTCCAGGATTCGCAGTCCCAATGGGTCCAGAAAACCAAACTAAACGCGATCGAAAAGCTCGCCGCGGGCATCGCTCATGAGATCCATAATCCTCTGGCGATCATTTCGGGCAAAGCCCAGGTGCTTCTTATGCAGAAGGGGGCCAAACAGCTCGAACCGAACGTTCAGGAATCCTTGAACGCGATAGTGAAGCAAACGCGACGGGCTGCCGATATAACAAGGAAGCTTCTCATGTACTCGCAGGGTTCCCGCGGGCCGCAGGAGTGGGTCTCGCTGGAAAAGGTCCTCGATGAGACGCTGGCCCTGCTCGCGTACCAGGCATCGCTGGATAAGATCGAGATCATCCGCGACATCGATCCGGAACTGCCGCGTTATTACGCGAACGTGCAGGAGATCCGGGAGATCTTCCTGAACCTGCTTCTCAATGCTGTTGAAGCCGTAGGGACGGAGGGGAAGATCTCGGTCGAATTGAAATATCATCGCGACGAAGAGCTCGTGGAGATCGTTTGTTCGGACACGGGGAAGGGGATCCCGGCCGAACACCTGGACAAGGTCTTTAACCCGTTCTACACCACGCGCCACGAGGCGGTGGGGCTCGGGCTTTTCGTGACGAAGCAGGTCACGCACCGCTACGGCGGTTCGATCCGCGTGGAAAGCCAGGAAGGGGTTGGCAGCATGTTCATTTTACAACTGCCGTGCGCCGCCGCGCAGAAAGCCGGCGGGGAAAAAGAAGAAGCTTCGATTTTAAGCAATCAAAGAACAGCAAGATAAACAGGATCCGGCGTTATTTTCGCGACGCCGGGCCATTACCGGGTGAGGAACGCGTTATGATGAAAAAATTATTGATCGTTGATGATGAGGTCGAGATCTGCGAATTCCTGAAATCTTTCTTTGAAGACCGGGACTACAGGGTCGCGGTCGCCCATGACGGTGTCATGGCCTTTGAGCAGGTCGGTATTTTTAAACCCGACGTTGTGCTTCTGGACATTCAAATGCCGGGCCTCGATGGGCTGCAGGCCTTGAAGAAGATCAAAGAAAAATATCCGAAGATGAAAGTGATCATGGTGACCGCCGTTGAGACGCAGGAGAAGATCGAAGAGGCCATGCGGCTTGGCGCGGATAATTACATCACCAAGCCTTTAAGTCTCGAATATCTCGAAAAAGATGTTCAGGACAAGATCGAGCTTCTTGCCAAAGGAGTCTAGTGACGGGTCTTTCGCTGCGAACGCGGGAAAAACCCAGAAAGATGCCCCGGACACCGGGGAACGTTCTTCATGCCGACCGAAACAGACCGCTTGAACGCCAATAAGCTGGATTATCAGGAAGTGTTGCGGGATGTCGCCCGGATGATGGTCCGCCTCAAACGGCCTGACCGGCTCCTCAAGATCATCACGCGCTTCATTGACCGCCAGTTCGGCCTGACCCACACCTCGCTTTTGGTGCTTGATCCCCGGAAAAAGCGCTATGTCTTTGTGAACTCCAAAGGCTCGAAACGTCTTCCGGTCAGCCTTGTTAAATTTGATGTCGACCACCCGATGGTGCAATGGTTCTCGGGCTTCAAACAGAAGCAGCCTTTCCAGAAAGAATTTCTTTTTCTCTCCGATGTGAAAAAAATGCTCTCTCGCGCCGAATACCGGCTCGCTTCCAATTCCAAGGCGGATCAGCTGGCGGGCATCCAGAAAGCCATGCAGACCCTGAAAGCGGAATTGATCGTTCCCGGCTATTTCAAGGACACGCTTGTCGGCGTTCTGATGTTGGGGCGCCGGGTGAACGGGCGTTGTTTTACCAAGCAGGAGGTCACTTTTTTCCAGACGCTCGCGCATGATTGTTCTATGGCGGTCAAAACGGCCGAATACAACCAAAGCCTTGTGGAGCAAAACCAGGAACTTGCCCGGCGCCTTGAAGAGATCGAGCGGATGCGGAGCAAGGAGCAAAAAACCTACTATGAGATCATGCGTTCTCTCGCCGAGGAAGTTCACGCCAAAGAGCCCAACATCTTCGGCCATGTTTCAGAGGTGGAACGGCTCGGCCTTATGACGGCCCGCGAGATGGGGATCGATCTTTCGGGAAAGACCAAAGACCTTCTTTCCGCGGCGTTGATCCTTCATGATGTAGGTAAGATCGGGATTCCCGACAGCGTCCTCTCCAAACCCGGCCGGCTGACCCCCGAAGAATGGAAGATCATGAAGACCCACGTGGAAAAGGGTGCGAGGATCCTGGAACCGCTCACCGATTTTAAAAAAGTCCGCGAGATCATCCTTTCCCATCATGAACGCTTTGACGGGAGCGGTTATCCGCGGGGCCTCAAAGGAGACCAAATATCGATCGAGGCCAGGATCATCAGCGTGGTGGATAGTTTTCATGCGATCGTTTCATCGCGTTGTTACCGGGAAGGGCGGTCGCTTGATTTTGCCATCCACGAGATCCGCAATTGCGCGGGCACGCAGTTCGATCCTGTCGTGGTCGACGCGTTCTTGAGGGCTCTCAAAAAAGAACTTCAAAAAAAGGGCGAGATCCCCCGTTCTCTTCTCGAATACGCCGCCGGTTAGAGGCAGCTCTTTTTTTCCGACATATCGCTTGCGTCTCTAGGGGGGCATCAGTATAATGCCGCCTCAAGTTTATAGGTTTTGGAAGGCGAGTCTCGCCTCAATTTCAAGGAAAGCAGGGTCTTATTTATGAAAAAAGCGAAAAAATCCTCCAAAAAGAAAGCCAAAAAGCCGGCCAAAAAGTCTTCTTCACGACCGGTCAAAAACCCCAAGGCCAAGAAGCTCCCCAAAAGCGAACTTGAGATCTATAAAAAATTGCTTCTCCATTTACGCGGCAAGATCGCCGGCGATCTCCAGAAGATCGAGGGAGATACCCTGAGTAGCGAGCAACCGGTCAATACCGCGGAGCTTTCGGATGTAGCGGACCTTGCCACCGACAATTACGATCGGGAACTCAATATCGGCCTCGCGTCCAATGAGCAGCAGCTCTTGAATGATATTGATATGGCCCTCAAGAAGATCGAGGACGGGACCTACGGCATCTGCGAGATCTACGGAACCCCGATCCCCAAAAAACGCCTTCTGGCGATGCCCTATACCCGCCTTTCGGTGAGGGCGCAGGAAGAAGAGGAGAAGAACAAACGTCGTCCGTGATCTTCTTCTACGGTCTTGTCGGATCTTTAGTTCTCATTGATCAGCTCTCGAAATTTCTCGCGCTTCATTATCTTTCTCCGCAAACGTCGGTTCCCGTCATTCCCGGCATTCTGGACCTGACCCTCGTGAAAAACTCCGGGGTGGCCTTTGGGCTCTTCAGCGGTTACGCGCCCGTCCTTTTTACAGTGATCACGGTCAGCCTCATTTTTCTTTTTTTTATCGCGAACCGTTCCCATCAAGTCCCGGGCAAAAACGGTTCGGACCTGGAGCGATGGGCGCTCAGTCTGATCCTCGGCGGCGCCGTCGGCAACTGGATCGACCGGCTCCGGTTCGAAGCCGTGATCGATTTTATTGATTTCCGGATCTGGCCCGTTTTTAATATCGCCGATATCGCCATTACCGCGGGCGTTTGTCTTTATTGCATCCGCATCCTGCGGCCCGGAAAAAGATCATGAAGCCAATCCTTTTTTCATTCGGGGATATCCACCTCTATTCCTACGGGTTAAGCATTGTCATTGGGGTCCTCCTTTCCGTTTTTCTCATGAGGCGCCGCGCCCTGAAAGAAGGATTTCCCAAGCCCGATGACGTTTCGGACATGGCCTTTACGGTCTTGGTATGGGGATTTTTGGGGGCTAGGCTTTTTTATGTCGTTCAAAACTTTCCGTATTATCTCGCCCACCCGTTTAAGATCCTTGCGCTCTGGGAGGGCGGACTGATCTTCTACGGGGGCGCGATCTCGGCTTTCCTGGGTTTGATCCTGATGACCCGGAAGCGGAAATGGTCATTCTGGAAGGCCCTGGATTTCCTGACTCCTTACACAGCTTTGACGCACGCTTTCGGGAGGATCGGATGTTTTTTAAACGGGTGCTGTTACGGAAAAACGTGCGATCTTCCGTGGGCTGTTCAATTTCCCGAGCTTTCGAGCCCCGTGCATCCGGCCCAGCTCTATGAAGCTTTCTACGATCTTCTGCTTTTCGCGTTCCTTCTTGCCCGCAGGAAAAGAGCTCGTTTTGACGGCGAGATCGGCCTCCTTTACTTTCTTCTTTACGGGATCGGCCGCTACACGATCGAATTTCTGCGAGAGCCCAGTTTTTCATGGTTCGGACTGAGTTCGAATCAGTGGCTGAGTTTCGGGATCATTACCGTTGCGTTCATTCTCTTCCAGCTGCGTCGGCGGCAAAGTTCGCATCATGACTAGGAACCGTTTCACGGAGTTTGTCGTCGAAGACAGGGAAGCGGGCCAGCGCCTCGATGTATTCCTCGCCGAGAAAATGTCCAGCCAACATTCGCGGGCACAGCTTCAAAAACTCATTAAAAACGAAGGCGTGCTCGTCAACGGGCGATGCGCGGCGCCGCATTATCCGGTCAAGGCAGGCGAGAAGATCCATGTTGAAAAACTCAATACGCCCGTCGAAGAACTTCCCGCCGAACCGATCCCGCTGGATATCGTTTATGAGGACGAGGATTGTCTTGTTGTGAACAAGCCGGCCGGCATGGTCGTCCATCCCGCGCACGGGAATCCGAACCACACGCTCGTGAATGCGCTTCTTTTTCATGTCCAGAGTCTCGGGAACGCCGAGGATAAAGTCCGGCCCGGCATCGTACATCGCCTCGACAAAGACACATCCGGCCTTCTTGTGGTCGCCAAGAACGATCATGCTCACGCGAAACTCGCGCGCCAATTCAAGGAACACACGATCGACCGGGTCTATAACGCGATCGTTCGCGGCGTCGTACAGCATGACGAGGGGGTTTGCGAGGAGCCCGTGGGCCGCGCATTCCTCAACCGGAAAAAAGTGGTCGTCCGGCCCTCCGGAGGCAAGGATGCGGTCACCTTTTTCCGCGTCCTCAAGCGCTTTGAAAACGCCACGCTCGTGGAGATCCGTCCTCAAACGGGCCGTACACATCAGATCCGCGTGCATTTCGCCCATATGGGACATCCCGTGCTGGGGGATACCCTTTATGGCGTTCCGTGTCCTGGTATCAAACGACAGGCGCTTCACGCCCTGACGCTCGGCTTCGAACAGCCCCGGACCAAAAAGAAGATCCATCTGACGAGCCAGCTCCCCGAGGACATGCAGGGCCTCCTGCGCTTTCTTGAATCACACCCTTAGTTGGCTTATAATCAGGGGCTGTGAACCCCGTTAGATCTTTAAATCAAAATAACGTGGGAAACTTCCAAGGAAAGTAAGTCCATGAAATTTCCTTCCGAATTCAAAAATTCAGAAAAACAGGAGATCTAACGGGGTGAATCCTGCTCACTGGGTTTTCTTCATCGGGACCGTGGTTGTCTCCCTGGTTTTCGCGTTCTATGGGCAATGGGTGCTCTGGAAATATAAGACGCCTTCCTACCGGACGATCGTCACAGGCTGCGAGATCGCGCGCTTTGTCCTGGACCAGGCCGGGCTCCACCATATTGCCGTAACCCCTATCCGGCCTTCGGAGGAGTATGCTTCCGACGACGGCCTTTTCTTGGAGCCCAAGGTTTACGAGGGCCATGATTTTCTTTCGGTGTTGCAGGCCGCGCGCCAGGCGTATTTGAAGAGCCAGCTTTCCAACATGACTTTCTGGATACGCCTCAAAAAGCGCATGACTTTCGTGATCCGTTTCACGGTGCTGGCGGGCTGGATCCTTTTCGTCCCGGGCGTTTTCTTTCCGCCTTTTCGTTTTTTGATCAATGTGGGGCTCGGCTGTTTCAGTGTTGTGATGGCCCTTGTGATCTTCGATATGCCCTTTGAGCTCGAAGTCGAGGAAAAAACTTCCCATCTTCTTAAGCATTCGGGCCATTTCCAGCTGAATGAGTGGATCCGTTTGAAAAAACTGAACCAGGCCATTGCCCTTTGGGGGCTTTCGGCGATCGTGCGGGCTCCTTTCGACAAATGCCTATGTCTTTTCGGAAAAAAGAGGAACGAGTTATGAGCTTTAAGAATCTTGGGGAGTTCCTAAAGGCGCTCCGCGAGGCGGGAGAGCTTGCGGAGATCAAGGCGCAGGTCGATCCGGCGCTCGAGGTGACAGAAATTTATGACCGCGTCGTAAAAAAAGAAGGGCCTGCTCTTCTTTTTGCGGATGTCCGCGGCTCAACCATGCCGCTTGCGATCAATCTTTTCGGGTCTTCCAAGCGTATGGCAATGGCGCTTGGAGTTAAAGAAATTTCCGAGATCGCTGAACGCATCCGTTCTTTTCTTGATCTAAAGCCCCCGCAGGGGCTTTTTGAAAAGCTCGCGATGATCCCGAAACTTTCGGAGCTTCATGCGGTGCTTCCCAAATTCGTCAAACACGCCCCCTGTCAGGAAAAAATCATCCTCGCAGGCGAAGGGAAGATGCTAGACCGGCTTCCTGCGATCCAATGCTGGCCCAAAGACGGCGGCAAGTTCATCACATTTCCTCTGGTCATTACCAAGGACCCCGAGACGAACAAACGGAATCTCGGGCTTTACCGGATGCATCTCTATGACGACCGGACGACCGGGATGCACTGGCAGATCCATAAAGACGGCGCCGAGCATTTCCGCAAACTCCGCAAAGGCGGCAAAGGACGGCTTCCCGTCGCCTGCGTGATCGGGGCCGACCCGGCAACCATGTTTTCCGCGGCATGCCCGCTCCCGAGCGGCATGGATGAGCTGATGCTGGCGGGATTTCTGCGCAAGCATTCCGTCGAACTTGTTAAATGCAAGACGATCGATCTGGAGGTTCCGGCGGAAGCCGAGATCGTTCTGGAAGGTTATGTCGAAGAAGGGGAGATGCGCCTCGAGGGGCCTTTCGGCGATCACACAGGTTTTTATTCGCGCGCGAAGGATTTTCCCGTATTCCATGTAACCTGCATGACCCATCGTAAAGACCCGGTCTATGTGACGACTGTGGTCGGCCGCGCGCCGATGGAAGATTGTTATATGGGAAAAGCCATCGAACGGATCTTTCTGCCGATGATTCAGAAACAATTTTCCGAGATCACGGACATCCATCTTCCTTGGGAGGGCGCGTTCCATAACTGTCTTATCCTTTCGATCAAGAAAAGTTATCCGGACCAGGGAAAGAAGATCATCCACGCGATCTGGGGCCTCGGGCAGATGATGTTCTCGAAAATGATCGTCGTGCTCGATCATGATACGAACATCCAGGACGTCAAAGAAGTCGCGTGGCGCGTCTTGAATAACATGGACCCGAAGCGCGATATCGTGTTCGGAGAAGGGCCTCTTGATGAGCTGGACCATGCGGCGGCCAAGGACTTTTCGGGCTCTAAGATCGGGATCGACGCCACCCGCAAAAGCGAAGCCGAAGGCATGCAGCGTCCGTGGCCGGAAGATATCGTCATGACCGAGGAGATCAAGCGGCGGGTCGAAGAGCGCTGGCGTGAATATGGATTGGATGAAAAATATCTTCGCTAAGGCCGCGGTTTTTCTCGAAATGATCAAATTCGAGCATTCGGTATTTGCCCTGCCGTTCGCTTATCTGGGGCTTTTTTTCGGGGTCGGCGGGGTTCCGGATTTTTTTCTTTTTTTCTGGGTCACGGTCGCCATGGTGAGCTTCCGGACGATGGCGATGGCGATGAACCGTTTGCTCGACCGGGCGCTCGACGCGGAAAACCCGAGGACGCAAGGCCGCGCGCTTCCGCAAAAAAAGATCCGGGTCCGTTCCGTCTGGATCGCGACAGCTGTATCGCTTTTGGTCTTTGAAATAAGCGCTTATTTGCTTGGGCCGCTTTGTTTCGCGCTTTCGCCCGTCCCCGTATTTTTGGCCGGGGTCTATCCTTTCACCAAACGATTTACTTGGCTTTCTCATTTTGTCTTGGGGTTGATCCTCGGGATCGCCCCTTACGGCGCCTGGATCGCGGCGACGGGGAAGTTCGGCTGGGCTCCCATGTTCCTTACGATCGGTGTTATGTGCTGGGTCGCGGGTTTTGATATGATCTATGCGCTGCAGGATATCGATTTTGATATGAAAAAAGGACTTTTTTCTTTTCCGTCAAGATTCGGCATTGCCGCAACGCTTAAATTCACGCGTTTACTTCATGCCGCAAGCGTTTTTTGCTGGTTTGCGGCGGGATTTTTAGCGGGCATGGGGATCTGTTATTGGGTTGGCCTCATTGTTGTTACCGGATTTCTTATCCGGGAAAACCAGCTTGTCCGGAGTTTTGGCGTTTCGAAGATCAATGAGGCCTTTTTTCTTACGAATGCCGTCGTAAGCATCGTTTTATTCGTATCGGTTGTATTAGACAAGATTCTATAGGAGTTAATTCATGAAGCCTTATGTAGTGGCGATCACGGGAGCAAGCGGGGTGATCTATGGGGTGCGACTGGTAGAAGTGCTGGCCGAACAAAGGATCCCCGTGGAGCTTGTAGTGTCGGATACGGCGAAGATCGTCATGAAAGAGGAGTTGGGAAGCGAAGCTGATTTTAAGAAGCAAAGCGTTTCCATTCACGATCTCCACGATTTCACCGCGCCGATCGCAAGCGGGTCGTATCCGACGGCGGGGATGGTTATTATCCCTTGCAGCATGGGAACGCTCGGGGCGATCGCATCGGGTCTTAGCCAGAACCTTATTCACCGCGCCGCGGATTGTACGATCAAAGAAGGCCGCAAGCTTATTCTTGTGCCGCGTGAGACGCCGCTTTCAGCCATTCATCTCGAAAACATGCTCAAGCTTGCGCGTCTTGGCGTCAAGATCGTGCCGCCCATGCCGGCTTTTTACTCCGCTCAAGAAAAGATCTCCGACCTTGTCGATTTTGTGGTGGGTAAAGTGCTCGATCAGATGGGCGTCCCGCATGCGCTCTATCCCCGTTGGGTGGGAAAGGCGGCATGAGATCCCAAGTAAGCCTTCGCGTCGGCAGAATTTGTTATTTGAACTGCCTTCCGTTCTTTTTCCGTCTTCCGGAACTTTTTTCATCGAACGGTGCGGAGACCAGAGTGGATTTTTTTCAGTCACATCCCGCGGCTATCAACGAGGCGATGCAAAAGGGGGAGATCGATGCGGCGCCCGTTTCAGCTTTGGAATATTTCCAACGTCAAAACGATTATCTTCTGCTCTCGGAGCTCGCGATCGGGACGCGGCTTTTTGCCAGAAGCGTTCTTCTGCTTTCCCATAAAAAGATCGAAGAGCTTGACGGCGCGAAGGTCGCTCTTTCCCGGGAGAGTCTTAGTTCTGCGGGCCTGCTGAGGATCCTCCTCAAAAAAAGATACGGCCACAACAACACGTTTGAGGTAGCGGACCAGGATCCGGAGGTTATGCTCCGGAATTATCCCGCCGCGCTCGTGATCGGCGATCAGGCGCTTTTTTGCCAGCCCAAGGAATTGATCTACAAGTACGATCTCGGGGAATCTTGGTATACTTGGACCGGAAAACCGTTCGTGTTCGCTCTTTGGGCCGTGCGTAAAGATTTTGCGGCCAAACACCCCGGCCCCATTCGTTCCTTCTGCGCGCTTTTAAAAGAAACTCTTCTGGATAATTTGGCGAATCTTGAAAATATCCTCGAACATTCCTTCGGGATCACGCCCTCGGACAAGCGTTTCTGCCAAACTATCGGGTATCTTGTGAATCTTCAATACCAGCTGGACAAGACCATGAAAGAAGGCGTGGAGCATTTTTTTGAGCTCGCCCATGCCGAAGGTCTGACGCCGGCGCCTCAGCCTTTACGGTTCTTCGAATGACGGATGTTTTCCAGAAGATCCTTCAAAAACGCCTGGACGGCGGCCGTCTATCGCCCGAAGAAGGGCTGCAGCTTTACGCGTGCGATCTTATTTCATTGGGGAAAGCCGCGCAAAGATTAACACCGCGTCTTATCCCGAACGGCGTCACCTTCGTCGTGGACCGTAATATCAGCTACACAAATATTTGCACCGTCGGCTGCGATTTTTGCGCGTTCCACCGCCGGTCCGGGCATCCGGACGCTTTTGTCCTGACATTGGAGCAGATTCTCAAGAAAGTTGAGGAACTGGTCGCTCTTGGCGGGACTCAGATCCTTATCCAGGGGGGGATCCATCCGGATCTTCCATTGGATTATTATCTCGGCATGGTCCGGGCCATTCATGAAAAATACCCCCAGGTCCATATCCACTCCTTTTCAGCCGTCGAAATGGATGAACTTTCCAAGAAAAGCAAAATGCCGCTTCCGGAACTTTTCAAGTTATTCAAAGAAGCAGGTCTTAATTCACTTCCGGGGGGCGGCGCGGAGATCCTTGCGGAGCGTGTTCGCAAAAAGATCAGCCCGAGGAAAATATCATCCGATCGTTGGCTTAAGATCATGCGGACGGCGCATGAGGCGGGTCTTAAGACCACCGCGACGATGGTTTTTGGTCATATCGAAACTCTTGAAGAAAGGGTCTTGCACCTTGTCCGGTTAAGGGAGCTTCAGGATCAGACGCGCGGTTTCCGGTCGTTCATTCCGTGGAGTTTTGTACCTTATGGGACGCCGAAGATGGATCACATCAATTCGGCGGGCGGAGACGATTATCTTAGAACGGTCGCCATCTCGCGCCTTATGCTCGATAATTTCCAGCATATCCAAAGCGGTTGGCTGACGGAAGGACAAAGGATGGGGCAGATCGCGCTCGCGTTCGGCTGCGACGATATGGGCGGTACGCTGATCGAAGATAAAGTCCTTGAGCCGACGGGGATCAAGGCGGATACGCGCCGCGAAGACCTTATCCGTCTCATCCGGGACGCCGGTTTTATCCCCGTTCAGCGGAATACAAATTATGAGATCGTAAAAGTCTTCGAAGAGGCCGGAAGCGCCTGCCATGGATAAAGAGAGCATTCGCAAGATCTTCGATTCGATCAGCGGCCGGTATGATCTTTTAAATCAGATCCTTAGTTTCGGCATGTCGGAATCCTGGCGCCGCCGGTCAACGGAGGTCATTTTAGGCGATAAAGATTTCTTACCGAAATCCATTCTGGATATCGGTTGCGGTACCGGGAAATTTTTAGAATGCTTTCTGCAAAGAAGGTCCTGGGAGCGCGCTGCCGGGATCGATTTTTCTCAGGCCATGCTAGAAAAAGCCCGCCGCACCGTTCGGGGGAACGTTGTTTGGCTTCAAGAGGATTTTGAAAACATGCCGTTCCTGGATTCGAGTTTCGATCTTGTGATCTCGGGATTTACGCTGCGAAGCGTCCGAAAATTTCCTGAATTCTTAAGCCGCGTTCATCATGTCCTGAATCCCGGCGGAAAAGCCGCATTCCTTGATCTCACACGGCCCCGGAGTTTATGGGCGCGGATATTATTCTTTCCGTATTTAAAATTCATTCTTCCGCTTCTCGGATGGGTTATTTCGGGGAACCGCAAGGCTTATGATTTTCTTTCCGGTTCGGTCCGAAGTTTCCAGGAACCGGAGGAAACCATTCGATTGATGCAATCCTTTGGATTTCGCGACTGTACGACGAAAAGCTTTGCTTTTGGCGCGGCTACGCTTATCATAGGCAGGAAATAAATCCCTATGACGACCCCTGAAGAAAAAATCGCACAATTAGGGCTTTTGTTGCCGCCGACGCCGAAACCCGCGGGGCTTTATCAGCCCTTTGTCGTTTCGGGGAAACTCGCTTTTTTAAGCGGCCAGATCTCGAAAGATGCGGAAGGAAAAGTTTTGGCGGGAAAGGTCGGGAAGGACCTTTCGTTCGAGCAAGGCCGGGCGGCGGCGCGTCTCGCGGCGCTTAATATTTTGAGCATCATGAAGCATTTGATCGGTTTTGAAAAGATCAACCGCATCGTTAAGATGACGGGTTTTGTCCAAACCGCTCCGGATTTTTATGAGATCCCCGCAGTAGTGAACGGCGCTTCCGAAATCCTGGGAGAAGTCCTGGGGGAGCGCGGTACGCATGCCCGTTCCGCTGTGGGAATGAGCAGTTTGCCGCTTAATGCCGCCGTCGAGATCGAAATCATCCTCGAATTAAAATAACGGAAAGTTCCCAAAGGTATGAAAAATTTCCTGAAATTCGTTTGTGTTTTCGGAGGGATTCTTCTTTTGAGCGCTTTTTTGGCGCCGATCCTCTACGATTTTTTTGAAACGTTCCATCATTATAAATTCGAGCGTATTTTTAACCGTCTGGTCATGATCGGCGCGATCGCCGCAGCCGTATTTTTTGTCCGCATCAAAAAAGAATCGCTCGTTAAATTCGGTCTGATCTGGGGGTCTTCCAGTTTCAGGCTTTTGATCCTTGGTTTTTTGACGGGGATCGGGATGTTGGGCATAGTCGCAACCATCGAGGTTCTTTCCGGCCGAGCGGCATTCAGCGTCCAGGACATGAATTGGGCGCAATGGACGGGGAAGATCGCAGCGGCCTTAGGCACCGGTCTTCTGATAGGGGTTATGGAAGAATTTTTCTTCCGGGGTTTTGTGTTTAGGTCCCTCCAGGGTTTGTTTAAGAATAAAATCCTCTTGGCTGTTCTTGTGGCGACCGTTTTTTATTCAAGCGTTCATTTTGTCGGCATGAAAAAGATCTTTGTCGGCTCGGATCCGAACTTTATTGACGGGCTCCGGTTGATCGGGGCGCCTTTTGTTTCGCTTGCGGCATGGCCGAAATTCTGGCCTCAAGCCGTCGGGCTTTTCTTTTTCGGGCTCGCCTTGAACGGAGCGGTTTGCCGGAGCGGTTCGCTTTATCCCGCGATCGGCCTGCATGCGGGATGCGTCTTTTTTATCCGCCTCGACGATCTTTTTATGGAATTCCAGGGAGGCAAATCGCTTTTTTGGGGATCCAAGATCCTTTATGACGGAGTCGCTGGATGGTTTATTCTCATCCTTGCGGGATTATTTTTATGGTTTATCTTGAAACCAGCCGCGGCGAATCGTCCGTAACAGGCATGATCTCATGACGACATTCAACAAAATCACCCGGGAGAAGGTCCTTGATTGTCTCAAACAGATCCGGGAACCCTTGGTAGGCGAGGATATTGTTTCGCTCGGGCTCGTGCGCGAGATCGAGGTCGACAAAAACCGCGTGTTCCTTCATCTGGAATCTTCGGTCGAGGACCCGCGTCTTCGGGACCAATTCCGGGAAACGATCATCCAATCGGTGTTGGCGATCGGCGCTTCGGGCTGCGACGTGCATTTTTCGGAAAAACCGAAATGTGGCGTGAACCCTTCGGCGATCCAGCCGATCCCCGGCGTCAAGCATGTGGTCGCCGTCGCAAGCGGCAAAGGCGGAGTGGGAAAATCCACCGTGGCCGTAAATTTGGCGCTGGCTCTTAAAAAGCTTGGCGCCCGCGTGGGCCTGATGGATGCTGATATCTACGGCCCCAACATTCCCATCATGCTCGGGATCCCGGCGGATAAAAAGCCGGAAACCGCCGGCCAGAGCGAGAAGATCGCTCCGATCGACGCGCATGGTATTCGGGCGATCTCGATCGGTTTTTTTGCAGATCCCGAACAGCCCGTGATCTGGCGCGGCCCGCTCCTTCATAAAACTATCGAACAATTTTTGCATCGCGTGGAGTGGGGCGAACTTGATTTTCTTGTCGTAGATTTGCCCCCCGGCACGGGTGATGTGCAGCTTTCCTTATCGCAGTGGGTGCATTTATCAGGCGCGGTCGTGGTGACCACCCCGCAGGAAGTGGCGCTTGGCGATGTGCGTAAAGCCGTGAACATGTTCCGGCAGCTGGAAGTCACTGTTCTCGGCGTGATCGAGAACATGACAGGCCCTGTTTTTGGAAAAGGCGGGGGAGAAAAAATGGCCGAAGTTTTTCAAGTCCCGTTCTTGGGGGATATTCCTCTTGAGGCGCAGATCCGGGAGTGCGGGGATTCAGGGCTCCCGGTCGTCATGGGATACCCTAAAAGCACGATCAGCGAACGGTTCATGAAGATCGCGGAAGCGATCCGCCGCGCGCTCAAATAAAGATTGAAGGAGAATAATTATGGCAAGATCAAAAAAAACGCAGGATGAGGCGCGATTCCCGAAGTTAGTGACCGAAATGCTGGCTTTATTGGGAGAAAATCCCGGCCGCGAAGGCCTTCGACGCACGCCCGAACGCGTTGTGACGTCCCTGAAGTATCTAACCCAGGGCTATAAGCTCGATCCGAAAGAGATCCTTAAAAACGCCGTCTTCAAAGAGCCTTATGATGAAATGGTGATCGTGAAGGATATTGAGCTTTTTTCGCTTTGCGAGCACCATCTTCTGCCCTTCTACGGCAAAGCCCATATCGCCTATATCCCGAACGGCAAGATCATCGGTCTTTCCAAGATCCCGCGCGTTGTCGAGGTTTTTTCAAGACGCCTCCAGGTCCAGGAACGGCTTACGACCCAGATCGCGGAGTGCCTGATGAACGCCCTCAATCCCAAAGGCGTTGCCGTGGTAATCGAAGCGCTCCATCTCTGCATGTCCATGCGCGGCGTCAGGAAAGCCGATTCCTACACGATCACAAGTTCCATGCTCGGAGCTTTCCGCAAGGACGCGCGCTCCCGCAGTGAATTTCTGAGCTTGATCCGGCTAAAAAGGGAAGAGTAATAAAAATTCCTAAAGTAAAGGATCGCGGGATTTATTTGGGGGAAGGTATTCCGAGCTTCTTTTCCAGTTCCGCGACCTTTTTCCTGAGTACGCGGACATCATCCAAAGTTTCCGCGGCGCGAAGCTGGGCGCCGAACTGTTTTCTCATTTCCTGATACGGCCGGGCGGGCTGGCCGAAATAGATCTGTTTGCCAGGAACTTTCTTATTGGAAGGGAACCCCGCGCCGGCGCCGATCATCGCCCAATCGCCGATCTCCACATGGTCGCCTAAACCGACGCTTCCGCCCATCGTGACATGAGAACCGATCTTACAGCTTCCGGAGATACCGGTTTGCGCGGAGATGACCGTGTGCGGCCCGATCACGACGTTGTGGGCGATCTGGACAAGATTATCGATCTTGCAGCCTTTGCCGATCCGCGTGGAGCCGATCGCCGCACGGTCGATCGTCGAACAGGCGCCGATCTCCACATCATCTTCGATCACGACATTCCCGATCTGCGGCAGTTTCTCATGGGCTGCGGGTGTCGCGACATAGCCGAAGCCGTCCGCCCCGATCACGGTCCCCGCATGGACGACTACATTGGTTCCAAGTTCGGAGTTCTCGTAGATCGTTACGTTCGGGTGGATCACGCAATGGGAGCCGATTTTCACGTTTTCTCCTACGAACGCGTGCGCGCGAAGAACCGATCGGTCACCGATCACGGCATGATCACAAACCGTCACGAAAGATTCGATCGTCACGTCCTTTCCGATCTTGGCCGTTTTAGCGATCGAAGCATTTGAGGCGATCGTGCCAGGGAATTTCTTGGCGGGGAAGAGCTCGCGGAGGATCTGCGCCCAAGCCCGTTTGGGATATTCGACCTGGATCAGGACCTTGGAGGATTGTTTGATTTGTTTTGGGACGATGATACAGGCGATCTCGGAAGTTTCAAGCGACCGGAAACCTTTTTCGTCCTGAACAAAAGAAATATGGCCCTTCAGCGGATTTTCAAAATTTGTGATCCCTTCGATCACAGTCGAAGCATCGCCTACCACCGTACCGCCGATCATTTTTGCGAACTCTTCAACGGTTTTACGCATAGGGATCATTTCTCGGCCGGGGTCTTTTCAGATGTGGCGGGAGCGGGCTCAGGCGCTGGCGCCTCTTCTTCGAGCCCTTCCGTGGTTTCCTCCGCCGGTTTTGGCAGGGCGAGGTAGTCTTTCAGGTTGGCCCGTTTATTGACGTCGGCGGTCCAGACCATGAAATCCGTTTTTTGCTTTTCGATGATCTTTTCTTTTTCTTTCGGGTCCGTGACCTTATCAGCGTCGACCGGAGTAAAGCTCGCGATCTTGACGCGCAAAAGTTTTTGAATGCGCATGAACTCCCGGAGCCCTTCCTCAAAATCGCGCGGCGACATATGGAGCGCGCGGGTCAGCCAGATCTTGTATTGTTCCTGCGTCGGATTCACAAGCCCCTGTTGCTTGAGGAGGTTCGCGATCTCATTACGGACGTCCTCATCCGAGATCTTGACGCCCTCGCGCTTCGCTTCACGGGCGTAGATAATATTCTGCCAGGTATAGCTGCGGAGCGCTTCCGGGTCTTCCAGAGGTTTTTCCGTCGGCATGAAAAGCTGGGTCGCGCTATAGAATTGATTGTATTCCTGAAAAGAAACGGTCTTACCGAATATTTCGCCCGCAAAACGCCCTTCTTTCTTGAGAGCGCTTACGGAGTAGCCGCCCCAGAGAATAAAAGAACCGACCACGACCCAGATGATAAGTTTGGTGTATTTTCGCAAGAACTTCAACATAGGACGGATAATGTAACATAGCGTCTTTAAAATAACAATCGAAGAAGCTGTGCGGTTGACAAGGATAGAAGGCTTTTGTATGATACCGCAAATGGGACACGAAACAACCGCACTTCAACGCATTTTTAGGCACAAGAAAGCGCTTCAAGCGCCTGTTCTTGTGCCTTTTTTATTTTTAGTAAGGTCGTGACTTATGAAGCAAAGCGAATATAAGTCACATGACCGAACTAAACCCCGCACCCAGTTGCAGCCGGGTTATCTCCCGGAATATCTGGGTGCGGGGTTAAATTCCAGCCTATCATTTACGTCTCTTTGTTCCGTAAATGATGCTGTCATTTAAGGAGGAGACCGCCATGTCGGTTTTTATCGGAAAAGATCGTAAAGCACGCAGGGCTTATGGTTTTGATGAGATCGCATTAGTGCCGGGGGATATCACCATCAATCCCGAAGAGGTTGATATTAAAATGCCTTTGGGGGATATGACGCTCCCGATCCCGTTCCTGGCTTCGGCGATGGACGGTGTCGTGGATCCCAAGTTCGCGATCGCGATGGGGAAGCTGGGCGGTCTGGCCGTCCTGAACCTCGAGGGGATCTATACCCGCTACGATGATTATGAAACGATCCTTGAGGAGATCTCCAAGGCGACGCCGGAAAAGGCGACGCAGCTTGTCCAGAAGCTTTACGTCAAGCCCATCAATGAAAAACTGATCGCTAAACGCGTACGGGAGATCAAGAAAGCAAAAGTCCTTTGCGCCGTGAGCGCGATCCCGCAGCGCGCCGAACGATTCGGAAAGATCGTCGAAGAAGCGGGCGCGGATATCTTTGTGGTGCAATCCACCGTCACCACCGTGCGTCATATCGCAAAAGCCTACCAGGTCGTTGATTTCAAGAAACTCTGCAGGAAGATGAAGATCCCTGTGATCCTCGGCAATTGTGTGACTTATAAAGTCGCGCTCGAACTCGCTGAAACGGGTTGCGCGGGGCTTCTTGTCGGCATCGGACCAGGCTCCGCCTGCACGACACGCGGCGTGCTCGGGATCGGCGTTCCGCAGGTGACCGCGATCGCGGATTGCGCCGCGGCGCGCGAGTTCTATTACAAAAAGACCGGTAAATATGTTTCTATCATTGCCGACGGCGGCATGTCCACGGGCGGGGATATCTGCAAATCCATCGCAAGCGGCGCGGACGGCGTCATGGTCGGTTCGGCGTTCGCCAGGACGAAAGAAGCCCCCGGCCGCGGATTCCATTGGGGGATGGCGACGCCGCACGCAAACTTGCCGCGCGGCACAAGAATTCACGTTGGAACCACCGGGACGCTGGAGGAGATCCTCTACGGGCCCGCGCGTCTTGACGACGGGACGCAGAACCTTGTCGGCGCGCTTCGTACTTCGATGGGAAATGTCGGTGCCAAGAATATCCGGGAGATGCAGCTGACCGAGATCGTGATCGCGCCGGCCATCAAGACGGAAGGAAAACTCTTCCAATCCGCGCAAAAGCTCGGAATGTGTAAATAAACCGCGGGACTCGTTCCTCGGGACTCGTCTCTTGTTTTAACGAGTCCCCAGTCCCAAGTCCCCGTTTTTGGAGTTTTATGGATCAAACCATCATTGTTCTTGATTTCGGGTCGCAGTACACGCAGCTGATCGCGCGGCGTGTGCGCGAAAACAAAGTTTTCTCCAAGGTCTATCCTTTCAGCGTGCCTTTTGACAAAGTCATGGCCGAAAAACCGAAAGGGATCATCTTTTCGGGTTCTCCGGCAAATGTCTACGGCAAAGGCGCTCCGATCCCCGATAAACGTTTTCTTCATTGCGGCGTTCCGATCCTCGGGATCTGCTACGGGATGCAGCTTCTTTCTCACAAGCTCGGCGGCCGCGTCCACAAATCCAAAAAACGCGAATATGGGTTCGCAAAACTTCACGTTTCCAAGCGCGAAAGCCCGCTTTTCCGCGGGATCCCGAAGACGATCACTTGCTGGATGAGCCACGGGGATAAACTCGACAGGATCCCCCAAGGGTTCGAGCGGCTGGCTTATACGGAAAACGCGCCTTTCGCGGCTATGGGCGATCCCGCGCGCGGGATCTATGCGATCCAATTCCATGCCGAGGTCGTTCATACCGAACTAGGTTCCAGGATCCTGAAGAACTTCCTGGTCGGGGTCTGCGGCTGCCGGCAGAACTGGACGCCAAAATCCTTCATCAAGGAAACCGTTAAAAAGATCCGCCAACAGGTCGGCCATGACCGCGTGGTGCTCGGGCTTTCAGGCGGCGTCGATTCCTCGGTCGCGGCCGTTTTGATCCACAAAGCCATCGGTAAGAAACTCAACTGTATTTTTGTCGATAACGGCCTGCTGCGTCTTAAAGAGGCCGATAAGGTTGAAAAAACATTCCGCGGTCATTTTAAAATGAATCTCAAAGTCGTTGATGCCGAAAAGATCTTTTTAAGCCGCTTAAAAGGCGTGATCGATCCGGAGAAAAAACGCAAGATCATCGGCAAGACCTTCATCGATGTGTTCCAAAAAGAGGCGAACCGCTTGGGCAAGGTGCCGTTCCTCGCGCAGGGGACGCTTTATCCGGACGTGATCGAATCGGTTTCTTATTTCGGCGGCCCGACCAGCACGATCAAAAGCCATCACAACGTCGGCGGGCTCCCGAAGGATATGAAATTCAAACTCGTCGAACCGCTTAAAGAGCTTTTTAAAGATGAGGTTCGCGCGGTAGGTTACGCGCTCGGGATCGACAAAGACATCGTGGGCCGGCAGCCGTTCCCGGGACCCGGCCTCGCGGTCCGTATTTTAGGCGAGGTCCGCAAGGACCGCTGCGATCTTCTACGCAAAGCCGACTGGATCGTGATCGATGAGATCAAAAAGGCGGGTTATTACGACAAGGTTTGGCAATCCTTCGCGGTCCTGCTTCCGATCCAAAGCGTCGGCGTGATGGGCGATGAGCGCACTTATGAGAACGCCGTCGCGGTGCGCGCCGTGACGTCTTTAGACGGCATGACCGCCGACTGGGCCAAATTGCCGCCGGAACTTTTGGGCCGCATCTCGAATCGCATCATCAACGAAGTGCGCGGCATCAACCGCGTCTGTTACGATATTTCCAGCAAACCCCCGGCTACCATTGAGTGGGAGTAAAACCAAAAAACGGGACTTGGGACCAGGGACTCGTTTCTCGTTCTTTTTTGGTTTTTTGTAATCATTTAACGAGTCCCGAGGTACGAGCTGCGAGTCCCGAGCATGTCACACAGCGATTTCGTCCATCTTCATTGCCATACCGAATACAGCCTTCTCGACGCCACCTGCAAGATCGATGAGCTCATGGCTCGCGCCAAAGAACTTCGTTTCCCGGCGCTTGCCATGACCGACAACGGCAACCTTTTCGGCGCCATCCAGTTCTATTCCAAAGCCATGAAAGAAGGCGTTAAGCCCATCATCGGCATGGGGGCTTATGTGGCGCCTGGCTCCCGCCTTGAAAAACAGGCTCACGGCATCAAAGAAGCGTCTTTTCATCTGACGCTTTTAGCCATGAACGAGCGAGGCTATAAGAACCTCATGAAGTTGGCGAGCATCGGATACACGGAGGGTTTTTACTATCGGCCCCGCATCGACAAAGAAGTGCTTAAAGAACATTCCGAAGGCCTGATAGGGCTTTCAGGCGGGCTTAAAGGCGAGATCCCGTATTATCTTTATCACGATGAAATGCATGACGCCCGCAAGATCGCCGAGGAATACGCCGGCATTTTCGGAAAAGACCGGTTTTTTCTTGAAATCATGGATCACGGCCTTGACCCGCAGAAAAAAGTCATCCAAGGTTCACAGAAACTCGCCAAAGATCTCAAAATCGGGATTGTTGCCACCAACGATGTTCACTACATCCACCAGAACCAGGCGATGGCGCATGACGCATTGATCTGTATCGGTACGGGTTCCAAGCTCGACGAACCGAACCGCATGCGTTACCAAGGCGACCAATATTACCTCCGGTCCGCCGAGGAAATGAAGGCCCTTTTTAAGGATATCCCCGAGGCGATCCACTCCACGATCGAGATCGCAAATCGCTGCAATCTCGAACTTGATTTCCATAAGATCTTCCTGCCGCAATTCGCGCCGCCGGAAGGGAAAACACAAGTCCAGTATCTCGAAGAGCTTTGTTTTGGTCTTCTGCGCGAGCGTTTTTCGGGATCGATCCCCGCGAATTACGAGGCGCGCCTTCGCACTGAGATCAATCTCATCAACAAAATGGGTTATATCAGCTACTTTTTGATCGTTTGGGATTTTATCCGTTTTGCCCGCGAAAAAAATATCCCTGTGGGTCCGGGCCGCGGGTCCGCCGCGGGCAGTCTCGTGGCCTATGCGCTTCATATCACCGATATCGATCCCATCAGGCACCAGCTCTATTTTGAACGCTTTCTCAATCCCGAACGCGTCAGCATGCCGGATATTGATATCGACTTTTGTTACGAACGCCGCGATGAAGTGATCGATTATGTGAAACGTAAATACGGCACCCAGAGCGTCGCGCAGATCATTACCTTTGGGACCATGGCGGCGAAAGCGGCCGTGCGCGACGTGGGACGCGTCATGGGTTTTTCATACGGGGAAGTGGATCGCATCGCGAAAATGATCCCGCTGGAGCTTAAGATCACGATCAAGCAGGCCCTGGAACGCGAGCCCGCGTTAAAAGAAATGGTTAATTCGGATGCCAGGGTCGCGCAGCTGATCGGAACCTCTCAGGCGCTTGAAGGGCTTTCACGCCACGCCTCGATCCATGCGGCCGGCGTTGTGATCTCGGATGTTCCGCTCACGGAACATGTCCCGCTTTATAAGACCGAAGACCAGATCTGTACCCAGTACACCATGAAAGACCTCGAAAAGATCGGCCTTCTTAAAATGGATTTTCTCGGCCTTAAAACGCTTACCGTGATCGATGAAACGGTCAAGATCGTCCAGAAAATGCGCGCCGTCAAAGTGGATATCGTAAACCTTCCGGAGGATGATCCCGAGACCTATGAAATGCTTGCCAAGGGCGACGCGCTCGGGGTGTTCCAGCTTGAAAGTTCGGGGATGCGCGACCTTCTTAAAAAAATGAGGCCGAGCCGTTTCGAACATCTTGTGGCCTTGCTCGCGCTTTACCGCCCGGGTCCGCTTGGGAGCGGCATGGTGGATGATTTCATCAAACGGATGCGCGATCCCAAACTCATCAAGTACGATCATCCGGCGCTTGAACCAAGCCTGAAAGAAACTTATGGCGTCATCCTTTATCAGGAGCAAGTGATGCGGATCGTGAGCGATCTCGCGGGATTTACGCTTGCGCAAGCCGATTCGCTTCGCCGCGCGATCGGAAAAAAGATCCCGGAGGTCATGGCCAAGGAGAAAAAAGCCTTTGTAGACGGCGCCATGAAGCGCGGCGTCAAAGAAAAGGTCGCCGAGAAGATCTGGGAACTTATCGATTACTTTTCCGGCTACGGTTTCAACAAATCCCATTCGACGGCTTACGCCGCGGTTTCTTATCAAACGGCTTATCTTAAGGCGCATTATCCGGTGGAGTTCATGACAGCGCTTCTTACCTCGGAAATGAACAACACGGATAAGGTCGTGCAATACATCGAAGCCGCCAAAAAGATGGGGATCGATGTCCTTCCGCCCGCGGTCAACGAAAGTTTTTCGGATTTTACCTGCGTCGGTAATCACATCCGCTTCGGACTCGCGGCGATCAAAAATGTCGGTTCGACCGCGATCGAATCGATCATCGGTTCGAGGATGAAAGACGGGCCCTTCCGCTCGCTCTTTGATTTTGTCCAGCGCGTGGACCTTCGCACCTGCAACCATAAAGTCCTGGAAAGTTTGATCAAATGCGGGGCCTTCGATGAATGGAAGCTCCACCGCTCCCAGCTGATGGCCATGCTTGATACGGTTGTTGATATGGGTTCGAACCTCCAAAAAGACCGCAGCCGCGGCCAGCTTTCCTTTTTTGAAAGCGGCGCCGGCCCCGAAGCGTTTCATGATCAGCAAGCCGCGGTGCCAGATATTCCGGAATGGCCGGAAAACCAAAAACTTGCTTATGAGCGCGAATTGATCGGTTTTTATGTTTCTTCCCATCCTCTTTCCAAATACAGCAAGATCCTCAAGAATTACGCGACGGCTTCCACGGCCAATCTTTCGGAATTCAATCATCAGGCGGAGGTCACGATCGGCGGGATCATCGATACGATGAAAGAGATCCTGACGAAAAAAGGGGATAAGATGGCCTTCATCAGCTTGCAGGACCTGAACGGCTCCTGTGAAACGGTTATTTTTCCAAGTGTTTTTAAGGCCGCGGGGGACTTGCTTCAAAAAGACGCGCTTATTTTTGTGCGCGGGAAAGTCGATGCCCGCGACGACGTCGCAAAGATCCTCGCCGATGAGATCGTGCCCCTTGAAGAAGTTCCGAAGCGTTTTACGCGTCTCATCGCCGTCAATATCAAGACAGCGGGCCTAAGCCCCGATGTTTTACAGGAAGTGCGGAAAATCCTCGTGAAGCATAAGGGAAGCACGCCTGTTTATCTTACCCTCCAGGACCCCAAAGGACGCATGACCGTTCTTGATTCCGGCGATAAGCTGAAAGTTTCGACCTCGGATGTTCTTTTTGAAGAACTCGAGCGTCTTTTAGGCGAAAATTGCGTTAAGATCCGCTCTTGAAGCGGATTATTTTCGTTAACCCCTGTCCGCGCCTGAAGTTACAACTTAAATCGCTTGACAGGGACCAGCGGATTTGCTATTTTCTCGCATCTTCAAACAGGACAAGCAGTTGGGTGAAAACCCCCTTGCTTCTTCGATAAAGGAGGTGGGAATTTGACTAAAAAAGATATCGTGATGAAGGTCTCGAATGAAACGAATCTCACCCAGATCGATGTCAAGAAGATCGTCCAGAAAACCCTCGATGTTATTTCTGAAAGCCTTCAACGCGGTGAAACGGTCGAGTTGCGGAATTTCGGCGTTTTTAAAGTGAAGAACCGCCGGGGCCGTTTGGGACGCAATCCCAGGACCGGCGAGGAAGTGACCGTACCCGAAAAGAAGGTCGTGGTCTTCAAGCCCGGGCTTGTGTTGAAGATCAAAGTGAAATAGAAGGGCGCAGGCCGCGTCCGGATAGTCTGTGACGCGGGTTGAATTTTGAAAGATCGTTAAGGAGGCGGTATGGCAGAGAAGGGCAAAGTAAAATGGTTTTCGAACGTGAAGGGTTTCGGGTTCCTCCGCAAAGAAGGCGAGGAACGCGATATCTTCGTCCACTATTCCGCGATCCAGGGAGAGGGCTACAAAAGGCTTAATCCCGACGAAGAAGTGGAATTCGATATCGTTCAAGGGGAAAAAGGCCCGTTAGCCCAGAATGTTGTGCGCCACAAGAAGCCGAAAGAAGAAGCCAAGACCGAAGGCGCCCCGGCTCCCGACGTCAAAAAGGAAGCCAAAAAGAAAGAAGCGCCGGCAAAGAAGTAAAACCGCCTTTTACTTCCACAAGTTCTCTTAAAACAGATCGGGCCCGCGGGATTCGTCCCGCGGGTCTTTTTTTCCTGAAGCGGTCAAAATGTTATGGCTAAAAAAACTCAGACAAGAAAATTACGCCGGTTCTTTACCCAACAAAAATTACAACATACACCGCATGATCTTTGGCTTGACCCGGCTGAGACCCATCACCTCAAGAATATTGTCCGTTTGCGTCCGGGCGACAGCTGTCTGGTGACGGACGGGCAAGGCGGCGAGGCCGAAGCGGTGGTGGGCGAATTCGACGCCGAAGGCCGCGCTTGCCTCCAGATTCGGAAGATCCTCGTAAGGACCGGCTCGTTCGACGATGCCGTCACGCTTCGGGTTTTCCCCGTCATGTTGCGCAAAGGAAAAACAGATCTTCTTGTCGAAAAAGCCCAGGAACTTGGCGCGCACGAGTTTTGTCCGGTCACCTCCGAACATTGTGAGGTCCAGATCGCAGAGGAAAAAACCGGCAAGATCGTTGAGCGCTGGAACCGCATCGCCCGTGAAGCGAGCAAGCAATCGGGCAATCTTAAGGTCCTCCGGATCCGGGAGCCCCAGGAATTCAAAAAAGCCCTTGCGGCTCTTCCTCCGGAAGAGCTTGTCGTGATCTTTCATCCGGGTCCCGACGCTTTGACTTTTCCGGCGTGGCTTAAACGATTCGCCGAAACGAAGGGTGCAGTCAAAGCCCTGAACATTTTCGTCGGGCCGGAAGGAGGGTTCTCCGAAGATGAGATCCGCTGGGCCCGGTGGCACCGCAAAGAAAAGAACCTGCATCTTGTCGGTTTGGGCGAGATCTTGTTTAAAGCCGATACCGCGTTCATCGGGATCCTCGCTTCGATCCGGTTCTCAAATATTCTCGTCGCGTCATGACATCGCATCTTTCCTCCAAAAAGAATGTCCGTTTCTATACGGTCGGCTGCAAGGTCAATCAGTACGAAACACAGGCCATGCGCGAATCGCTCGAACAAAAAGGTTTTCGGGATATCGAAGGGGAGCGCGGCGCGCCTTGCGATCTGGTCGTAGTCAATACTTGCACCGTGACCCAGGATGCGGACCGGACGAGCCGTTACTGGATAAGACGTCTGCGCCGCGAGCATCCCAAAGCCAAACTTGCCGTTACCGGCTGTTATGTTGAAAAAAACCGTCTCGAACTTCAAAAAATGCCTGAAATAGATTTGATCCTTTCGAATGATGAAAAACCTTCCCTTGCGGAAAAACTTTCGGTTCCCGCGCAAAGATTCGGAGAGTCTAGCAAAAGCGCTCCCTCTTCCTTTGCCGCTCTTTCGGTCAGCCGGTCGGAAGGGAAAACCCGGGCTTATGTAAAGATCCAGGACGGCTGTGATCATGCCTGCAGCTTCTGCAAGGTATCGATCGTGCGCGGCGGCTCCCGAAGCCGGCCTATGAACGCGATTCTTGATGAAGTGAAGCGGCTTTGCGAGAACGGGTACCGCGAGATTATCCTGACAGGCATTCAGCTGGGGGCCTATGGGCGGGATCTTGGTTCTCAGACGTTTTCCAAAGAGGGGCGGCCATTTTTACGCGATGTGATCGAAGCCTGCTCTGCCATCGAAAGGGTCGAACGCATCCGTCTAAGTTCGATCGAACTTATGGACCTGGACCGTTCCGTCCGGGAAGCGTTCCGAAGCGTCCCCAAACTTTGCCCGCACGTCCACCTCCCGCTTCAGAGCGGGGATAACGAGGTGCTTGTCCGGATGAATCGCCGTTACACGCGGGAGGATTACCGGGAAGCGATCCTGGAACTTAAAGAAAACGTGCCCGATTTTGAATTTAGCGCCGATGTCATGGCGGGATTTCCCGGCGAAACAAAAAAACAATTTGAGAACACGCTGGAACTTTTAAAGATCTTACGCCCGCTTAAAACCCACGTATTTCCCTACAGCCCCCGGGAGGGAACGCTGGCCGCTTCGTGGAAGCCCCTTCCAGTAAAAGAGGTCCAGGGGCGCGTAAAACAGCTCATGGCGTTAAGCGAGCGTCTTTCGCGCGAGGTTCGCGAGCGGTATCTGGGTCGTTCGCTTGAAATTCTGGCTGAACATAAAAATGAGCGCACGGGAATTTCGGAAGGATTCACGCGGAATTATCTCAAAGTTTTTTTTGAGTGTTCACGGAACGTTCAAGGGTGTATCATACCCCTCAAATTAGAGAGACTTTTTCAGGACGGTTTTCGCGGGGCCTTGGAAAGCCCCGGCCAGGAATACGGGAGGGCATTTTAAGTGGAATGGTTTTGGCAGGCCGTCGAATATGTTCAAAGAAGCACCCTGTTCGCCGCCGTGGCTCGTTTTGCGCCGATCGATTGGATCTTCTTATTTGTTCTCTTATGGGGCCTGGCCCAGGGCAGCCGCAAAGGTTTCTGCGAAATGTTCGGGCGCTTGTTCGGGATCTTCATTGTCAGCATGGGGACCGTGAGTCTCTATAAAAAAAGCGCCGGTCTTTTGACGGATGTATTGCCGGCCCTTCCTCCTAAAGTCGCCGAACCGATCGCCTTTTTTTTGATCGCCGTCTTTCTTTGGTTTTCCGTTTCTTGGTGTCTTAACGCTCTTGGAAAATTCTTCAGATTGGAGGCCCACGGCCTCTTGAAAACTTTGGGCGGGATGGTCCTCGGGGCGCTTTACGTGGTCATGATCCTGAGTTTTGTGGCCCAATTCCTTCTTTTTCTTCCCATCAAGCCGGTGCAGGAGTCCTTCAAGCCCGGGCACACCTATACGGGTTATACGGTATCGCGGTTCGTGCCGGATCTTCACAAGATCGTTGTCAGTCCCTTCCGCAAAGCCGTCGCATAAAGACGACTATGGAACCAAAGAACTCTGGAACACGTTACGAGGAAAATATCATTGAGCAGGTCGCCGCGGCCAATGATATCGTCGAGATCATCTCCCAGTATCTTCCCCTGAAGCGCGCCGGGAGGAACCTCAAGGCGTGTTGCCCCTTCCATCAGGAAAAAACACCCTCGTTCATGGTTCAGCCCGAAAAGCAGATGTTCCATTGTTTCGGTTGCGGAGCCGGAGGCGATGTTTTCAGTTTTCTTATGCGTCACGAAAATATGACCTTCCCGGAAGCGTTGAAGGCCCTTGCCGACCGGGCGCATATCACACTCCCCGAAAAACGTTCCCACCGGGACGACGGGGGGCAGAAAGAAAAACTTTACGAAGTGTGCCAGGCCGCTGCGGATTTTTATCATGGACTCCTTCTGAAAGGCGCCGCGGCGGAAGCTCGGAATTACTTGGCTCGCCGCCATATTGCCGAAGAGACGATCCGCGAGTTCAAGCTTGGTTGGGCGCCGGCGGAATGGCGATGTCTCTTTGACCATCTGACCCAGAAAAAATATCCCGAAACGCTTCTCAAACAGGCCGCCTTGATCCAGCAATCGCCCAAAGGCAATTATTATGATACGTTCCGCGGCAGGATCATCTTCCCGATCATGAATCTCCAGAACAAGGTGATCGCCTTCGGCGGGAGGGTCATGGCTGACAAAGAAGGGCCCAAGTATCTTAATTCGCCGGAAACGCCGATCTTTTCGAAGCGGCGCGAACTCTTCGGATTAAATCTCGCCAAAAAACACATTGACCGGGAGTGGCCGAACCTGATCCTCGTGGAAGGGTATATGGATTTCCTGGCGCTTTACCAGCATGGTTTCAAGAATGCCGTTGCGACGCTGGGAACGGCTCTCGGGGAGGATCATGTGCGCCTTATGAGGCGTTTTGTGGAAGAAGTGATCGTTGTCTATGACGGCGACAAGGCGGGGGAAGCCGCGGCTCTCAGGGGCTTGGAGATCCTCTTGGAGGGCGGAATGCAGGTCAAGCTCGTGAGTTTGCCCAAAGGAGAGGATCCCGATGATTTCTTGAACAGGCGCGGCGACGAAGCATTCGCGGCGCTTCTTAAAAACGCCAAAGATTTCTTTGATTACAAATTAAAAGCGCTTCTCGCGCGCTATCCGCGTCAGGACGCGCTCGGCCTTTCAAAGATCAGCCGCGAGATGTTTGAAACCTTCCTTAAAGTCAAAGACACGGTCATGCTCGCGGAATATTTCAAGCGCCTCGCCCGCTCCCTGCAGGTAGATGAAAATTCTCTGCGCGCTGAATTTTCAAAACTCGGCAAAAAGACCATTTATTCAAAAGAACCCTCGGGGGAGACCGTTCCCGCCGAAAAAACAGTCCCGCCCCCAACCGAAGAGCTCTTGCTGCTTGCCCTTATCGCCGAAGTGCCGCCTTTTTGCGGCAAGGCCTGCGAGGAGCTTCGGGAAGAAGACCTTAAAGCGCCCGTTTCCAGAGAGCTTTTTGCCTATCTTCATCAACTGAGCGGGCAGGGGAAGAAGTGCTCTCTCTCGGGACTTTTGGCCAGGATCCCGGACCCCTCATACCGGGAGAAACTTATCGCTATCATGGCGTCGCTTGATGAGACGGCCGACCGTGGCCAAGTCCTGACGGATTGTATAGGGAAGATCAAGAAAAGGAACATAGAGCAGCGCAAGAAAGAATTAAGCCGTCTGATCTCTGAAGCCGAAGCGCGGGGGGATGGCCGCCAGGCCGTTACCTATGTCGAAGAGTTCCAGGAGCTTTCCAGGCGCTCCAAGAAGGCCGAATAATTCGCTTGGTTTCAAAGGGCCGGATAACTATAATACGCAACTTATGAAAAAAACAGCCAAGAAGCCCGCCCGGGCGACCTTTAAAAAGCCCTCTGCGTCTCATTCCAAGAGCAAGTCTCCGTCCGTGAAGCCCGCAAGAACCAAAAAAGCGGAAACCGGCAAAAAGGCCGCATCCTCTCTGTCGAAAGCGCAAATTGAAATCATTCAAAAGTTGATCGCGGTCGGGAAAAAGCAGGGTTTTATCACCCTCGAGCAGATGAAAAAGCGCTTGCCTGCGGACATGAATAATCCGGAGAAGGTGGAAGAAGTCATTGCTGCCTTGAATGAGAAGGGGATCGAGGTCAATAGCGGCGGCGTGAACGATCAGGCCAAACCCGCTTCCGACGCCATTCAGGATGTTGAGGTCAAAAAAGGCAAGGATTCCGAGCTCGAAGAGGATGCGGCGGTCGAAGAATACGAGCGGGGCCGCATCGATGATCCCGTCCGGACCTACCTCCGGCAGATGGGTCAGATCTCCCTCCTTAACCGCGAGCAGGAGATCGAGATCTCCAAGAAGATTGAAGCTTGCGAAGAAGAGCTGAAGAAAGCGGTCTATCAGACCAAGGCCGCCCGTTTTGAAGTGCTGGAGCTCGCCAAAAAGATCCTCGACGGCCAGATCCAGCTCGAGTCGATCATTGAGGAGGATCAGGAAGTCAAGATCCAGACGATCAAGCGGAAGCTCCAGATGCTGATCCGTAAATTCCGCGCATCCCGGAAAAAGTCCAACGTTGTCGAGCTATTGCTTCAATTCAATCTGAATATCGCGATCGTCGAGCAGATCATCGCGAACCTTCGCGCCAAGCTCCGCGAGCTGAAAAAGAACCGGGACGAGATTAAAAAGCTTCGCCGCAGCTCCGTGCGCGGGAAGATCGGCCAGATCGAAGAGCGGAACCGCCAGATCCTCAAAGAATTCGGCGAACCGGAGGACAAGCTTCACGAGCATTTCAAGATGATCGTCCGCAAGGAATGGGAGCTTACGAAGGCCAAAAAAGCGCTTGTGGCCGCGAACCTCCGTCTTGTGGTAAGCATCGCTAAAAAATACACGAACCGCGGTCTTTCATTTCTGGATCTGATCCAAGAAGGCAATATCGGCCTGATGAAAGCCGTTGATAAATTTGAATACAAGCGCGGCTACAAATTCTCCACTTACGCGACTTGGTGGATCCGCCAGGCCATCACGCGTTCCATCGCTGACCAAGCGCGGACGATCCGCATCCCGGTCCATATGATTGAAACGATCAATAAATTCTTCCGGGCCTCCCGTCATTTGGTTCAGGAAACAGAGCGTGAACCGACCCCGGAAGAAGTGGCGCAAGTCATGCGGATGCCGGTTGAAAAAGTGAAGGGGATCCTCAAGATCGCCCAAGAGCCGATCAGTCTTCAGACGCCGATCGGGGATGAGGGGGATACGAGTTTTGGGGATTTTATCGAAGATAAATCGGCCGTTTCTCCGGCGAATGCGACTGCCTACAGCATGCTCAAGGAACAAATGGATGACGTGCTCCTGACGCTTACGGAGCGGGAAGAAAAAGTCCTGCGCCTCCGCTTCGGGATTGGGGATGGTTATCCGAGGACCCTTGAAGAGGTCGGGCATATCTTTAACGTGACCCGCGAGCGCGTCCGTCAGATCGAAGCCAAGGCGCTCCGGAAATTGCGTCATCCGACGCGGTCGCGGAAATTGAAGAATTTTCTGGATATTAAGCTAAGCGAGTAATAGAATCCCTTCAGCTCGGGCTCTTTTTGGACGATAGTCTGGTTGTTAAAAACCTTATCGAGGTTGTATGGCCGAAAAGAAAAAATGCGTTTTAGTCATTGATGACGAAGACGATGTTTGCCAGATCATCAAAGAGAAGTTCGAACATTTGGGTTACCGGGTCCTGACCGCCAATGACGGCGCGGAAGGATTCCGGAAGACCGAAGAAGAAAGACCCGATTGCGTTCTTCTGGATATCCGTATCCCGAAAGGGGAAGACGGATTGACCTACCTTCGCAAAGTCCGCTCCTACCGGCATGACGATCTCCAGGAGCAGACCCGCATGCGGAAAACCCCTGTGATCATGCTGACCGGCGCTGGCGCTACCATGCAAACGCTCTTCGAGCTCGAGGGGATCAGCGGTTTTATCGAAAAACCCTTTGATCTTGCCAATCTACAGGGCAAGGTCGAAAGCGTTCTCCGGACCCGTTAAACGGGCTCCTCCCTCCTCATTGTTGATTGCAATTCCTTCTTTTCTTCGCTATCCTACTTTCGTTCTGCGGCAGTTCTGAGTCCGCAGTTCAGAGTCCGGAGAAAAAATAACCAGGGTCAGCTCCCGACTCTGAGCTCATAACTCCGCGCCGTTCCTTGGGCCTATAGCTCAATCGGTTAGAGCAGAGGACTCATAATCCTTTGGTTGGAGGTTCGATTCCTCCTGGGCCCACTCGTTTTCATTCTTGACACTTCTTGCCGGCGAAAAGTAGACTTGTGTCGCTTAAGGTGGCCCACGGAAAGGGTTTTATGAAAAAGATCGCGTTTTTAATGCTTCTTGTTTTTTCAACCACGGGTTTTTCTTCTTGCGCTTTTCGTTCCGCGCAGCGCAATTTCGGGCCTTATTCCGAAGCGGAAAGTTTTTATAAAAAAGGAAATTATCCTGAAGCGATCGAGAAGTATCAGGAGTATCTTGCCGGACATCCGCAAGGAAACATGGCCGCTATTTCGGAATATTATATCGCCAAAAGTTACGCCGCTTCAGGCGATACGGTCAAGGCCCGCGAGGCTTATGAGCGGGTGGTACAGCTTTATCCTGAAACAAGTTGGGCGGAATTTTCTAAGGATCAGTTGGATCGTTTGCAGGGCGCCCCGCAAACTTAACGGGGCGATCGTTCTTTGATTTGAAGCAGGTTTTGAGAAGGTCTTCTTGGATGACCGCGCACAGATGATGAGAGCAGGATACGACCTGTCCGACGCTGTGGGAGGAAAGTCCGAGCTTCACAGGGCATCGTAGTGGGTAACGCCCACCTTTCGGTTTCTTCGGATTCCGGAACGGATCAGAGCCACAGAGACGAGGCCTTGTCGTGAAAACGGCAGGGAGTGAAACGAGGCAATCTCTACGTGAAGAAAGGCTAAATAAGGTGAAGACCTGCCGTATGAGGCAGGGGGAACGGCCCGTTCCTACCGCGTTGCAAAATACGGACTTCACCGGGTCAGCCGACCGAGGCCTGCAGTAATGCAGGCCCTAGATAGATGGTCATCTCCCGCCCTTAAAAGCGGGGACAGAACTCGGCTTATAGAGAAGGCCTTCTCATTTTTTTCTCAGTTTTTGAACGCTTGACAAAGCGGGCGGAAGCGAGTATCCTTCCCCAGCTTTGAATCCTTTTAAGACGGCGCGAGACGCCGACAAAGGTGGAAAAAATGGATCATAAATTAGAACTCTATAAAGGCCCTGCACAGACGTGCGGGGTTTTTTTATGACCGCTTCCGGGAGACAGGTTCTTGACGAAGGCGAGATCTCCCGGGCGCTGGCCCGCATCGCTCACGAGATCCTCGAGCGCAATCACGGTACGGCCCGACTCGCGCTGGTCGGTATCCGGGAGCGCGGGGATCTTCTTGCCGCAAGACTCCAGAAAAAGATCGCTGAGATCGAAAAAAAAGAAATTTCATTAGGCGCTCTGGATATCACTCTCTATCGCGACGATCTAAGCGAGATCGGTCCCCAGCCCGAGATCCGCGCCACCAGCATCGCTTTTGATCTCAAAGACAAAGTCGTCATCTTAGTGGATGACGTCCTTTTTACCGGCCGCACGATCCGCGCCGCGCTCGATGCCCTGATCGATCTGGGCCGTCCCAAAGCCATCCAACTCGCGGTCCTTGTGGATCGCGGTCATCGCGAACTCCCTATCAAAGCCGACTATGTCGGTAAGAACGTTCCGACCTCTCTTAATGAAAGCGTTATGATTCGCCTTAAAGAAACGAACGGAAAAGATGAAGCGGTGATCGTAGGAGGGAACGGCGCATGACGAAAACCCAATGGAAAAGAAAAGATCTTCTGGGATTACGGGATCTTTCAGCCGAAGAGATCGAGCTGATCCTGGATACGGCGAAATCCTTCAGCGAAGTCTCGCAGCGCGAGGTCAAAAAAGTCCCGGCCTTACGGGGCAAAACGGTCGTCAATCTCTTCCTTGAACCGAGCACCCGCACGCGCGTTTCCTTCGAGCTTGCCGAAAAACGCCTCAGCGCCGATACGATCGGCATGACGAGCAGCGGTTCCAGCATGACCAAAGGGGAATCGCTTTGGGACACGATCGCCAATATCGAGGCGCTTAAAGCCGACCTGATCGTGATGCGCCACGCTTCTTCCGGCGCGCCGCACCGGATCTCAAACTATACCAAATGCGGGATCGTGAACGCGGGCGACGGCATCAATGAACATCCGACGCAGGGGCTTCTTGACATGTTCACGCTTCGTGAACTCAAGGGCAAGATCAAAGGCCTTAAGGTGGTTTTTGTCGGCGATATCCTGCACTCGCGGGTGGCGCGGTCCAATGTCTGGGGTTTGACGAAGCTTGGGGCCGAAGTGGTGATCTGCGGTCCGAAGACCCTTGTGCCGTGGGGCATCGAGGAACTGGGTGTAAAGGTGGTTCACGATGTCAAAAAAGCGATCGACGGGGCTGACGCCGTGACACTTCTCCGCATCCAGATGGAGCGGCAGAACGAGACGCTTTTCCCGAGCATCCGCGAATATGCCAGCACGTTCGGGCTGAATCTGGAACTCTTCAAACTGGCGAAGCCCGATGCCATCCTGATGCACCCGGGGCCGATCAACCGCGGCGTTGAGATCGAGAGCGCGCTCGCCGACAGCCCGCAGTCCTATATCCTGAAGCAAGTCACGAACGGGATCGCGGTGCGCATGGCGGTTCTCTACCTTCTGAGCGGAGGGATGAAAAATGAAGAATAAATTGAACGGTCAGTCGGTTCGGAACCTGATCATCCGCAACGCGCATATCATTGATCCTGCCAACGGGATCAACGAAGTCATGGATCTGCATATTAAAAGCCACAGGATCGTGAAATGGGGCAAAGACCTTGCGGCCGAAGAAGCTGAGATCCTGGACGCCAAAAAACTTCACCTTCTTCCCGGCCTTATCGACATGCACGTCCACTTCCGCGAGCCGGGTTACGAGCATAAAGAAACGATCGAGACCGGGGCGCTTGCGGCGATCGCCGGCGGATTTGTCGGTTGCGTTTCCATGCCGAACACCAAACCGGCTTGCGATAACGCCCAGGTCGTCAAGTATCAGATCGAACGCGCGAACATCATCAACTTCAATCTCTTTCCGGCCGGAACGCTGACGCAGGGCCGGGAAGGGAAGAAGATCTCGGAAATGGCGGAGATGAAAGCCGCCGGAGCTGTTGCCGTGACCGACGACGGGAACTGGGTCTTTGATTCCGGCGTTGCGCGCCGGACCTATGAATATGCCGCCACTTACGGGCTTCCGATATTGTCGCATGCCGAAGACCAGACGATCGCTTTAAACGGCGTCATGAACGAAGGGATCGTTTCCACCAAGCTCGGGCTTCGCGGCCGTCCGAACGCTGCCGAAGATATCGCCACGGCCCGCGATATCGAACTTGTGCGTCTTATCAAATGCCAGCTCCACTTTCAGCATGTTTCGACCCGCGGGGCGGTCGATATGATCCGCCGCGCAAAGGCGGAAGGGCTTCCCGTGACGGCGGAAGCGACGCCGCACCACATCGCCCTGACTGACGCGGAATTCCTGCGTTACGACACTTTTTACAAAATGAACCCGCCGCTACGGACCGAAGAGGACCGGCAGGCGGTGCTTAAAGGCCTTGAGGACGGGACGATCGATGTGATCGCGACCGATCACGCGCCGCATGCCTTTGAAGAAAAAGATCTTGATATCGAACAGGCGCCTTTTGGTACGATCGGGCTTGAATCGGCTTTCGGGATCGCCATGACCGAACTTTATCACGGGCGGAAGTGGAAGCTCGAAGAGATCGTGAAAAAAATGAGCCTTGTGCCGGCCGAGATCCTGAAAAAACAGAATTTCGGAAGGCTCAAGACGGGAGAGCAGGCGAATTTTGTTCTAGTCGACGTCAACAAAGAATGGACCTTCTCGGAAGAAAATGTCCACTCAAAATCCCTTAATTCCTGCTTCTACGGGAAAAAACTTAAAGGGAAAGTCCTCTACACGTTCGCGAAGGGCTACCAGTACGCGCTTTAACCAATTATCAGAGAAAAGACTCATAACTTAAAAACCAGGGGAGAAAAGTATGCCAAAGCGAACGGATATAAAAAAGATTCTGATCATCGGTTCGGGGCCGATCATCATCGGCCAAGCCTGTGAGTTTGATTACTCGGGAACCCAGGCATGCAAAGCATTGCGCGAAGAAGGTTATGAGATCGTGCTCGTGAATTCCAATCCCGCGACCATTATGACCGATCCTGGCGTTGCGGATAAAACTTATATCGAACCTCTTACCGTCGAAAGCTTGACCGATATCATCGAAAAAGAGCGTCCGGACGGCCTTTTATCGAATTTGGGCGGGCAGACGGGATTGAATCTTTCAAGCGAGTTATATAAGCGCGGGATCCTGAAAAAATACAATGTTGAGATCATCGGGGTTAAAGCCGACGCCATCGAACGCGGGGAGGACCGGGAGGTTTTCAAGCGGACGATGCGAAGTTTGGGGATTGAAGTGCCGCAATCTGAGACCGCTAACACGATCGAAGAGGCCGAAGCCATTGCCAACAAACTTCAATATCCGGTGGTGGTGCGTCCGGCCTATACCATGGGCGGCACAGGAGGGGGAATCGTCTATAATCGAGAAGAACTTTATACGGTCGCGGCCCGGGGCCTGAATGCCAGTCTTATCCATCAAGTCCTTATCGAAGAAGCGGTGATCGGCTGGGAGGAGCTCGAACTTGAGGTCGTACGTGACGCCAAAGATCAGAAAATCACTGTTTGCTTCATTGAAAATATCGATCCGATGGGCGTCCACACGGGTGATAGTTTTTGCGCGGCCCCTATGTTGACGGTTTCAGAAGCCCTTCAGAAAAAAATGCAGGATTATTCCTACCGAATTGTTGACGCGATCGGCGTTGTGGGCGGAACCAATATCCAATTCGCTCACAATCCCAAAACGGGAAGGCTGGTCGTGATCGAGATCAACCCCCGGACGTCGCGTTCAAGCGCGCTAGCATCAAAGGCAACGGGCTTTCCTATCGCGCGTGTTTCCACCAAGCTTGCCGCCGGGATCACCATGGACGAGCTTCCTTACTGGCGCAAAGGGACTCTGGAAAAATATGAACCTTGGGGCGATTATGTGGTGATCAAATTCGCTCGATGGGCTTTTGAGAAATTCCCTCAAGCGCGCGATATTCTCGGGACCCAGATGAAGGCCGTCGGCGAAGCGATGTCGATCGGGAAAACTTTCAAGGAAGCGTTTCAGAAAGCCATCCGGTCCCTTGAGATCAAGCGTTATGGTCTAGGCGGAGCTAAAAATTTCAAGGAGCTTGAGCTTGAGGAATTGAAGAAACGGCTTACGGTCCCTTCAAGCGAACGGGTCTTTTTAATGTATGAGGCCTTGCGAAAAGGCGCGTCGACGGATGATCTGCACCAGTTGACGCATATCCATCCTCATTTCATCAATGAAATGAAAGAGCTTGTGGAGTTCGAGGAAAAGATCGCCAAGGTCGGTTGGAAGAGGCTTTCGCCCGAACTTTTTCTTCAAGCCAAGGAATTCGGTTTTTCAGATCGCTATTTGGCCGGGATCTTTCAAATCGGCGAAAAAGAGGTGCGTGAAAAACGTTTAGCTCTCGGCAAAGTTGCCGCTTACTGTGCGGTGCCGGTCAGCGGCGTCGACAACGCGGCTTATTATTACTCGACTTATATCGGTAAGGACGAAGTGCCGGTTTCAAAAAGCCGGAAGGTCATGATCCTGGGAGGCGGTCCGAACCGCATCGGACAAGGGATCGAATTCGATTATTGCTGCTGCCATGCGGCTTTCGCGCTTAAGGAAGAAGGATTCGAATCCATCATGATCAACTGCAATCCCGAAACGGTTTCGACCGACTATGATACTTCCAATAAGCTCTATTTTGAGCCTGTCACGGTTGAGGACGTGCTCGCAATCTACGAAAAAGAAAAGCCGGAAGGCGTGATCGTACAGTTCGGCGGGCAAACGCCGCTCAATGTCGCCAATGAGCTGAAAGCGAACGGCGTCAAGATTCTGGGGACGACCCCTGAAAGTATCAACTTGGCTGAGGACCGCGAACGGTTCCGGGAAGTTATGATCAAGCTGGATATCCCGCAACCGGAAAGCGGCACCGCCCGGTCCCTTGAGGAAGCGGTCAGGATCGCTGCCGGCATCGGTTATCCGCTGATGGTGCGGCCGTCCTACGTGCTCGGCGGCCGGGGTATGGAAATCATCTACGACGAAACCATGCTCCGCCGTTATGCCGTGGAGGCCATTCAAGTGAGTCCCGAACATCCCATGCTGATCGATCGGTTTTTGGATCAGGCGACTGAATGCGAAGTCGACGCCTTAAGTGACGGCACAGATGTTTTTATCGGATCGGTTATGGAGCATATCGAATACGCGGGGATCCATTCCGGGGATTCGGCTTGCGCCATTCCGCCCCGCACGATCAAGCCAACCCATCTAAAAACGATCGAAGATTACACCCGGAAGATCGCCAAAGAACTCGCGGTGGTGGGGCTTATCAATGTCCAATACGCCATCTGCAATGACAAGGTTTATATTCTGGAAGCCAATCCGAGGGCCTCGCGGACGGTCCCAATCGTTTCTAAAATGACGGGAGTCTCCATGGCGCGTATCGCGACTAAACTTATGCTCGGGAAGAAGATTTCTGATTTTCCGGAACTTAAACCCGCGAAGCTTCCTTATGTGGGTGTTAAAGAAGCCGTTTTTCCCTTCAACATGTTCCCAGAGGTCGATCCGGTCCTCGGGCCTGAAATGCGCGCAACCGGCGAAGTAATGGGGATGGCCGATAATTTCGGCGTGGCATTTTATAAGGCGCAAACCGCGACAGGAAGCCGGTTACCCCTTGAAGGAACGGTACTTTTGACGGTGGCCGATAAGGATAAAAAAGGAGCGATAGCGCTCGCTAAAAAACTTAATAAGCTCGATTTTAAAATCCGGGCGACATCGGGCACAGAAACGATTCTAAAGGCAGAAAATATCCAGGTCGAAGGGATCAAAAAGATCCATGAAGGACGTCCCAACATTGAAGATGCTATTAAAAATAAAGAGATCCAGCTGATCGTTAACACGCCGGGAGGCAAAGACAGCAAATATGATGACAGCTATATCCGGATGATGGCGATCCAGCACAAGATCCCTTATGTGACGACCATGGCGGCGGCCAGTGCCACCGCGGAAGGAATCGAAGCCGTTAAGAAAGAAAAAGATACTTTAAGGTGTCTCCAGGAGTACCATGCGCAGCTTCGGAAAAAACAAGATGCGCCTGCGCAAGGGTGTTGTTGTGCCTGAAACGGCACTTACCGAACAAAGTCAAATTTTAATCCGATCCGTTTTTCTTTAAACAGTTACGGAAGGGGTGTGAGGAGAAGATGTCAAAAGCCGTGTTAGCGCTCGAAGATGGAGTGTGGTTCGAAGGCGAAAGTTTTGGCGCCGACGGCGAAGTTTTCGGGGAAGTCGTTTTCAATACAGGCCTGACCGGCTATCAGGAGATTTTGACCGATCCTTCATACAAAGGGCAAATGGTCGCTATGACCTACCCGCATATCGGCAATTACGGGATCAATCACGCCGATGTGGAATCCTCAAGGCCTTGGGTGGAAGGTTTTATCGTCAAAGAGCTGAGCCCCATCGTCAGCAACTATCGCTCCGAGATGACGCTCGAGCAATATCTTAAAAAGCACAACATTCTCGGGATCCAGGGGATCGATACCCGGAAGCTTGTTAAACATCTAAGAACGGTCGGCGCGAAGAAGGCCGTTATTTCCACCAGAGAACTTGATCCTAAAAAACTTGTAAAAAAGGCGAAAAAATCGCCAAGCATCGTCGGCGTTGACCTTGTTAAAGAAGTAATGAATCCTAAAGTTTATGATTTTACCGAAGTCATGCCGGCTGAGTTTGCGTGGGGAGATTCCCAAAAGAAACGTTACGATGTGGTGGCGATCGACAGCGGGATTAAATGGAATATCCTTCGCAAATTGAATCAGCATGGTTTTAATGTCAAAGTCGTTCCCGCCTCCGCGACTGCGTCTGAAATCTTGAAATATAAGCCGCATGGGGTCTTTCTTTCGAATGGGCCCGGAGACCCTTCGGCGGTCAAATATCTTGTGAAAACAGTCAAGGACCTGATCGGCAAGGTTCCGATGTTCGGGATCTGCCTCGGGCATCAAATGATCGGGCAGGCGCTTGGCGGCAAAACCTTCAAATTAAAATTCGGCCATCACGGCAATAACCACCCCGTGATGGATCTCAAGACCCGCAAGATCGAGATCACTTCCCAGAATCACAACTTTGTCGTGGATATCAACACGCTCCCGAAAGGGGAGGTCGAGATCACGCATATCAATTTAAACGATAAAACGCTTGAAGGACTCGAGCATAAAAAATACCCGCTTTTCAGCGTCCAGTATCACCCCGAAAATTCTCCGGGGCCGCACGACAGCGATTATCTGTTCTCAAGGTTCTACGAAATGGTGGAAAAAAATGCCTAAGCGGACCGACATCAAAAAAATCCTTATTATCGGATCGGGGCCGATCATCATCGGGCAGGCCTGTGAATTTGATTATTCGGGAGCCCAGGCGGTCAAGGCGCTTAAAGAGGAAGGGTATAAGGTTGTTCTTATTAATTCGAACCCGGCGACGATCATGACCGATCCCGAACTTGCGGATGCGACCTACATCGAACCGCTTACGGTGGAATTTCTTGAGAAGGTCATCGTCAAAGAAAAACCGGACGCGGTCCTTCCGACCATGGGTGGCCAAACAGGGCTTAATCTCGCGGTCGAGGCCTATGAGCAGGGCGTATTCACCCGGCACAATGTCGAAATGATCGGCGCGAAATATGAAGCCATCAAGAAGGCCGAGAACCGTGAAGAGTTCAAGCGGGCGATGCAGAAAGTCGGCCTCGACCTTCCCAAAAGCAATTTCGCTTATTCGGTGGAGGAAGCCGAAAAAGTCGCTGAAAAGATCGGCTATCCCGTGATCGTGCGGGCAAGCTTTACGCTCGGCGGGTCCGGAAGCGGTATCTGTAACAATCCTGAGGAGCTTCGCGCGACCGCCCGCATGGGGCTTGATTACAGCATGGTTCACGAGATCTTGATCGAAGAATCGATCCTGGGATGGAAGGAATTTGAGCTTGAGGTGATGAGGGACCATAAAGATAATTTTGTAGTGATCTGTTCGATCGAAAATTTGGATCCGATGGGCGTTCATACGGGCGATTCGATCACCGTGGCGCCCGCACAGACGCTGACGGACCGGGAATACCAACGGATGCGCGACGCCGCTCGCAAAGTCATGTCCGAGATCGGGATCGAGACCGGAGGTTCGAACGTTCAATTCGCGGTGGACCCCAAGACCGGCCGCATGGTCATCATTGAAATGAACCCCCGGGTTTCTCGCTCTTCCGCCCTTGCTTCCAAAGCGACCGGATTTCCGATAGCGAAATTTGCAGCTAAGCTCGCGGTGGGCCTGACGCTGGATGAGATCCCGAACGATATCACAAAGCACACGCCCGCTTCGTTTGAACCAACCATCGATTATTGCGTGGTCAAGATCCCGCGGTTCGCCTTCGAAAAATTTGAAGGGGTCGACGACCGCTTGACCACTCAAATGAAATCGGTCGGCGAAGCCATGTCGATCGGGCGCACTTTCAAAGAAGCGCTTCAGAAAGGACTTCGCTCTCTTGAGACCAAGCGGTTCGGGTTGGGAGGCGACGGCAAAGATAAGGTTCTTGATCAAGCTCTCGAAACGAGGGAAGAGTATCTTCAGTTCATAAAAACCGTGCCGCATCGTAAAGAATTTCGCGAAAAAATCATGGCTTACGCTAAAACCCCACGCGAAGACAGGATTTTTTATCTGAAATACGCCTATCTTGCCGGATATACCACCGAGGAGATCTACCGGCACACCTCGGTTGATCCATGGTTTCTCGCTCAACTGAAACAGATCATCGATATGGAGCAAGAGCTTCTTCAGGCAAAAGGAAATACGCAGACCCAGGAAACCATGATGCGTAAGGCCAAAGAATACGGATTCTCGGACCGGCAGCTCGCGTTCTATTGGGGGCTTCGAGAAGGCGACGTCCGGAAAAAACGCAAAAAGCTGGGCATCAAGCCCGTCTACAAGCTCGTTGATACCTGCGCCGCCGAGTTTAAGGCGTATACGCCTTACTTTTATTCCACTTACGAAGAGGAGGATGAAGCGAATCCGAGCAAACGCAAAAAGGTCATGATTTTGGGCGGCGGGCCCAACCGCATCGGGCAGGGGATCGAGTTCGATTATTGCTGCGTGCACGCCGTTCTAGCGCTTAAGAAGATGGGTTATGAGACCATCATGGTGAACTCCAACCCCGAGACGGTCAGTACGGATTACGATACCTCGGATAAACTTTTCTTCGAACCCCTGACGCTCGAAGACGTGCTCAATATCTACGAAAATGAAAAACCGCTCGGAGTGATCCTGCAGCTGGGAGGACAAACGCCGCTTAACCTCGCAAAGGCGCTTGAAGCGAATGGCGTGAGGATCCTCGGAACTTCGGTCAAGGCGATCGACCGGGCGGAAGACCGGGACAAGTTTAAAAGACTTCTCCATAAAATACAGCTTTCTCAGCCCGCAAACGGCATCGCGACAAGTTTGGAGGAGGCCTGCGAGGTAGCCAAGAAGATCGGTTATCCGGTCGTGGTCCGGCCGTCTTATGTGCTCGGCGGCCGCGCCATGGAGATCGCTTATGACGAATCGTCGCTTAAAAAATATATGAAGAAAGCGGTCGAAGCGAGCGGAAAACATCCGGTGTTGATCGATAAATTCCTTGAAGATGCGACGGAGATGGACGTCGATCTTATTTCAGACGGAAAAACAGCCGTCGTGGGTGCCGTGATGGAGCATATCGAGGAAGCAGGGATCCATTCCGGCGACAGCGCCTCGGTGATCCCGCCTTTTTCGGTCGCTCGCGAGACCGTCGAAGAGATCATTTTCAAAACCAAACAGATCGCCAAAGAGCTGCAGGTCGTGGGGCTTATGAATGTCCAGTACGCGATCCAGAAAGGGCAGGTTTATTGCCTTGAGGTGAACCCGCGCGCTTCGCGGACCGTTCCTTTTGTGAGCAAAACGATCGGTGTTCCGCTCGCGAAATTGGCCGCGCAGCTTATGGTCGGAAAAACGCTCAAGGATCTCAAATTCACGGAAGAGATCTCTCCGAAACATGTCGCGGTCAAAGAATCGGTGTTTCCGTTCGTAAAATTCCCGGGGGTCGACATTATTTTATCCCCCGAAATGAAGTCCACCGGGGAAGTGATGGGGATCGATAAGGATTTCGGGAAAGCTTTTTACAAATCCCAAGATGCCGCGATGTCCCGCATTCCCAAAAAAGGCACTGTTTTTATCAGTGTTAAAGATTCTGATAAACCCAAGATCCCGGAGATCGCCAGAGCGTTTCACCGTCTCGGTTTTAAAGTTGTTTCCACAAAAGGCACTGCCCAGGTCTTGAGGGATTACCGGGTGCCGGTGCAGGAGATCCTGAAGATCACGGAAGGGAGTCCGAATATCGCAGACTGGGTCCGAAATAAAAAAATGGACCTCATTATTAACACACCAAGCGGTAAGGGACCGATGTTGGACGAAGGCAAGATCCGTTCGCTCGCGGTCTCTTTTAATATCCCATGCATTACAACAGTAAGCGCCGCGCGGGCGGCGGTCCGCGGGCTTCAGGCTGTCAGGGATGATGAGCTGGACGTGAAGTCCATCCATGATTATCATGGTGTTAAGATGCTTAAAGGATAAAACCATGACAAAGAAGATTTTTGACGAAAAGGTTAAGATCCTTCAGAACGTAAAGGTCAATCAAAAATACTATAAATTGGCCTTCGCCTCTCCATTACTTGCTCAAAAAGCCGTTCCCGGGCAGTTCCTTCAGATCAAGATCGGAGAAGGCAACGACCCCTATCTTCGCCGTCCCTTCAGTTACTACCGGACATCCGGAAATAAAGTAGAGATTCTCTATGAGATCTTGGGCCGCGGCACACGGATGCTTTCAGAGAAAAAAGCAGGCGAAACGCTCAAGGTGATGGGGCCGCTCGGAAAAGGCTTTACACTTACACCTAAAGGAAAAAAACGCGTTCTTGTCGCCGGCGGCGTGGGCGTTCCGCCGCTTGTCTTCCTCGCAGAACGGCATGCGGCCGCATATCTTCTTATCGGAACAAAATCCAAAGCTGAGGTCATGCCAAAATCCGAACTTAAAAATGCCAAAGCAAAGATCCTCTATTCCACCGAGGACGGTTCTTATGGCGTCAAAGGCCGCGTGACCGCGCTGCTTGAGAAGATCTTAAAAAAGGAAGATCCCGGGAAGATCTTCATCCAGACCTGCGGTCCTAAAAAAATGATGGAAGCTGTGATCGCGATCGCCCGCAAATACGGGATCGATGGCGAAGCCTCCTGGGACGAGAATATGGCGTGCGGTGTCGGAGCATGTCTCGGGTGTATGGTCGAAACAAGATCCGGACGGATGCGGGCTTGCGCGGACGGTCCGGTGTTTCCGTTCAAGGAATTGGTGATCCCATGAAAGTCGATCTGACGACCCGGATCAAAGGCCTTACCTTCAAAAATCCCATCACGGTCGCTTCCGGCACTTTCGGAACGACGGATGAATATGGCCGCTATGTCGATTACAAAAAGCTCGGCGCGATCATCACGAAGACCATCACCGTCAAACCGCGGGAAGGGAATCCGATGCCGCGGATCTGCGAAACGACCGCGGGAATGCTTAACGCGATCGGTCTTCAGAATAAGGGCCTTGAAGATTTCATCATACATAAGATCCCGTATTTTAAAAAAATAGGCACACCGCTCATCGTCAGCGTCGCGGGGGAAACCGTCCAGGAATTTGCCGAGCTGGCCCGCGTCTTTGAAAAGCATCGTGATGTTGTCAGCGCCCTCGAAGTGAATCTTTCTTGTCCTAATGTGGAAGCCGGCGGCGTCAATTTCATGAAAAAACAGGAACGGATCCTTGAAGCCATTAAAGCCGTCCGGCAAAGGACATCGCTCACGGTTTTCGCGAAGTTGTCGCCCGAGCTCGGCGATGTCCTTGAGATCGCGGGTAAAGTCCTCGGCGAAGGAGCGGACGGTATCAGCGTGACCAATACGCTTCGGGGAATGGCCGTCGATATCGATTCCCGGCGTTCAAAACTTGCAAAAGATTTCGGAGGCCTCAGCGGCCCGGCGATCAAACCGGTCGCGCTCCGGTATGTTTACCAGGTCAAAAAAGAATTCAAAGTGCCGGTAATCGCCTCCGGAGGCATATCGGATGTTGATGACGCTCTGGAATTCCTCATCGTGGGAGCGGACCTGCTCGCGGTCGGAACGGCGAATTTTGTCGAACCGAGAGCTACCCTTGAGATCCTCGAAGGGATCAAACGCTTCTGCGCGAAGCAAGGAATTAAAAAACTCGACGAACTTCGCGGTAGTTACCGGCCCTGCGGCGATTCGAAGAAAGGATGCCATCGATGATTCCGGCCGAGGAACGTTTAATCGTTGCATTAGATGCGCCGTCCCTTGAAGTCGCCGAGAAATGGCTAAGCGAACTTAAAGGCGTCGTTCATTTTTATAAAATCGGGTTGGAGCTTTTTACGGCGCACAGCTGGAAAGCAGTGAATCTCGTTAAAAATTACGGCGGCAGCGTTTTTCTCGATCTCAAGTTGCATGATATTCCGAATACCGTAGGCCGGACCCTGAAAGCGGTTTGCGAACACGGGGTGGATATCGTGAATATCCATACCCTCGGCGGATTCGAAATGATGAAAATGGCCCGCCAAGCCGTGGCGGAATATTCCGGCGGAAGAAAACAGCCGAAGCTTATCGGCGTGACCGTTCTCACAAGCCACAGCCAGGAAACGCTCAGCAAAGAACTTTGCATCAAAAAGAAGGTCAAAGATGAAGTGCTGCATCTGGCAGGCATGGCAAAAAGGGCCGGTCTTGACGGTGTGGTTTGTTCGCCGCAGGAAACGGCCTGGGTCCGAAAGAAATGCGGTAAGGATTTCCTGATCGTCACGCCGGGAGTCAGGCCTGCCGGTTCGGCGCTCGGCGATCAGAAGCGTGTCGAAACCCCTGAGAGCGCCGTCAAGGCCGGCGCCGATCATATCGTGATCGGGCGCCCCATCACTCAGGCTTCTAACCCCCGGGAAGCCGCGGTCCGGATCACACAGGCCATCGCCGCGTTTTAGGGCCGGAAGATTCAACCCATTGAAAATAAATAAGTTATAGAAAAATGCATCACGCTTTTTCTTGACAGCCCCCCGGAAACTTTTATAATAAGCGCCTCACTGACCTTGAGGTTTATAACTTTCCCGAGATCCCATACTTATGATAAGAAGCATGACTGCTTTTGCCCGCGTGTCGCTTCCCTTTGGAGGGAAACACTGGGTTATTGAAGTGCGATCGCTCAATCAGAGATATTTTGAGCTCTCGCTCAGGATTCCGCCGGCGATGTTTCCATTCGAACCCCAAGCGCGGCAGTTCATCCAATCCGTCATGCGCCGCGGAAAAGTATCCTTAAACATCGGAGAAGAGGGCCGTAACGGCGAACCGCTCGTCTATGAGCTCGATCAGGACCAGATCAAGGTCTATCTTGCTTCATCCAGGAAGATCAAAAATAAATTCAAATTGGAAGGAAAGTTGACCGTCGAGCAGGTCATGCGGCTACCCGGTGTCGTCAGGGAGAAGGCCGGAACGACGGGCCCCTCCTGGAATTGGACAAAACTGAGCGGTCTGTTGAAAAAAGCGCTTGATAAAGCCGTCCGCCACAAGGAAGAAGAAGGAAAAAAGCTCGCGGAAGATTTTCGCCACCGTCTTGAACGGATCGGCACGACGACCGAGCGGATCGAATCCCTCGTGCGCGGCAATCAAAAAGCTTATTTTGAGAAACTGAAAACAAGGCTGAAGGATCTTCTCGGAGACGAAAAGCTCGATGAAGACCGGCTTCACCGGGAAGTTGCTTTCTTGGCCGAGCGTTCGGATATCACTGAGGAAACGGTCCGCATGAAAAGCCATCTGGAACTTTTCAAGAAATGGCTCGGGCGGCAAGGCGAGATCGGCCGGGAACTTGATTTTCTCTGCCAGGAAATGAACCGCGAAGCGAACACCATGGCGTCTAAGGCCCAGCTTTTCGAGGTCTCGCAGGAAGCGATCGCGATCAAAAGCGAGATCGAAAAGATCCGCGAGCAGGTCCAAAATGTCGAGTAAAGGAAAAAACGTGAAGGAAGGGATCCTTGTCGTTCTTTCAGCGCCCTCCGGATGCGGCAAAACAAGCATTGTCGAGCGGCTCCTCAAGCGCCATCAGGACTGGACACGATCTGTCTCGGCGACGACCCGCCAGCCCCGCGTCGATGAAAAGAACGGGCAGGATTATTTTTTTCTCTCCAAAAAGGAATTTGAATCAAGGGTTAAGGAAGGAGCCATGCTGGAGCATGCCGAGATCTACGGCAATCTTTACGGAACGCCCCGGGCCTTCGTCAAGGAACAGATCGATCAGGGCAGGACTGTCATCATGACGATCGATGTTCAGGGAACAAAACAGGTCGAGGCTTCGTGGGGGAAGGCCCATCCACTTCTGAGCATTTTTATCCTTCCGCCTTCGATCAAGGCCTTGCGGGAACGGCTCACGGGAAGGAATACTGAAACGCCCGAAGAAATTGAAAAGCGGATCGAGATCGCGCAAAATGAGATTAAAGCCGCGAAGCTTTATGACCATACAGTTATCAACCAGAATCTCGATCAAGCCGTCCTCGAAGTCGAGACGATCATTTCGAATGTTTTAAAACAAAGCTCGCCCCGTTAGAGATCGTTTGGAAAAACATCTGTTTCGGGACGAGAGAATTTAAATTTTAAATCACAAGCGTTTTTAAAACGCTTTTATCTCTAACGGGAGAACAATCAATATGGCGTACATTGCGTTGGAAAAAGTTGTGACGGGCAAAAACAAAAGTCTTTACAAGAGCGTCCTGGCTGCCGCGGCGCGCGCGAACGAACTTGCGCAAGGCGCCCAGCCCCTTATCAAGACGGATTCCAAAAAGGCCGCGACCATCGCGCTTTATGAGATGGCGGCGAAAAAGGTCAATTATGTCGAGCTCAAGGCCAAGGGCAAAAAATCTCTCGGGTAAAACCGTTCTTCATATCTTGACGGGCAGCATTGCCGCCTACAAGGCCCCGGATCTTATTAAAAAGATGAGGGACGCGGGAGCGCGCGTAGTCTGTGTCATGACGCATTGCGCTAAAGAATTCGTGACGCCTACCGTGCTTCGCACCGTAAGTGGTGAGCGGGTCTATTCTGACATGTTCCCGCAGGACGCTCCGTTCGGGGTTTTGCACACTTCGCTCGCGGACCTTCCGGATCTTGTGCTGGTCTCTCCCGCTACTGCCAATTTCATTGCCAAAATGGCCACCGGTATCTCGGACGATCTAGCCAGCTGCCTCGTGCTTGCGACAAGAAAGCCCCTATTGATCGCGCCGGCGATGAATGACAATATGTATACCCATCCGGTCAATCAGAGAAACATGGCCCAACTCAAGGCGCTCGGCTATCACTTTGTCGATCCGGTTGAAGGGGATCTGGCTTGCGGGCGTGTCGGCGTCGGTCATATCGCTCCGGATGAGTCTATCCTTGCTTCGATCCAAAGCATTCTTTCCCGTAAGTCCAGCCGCAGGTAATTCCGTGGCGCCGCGCCTCAAAAAGCTCCTGATCACCGCAGGTCCTACCAGAGAAGCGCTTGATCCGGTCCGGTTTCTTTCCAATCTTTCAACCGGCGAAATGGGCTATGCGCTTGCCCGCAGGGCGGTCTCTCAAGGATATCAGGTCAGTCTTGTTAGCGGCTCCACGGCGCTGAAGCCGCCTCAGGGAGTAAGATTTTATCCGGTCGTTTCAGCCTCGGAAATGCAAAAAACCTGCTCGAAACTTTTCCCCAAACATGACGGTCTAATCATGACGGCGGCTGTTTGCGATTTCATGCCTGCCAAAAACGAAAGGCACAAGATCCCGAGCAGGAACGGGCTAACGCTTAAGCTTAGACGGACACCCGATATCCTGGCGCAGCTTGCAAAAAAGAAAGGATGCCGGACCGTGATCGGTTTTTGCCTGGAAACAAAAGACCTGATCCGGCGCGCAAAGGCCAAGCTTGTGGAAAAAGAACTCGATGGCATCGTTGCTAATTTTTACAATCCCCAACGGCATCATCCGTTCGGGAAGCGGTCCGTGAGCGTTTGCTTGATCGGCGCCGGCGGGCATATCCTCAGACTTGCGAAACAACCCAAAGAACGGCTGGCAAAAACGCTTCTAAGCTGGATGGAATGCCTGCATGAGGATCGCGCGCGGGTCGTTTAAAAATCTATTTTGCAAAATAGAAAAACGATTATAATGAGCAAAGTTTTGAAGCGGACTTTTGAGCAACTTTATATTCCGGAAAAGGAGACGATCATGAAAAAACTTATCGGGAAGATAGCGGTTCTTTTGATCCTGCCTCTTATGATGACGGGGTGCGCTACGGATAGCGGCCTTACGGAACGCGAAACAGGCGGTTTAGCGGGCGCGGCCCTCGGCGCCGGCATCGGCGCTCTTGCCGGGAGCGCGACGGGACATGCGGGTGTTGGCACCGCTATTGGCGCGGGCGCCGGTCTTTTGACCGGAGCTGTTGCGGGTGAAATGGCGCGCCGCCAAAAAGAGCAGACCAAAAAAGAGATCCGGCAGGAGATGATGCAGCAGCAGTATCAGCCGCAATACGCCCCTCAGCCGGCCACGACCCAGGGATACGCCCCGGCCGCCCAGACCACCGCTGTTCGGCAGGAGATGAACACAAAGTACAATCCGCGGACCGGCCAGACTTTTCCGTCGAATTATACCTATGATCCGGCTACCGGCGAAGAGCTGAAGCCGCTTCAATAATCCCTTGAAAACGCAAAAGAAGATCAAACGCATAGGGATCCTGACCGGAGGCGGAGACTGTCCCGGCCTCAATGCTGTCATCCGGGCGGTTACGAAATCGGCCATCGCCAATCACGGTTGGGAAGTTTTCGGCATCGAGGACGGTTATGCGGGACTTATTGAGAAACGCGGCCATGAATTAACGCAAGCCCAAGTATCGGGGATCCTGACACTTGGCGGGACGATCCTCGGCACTTCCAATCGCGCCGATCCCTTCCGGGTACCGGTCGAAAAATCAAAGAAAATAGTATTCGAAGACCATTCAGACCAGACGATCGAGCATTTTCACCAATGGGGACTGGATGTTCTCGTGGCGGTCGGCGGGGATGGGACGCTGTCGATCGGCAAGCGGCTTTACCACAAAGGCATTCCGGTGGTCGGTATTCCCAAAACGATCGATAACGATCTTCGCGGCACCGATTACACCTTTGGTTTCCATACCGCGGTAAGCATTGCGACCGAAGCTGTGGACCGTCTTCATACGACCGCCGCCGCCCATCACCGGGTCATGATCCTGGAAGTGATGGGGCGGAACGCTGGCTGGATCGCGCTTCATGCAGGTTCCGCGGGAGGCGCGGACATCATTCTGATCCCCGAGCTCCCTTATTCCATGGATGCGATCTCCAGGGCTGTTAAAAAACGGGCCCAGCACGGGAAAAAATTCAGTTTGATCGTGGTGGCCGAAGGCGCCAAGGAGAAAGGCGGCAAGATCATCGAAAGAAAAAGAGACCCGAAGAACCCTTATCCGGTCAAATTGGGAGGGGTAGGGAAATATCTCGAGGAACAGATCGAAAAACTTACGGGACTTGAAACCCGCTCTGCGAATCTGGGGCATATCCAGCGGGGAGGCTCCCCGGTGCCGGCGGACCGCAATCTTGGAACGCTTTTCGGGACCCACGCCGTCGAACTGATCGCGCGGCAGAGATGGGGGCATATGGTTTGCGTGCAGGGCAACATCATCAAATCCATTCCGATCGCGGAAGCCGTCCATCAGCTCAAGATCGTAACTCCCGATAACCCTCTTGTGGTGGCCAGCAAGGCCGTCGGCATCAGTTTCGGCGTTTGATTTCTCATTCCTCGCAAAAGCGCAGATCAGTTCTGATTTTGAATGGCAATTCCGGGATAACTCGAATATCGTTCCGGTTGGGTTTGGCGCGGTAGCAAAGTGGTAATGCATCGGTCTGCAAAACCGATATGCGGCGGTTCGATTCCGCCCCGCGCCTCCATGTCCCAGCAGTCAGATGTCAGAGAACAGTTATCAGTAAAAAACAGCAAGCGGAGGTATTTTTACTAATGCCTGACAGCTGGTTACTGAAGACTAACAAAGTGCCCGAGTGGCGCCTGCCTGCCGGCAGGCAGGGAATCGGCGCCGATTCGCAGGCAATTGAAAAATAATGCCCGAGTGGCGGAATCGGCAGACGCACCGGACTTAAAATCCGTTGGGGAGTTAAATCCCTGTGCCAGTTCAAGTCTGGCCTCGGGCATTTTTCTTGATCCTTATTTCCGCAACACAAGATCCCCATGTTTATTCTTTTAGAGTCTCGAATCCGTGGTTTTTCGAGACGTTTTTGATGAAAATTTTTTAACATTTTTCTCTAGGCAATATCTCTTAATTATCTTTAAAAGTACTTTAGAAAAATATAAAAATAATTGTAAGTTATTTGTTTTCAATGTGTTACGAACATTGACACACCGTAAAAGGCATGTTAGTCTTTAGTTGACCAATAGAAAAGAGAAATATGAAAGTGTTTCTCTATACAATTTCAGGGCGAGGTTGTTAAAAATCCGGTTGCGAAAGGGCGAAAAAAATGGACACAAAAAATAGTATCTTTTATCAGCGTCGACACTCCGTTCCAAAAAAAATTCTGGCCTCACTTGTCATTCTCTCATTTGTCTTTTCACAAGCAGTCCCTGCGGGTTACGCGGATATCACCCTTCGCCCGGATGAACGCGTTGTCCCGTATACGCCCGAAACCGAAGCAACCGAAGATTCTTCAAATTCGCAGACGCCCTCTGCGAATGCCGCCAACAACGCTCAAACCACTTCGAGCTTTCTCGGGGGTTCCTCACCCCTTTCCACTGGAGCGACCACAACCACAACTTCTACCGTAACGCAAACGGTCGAACCGGATGCTGTTGGACGAGCCGTCGCAAAGCGGGGACCCGCCGGTGGCGATACTCAAACCGAAACGCTCCAAGCCATGTATCGATCATTGCAGCGTGAGTATGTTGCGTGTCTCGAAGAAAAAAATAACCGGAATATGTCGAACGCAAAGAAATGCGAGGAATATCTCGGTCAGCTTAAGAATATAAGTTCCGCAATGTCGAATGCCAATTATGACGGGGCGGGCGGCAAAAAACCGAAAACAGAAACCGGACAGACCTCAACACTAAATCTTGCGGATCTTCAGCAAGCTTTGCTGCAGAATGCCGCAACAGGTGCAAATGAAGACCAAGTAACGCTCAGCCAGGCCCAACAGGCTTTATTACAAAATGCCCTACTATCAACAAGTAACGGAATCACTCCGCTAGATCAAGCGATGTTGGATCAAATTCAACAGGAACAGGAAGCCGCTCTTTCGAATATTGACCAGTCGGTAGGATTTGAGATGACATACACCACTGGCATCCAATACGAACAAGAGGAATACGCTTTTGAGGATGCTGTGGATCAGCTTGTCCCCGATTACGCGTCCGCGGTTGTGGTCGAATCTCTTAGCGCGCAAGATCTTCGCGATCTGGTCAATCTCGATGTTGAAGTGGGCATTGCCGTGATCCGCGGCAAGATCGTTCTTTTCACAAGCGGCAGTAATCAAGAAATAAAAGTCAATCCAGTCGCCAATTCGCTCCTAAGCGAATCAGCCATTATTGTCCATACCCATCCGCAAGGAACGACGACCCTTCCGAGCGCAAGCGATTTTGCGCTGGCGGGGGATACCGTCGAATATCTGATCAACGAAGACGGTGTTTATGCTTACAACCGTGACGGCCTGGTCAGCGAACAACCTTTAACCGAAGAAGACCTTATTCAGCTTGTTGAAGCTGCTCACGTTCCCGATGCCTCCTCCCAGGAGGCGAGGGCCGTTTTAAATCAGTTCATCGCAGATATCGATGAATATAACGAGCGGAAGGACAATGCCGTTTTGTTCCGTTCAGCAGACACCCTTTTGCCGGGGCGCCCCGCACTTATGGTATGGAATAGCTCGAGCCCTGCCGCGCCGTTGCCCACCATTGCGCAGGATTCCACCTCGCATTTTTCAGTCGGTTACAATGTGACCAATGCCGGCAGCTACGCGGGCGCTACGATCAATTTTGCTAATACGCCGGGAGGCTCTCAGAATCTGAGCGGTTTGGATGCGATCGTTTTTCATATGAAAATGTCAGCCGCTTGCACCGGCAATTGCGTCAAAATTGAGATTAAAGATACCGACGGGTATATTGCTGCATTCTACGTCAAGGGGCTTTCGACCGATTACAAACAAGTTTCAATTTCCAAGGATACCATTTTGTATTATTTCCCCGACCTAAAACTAGGTGAGATTAAAGAAATCAATTTTGTATTTGAAAATACCAGACTTGCCAACAAGATCGGGACGCTTGATGTTCAAAGCGGTGGTCTTTATTTTGAGCCTCCTTTAAGTTCCGGTTCCGGACCTCGTACTAATTTCGGCGATTATGGCCTTTACCCAACTCCAAGTGAAATGGAGCCATGTCTTGTTGCAACAGCGCCGTGTCCGGCGGGACAGAATCGCGATACCGTGACCACATTTGTAAACACTCCATCGCAGATCGGCTTTTTCTACAATTTGGGAAATGGAAGCGCCGATGAAAATACGACGTGGGGCGGGACCTATGTTAACTTCGGAACCGGCAGTTTTGATTTGACCCAGCATGATCTGGTGTTGGCCGTCAATGCAACGGGTACCACAAAATTGAAAGTCGAGCTCATTAGCGGTACGCCGCCTGATGAAAAAAAGGTCACTGTAATTTTAGAAGGTGTCGCGGCAACGGATCAGTTTTACCGGATCACGAGCGATATAACAGATCTAGCTGGTTATGCCGATTTTGATCCAAGTGCGGTCAAGGGTTTTACTGTAGTAGTTGATGATACCCTGAGCGGTTCGGAGACAGCTTCGGGGGCCGTTTCGATAAAAGTAGATGGTTTAGAATACACTCCTTCTTATACCCATGATCCCGCCCTGATCGCAACGAACATCTCCCATCTTCCAGGCGTTCAGCAAGCTGTTGGTTTCGCGAGTCAGCTGCCGGATCCTTCCGCTTCCATTTATTTTACCCAAACATCGTTGAGCCAACTCAACGCGGTTTTTAGCGTCGGAGACGAAGACAGTTACGCCGGAGTGATCGTTACTTTTGATGATTTTGGGACCGTTCCTGAAGAAACTTATGATTTGAGTTCTGCGCCGTCCGATCTCGTAGTGGGATTAAGGTTCTTAAATCAAACAGCCAGTATTGTTATGGAGGTAGAGGATGGTGCCGGACACAAAGACCGGGTCATTCTCGACGGAGTTACTACCACTGAGCGCTTCTTCGAAATTCCAAAGACCGCTTTTGAAAATATCGATTGGACTCAAGTAAAAAATGTCAATTTTGTAATCGAAGAAGATCGCGTTGGTACCAAGATCGACGGGTTAGAGATCAGACTTGGGGATGTTCCCTTTACGCCGGTTGTAGATGGGAACCCTTATAACGCTTCTTTGCTTACTAATCTGCCAGGTTACCCGTGGCTCGGTTATAGCGCGGGTGCCGCAAACGGCGGAACGATCAATGGGACGATCAATCAAACCCAAACCTCCGCGAACGCTTTTAATTTTACTTACACGCTCGCGGATGATGATGATTTTGTTTATTCCCAAATGGGGTGGGGGTACTTCCGGGATCCGGATGCGCAGCGTATCAGCCGGATCAATTATGTTCCGAATGTCGGGTTTCGTTTGACGATCACGGATCCTGAGGGCGTCGAATCCTATAATATTCAGTATAGTGATGATTATGGCCAGACCTGGCAAACCGCTCAGACCAATGTCCCTGTGAGCGGCACCGGAACGACGACTTGGCTCGATGACGGAAGTCTCACAAATCCTGACCCCCTGAACGTGGATGTCCGTTGGTATCGTGCCACGGTTGCAGAATCCCATCAGGTTTTTCAGGGAGATCCTCAAGATTTTAGCGCCGGCCTTACACTTGCCGTGAATGGGCCTGCCGATCAACAACTTAAAGTCGAGGTTATCGATCAAAACGGAGTAAAAGCGATCTTCTTCCTTAATCTGGAAGGTAGTTTTCGGAATTACACCTTGATTTTAGCGGGGGACAATGTGCCCGCCGGGTTCGATAACGCTCACGTTGCTCTTGTTAATTTTGTGGCAGACCAAGGCCATATGGGTTCGGGCGGAACGGTAAGCATCGAAACCCGTGGCCTTCATTATGTTGAAACGGTCAATCACGATCCTCTTTTAGATGCAACCGATATCAACCATTTAACGGGCATCTTGCAACTAGGCAGTTTTTCTTCCACAACGCCTTCGGCGACAGCTGAATTGGATCAAACATCGAATACGCAGTTCAGCGTTGACTTCGATGTGACAAATGAAGACAGCTATGCGGGGAGTTTCAGTCTTTTCGACAATCCCTCCACTCCGGTAAAAGAAAGTGTCGATTTGAGCGGTTTGACGAGCATCGTCGCAGGCTTAAGTCTTGCAAGCGGGACCGGCAGCATTCGCATTGAGCTTCAGGACGCGAATGGTGGGCAGGATAGCGTTATTCTAACGGGCGTTACTACTACGGAGCAGTTCTATCAAGTCGCATTAAGCTATTTCAGCGAAGTGGATTTGACAAAAATCACTTCGCTGAATTTCGTGGTCCTCAATAATTCCAGCGAGGGGTTCAATAGCGGATTAGTAAAAGACGGAATTTTAAATGTAAGATTGGGCAATCAGCCCTACGAAAATATCCCGGTGATCTCCACCACGACTGCCGCAGCCCTCACCAACATGAACGGGGCCACCGTCATCGAAATGGAGCCTTGCACCGTCGATGGGCAGAACCCTTGCCTTACGACCTACG
>JAKLIQ010000010.1 GCA_022709525.1 Candidatus Omnitrophota bacterium
GGGTCCTTGGCGTATTTTTCAAAAAGTTCGCCCAGCATGTCATCGCGCATTTTATCCCCAAGATTCTCGAGATTATTAACCTCGATGCAAGCCTTGAGGATATCTTTGCTTTGTTTCATGTTCCGAAGCCCTTTGATCGCCTGCGCGACCCCTTTGACGGACATTTCGATCACGCGGGCAAATTCCGTAAGGTTCCTTTCCATGCTAAGGATCTTATAAACCCGGAGCCTCTTCGTGATCGTATAGATCATGTCGATGATGTCATCCAGCTCCTTGGCCAGATCGTGAATATCTTCCCGGTCAAAAGGCGTGATGAAGGTCTTATTCAATTGGTCCATGATCTGATGGGAGACCTCGTCGCCGCGGTGTTCGATCTCTTTCATGACCTCCACCTCAGCATCGGATACTTTGTAATCGGCGACCATTTTGACGAAATGAGTGGCTGCCTCGACGGCATAATCCGCGAGCTTGTCAAAAAGGTCAAAAAAGCTGGTTTCTTTGGGAAGCAGGAATTTGAAGGGCATAATGTTCTCCTTTATCAGTTCAAAGACTTTACGAAAACTTTACGGGCTTTAAAAAAGCTCCCGAGGAAGGGTGAAAAAAGCAACGATTTCGGGGAACAGGATACTGGCTCATGTCCCGCTCGTAAAGGGAAAAATTCCGAAGAATCCCGGGTGGGATTCTCTGCTGGGATGAGGTTGAAAAAGATAACGGGCTAAGTTGTCTCGAAGTGATGGCGGACTTCTTTGCCCTGCTTCAGATAGATCGTGTCTTCGGCGATGTTGTTAGCAAGGTCCGCAATGCGCTCGAGGTTATGCCCGATCATGACAAGACTCAAGGCCTGCTGGACCTTGGAGGGGTCTTTTTGCATCAACTCGGTCATATCCGTGTAAAGCGTGTCATTGTAGCGGTCGACAACATCATCGCTTGAGAGCACTTTACGGGCAAGATCTACGTTTTCGTTCATGAACGAATCGAGCGCGTTGCGGACCATCTTCTGGACATCGTTGGTCATAGCTTCAAGCGAAAAGCTCGGCTTTAAAAAAGTTCCGCCGATCAGAACCTGGCTTTTTTGGGCGATATTGACGGCGTGGTCCCCCATCCGTTCCAGGTCGGTATTGATCTTGAGGATCATGGTGAGCAGACGTAGGTCGCTTGCGACAGGCTGGGAAAGCGCGAAAAGCGAGTGCCCCTTTTCATCGATCTCGATCTCAAGCTGGTTGATGAGCTTTTCGTCCTCGAAGACCTGCTCGGTCAACTCCGGAGAACGCTTGAGCAGGGCCTCGACCGCCTTCTCGATGGCGCCTTCCACCAGCAGCCCCATTTGAAAAAGTTTTTCCCTTAATGCTTTGAACTCTTCGTGAAAATGACGTTCCATGATGCCTCCTTATCCGAACCGTCCGGTGATATAGTCTTCGGTCTCTTTCTTTTCTGGATTTGTAAAAATACCTTTGGTCTCGCCGAATTCCACAAGCGAGCCCATGTAAAAATAAGCCGTATAATCGGACACGCGGGCCGCCTGCTGCATGTTGTGGGTCACGATCACGATGGTGTAATGCTTCCGCAGCTGATGGATCAGCTCTTCGATCTTGGCGGTTGAAAGCGGGTCGAGCGCCGAAGCCGGCTCATCCATGAGGATGATCTCGGGATTGACCGCCAGCACGCGGGCGATACAAAGACGCTGCTGCTGGCCTCCCGAAAGCTGCATTGCGGAGGTATGGAGCCGGTCCTTAACTTCATCCCAAAGCGCGGATTTTTTCAGGCTTTCTTCCACCCTGTGTTCAAGGAACGCGCGATCCGTGATCCCGTGAAGACGGGGGCCGTAGGCGACATTGTCAAAGACGCTTTTGGGGAACGGGTTCTGTTTCTGGAACACCATCCCCACCATCCGGCGGAGCGCGGCGACGTTCACGTCCGGGGCATAAATATTCACGCCGTCGATCGTGACAATACCCTCGATCCTTGCGCCCGGGATCGTATCATTCATGCGGTTCAGTGTCCTCAAAAAAGTGGATTTGCCGCACCCGGAAGGACCGATCAGGGCCGTCACGGCCCGTTCTTTGATATCCATGGTGATCCCATGAAGGGCCCTGACGTTTCCGTAGTACATATTCAGATCATGGACAGAGATCTTCACGGGATTTTGCGCTACGTCGTCCCGGTCCAAGTCTGCCAGGGCCCCTCCCGCCAATGTCCGCGCTATCATGTTCGCTCCTTTTTTCCTTTCAGACCGAAACGGTCCCCATTTTTTTCCTGAAATGCACTCGAAAGCTGATCGCGGCCAGATTGAGCAAGAATGTCATCGCGATCAGCACCAAAGTGGTCCCGTACTGGATCGGCAAGGTTTTGACCGCATCCAGCGACTGGGTAGCCATGATAAAAATATGATACGAGAGCTCCATAAATTGATCGAACGGATTGATCATCGGGATCACGCCAAAAAGCTTTGTGACCGGAAGGCGCGGTAAAAAGTACGCGCAGCCGGTAAAAAGGATCGGGGCGGTTTCCCCGGCCCCCCGGCTGATGGAAAGAATCGCGCCTGTAAGGATCCCGCCTCGGGCTTGCGGAAGCACCACACGCCAGATCGTTTGCCACTTTGTGGCTCCGAGCGCGAGCGACGCCGCGCGCTGGCTTTGAGGTACCGCGTTCAGAGCTTCTTCCGTGGAAACAATGATCACGGGGAGCACCAATACCGCAAGTGTCGCCGCAGCCCAAAGCATGCAGGGCTGGCCGAAAAGAAGCCCGGTCTGCAATACTTTATCCAGATTGCGGCCGACAAAAAGGATGAAAAACCCGACCCCAAAAAGCCCGAAGACGATCGAAGGAACTCCGGCCAGATTGTTGACGGCCGCGCGGGTGATCCGGAAAAAAAGCCCCGGTCCCGCGAATTCCACAAGATAGATGGCTGCGGCGACGCCGAGCGGCAGCGCCATCAGGATCATAAGAAGCGTGATCGCGAAAGTCCCGAAAATACAAGGGAATATTCCGCCATGCGTCATCCCGTCAAGCGGCGGCTGGGTCAGGAATTCCCAGGTGATGACACCCGCGCCCTTCTGGATGATCTTGAACATGATGAAGGAAAGCGCCCCGATCGGGATCAGGGCGAAGATACGGACCAAAATGTCCAAAAAGATCTCTTCCAGACGCGTCCGGGGCTTGATCAATTGGGAGATCCTTAAAGGGATCGCGTGCGACATGGCTACATCCTCAACTTTTGACGCATCTTGCTTAGCACGATTTCGGAAAAAAGATTCAGAACAAAAGTAAAAGTGAAAAGGACCGCCCCGACAAGAAATAGGGCGTAATAGTGTTCGCTCCCCTGCGCGACGGAACCCAGTTCAGCCGCGATGTTGGCGGTCATCGTGCGGACGCTTGAAAAGATGTTTCCCGTCACAAGCGCCGCGTTGCCGGTAGCCATTAAAACGATCATGGTTTCTCCCAGGGCGCGGCCGAACCCCAAAATCACCGCTGCTGAAATACCGGACACCGCGGCAGGAAGAACTGTTCCGAAAATGGTCTGCCATTTGCTGGCGCCCAGAGCGTAAGAAGCGTCCCGCAGTTCTTTCGGGACCGCCCGCATGGCGTCTTCCGAGATCGTGATCATGATGGGAAGGACGGCCAGCGAAACGCCGAGGGAACCTACGAACGCGTTCAGCCGGAACTTGGTATGGAAAAGATCCTGGACGAATGTCGCAATGAACGCGAGCATCACGAAACCGATCACGACGGAAGGGATGCCGGCCAGAAGCTCTAGAGCGGGTTTTAAGGTTTCTCTCACCTTATAGGGAGCGATCTCGGAAAGATAGACGGCGCAGCCGATACCGAGCACCGCCGAGATCAATGTTGCCGGGAAAGCCACCAAAAAGCTCCCGCAAATCAGCGGGATGAGGGAATATTTGGGAACTTCGGAGATGGATTGCCACATCATTGTAAAAACATTCCGCTCTTCCCAATCGTCATAAACCCATTTTCCGATCAGGTCCATAGGGGTTCCGGTGTGAAAGAACCGGACCGCTTCTCTGAAAAGAAAGATAAAAATAAGCGCGATGATAAGGATCGAGGAGATCCCGGCCAGAAGAAGCGCCTTTTGGATCAGCCACTCTCCCCAATGAACATCTTTTTTGAAAAGTTTATGGTCCATATATTTTCTGTCCGTATAAGACGCAACGCGCAACGTGAACCTCGGGAGGGGTCCGTCGCGCGCCGCGCCTCTTAAAAATCCTTACTCGCTTCTCAGGCCTTGACCTCCAACGGAACATACCCCACTTCCTCGACGATCTTTTGGCCTTCGGGGCTCAAGATCCAGTCGATGTAAGCCCTAATATCCCCCTTGGGCCTGAATCCGGCATACATATAGAGATAACGCGCAACCGGGTACCGGCCCGTCCAAGCCGCTTCATAATCAAGCGTTCCATCGGCCTTGACCGGGCTTACCGCCTCGGACTTGTCATCTTTTTTGACGGGAAGGATCTTGATCTGAGGTTGTTTCAGATAATAAGCGGCGCCGCCGTAACCGATCCCGGCGGGATCTTTAGAAACCGCGCTGGCGACCGCGCTCGTTCCCGGCATGGTTTGGCAATCCGCGGCATAATCCTTGTTCTTTAAAACATGTTCTTTGAAGAAAACGTAGGTACCGCTTGAAGATTCACGGCAGTAACGCAGAATCGCCTGGTCCGGTCCGCCGACCTCGTTCCAGTTGTTGATCTTACCCGTATAGATCCCAAGAAGCTGTTTCATGGAAAGCTCTTTGATGGGATTCGCGGTATTCGTAACGACGGCAAGGCTATCCATCGCGACTTTGATCTCTTCCGGATAATAACCGGCTTTTTGGGCTTTTTCGATCTCGCTTTCTTTGATGGGACGGCTGGAATTGGCAAGATCCGTGGTTCCGTTGATAAGGGCGGCGATACCCACGCCCGACCCCCCGCCTGTTACCTGGATCGTCGCTCCGGCGTTTTTCTGCATATAAACTTCGGCCCATTTCTGTCCGAGCACCACCATCGTATCCGATCCCTTGACCGTGATGTTCTTTCCGGCGAACGCCGAAGGCGCCATCACCGCCAGAACGGCTATCAAAAAACCTCTTGTGACCCATGACATGATCTTCATTTTTCTCTCCTTTGAACGCTTCCAGTCTACAGGAAAGCGTTCGGGTTGAATGTAAAGTGTGTGTAAACTTTAAAATTTCCAGTTCATGTCGATCTGGAACCGGCGCTGTTCTTGGTCGATAATGCCGCCTGTTCCGGCGTTCAGGTTATTGATGAAGAAGAGAGAACCGTTGAGCGTGAGATAATCGGTAAGCTGATATCCCGCCTTAATGACGCTCCCGCGTTTGCCGGAATGCCCCGCGTATCCGAAATCGCTGTCATTGAAACCCGGCACGGCGTTGGCGCCGATCCATTTGTAGGCGTACCCCACTTCCCAGTCGTTCTTTTTATTCAACGAACCCACTTTAATACCGATAGCCCACGCGTCGCTGTCGGTCCTTCCGGGGACATTCATCCGGTTGTTGGCCTTGTTCCCGATATTCGCGATCCAGTCAAAATAAGGGCGGACCGGGATCCCGTAAGGATAGAAGGAAAGCTCGTTGTAAATCTCCCAAAGCTGGAATTCCCCCGCCGCAAGCTGGGTCGTCGAACCCGGCACCAAGGGGTTGCCGCGGGCAAGCGAAACGCCTCCGACCATAAAGTTGCTTCCCGTCGCATAGTCTCCGAAGGAGTAGTAGGAAACGGACGACAGCAAGTCGATGGGCCTTTCCATCAGGTCCGTATAGAGGACCGGATTCATCCCGAGCTGGAAGGCGAAGAGATTGGCATCGCCCCCGCCGGAGGTGTTGGAATCCTCGTCCAAAACGAACTGACCGGCCGTGAGATATCCTTTGAGATCGAAATTGGAGGTATCGAGCACCTTGAAATCGACTTTTTCATAGATGCCCTCCGGCTTCACGTCGCGGTCCCAGAGAATATCGGACGACCCCTTCTCAAACGGATTGTCCATTTTGCCGGCCGTGATATTCAGCTTTTCAACGGGCCCGATCTTGGCCCAATCGGGCGTATAGGTAGCGAAAACTTTTTCGATATAGATAGGTTTAAAATTGAAATCCCCGTCCAAACTTGTGTTGGTCGAGGTGGGATCGCTGTTCAGCGCGGAAGATCCCGCCGTCGTGCCGGAAGTCGTCGGCCCTTCGCCGGAAGCGAGATAAAATCCGACGTTCATCTGGTCGTTGAATTTCTTTTCCCATCCGAAACGCAGGCGGTAACGGAACCGGTTACGGTCGTCGTTTTCCGTAATGGCGCCGCTTGTGTTCTGGAACGCTTCATAGCGCAGCCGGAGATCCCCTTTAAACTTGAGATCCTTAAGCCATTTGTCCGAACCTCCGGTCGCATCGCTCAAACGCTGCTTGAATTCAGCCTCGCTCATGGGAGGAGTGGCTTCCACACCGCCTTGCGACATCTGGATACTCCCGCCACCGCCGGCTTTAAGCGCCTGGATCTCGGCTTTCTGCGCCATGACAGTGGATTCGAGGGCGCTCATCTGTTTCTGCATATTTTTGATCATTTCTATAAGCTGCGTATCCTCCGCAAATGCCGGGGACGAACAAAACATAAGGCACGCGATAAGAACGCTCGCCAACCGCATGATGGGATGGTGTCTCATAAGATTTTCTCTCCTCCTGTTGATTGGACTCGGAACGAAATGAGTTTCCATGAACCTTATCTTCATGGCAGGAGTATAAAAAAACCGTGTCAAGCCCTTGTGATGGGAGTGTAAAAAACACGTAAAGAAAAAGGGCGAATCAACTTTCAGAAGGTTGATCCGCCCTTTAGATTGCGGGAAAAATTACTTGCTCGATCAGTTCTTGGCGAGAAGTTCGTTCACCTTAGCCATGACGGTAAAGGCATCGGCGACGTAAAGCACGTCGGCTTTGCCCTGTGCCCAGCCGCAATTAGCGTCCGTGTTGATCGCGCGCCGTTCATTGATAAAACGCCAGCCGACCACATGCGGCTCTTCGCCGTGACAGCAAGCGGCAAGTCCCTTGGGATGCCGCGGCGTGGAACCGGTCTGACCGACCTGGTTCAGATGGCTCATGAAAGGAAGTACCGCTTCCCCTTCGGAGCCCTGATCCACAAGCGATTTACTGCTACCAAGAGAAGCTTTGGAGCTTTTTAGAAAATCGAGGATAAGTTTTTCGGCTTCTTTGACGTGGGTCTGACCGTCCATTTGTTTTTTGGTCCAACCGGCGCCGGCCACGAATAAAAGCGCGGCGTCAGGCCGGATGGTCTGCGCATCCGCCGAAGGGGCTTCGATCCCCGTAACTTTGGTGCGCTTTTCTTTCTCGGTAAGAGCGACGGTTACGGCTTCAACTTTTGCCGATCCTTTAGCGCCCTGCCATACCGGAAAAACTCCGGAATCCACAGCCAGGATCCAAGGCCTTGCCGCGCGCGTTAAGGTGGCCATCATGCGCTGACGGTAATACCAGCGCTGGGCTTGAAGCGCGCCGTCTGTGATCTGAATGCCGCTTATATGCGTATCGATCGCGGCCTTGAGACGGAACGCCGCTCCGGGAAGCGCCCGGGCGAAACGTGAAGTTGCGGGAGCTAAGATGACCGTAGCGCCCGAAGCCGCGCCAAGCGCTTCGATCGCTTTGACATCGGTTGCGTAGCGGGACACCCCAAAATCCGCGCCTCTTACGCTGAGGATCTTTGCCGCACCGCAGGCAGTGACAGAATCCGCCGCTGCCTGGACATTTTCCCCGACAAGACCGACCGTCAAGGTCGAGCCCGCAAGGCCTTTTTGGACCTGAAGCGCCGCGCTTAGGGTTTCAAGCGCGAGCTTGGGGAGATTCCCGTTCGTATCTGTATGCGCTAAAAAAAGTATTTTTTCCATAAACTAGCCCTTTATCCAGGTTACGATCTCTTTGGCGATCTCATCGACCGGGGTATCTTTGACGATGCGTGTCTGGCGCTGCTGTTTCGGAAGTTCCACGCTCGCGAATTTGATCTTATCGGTTTTAACTGCTGCCGGGACCGCCTTTTGAAGCGACGGCATGATCCCCCGCATATTCGCCATCCCGACCTGCGGATTATTCGGAGGTTCGGGAAGATTTCCCGTCGCCCACCCGATCACGGCCGGGGCGCCGGCGCAGGAAGAGACCTGGTATTGCCCGCCTTCAATACGCTCAAGGATCCTGAACGATCCGTCGGGCTGGACCTTGAGTTCATCGACGGCAAGGAACACATCGCTTACCCCAAGCTGTTCGGCGATCATCTGCATTGTCGTACCCGCGTCACGGGAGGCCGAAGCGCAGCCGCCAAAAACAAGGAGTTTTGTCTTATCAAGGCCGGGGATTTTTTCGATCGCGCCGGCGAGAGCCGCGGCGACCTCTCCCGAATCCACAAAACCGCTCGCCGAACCGTCAAGACAGACAAGTTCGAACGGGACTTTTTGAGCGATCGTCATCATCAGCTGCTGCAGCTTGGCTTTAGGCCCTAAGCTTAAAAGCGTTACTTTGCTTCCCGGATGGTGTTTCGCGAGGTTCGCCGCCTCAAAGAGCGAGTGGCCGGCCCACGGATCAAGTACTGAGGGCAGCATCATCTCGTTCTTAAGGCCGGGCCCTGTCGGCCCCTGGACCGGCTCCAGGGTCTGGAGCGGATCGGGCACAAGACTCCCGCAAACTACGATATGAAAAGCTGTCGTCATAATTCCCCTCCTTAAAAAATTAATTGAAAAATGCCGTTACGAAGTGTGCCATTATAATGAGTGCTTTTGTTTTCGGCTAGTACTGTTCTCCATTTTATTTTAAGGGTTAACAGTACTGTACCGCATGCCTTCAAATTTAATAGTCATGCGGTGCTAGTGCCCTTTTTGAGCCTTACTTTTCCACCTTGGCAAGCGCTTCTTCGCTATCCCCCTCAAACCGGAACTTCATGAACTCTTCGGTTCCTGGAAGCTCCATCAGGAAAACACGGTTTTGGTCAACCTCGATCCGGAGATCTTTTCCTTCGAGATCGAGCACATGCCCGCCTATTGTTTTGTCCGCGCTCAAGAAATGAAAATGATAACCGGGCACATTGACACCTCCCATATAAGGCGGGTAACGGAACCCGACGAGCGTCCCCCGGATATTTTTTAATTCAAATATTTTTTGTTCGTTGATCGCTTCAGTGAGGGCCCGATAAGGTTTTTCCTGGCGCGCCGCGCTGCGGACCTTAAGGACGCTGAACTCCCCTTCGACCTTCACGGCATAGATGAGATTGGGCGATGGGATCTTTTTATCAAGGAATGCGGCAAGCTCTTTATAGTCCATAACTTCACCGGAAGAAAATTCAAACGTGGGTTTGAAGAAAACAAGGGTCGCAAAAGGGCTTGTAGCGGTTTTTTGAAGAAGCTCGGCTTTTCCGTCCTGTTTGATCTGATAAAAAGATCCGTCCAGCACCACCATCTCGCCATCGAGCGCATCCAGAGTCCCGAGGCCAAAATCGCCGCGTTCTTTAAGGTCCCCTACGCTCATGGTCCCGGCGTAACACCCCGCCATAAGCGCGTCGATGGGGGCATTTTGAAAAACGGCATCCTTTTGAGCGGAACTGTGTGCGCAAGCGGGCAGAAACAGAATAATGAGGAGAGCGGCTATTTTGTTCATGCGGCTAAAAGTTAATTAACGTTGGAGTGAAGGCCGCCCGAACCGGCGCGAAAATCGACATTGGTGAGATCGCTTCCCTCTTCGCGGGCATAAGCGCAATTCCAAAGACAGGCCCCGCAGTGAATGCATTTCTCACGGTCAAAAAGCGGGACGCTTCCGTCGGAATTGGCCGTAATGGCCTGGCCGGAGCACATCTCGATACAAACTTTCTTTCGGCATTGCTGGCATTTGCCGGCATCAAGAAAGATCACATGGTCCGCGTAACCTTCCGCGGCCTGGACCTTGCCGCCGACTAAAAGCGCGTCCTGGTGGGAAATAAGGAGCTTGCCGTCGTATTGGATCTTCGGCCAACCCGCGGCATCCATCAAGGCATCATGCATCGAGGTGTTCGTCGCATTCGCTTCCTTGCGCGCTTTTTCGATCGTTTCCGGAGCAATTTTTCCTTTGTAATAGGACTCGAGCGAAGGAATACGCTCATAAACGGATTTAAGTTTCGCGGGGATATTGAGAAAACCGTTCGTAAAGCCTGCCATACCCATCCCCATCATTCCGAGCACAAAATTATGGCTGAATCCGTCGCGGGCTTTTTTGGCGATCCGGTTTTCTTTTTCGACCCAGCTTGCGCGGCGCTTCGCCAAGTAGGCGGTTTCGAGATTCTCTTTGGAAAGAGGCTTTTTTTCTTTGAGAAGTCCGATCACGCCTTCGGCCAGCTGAACACCGGTCGTCCAGGCCTCATCGACGCCGGAGCCTTTGAGCATGTTCGTGCTTCCCGAACCTTCTCCGATACGGGCGAAACCGTCGCCTACGATAAAAGGCTCTCCGCGCATTCCGGCTTCCTGAAGACTTTTCGCGCCCCAGGATTTCAAAGTCGAGCCCTGGAGATGCTTCCAAAGCTTTGGATGCTGCATCCAGTGCTGGAGATAGCGGTAAGAAGAGCGCATCGGGTTATCAAGCCATGACGGGACAAAAATACCGAGGGATGCCATGCGATGGGGGTAAACATAAAGAAAACCGAAGATCTCCGGCTCCGGAAAACCGAACGTGTGGATCACCGTCCCAGGCTCAAGCGTGGTATTCTCGGGAAGTTCCACGACCGCTTTCATGCCAAGCGCCCATTCGCGTTGATGATTCCCTTGCGGGAGCCCGAATTTTTTATCAAGACTTTGCCCCACCGGCCCGTAAGGCCCGTCCCCTATGACCGTCAGCCCGGCGTGGATATCCATTCCCGGCATGAAAGATCCTGTGGGTTTCCCGGATTTTTCGACTCCCTGGTCCACTAAACGGACGCCGGCAACACGGTTGCTGTCAAAAAGAGGCTCTTTAACGGGCATCCCCGGCCATATCTGCGCAAGGCCGGAACCCATGAGGTTGGAACCGAGCCATTGCGTGAACTGCCCCATCGAAAAGACCCAACCGCCGTGTTTTGCCATAAAAGGCGGGATAAACGGAAGGCGGAACGCGTGGTCCTTATACCAAGGCAGGATGAAACCGAAGACGCGGAAAAGCCAATCGACAATTTTTAGGATCCAGCAGCGACGGCTTGCGCCGATCGGGTCCAGAAGATAATAAACCTCTTCGTGTTTGACCGGATGCGCCATCGGGATCTGAGAAAGTTCTTCGGCCGTAAAAGAAGCTTTGATCCCTTTCGCTTCGCTGACGATCCCCGAAACGCCAAACCCGATATCATCCGCACGCTCGTAGCAGATCACCTGAAGCGGCATGCCGGGCATGACCTTGCTTTGAAAGTGCTCGGCCGCGGGATCCTGCTGCATCGCGCGCGTGAGCGTGGTCAGAAAACCCGCGGTCGCGGGCCCGAACCCGACGCATACAATATCAACATCCATTTTCTGGCGGTCAGCGGTCATTTTTAAAGGGGATAATCCAGCGCTTCCGGGATCATCACATGCGCAACGGCTTCCGCGGCGCGGTCTTTGGAGAATCGAAGCCCCGCAAAAGCAACGTCATTTTTCGCGCGAAGACCGGCGAAAGCTTTAAGATCCGCGTCCGAAGCTGCGCAGGCGCAGCCTTTTGCCTGATAGCCGTAGACGAGTTCGGTGCAGATCCTTCCGACCTCTCCCGCGGCGCGGGCGGCCTGGACGCCGCAAAGATCTGAATAAAAATTCACGACGCCGAGCAATCCTTCGGCCAGCACGGGATTCTGCGGGCCCTTTTCCTCGAGCTCAAGCGTATCGAGGATAAGCTGACGCGCGCCCAAAAGCCATGCGAGCGCGTCCGTCATCGGGAACATGACGCCCTGGCGCTGTCCGCCGTAAAGCGTTTTCCCGTTCGCGTCTTTGTGATTTTCGAGATACTCCAGCGACCAGAGCCATAGTTCCATGGCGCCGGCAAGCGCCTCGGAACCCATCTCGGGCTTCCGCTTGGCAAGTTCGCGAAGGTCACTGATCCAATTTTTGAATTGCGCGAGAAAGATCTCGTTGACCATCGTAAGACTCATCTGGCGCCGCTGAACGCACTCCGGGCCTTCATAGGTCGCTTCAAGCTGCGCGTCGGACCATTTCTGCGTGAGAAATCCCGGGCAATCTTCGGTGATCCCGTAGCCGCCCATCAAACTCACGGCTTCGCGCATCATGGTCGCTCCTTGGCCGGTGTTCCACAGCTTGCAGGCCGGGCAAAACACATCGGCAAGCGATTCCTTGATAAGGTACTGGACAAGCAGGTCGCTTTCCAGTTCGGCAACGCGTTTTTTGTCGCGCTGGGACGCAGGTTTCGCCATAAGGTCGATATATTCGAGCGCTTTTTTACGAGGCTCCATAAAAGCCTTCATCTGCGCACGGGGACCTTTGATCCCTTGTTTTTCAAAAAGTTCATTTTTTTGTTGCTCCATCGGATCGAACACGTCAAAAAGTCTGGCCGCTTCGAAGCCAAGCGACGCGCCGGCCTCGCCGGTCGCCCATACATCGACCAGGCGATGGCAAGGATCCTCTTTCTGCTGGATCCCGAGGTCGTAACGCGGGTTCCCGGGCGTTGCGGAATCGCCGCCGCGGAAACGCGTCCGCTGATAGCGAATTACGGGCTCGATCGCGGAAAGAAGTTTTGCCGTGGTCATGATCCCGACGGTCACGCGCGTGCGGCGGAAAACCGCTTCGATCACTTCGCTATTGTTGAAATTCGGGATGATCACGCCGTCCTTGACAGTGTAGCCGCCGATAATGCGGCTTGCGGGGACCTTGAGGCTAAAGATCGGATCATGCGTGCTGGAAAGCTGGTGCACGAGTTTCAAGGTCGGAGCACCGCGGTCATAAAGCCCCGGATCGCCCTCCTCGAGGATCACCATGCAGCTTGATTTGATGCGCGGATCGTCGGTATCGACCGAGGCGGTCACGAAGTTAGCATAGCCCATGTTCGTAATAAAACGGCCTCGTTTTTCGACCTGAAGGATCGGTTCTTTTCCTTCTTTCCACTCCGCAATACGGATCTTGCCGGAAAGCATGCCGGCATCCACGCCGACATAAGGAAGCGGTTCGGTAAGTGCGAAGGAACCGCGGAGCATTTTCCGGCTTTCGCCCGGCTTCGGGGGCACGCAGCCGCCCATATATTTTTGGATCTGCTCGGGCGTCCCTTTTTCGTGGATCGGCTCAAGCGCAAGGTTGTTGGCGAGACTCGCGGTCGCAGCGCCCGCGTCCACCCAACAAAGCTCAAAAGCGATCATGGCAAGCACAAGGTTTTTCGGCCCGGTAATATAGCCGCCCTGTTCCGGTTCCATGAAAGCGGCGGTAATGCCCGCTTCATCGAAGGCCTTGAGCATGGCCTGTTTTTCAGGCGTCCAGTCGTGGGTATGACGCTGTTTATCCGCCACCATGCGGGCGATGACCCCGCGGGCCACGGAACGGGCCGACTGGATCACCATTTGAAGATCATAACGGTCCGTAAAACGCCACATGATCTGGCGGACGTCATCCCCCGGAAGCGTGCTCATTAGGGCTCTTTTTTCGATATTGGCAGTGCTCATGGACATTGATTCCTTTCTGTACTGTTCTCCATTTGATTTTAGGGGTTAACAGTACTGCCCAAGTCTTTATTTCTTTTTATGAATGGCGACTTGGACTGCACTGATTTCTGATCATTTTTTATTAATGAAAATCAAGTGCTGTACCGCATACCCCTATAATTTTAAATATAATGCGGTACTGATTGATGTTTCTATGAGATCGACCCTAGAGAAGGGATTATAGGGCTAAGTCCCTATAGGGAAAGTTTCGTTATCTTATTCACAGAAAGCCCAAGAGGCAAGGGAAAAACTAGCCTTCCGAGCCAAGCACCTTTTTGAGCTTTTCGGCCGAAAGATCAAGCTCATCCATAAGCTGATGGAGATGGGTTTCTTCATTCCGGACCACCTGAGGGATCGCTTGGGGGCTTCCTTTCCAGGAACGGAAAAGAGCGAAAAGATCGTCTTGCGCCTTGCGCTTATCGATAAAAACATCGATCTTTTTGGCGAGCCGGACGATGGAAAGAAGCTTTTGGAGGATCTCGGGGTTCAGTTCCGCGATGAATTCCCTGATCCCCTTGCTGAGCTCGTCGCTTAAATACTGCGTGATCGGTTCCTTATGGATATGGACATCGAGCGCCTTGGCTGAATCCATGATCCGGTAGATCGAAAGCGTGCGTTTGGCCGGAAAACCGCGATCCCCCCAGTCGCGCACCGCCTCCATCATGCGTTTACTCAAAGTATGTTCGGCGGCGTAACGGAACTCGACCGGGATCGGCACGTTGATCGAGCGGTAGATCTCGTTCATGCGCAGGTTCTCTTCGTAAATATTTTCGTAGAAATTACTCACTTTCGCGATCGTCTCATGCGTGAGAATGCTGATGATCTTCGCGCGATCGCCGAGACGGAGGTCCTTCAAGGCGTAATAGGTTTCCCCGAAATACATATCGATCTTTTTGGAAAGATCCAGGATGGGAAGCTGATAAAGCGCTTCGAAAAGTCCCTTCTCGAGTTTTTCGAACTCTTCTTCGTTCACAAAGGGTTTTACCGAACAACGAAAATCATAGAACCCGATCTGAATGACCACGAACACAAGGTCCTGCTCTTCCAGGGTCGTCTGGGAGATCACACGGACCCTGCCGAAGTTCATGGTCACCGTGCCGAAAAATTCCTTGCGCTGGTGCTGGACATGCAGGTCAAAGTTGAAGATCTTCACGAGATCTGTTTTGGGGTCCTGGGCGTAGAAATTCTCAAAGATCGATCCGATGGCGTAATAACTGACGATATGATGGAGTGTGGCGAGCGCCGGCTTCACGAACTTCTCGTAGACTCCTTGTCCGTCCTTAAGAGATTCGATGTTGCTTTTGGCGAGCGCCAGATGCTCGAGAAAATCCCTTTCATAATTCGCCCCGCTCACTTCCCTTGCAAGGTGAAGCGCGCGTGAGGCGTATTGCAAGATCTGAACCGTCTCGATCCCCGAAAGCTCGGAAAAGAACCAACCGCAACTCGTGTACATGAGCATAAGATTGCGCTGCATCTCCAAAAGCTTCAGGCAGATCGTGATCTCTTCTTTGGAAAGTTCGCGCACCGCATGACGGCTGAAAAATTCGCGGAGCGTTTCCGGATCGCGCTTCAGGATCACATGAATATAATCGTCCCTGGCGGCCCAAGCATCCTTCAGGTATTTGATGCCCTCTTTTTCATAAACCTGTGAAAGTTCGTCGCGAAGCCAGTCAAGGGCCCATCGCAGAGGTTTGCGCCAGTGCTGGGTCCAATTGGCGGGGCCGTCCCCGCGGCAACCGCAGTGATCCTTCCATCGCGCGACGCCGTGCGAACAGCTCCAGGAGGTCCCCTCATTATTGTCCCCTTCGATCAGCCGCACTTCCTGGCGCGGGGGGTTCTCCTCAAGGAATTCCGCGTAATTCACGATCCGGTAGCCGCGCCTCGGGATCTCGACAAAAGTGAGATAAGCAAGCACGCGGTCGCCGTAGGCCTTATGATGGCCGTAAGTCTCGCCGTCTGTGGCAATGTGGATAAGCTGGGACCGTTCGTGTTCGACGATCGCGCTTTCAAGCCGCTGCATGAAATGTTTCGCGTCAAAAAGAAGGTTGTCGAAGCCGACCGCTTTGGAGATCGGGCCATCATAGAAGAAAATGTCGATATAAAGCGACGGGTTATTTTTCAGGAAATAGCGGTAAGGTTCGCGCGGATCGATGCGTCCGCCCATCACATCCTGCCAGGCGCCGCCTTCAAGCGGCCGGACGGCTTTGGCTTGATGCGGCGAGAGGATGATGAATTTGATCTTCTCGGCGACAAGGACTTCGAGCGTCTCTTCATTGCACGCGGTTTCGGGAAGCCAGATACTTTCCGGATAGCGCCCAAAACGGAAACGGAAATCTTCGATCCCCCACCGGACCTGGGTCTTTTTATCCCGCAGGTTCGCGAGCGGCATGATCATGTGGTTATAGACCTGGGCGATGGCGTTCCCGTGGCCCCGGTGCGCCTCGCAGCTTGCCCGGTCGGCGCCGAGGATGCTCTGGTAAGTATCGGGGTGTTTGGCTTCAAGCCAGGAAAGGAGTGTCGGCCCGAAATTGAAGCTTGAACGCTCAAAATTATTGACGACCTCGACGATCTTGCCCTTCGCGTCGAGGGCGCGGGCGCGGGAATTGGGATGATAGCATTCGTAATGGATGCGCTCGTTCCAATCGTGGAAAGGAGCAGCGCTATCCTGCTGTTCGATCTCTTCGATCCACGGATTTTCGCGCGGGGGCTGATAAAAATGCCCGTGCAGACAAATACAGACTTCTTTAGCCATAAGGACGATCTTCCTCTTTGCCCTGACTCTTTCTAGCATCAACGGCGGTCAGGGTTATCCTGATTTCCAGTCATATTTTAATGAAAATCGGGGCTAAAGGTTAAAAGAGGCCCCTCAATATGCAAGGAGATTATATCACAGGAGAGGACGGGACCGAACGGAGAATCGGGGGAAAAGGCCAAAAATGGCTTAATACCGCGTATCGCTCCGGATCAAATTTAAAAGCTCGAGCGCCGAAGCTTCGGGCCCTTTGTGCTCCCATCCGGGAACTCCCAAGCGGGTGCGCATCTGGCCGACAAAGAGCCCCTTAGCGAAAAAGGCCTCGAAGAATTTCTTGGCAAGGGCGTCATGTTCGTTCTTATACTGGACAGGCCCGAAGACGTTCGAAAAATAAGTATGCACCAGCCCGGTCGTTTTAGTGGTCCCCTTGCTCATGACAGCGCCGTCGCGGAATACTTTGATGGCTTCTTCCGGTGTTTTGAACCTTTCGATGATCGGGTGGTCCTCGTCGATATCTTCGTAATTGTTCGCATAAAGCACAAAATCCACGGGATGAGGATGGGTGACGTTCGCGTAGGTCGTGATCGGAAGCGCGATCCGGGCATTCACTTTCGACGGGCTCATGATGATGGCGCGGTCGATCTGACCGAGGGCGTAGCCCGGTTTCAGGTCGTCCAAACGCAAAAAAGCCCCTGTTTCTGTTCCGTATCCCGCGACGCTTCCGTCCGGTTTCAGCTCGAGAGAACCCATATCATCGGCGATCACGACGACATCCTGGATCTCCTCGGCTCCGAACCCGCGCATGGCCTCCAAAGTCTCGGATTTACCGGCCCCTGTGTCCCCGATCAACAGGATCGTGGCCGGTTTCTTGCCTTTCAGGAAGATCTTCATAAAAGCGCCGTGGAAAGGCAGGCGGCCCGTTTTGATGCGGCGGATATTATGGAGCGTCAGGATCATTTTTTTAAGATATCCGAAATAACCGAAGCGGTCAGAATCGGGAACGGCGCCGACAAGGATCCCGCTTTTTTCATCATCGTAAAATACCGTCGGAAAAACATGGGGCCACTCCAAAGATTTTTCGGGAGCTCCGTAGACATAAACGGCGTCCGGCGTCCGCTTCAGGTCCTCGTCGCTCGCGATCTCAAAAAGATTGCAAAGTGAAAGCCCCATTTCAAAAAATTTCTCCTGGAAATAGACCAGGATCACCAGATCGCCCGCTTTGACCGGATAACAAAGCCATTCGTCGCGCTTGAGATCGAACCGGCTGAGAGGATTTTCCTGGATCCTTTCGAACTTTCCTTCCCGGGTATTATTAAGTTGGTTCAGGACAAGGGGCGGATAAAAAAGCACTTGGCGGATGATGGGGATCGCGTTTAATTTCCCGTAAAGCTCCCCGGGATACGGAACCTGGGACGGGCAGGCGATCGCGGCCATTTCGGCGCCCGCGGCGACCTGGCGGTAGATGCGCGGATGCGTGCCGGTGATATTTTCCTGGATCTCGCGGTAAGTGCGGCGGACAAGATCGGTCAGATCCTCGATCGTATCGTTAAAAGTGCGAAAGGGACGTTTGTCGAAGTGCTCGTCCTCGGAATCGCAGATGATGAAACGGTCGAAGCTCCGCCAATAGTTATAAAGGTATTCGACAAGATCATTGAGGGCGTTTTTATCGCGGAGAAGATCCTCGGCACCCGGCACAACGCGGCCGACAAGATCCACGGACATTTTCTCCAGAAATTCAAGTATTTGGATCAAAAGCCGGATGGTCGCATCGTTCACTTCTTTAGCTCCAAACACCTTCAGAAGCACGGATTTGCGCCGGCTAAGCGCCATGAGCGCGCGCTTGACGACCTCATAACAAAGGTCGCTCCGGAGCATCTCCTCAGCGGAATCGCAGATCTGATTTTTCAGCCGGATGAAGACCTTTTTTTCGGCGATCTTGAAGGAACCGGCAAAGGAAGCGGGGCTCATCGGATCCTTAAGCGGGCCAGCCCGCTGCGATCTGGGCGGCTTCCTCGAGCATTTTCTTGCGCTCTTCGTCGGTCACGGTCGGAACAGACCCGAAATATTTGTGACCGATCATCTCCATGCCGCAGAAGCGGAACGTTTCGTTATCGATGATCTGCTCCATGCTTTTGATCCCGCCGGAAGACTCGGCGACACTGAGCGGAGCGCCCATCGTGCTGAAGATATAAACTTTCTTTCCCGGCAAAAGCCCGACCGGGCCCGTGGGGCCATAATCGTAGGCAAACCCCTTGCTGAAAACGCGGTCAAGATAGCCACCGGCGATCGAGGGCATTCTCCCCCACCAGACCGGGTAAAGAAAAGTGAGCTGGTCGGCCCAGCGCACATGGTCCTGCTCGATCGCGATATCGCCCGGCGTTTTGCCGGCGAGGAATGTCTCGAAATCATCGGCCTTAAGGATCGGATCGAAACGCAGCGCATAAAGATCGCGGACCCGGAGACTCTGCCCCTTGTCCTTCAGGACCCGAACGATGGTTTCCTTGATCGCGTGATTGAAACTCGCGGGATTGGGATGGGCGTAAATGATCAAATGTTTCACGGCAGGATCTCCTTATGATAAACGATCGGCATTTTTGAGGAACCAGGACACGGTGCGCCGAAGCCCTTCCCGGAAGCTGACGCTCGGCCGGTAACCCAATAAACGACGCGCCTTGCCGATATCGGCGAAGGTGCGGCGGACATCCCCCGCGCGTTTGGGCGTGTGCCGGACCTTGACTTTCTTGACGCCGAGAACTTGCTGGATCCCGCGAAGACAATCGATCACGCGGGCCTCGGAATGGCTCCCGATATTGAAAGCCTCTCCGGCGATACCGGGCCTTTTCATGGCAAGCAGGTTTGCGGCAACGACATCATCCACATAAACAAAATCGCGGGATTGTTTTCCGTCCCAATGCACTTCGGGGGGTTCATGGTCCAGGATCTTTTTCAGAAAAATGGGGATCACGTTCGCGTAGCGCGACCGGGGATTTTGACGGGGGCCGAAAACGTTGAAATAACGGAGCGAAACTGTTTCAAGCCCGTAGAGTTTAGAAAAATTCCGGCAATAATATTCCCCCATGACCTTGGAGGCGGCATAGGGCGATTCAGGTCTCGGAAGATCTTCTTCGGTTGAGGGGAATTTATCCGTTTCGCCATAAACCGAGGACGATGAGGTAAAAACGAAACGCTTCACTTTCGCCTTCAAGCTCGCCTCTAAAAGCCGGGAGGTGGCTGTCACATTGATGTCATGAGTTTTCCGCGGTTCGGCCACGGATTCGGGCACCGAAGCGATCGCCGCCAGATGAAAGACATAGGAAACCCCATGAAGGGCTTGCCGGAGCTTCCGCTCGTCGCGGATATCCCCTTTAATGAATTCGATCCTGGAAAGCATATGCGCCAGGTTCTCCCGCTTCCCCGTCGAAAGGTTATCCAGGACCCGCACGCGAAAACCGCGGCGAAGAAGTCCCTCGGCAAGATTGGAGCCGATAAAACCGGCGCCGCCGGTGACAAGACAAATCTCTTTTTTTCTCATACGAGAGGATCTTTCCTGGATAAGATCAAATTTCGCTGGCGGTATCGCCCGGTCCAAAAAGACACATCCGTTGGATCTGGATGCCTTTGGCCAGAGCGGCTTTGGCAAAATCCGGAGCGACGGCCCCGCCGTTCCAGATCTGGGCTGATTTCTTGCCGAGGCTCTGACGGAAACTAACGGCTTTTTCGGTCACGCGGCTCCCAAGCATGGAGCTATTGAGATAATCATACGCGGTGATGAGCGCCGTCATATCCTGGTTGGCAAGAATGATCCCCTCGGGGATTAAAACGAGCTTCATGCCCCGGGGATTGTTCCCGATGGAATCCGCGGCGATCTGGGTTTCGTGAAGGATCTTGTCGGCCGGGATCTCGGAAACGGCGGCGATCGCGGCATCCAAAAGAACCTTATAACCTTCCACGCGACTGAGCTTTTCGAGATAAAGCCGCATGTAAGTCAATTCGCGGGGGGTATAGTAAGGGTGATTCAGGAATTGAAGCGCCTTCTCTTTCGGAAAACCTAAGGCCAGCAAGGCCTTCTGGTTCATCTGAAAAAGATCCGTACGGTCATAATTGTTGACCATTTCATCAGCGGCGCTATTGATATTGCTGACAGTCACCACAGCCGAAGCGACCAAGCCGACGGGGGCAAAAAAAGTGGCGACCGCGACAATACCCCTGCCTCCGAGCCGCGCCTTGGCCATGGAATCAAGTTTCGCCTGGAGCTGGGGGTTGCGACTGTAAACGTCGACGCCGAGCTGCTTGGCCAGCTGGCGCTTTGTGGCGCTCAGATAATTATCCCCTTTTTCGCCTTCTTCCTTTTTGCGAAAAGCGCCGCCGATCCGGCCACCAAGCTTGCCGATCCCTTTACCGATCCCTGATACCGAGTCGACCGGATGAACCGCTAAATTCTTCAATCCCGTTCCGGTGTCCTTGATCGAATCTACGGCCCCATCAGCGATCCCGCTGCCGGCGTCTTCTTGCTGAGCGTTGAGCTGTTCGATCACATCGATCTCATGAAGACATTTGCGGAGATTTGCTAAGCCGTGAACCAGATAATTTCCATGCGGAGAAGAAACCGAAAAGGTCAAAAAACCGGGATACTGCCCGTTCTCCTGAACGGAAACGATCTTGCCGTAAGGGGACTGCCCGGGATAAAAAGTTTTCGGGAGCCGGAGATCCTGCATCGTCACCGCTCCGAAAGAAAGTGTTTGTGAAAAGAGCAGGCACAAAGCTGTCAACAAGCCGAGTTTTCTTTTCATAAAAAGAGACCTCGCTAAGTCGGGTTATTTTTCAAGATACCGCTTGATCGGCGCTAGGATCCTGGGCCTTCATGCTGGCCGGCAAGGGGCACTGTTTTCCGCCCATCCATCCCTCGGGCATAGGCACTTCGACTTCTTTAAGAAGGACGAGTTCGGCGTCATACTTCATAAGCTTGTTGCCGACAAGCACGATTACCCCGCCGTCATCGGTCGTGGCCATCTGGGTCTTTCCCATCCCCATCATGGGGCAGCGCATCTTCCCCATCCCGGGCATCATCATCTCGATGGGGTCATCCCCCTTCATGCCCGGCATGGTTTCTTGCTGGGCTTCTTCGGCAAATACTGCCGTGGAGATCAAAAGAAACGCGATCATGATCAGCGTGATTTTCTTCATAAAAACCCTCCTTACGCGGTTTTCCTATCGTTACGCTTTTCCTGCGGAACCAAGTACATACTCATTTTTGTGTTTATACATCGCGATCAACGCGTCGCGGGCCGGCCCGAGATACTTGCGTGGGTCGAATTCAGCCGGTTTTTCCTTGAAAACTTTCCGGATCGCGGCGGTCATCCACAAACGGCCGTCGGAGTCGATGTTGACCTTGCAGACCGCGGATTTTGCCGCCTTGCGGAGCTGTTCTTCCGGGATCCCGACGGAATCCTTAAGCGCGCCGCCATTTTCATTGATGATCTTGACCGCTTCCACCGGCACGGAAGAAGCGCCGTGGAGCACGATCGGAAAACCGGGGATCTTTTTTTCAATTTCTTCCAGAATATCGAAACGCAGAGGCGGCGGGACCAGGATCCCGTCAGCGTTGCGTGTGCATTGGGCCGGCTTGAATTTGTTGGCGCCGTGGGAAGTCCCGATCGAGATGGCCAGCGAATCCACGTTCGTTTCTTTCACGAATTTAACAACGTCCTTCGGATCCGTATAAGTCGAATGCTCCGCGCTGACATCGTCTTCGATCCCGGCAAGCACTCCGAGCTCCCCTTCCACCGTCACATCGTGTTTGTGAGCGTATTCCACTACTTGACGGGTCAGCTTGATGTTCTCTTCAAAAGGATGATGCGACGCATCGATCATGACGGAAGAAAAACCCGATTCGATGCAGGATTTCGCGAGCTCAAAAGTATCGCCGTGATCCAAATGAAGCGCCATCGGGATCGGCTTGAGGCCTTTCTCCTTGGCGTGGGCTTTCATCATCTCGACGGCCCCTTGCCCGACATATTGGAGCAGGATATGGTTGGCATATTTTCGGGCGCCGCTCGAGACCTGAAGGATCACCGGAGACTGGGTTTCGACGCAAGCCACCACGATCGCCTGGATCTGTTCCATATTATTGAAATTATAGGCCGGAATGGCGTAGCCGCCCTTGAAGGCCTTCGCGAACATCTCGCGTGTATTGACAAAACCAAGTTGCTTATATGAAATCATTTTGTTTTTCTCCTTTTTATTAGACAAGAGACTTGGGACTAGGGACTAAAAACTCAAAGCTTTGGCTCTAGTCTGGAGTCTCTGGTCTGTCGTCTGTTTCTAATAGTTTTCGATCCAGATCTCAAAAAACTCCTGGGGGTGATCGCAAGTCGGGCAACGCTCCGGAGCCTTAGAAGCTTCCACAATGTAGCCGCAATTCAGGCACTTCCAATAGACCTTGCCGTCTTTGACAAAAACCTTATGGTGCTCGACAGCGTTATAGAGCTTGTTGTAACGCTCTTCATGGCGTTTTTCGACCATCGCGACCAGCTTGAAACTCTTGGCGACATCAGGAAACCCCTCTTTGTCCGCGACTTCCGCGAAGGAGGGGTAAAGATCCGTCCATTCTTCATGCTCTCCCACCGCGGCGGCCTTGAGATTTTCCATGGTCTTGCCGAGCGCCACAGGATAGGAGGCGTGGATTTCCTGCGCCATGCCGTTCATGCCGTGCTTGATGAGATGCTTGTAGAAAACCTTGGCGTGTTCTTTTTCATTCTCCGCGGTCTCGAGGAAAATATTCGATATCTGGCGATAGCCCTCTTTAAGCGCCGCCGATGCGTAATAGGTGTAACGCATGCGGGCTTGAGACTCCCCGGCAAATGATTTCATAAGATTTTCTGCTGTCTTACTTCCTTTGAATTCTGCCATAAATTCCTCCTGAGATTAATACCGTCGGAACAGGATCGATCCCAATACCTATTATCCCGCCGCCACAAAGGCGGGATGGGGCCGTCCTTGTCACCATTAATCAAAAAAATGAAAGACAAGGATGGAGGGGGGTTCCTTCCGAAACAGGGCGTATTATACCATCCGCTCGAAGGCGGTAAAGGAAAAGTAAGGGTTGCCGAAGGAGTTATTGCGAAAGACGGAGGATCGAAGAAAGGTCTTTTTTGTGCCGGCGAAAAAGCTCGAGGTCTTCCCGCGAAACGGTCCAGCTGAGCAATTTCCCCTCCTGGAAAAGCTGGAATTCGAGGAAATCATAATCCTTAAAACCGTAACTGCGCAAAACATCCACAAATTCGCGGGCGACGCGGCCCCAGAAATAAAGCACATCTTCGTGCAGTCCCTGGCCGGAAGTGTAGGCGGTTTCTTTGACGCCCCGCAAGGGAGCGACGGCGTTAAAGATGAAATGCGGCTTAGGGTCCGGCTCAAAACGAACGATCAACTTCACGCTCGCAAAAGTGTTGTAGATCCGCTCGTCTTCGCCCGCGATCGATTGAAAACGCCGCGTGAACTGGCGCGACAAAAAATCCCCCATCGTGATATCGGGCGTTTTAAACTCCGTTTCCCAATGAGGAAGGCTTCGCATAACGATATCCCGGGTAAAAGAAAGTCCCGAGTCTTCGGTTTTTTCGCCAAGGTAAGCCATCGGAATGATCCGCTGGATCGTTTCGGTGTCCCCCGCGGTCGAGACCTGGAACAAATATTCCGAGGTCCCCGGCTCGAATTCTTTATTTTTCGGATCTTTCGGCACGAACGCGGCCTTGGCATAGACGATCACATCGTTGCCTTGAAGCGGGATACTTCTCATGTCAAGAACGGTCCATTCTCCGAGGCCCTGCGCAAGCAAAGATCCCTGAGCGTCCATGAAGAAAAACTCGCGGGCCCATTTTTCCCGCGCTGTATTGGGGAAATAACGGTTTTGGATGACGTCTGCTGAAGATTCGTTCAGATCCTTGAAAAAATGCCGTACCGGCCGGTGCCAGAGAGCGGCCCGGTTCATGCGGAGATCGTGGATGATGCGCTTGCGGTATTCGCTGCGCGGAATATCCCAAAACCGGACCCTTTTAAGGTCATCGATCTGCCCGATGAAGGTCAGATCCATCCCGCTTTTTTCGACGTCGGTGGCCTGCAGATAATAAAAATCGATCTTTTTGTCGGTGCTGAGCATGACGCGGGACATGGAAAAGAGGATATCTTCGACTTTATCAATGGCTTCCTCGGTCGGCTGGAAAAGACTTTCCATATCGGTCACGCTGCCGCTCATGAGAGCTGTTTTTAGATCCATGGCGAAAAGATGATCAAGCGGCAAAAATACGCCGAGTGTCGTGCCTTGGAACTCCACGTCGATCCGAGGAATGCCATATTCTTCGCGGGCGATCTTCTGGAGGTGTTCTTTACAGCGAACTTCGGGATACGTGACGGGGCCGCATCCCGAAAGTGCGAGGGCTATCAAAAAGAAAAGGGACAGTCCCTTTAAAAACTCTAGAGGGACAGTCCCTTTGTGAGGCGCGTTCAAGATCTAAGCTTTCGGCGATCCATTCGCCGGGGGCATACCCGAAAAACGCCTCGGGTTTGCCTTGCCGTATTCGTTAAAAATAGCTTCAATCTCGTCGTAGTCCAGCTCTTGTTTGGCCAAAAGCTCATTGGCAAAACGCTCGAAAAGGTCTTTCTCCTTCCGGAGAAGCGCTTCGACTTCAGCCATACAATCCCTGAGAAGCTTATCCACGTCCTGGTTGAGCCGCATCTTCACATCTTCGGAAAGAAGAAGAGCGTTGCCCTCCTTGTAGACCGTATAATCCCCGATCAGTCCGGAAGCCCCCATCCCGAGGACCCATACCATAAAGTGGGCGAGGTTCATCGCTTGTTTGAAGTCCGCGGTCACGCCGGTCGTCGTAGTATTGAATTTGATCTTTTCGGCCACATAACCCGCCAGGCAGATTTTGATATCGGCAAATAAGGTCTCGCGGTCACGCCCGTGCCACTCTTCGATCGAGGTGGGATGGACAACGCCGAGCGACGACTTCCTCGGGATGATCGAAGCTTTGAACACGTCATCGCGCGGATGGGACAGGTAGGTGACGATCAAATGCCCGCTCTCATGATAGGCGGTCATTTCGCGCTCGCGGGCGTTGATCGTAAGCTTTTGCTTCATACCGAGTTCGATGCGTTCAATGGCTTCTGATATCTCCTTAAGCCCGACCACATCTTTCTTGTTCCGTGTGGCGATCAAGGCGGATTCTTTGACGATGTTCTCGATATCCGCCGGCGATTTGTCGACGGCCTTACGCGCCAGGCGTTTGCAATCGATCGCAGCTTCGTATTTGATCTTGCCCAAATAATAGCGGAAAAGCGCTTCGCGGCCTTCGAGGCTTGGTTTTTTAATATAAACTTTCCGGTCAAAACGTCCGGGGCGCAAAAGCGCGGGGTCAAGAATGTCTTCGGCTGCGTTCGTCGCGCCGATCACAATGATATTTTCGGATTTGTCACTTAACCCATCCATGGCGACCAGCAATTGGTTCTGGGTCGTGTTGCCCTCGCCGCTTCCGAACTGATTAAAAGTGCGGCGCTGCCCCATCGCATCCAGCTCATCAATAAAAACAATGCATCCGCCGAACCCGTAAGAAAGCCGCTGGGCCTTCTTAAAAAGCTGGCGAACGCGGCTTGCGCCGACGCCGACGAAGATCTCATTGAACTCGCTTGCGGCCATCGAAAGGAACGGTAACCCCGCCTCGGTGGCGATCGCTTTTGCAAGGTAGGTTTTGCCGCATCCCGGAGGCCCCATCATAAGAATCCCGCGGAGGATCTTGCCGCCGATCTTTTTAAGACGCGCGTGATCCTTGATCAGCTGGACCACCTCCCAGCACTCATCTTTAGCTTCGTCGATCCCGATCACATCCGAAAATTTCACATTGACGGCAGTGCCTTTAATGTTCTTTTTATCGAGTTTGGAGAAACCGCCGCGGAAAATGACCATATAAAGATAAACAAAAATCACGGAATTGAGGATCACCATGAGAATCTGAAGAGGTAATTGAGCAAGCGTGATGTTCCGGTAATAGCTTTCGAGGGAGGCCATGCCCCAGATCGACAGGATCACGAGAAGGCATGCGGCAAAAATGATCGAGGTTTTGACCCAGTGGTCCATCCAGAACAATTTAAAGCGACGCCATTTATTCATACAAAACCGCCTTTTCTAAAAAAGTTAGCGGGAACGCCCCGCGGAAAAACAGGAGAGATTATACCTGTTTTACTTCAAAAACACACTTACTAGAATTTCGGCAATCCACAGAGGGTCTTTACTTCCCTGGGAAAACAGAAGGCAGACGACAGGAGGCAAAAAAACAGAAAAATTTGTTCTCTGATCTCTATTCTCTGTTCTTCGAAGCTACCACCAATAATCTTCTTTGGAGGGCTCGGAAAGGGGTTCTTCTTTTATATCAGAATCTCTGTCGGAATCCGCAATCTCTTGCTCTTCGGAAGGATATTTCTCCGGCGATTCTTCGATGAATTCTCCGGAAGAAGCTTGTGGCCCGGCCGGCTCCTCCCACCACCCGCCCGCCTCGATCGGCTCGGCGGTGGCCTGGATCGCATCTTCTTGTGAAACCGCGTCTTTGCTTTTTTCATAGGGCGGCTCTATGAAAAAATCCTCTTTGGGATTGTGTTTGACGCTATAAAGCAGCGGCCCCTTTTTCCCTTCTTTTTCTTCCTCTTTTTTCTGCTCATAGAGGATGGGATTGGTCTGGGTATCCCGGATAGGGTCCTCGGCTTTGCGGATCGATGCGACGTTCAATCCGGCAAGCACGCTCAAAAAGATGAAAAACAAAGTATTTTTGTTCATACATAAAGAGTAGCTGAAAAAGCGGAAAAGAGCAACGGGACTCGCCCCTCGGGACTAGGGACTCGTTTGGCTCCTCGTTTTTACGAATCCCGGGGAACTAGTCCCGAGTCCCTTAGATATTTTTTAAGGTATCGTCCCGTATACGACTTCTCGCACTCCATTAGGCCGGCGACATCTCCCTGGTAGACCACTTCCCCGCCTTTCTCGCCGCCCTCAGGGCCCAGATCGACCACGTGATCCGCGAGGCGGATGAGCCCTAAATGATGTTCGATCACGAGGATCGAATGTCCGCGGCTTAAAAGCTCCTCAAAGGCCCGCACAAGGTAGCGGATATCGTCTTCGTGGAGGCCCGTGGTCGGTTCGTCCAGAAGGTAAAGCGATGGGCCGGAAGCTCCGGCGGAAAGCTCATAGGCAAGCTTGAGGCGTTGCGCTTCCCCGCCTGAAAGCGTCAACGTCGGCTGGCCGAGCCGGAGGTACCCTAAGCCGATCTTCTGAAGGACGGAAAGTTTTTCGGCGAGACCTTTATGATGCCCCAAAAAATCAAGCGCTTCATCGACGGTCATATTCAGCACCTCATCGACATTCTTGCCCTGATAACGAATTTCAAGTACCTCCGGCTTAAAACGTTTGCCGCGGCATTCTTCACAAGGCACAAAAATATCGGCTAAAAAATGCATCTCCACTTTGACCGCTCCGTCGCCTTCGCAGACCGGGCATCGCCCTTTGGCGACATTGAAAGAAAAATGCCCGGCATCAAACCCTTCGCGTTTGGCCTCAGGCGTCGCCGCGAAGATCTTCCGGATATCCTCGAATGCTTTCATATAAGTAGCGGGATTGGATCGCGGAGAGCGGCCCAAAGGCGACTGATCGACCAGGACCATGTCGGCGATATGCTCAAGACCCTGGATCTTTTTGACGACCCCGATCTCTTCCTGGGACACGGGGCGGCCGTTGAATTTAAGGAAATGACCGTAAAGGATCTCGTAAAGGAACGTGCTTTTCCCGGAACCCGAAACACCGGTGAGCGCGGTAAGTTTCCCGAGAGGTATTTCGATATCGATATCTTTCAAATTGTGGGCCCGCGCGCCCCGAACGATGATCTTTCGTTTCAAAGAGGCGCCTGCCGGAACTTTTCGCTCGATCCTTCGCTTCCCGATTAAATGTTCGCCCGTGACGGAGCCCGAGCAGCGCTTAAGTTCGTCGACATTCCCCTGGAAAACAAGCTGTCCGCCCTTCGCGCCTCCTCCCGGCCCGAGGTCGATCACGCAATCGGCCGCGCCGATCATGGTCCGGTCGTGCTCCACCACGACGACCGTATTCCCCAGATCGCGGAGTTTTCGAAGAAGCCCGATCAGCATTTGATTGTCGCGCTCATGCAGGCCGATGCTGGGTTCGTCCAGGACATAAAGCGTATCGACCAGCGCCGAGCCCAGCGAACTTGCCAAATGGATGCGTTCCACTTCCCCGCCCGAAAGCGTGCGGGACATGCGGTCCAGCGTCAAATAACCGAGCCCAACGTCTTTTAAGAATCTGACGCGGCTTAAAAGCTCTTCCCGGACTGGCTCCGTTTTTTCCTTTTCCTCGGGAGAGAATTCCAATCCTTCAAGGAACGCGAGTAGTTCTTCGATACTTAAGGCCTGAACTTCCGCGATATTTTTGCTTTGGATCAAAAAATCCAGCGCTTCGGGCTTGAGCCGTGTCATCCCGCAGGTCTTGCACGGAGCGTACCCGCGGTAACGGTTCAGAAAGATCCGCACATGCATCTTGTAGGTTTTTTTGTTAAGGTAATCGAAGAAATCCCCGACGCTTACAAAATCATCGCCTTCGCAACCTCGCAGGATCCAATCGCGATGCTGGGGTTTCAGTTTCGCCCAGGGCGTCCTCGCGGGGATGCGTTTGCGGTCGCAAAAATCAAAAAGCTGGCCCTGCTCCCAGCGGGCGCTGGCCTTGGTCCACGGCTCGATAGCCCCGTCACGGATCGACTTTCCCGGGTCCGGGACTACGAGATCCCAATCGATCGTGATGACGCGCCCGAACCCTTGGCATGCCGGACACGCGCCAAGCGGGCTGTTAAAGGAAAAAAGATTCGGGGATGGCTCTAAAAAGGGCTTTCCGCAGGACGCGCAACGGAGTTTTTCCGAAAAAGCCAGGACGTTCCCGCCGATCCACGCCTGGGCATCGCCGCGCCCCATATGGAACGCCTGCTCAAGAGAATCCGTGAGACGTTCTTTGGCGGGATGTTCGATCTTTAAAAAGTCCGCGCTGACCAGGATCTCCTTGGGAACCGTTTTCTTTGCGAGCGCATCCGCTCCGGCAAGCCACGCGCCGGCGCAAAAAAATTCGCCAAATCCTTGGCGTTCCAGTTCCTCTAAGTTCTCGCGGAAATATTTCGCGCCTTTTTTACCGAGCGGCACCTGGAAAACAATGCGCGCGCTTTTCCCGGGAAATTCTTTCAGAAGACGCGCGGCGGCTCTGGCGGCGTCATATTTTTCCACGGGGACCCGGCACTCCGGACACCGCAGACGGCCGGCACGAGCGAAAAGGACCCGGAGATGGTCGTTGATCTCGGTCTGAGTCCCAACCGTCGAACGGGCGTTAGTGATAACATTTTTCGATTGAATGGCAAGAGCGGGAGGGATGCCGGACGCGGATTCGAGATCGGGCTTGGACATGCGCTCGAGGAATTGGCGTGCATAGGCGGAAACAGATTCGATGTAGCGGCGCTGGCCTTCGGCATAAAGCGTGTCGAACGCCAAAGAGGATTTGCCGGAGCCGGAAACGCCGGTAATCACATAAAGCTTGCGGTGCGGAAGATCAAGATCGAGGTTTTTTAAATTGTGGGTTTTGACCCCACGAAGGCGGATCGCATCCAAAGGAAATTAAGACTTGATCTCGCCGGATAAGGTCGCCGCGACCGCTTGGAGGAGCTTGTCGCCGCCGAAGACTTTTTGGCTCTCCGGAGCAATCGAAACGGATGTCGTCCCGCGGTCGACGCGCTTGACCGTAAAAGCAACGCTCCGAAGGTCGGAATCGTCGAGCCGGCTGTAATTGATGTCGCGCACCCGGATAAGCCCTTTTTCTTTATCCGTTTCCGAGACCTGCCAGTCGGGATAATCCTCCAGGGTCTCGAGCGTGCGCAGATAAGTCAGGTCATAAGGAAGCGGGTACACCAGCACCTGATCATTGGGCGGAAATACCTCGCCCACGGTATTGCACCCGATGAGACCTAATCCCAAAACAAGTATCAGAACGATCGTGGAAAATAGCTTCATGATATCTCTCCTTTACCCCGTTAGAGAATTAGAACTTTCCGGTCATGCGCACGAAAGGCCCATTCGTTTTGAAATCATTCGAATCGCGAAGATCATCGCTGAAATCGCTGAAATTATACCCCACTCCGAGCCGCACGTATTCATAAAATTCGCGGTCCACTTCGACCAGCGCGCCCTGTTTGAAACCGTCAAGGGCTGAACCCTCCACCCGAATACGGTACTCAAGGGCGATATCCCATTTGCGCGTCACGTGGAAATTGATCCGGTTCGCGGTAAGGAACGTATTGACCGAGACGGTGTCGCCGACGGAAGTCTTGAGCGTCGAGCGTTTGAAAGCCAGCTTTTCGACGAACCCGAAATAGCGGTTCACGTCATAGGCGATATCGGTCGCGGCGATATGAGCCGACGTATCGAACTGATAATTATTGTAGTAACCATTGTCAAACTGCTGGTCGGCGCCAAGGTCCTTCAAGTAGGTATAACGGGCCAGCATGTTCAATTTATCGCAGCGGACCGGCCGGATCGCGAACCCTGTTGAAAGCTCGGCAAAAGCCGCGGGAGTATTGCCGGGGTCCCGCTCCCGGCTGTCGCCATAGTTAAAACTCGTGAGAAATGAAACATCCTCATTGATCTGGTAATTCACGGAATTCCGCGTCACGATCTGGTTCATCTTGGGCACATCCTGATCAATACGGAGTTCCCAGTAAGTGCGCGCGCGGAGTTTCTTCCCGTCGGCGTAAGCCAGATTGCCGCTCACCACGTTGAAAGCGTTATTGACCGCGAGCGCTTGCTGGGCCGCGATATCGATCAGCCGCGTGGTCGCGTTCTGGAGGCGCCTGCGCTCAAACTTCCCGCCAAAATCCAAGTGATCCCCGGCCCGCCCTTCGTAACCGAGGATATCTGAATAACCATCCTGCCCTTGATAAGACGAATGCTCGCGCTCGGAATAGATGCGCGATTTCTCGGTCAGCGCGAAAGAGTTCCCGATCGCGGTCGAAAGGATCCGGTCGCCGATCCCGCGATCCACGGAGCGGATGTTCGCATAGCTGCGGGCGCCTTTCCCGTGCTGGCGCTCAAATCCAAAATAGGTCGAATCGCCGAGAGGCCCGATCATTTCTTCCAGGTAAGCATAAAGATTGTTGACCACTTCGTAACGGACGCCGCCGCCGAATTGGTAATCCTTTTTGCCGTCGATCGCAAGCTGCGTTTTGACATAGGGCAGGAGCCGGTCATTGATGTGATAACCAACTTTTCCGGTAACGCCGTTGGCGAAAGATAATTGATTATCGACGGTCGGGAAAAGATTCGCAAGATCATCAACCTCGTCCAGGTTCCGGTTCTGGTATTCAAGTTCCGCCAGATACTGCCCGTCGTCATAAACGATCTGGGCGGTCTGCGTCACAAGCTCTTGGAACGGCGCCTGGGTGTTCGTGGCTTCAAGCGGCATCACCTGGTTTAAAACGCTGTCGTGATCAAAGCGATAACGGATGGCTAAGTTGTCGTTGAACTTGTATTTCGCGGAAACACCGTATTTTTCAAGGCCTTCCTGGCTCCGGATGTAACCGTTCGAAAAAGTCGGGTTCACGCCCTGGAGATAACCCGTTGTTTCCAGGTTCTTGACGGGTTCGGAGGAAGCCCGGATCAGATAAGCGCTTTCGGGCACCCGGATATGTCTTCCCGAAACAGAACTTAGATCGGCATAGCTAATGCCGCCGTCATAAGAAACGGAATTTGATGTTTGCTGGCCCTGGGTTGTGGCATATTCGGCGGTGATTTTGGTATTGCGGCCGAACTTAAACATCGCATCAACGCCGCGCATGTCGTAATCGTTTCCGGTGCGTTTCTCCTCAACAGCCGTCGCGCCGATCCTCAGATGATCCCCCACCCAGGTGTATCCCCGGATACCGCGGTTCGGAACCGAAGTGCTGTCATTGCTGGGATCGTATTCATAATCGACGATCAAATAAACCGGGCTTCCGTCCAGAATATCCACTGAAGTCAAGGTATCTGTTGCGGCGACCGAAGAAAGCGGCCGGGAAAGCAGGATGCGCCCCTCTTCGTAATTGATCTCGTAATCAGTGCCCGCCTGCAAGTCATAACTTGAAACGGTCATATCCTGGATCTTGTCGCGGATCTCAACGCGGATCTTTTCGCTGCCTTCGATGATGTTACGATTGCGGGTATAAAAAAGTGAGCCGCCCGTCGCGTAAAGCTCATTATGGTCGGCCTGATGCTCGGAATTTGCAGAAAAAACCTTGAATCCACGCTTAGGATCGCCATAGACGGTGCTTGCGATGGTATCGAAGCTGACCTTCAGACCCGAAAGCGTGCGATTGTAAGTGGCAAGTTCCGTATCCGTGAATTCCGTCTTGAAACTGCCCCATTTCACATAAGACCGGTCCATCTCCACAAGAACATAAAGCCGCTGGGCGGTGTCATGAGCTTCATAATCGCGCGTGGAACCGTCGCCATAGATCGGATAATAATCGTTCGGGTTCATGCTTGTAAAAAGCGCGGTTTGCTCGTCGGAAGTGTCGTAACGCGCCTTCACGAGGAATTTCCCTTTGAGCTTCCCTTTCAGGAAAAAGGCCATCCGGCCTTCCTGGCGGAAGCCGTCCCGGTAGACATCCGAATCCGCCGCCTCCATCGCGCCGCTTGCGAAATTCTCGCCGAGCTGTTCCTCGGCCAAAGCCACCATAAAGAACGTGCTGTCCTTGACCTTCACGCTTTTTTTGAAGCTTGTCACTTCGCCCTCGGGCGTGACCGCCGAGATATTCACATCGTATTCCCCGGGCTCCACGATAAATTCTTTCTGGAACATGCCGTTCTCCCCGTCTACGACCACCGGCATATCGTTGATCTTGATCGTGTTCTCGGGCTTAGTTTTCCCCTGCACGCGAACTACGGGTTTGGCGATAAGCGGGATACTGCGTTTGCCGTCTTTAAAAATGTTGAAATCGCCGATCGGCGGGATCTCGGGATGATAATTGGGCTTCGCTTTCGGGTTCAGTTTGGTCATGACCTCAAAAAATTTCAGCGCCGTCCAATCTTCGCGGTTCTTGGCGTCCCGTACTTTTAACTGATAAGAATAGATGCCGGGCTTGACCAAAAGACCCGATTCGGTAAGCCCGGACCAAACCACTTCAGGAGGCGGCTGACCGACGCCGTAGCCCGTCCAGACCGACTGGCCCATTTCGTCGCGGACTTCAAGGGTCCATTTTTTGACGAATTTCCCGTAACTGTTATCGAACGTAAAGACCGGTTCTTTTTCGAGAACGCCGACGCCAAGCTTTAAAACATCCGGTTCTACTTTGACGTCAAGCGTCGGCTGTGAAACATCCGCGCCCTGCGTGACCATCACCATCAGGTCTTTTTGAAAATTTTCCGGGATCCCCGAGGGCGGCAGAAGCACCGCGAAATTCGCCTTATTCATGATGCCGGGAGTGGTTTTTACAAGATAAGCTTCTTCGGTGATGAATTTTGTGCCCTCCGGAAGACTGTGTCCGTCGATCTTGACCACATGACGGCCGGGATCAACGCCGGGAATATGATAGCGCCCATGTTCGTCGGTCACGATCCCGACGCCCTGCTCGGTATAAAGCCGGGCCCACGGAACGCCTTCTTCGCCGCAATCCTGGACCGCGTTCTGGTTCTTGTCGTTAAAGACCTTTCCGATGATCGTCCCCTGCTCAAAGACAGGGTCCCCCTGCACCGAAAATTTTACATCTACCGTTTGGGATAATTGTCCTGGATAAACTCCTCCCGTAATCGCATCTACCGCATCGCCGTTCAAAGCTGCCTGCAGAGAATAATTTTTCCCTAGCTGAACGCCGCTACTAACAAGCATGACATAACTTACGCTGATTTCCTGATTAGGGGTCATCGTCCCAACATTCACGATCAGAGAGCCATCTCGATAGCTTGCGGAGCGCCCATTCATACGAATAGATTTATTCGCATAATCAAAACCATTCGGAAGCTTAAAACTCATTTCGACATTTTGATAGTTGGCGCCGGAAGCATTTTTAAAATAGGCGTTGATCCCCACAGCATCCCCTGGGGATACATTTCGTTTGGAAGCCGCCACGGTTAGCTTGGCGGGATTAATCTCTGCGTTGGCTTGAGTGACCACTAAATGTCTTAACGTTACGGCTCCCGCAGTCCTAACTGTTTTGATCGTAAAAACAACCAACTGGGTTTCTTCAGGGGCTATTCCCGCTATCGAAAATAGGGGGTAACCGCTTCCGGGAAGTGCCGTGCCGGTACGAATTTGGGTGCCGGTATCTGACAACTGCACCTGACTGATCAACGGGGTCGATCCATCGATCATTTTTTTTCTAAATTCAATGGCAATATCACCATAGTTAGTTCCGCCAGTAAGATCCGTTTCCGCATTTACACTAAAAACAGCATAATCGCCCGGCTTGATATTGTTAGAAGTTTGAAATGTGAATCGGAAAGTCGCAGAATCAGGAAGCTGGAGAGCGCCGCTGGTTGGCACAGGTGTAAAAGCTGGGAGGACCGGAACAGCAACAGGAGCAACGGTTATGCGAGTTGCACCATTCGCATTGTCCCAATTGCCGGCTGTACCATTTCCAATAGGCTGACTGAAATTGCTGTTACCGAGGATATTTGCGAAAGCGGAAGGGATGACGGTTGTCGTCAAAAAAAGAAAAGCCAAAACCCCGGCAAGGAATTTTGTAGCGATCCTATTTTTTTTATGAGTTATGTTTTGATTTATCATTTTAGAATTAGAACCGCCGGCTGGAGAACTTGACGCCGAAGCGGAGGTCGTAAGTGGGGACCAAAGGCGGCTTGCCGTCCTGCTTGACGCGCTGAGCGTCCCCGATGCCGCACCATTCGCCGAACACCGCGGTCTTGGAAAGCCACTCGTTCTCTTTCCACCGGTAGGTCCTGAAAGGCATCCACCGTATGCCTGCCGCCAGGTAATACTGGTTCTGATACCAGAATGAGAATTTCGAGTTGTTCACATGCTCGAAGCGCATGTAGGGCATGAGGACCAGTTCGTCATTGATGTAGTTGTGCGGAAGAGGAATGCCGGGTAGTTTGACGCCCATGATGATCGAGGAGTTGGCGATGAAGGCGTTGAAGCTTTGCTCGGAATTAAAACCGGTCTTGGAAACGTAGTAATCCCCGAAATACTCGCCCCAAACATACTGCCGGATATAATCGGTGAACTTCTCCGGTTTGCCCTCATCAAGCGGCGGTAGCTCGGTGCCCCATTCGTAGTAGCACTGAACGCCCCAGATAAGATCGTAATCGTTGCTGTTGGTGACCTCGCCTTTGATGTTTTTCCGGTCGCCGTATTTGATATAAAAACGGTAGTTGCGCATCCATTCCAGGATCGGGATGTCGCCGAACGGCCGGAAATTATAAAGCCAGGCATTCCGCGCCAGGGGGCGCCATTCCAAACCGGCGTAAAGTTGAAGATTGTTGGTCCAGGTGGTGGAGGTCGAATCCATGCTGACCGTGGCTTCAAGAAAAGGATCGATCGTGTGAAGCGGAAAACGGATGCCCTTGAACACTAAACGGTTGGTCCAGTAGCCGACCTGGTTATCATAGTGATTGCTCGCGAGATTCGTCAAACGCCAGCTCGTTTCGCCGAAAGACTGCCAGACGATATTCTCGCCGCACGGAACACCTTGGAAGACCCCGAACATCTTTTCGCCGATATCCATCTGGTCGGTGAACTTGAGGATAAGTTCTTCTTCTTTTTTGTATTGAGCCGGGCTTTTGACTTCGACGGGTTTTTCTTCTTCGGCCGGGATATAGGCCGGCGCGTCACGGACGGCCTGGGCAAAATCGCCGCCTTGTGTTTCGATCATGGTCTTGACGGAAACGATCTCGCCCGTGGCTCCTTCCGGGGTCGTGAACGCTTTGTCCCCCACCCAAAAAAGGTCGGCAGCCTTCCCTTTCGCGTCGGGAATGGAGAGCTGGCGTATTTCCACGCCTTCAAAATTAGCGGTCTTGCCGTTCTTCTTGATGTAATCATCGACGGATTTTATGTCCGGCAGGCCGGAAAGATAACGGGACCTTACAACGCCGCCGCCAAAATCGGTGACGACGGAATATTCGGCTTTCTGTTCGCGGGAATGGGTCTTGAGGACAGGAAATCCCCGCACCTCATTGATCTTGTGGTTCAGCTTTTGATCGGCGGGAGCAAAAAAATGTTCGGCAAAAAGATTGGGGGCGGGTTTTGTTTCAACCGCAGGTTCCGCATCCGGTTTGGGTTCGGGTCGCGCGTTTTCTTCCGGCGTCACGATCTCGATCGCCGGCTGAGCGATTGTTGAAGGAGACGGTGGCTGAGCTTCAGCTGCCGGTTCCGCTATATTTTTCACTTCTTCAGAAGCGGAAGGCGCCGGACTGGACACAGACAGAACTTCAGGGGCTGACGCCGTTACGGTTTTTATTTCCTGATCGGCGGGCGAAACTTCCGAAGAGGGCGCGGGCTGAACGGCGGGCTCTTCCGCTGCCGGAACGGCTGAAGATCCTTCGACGGGAATCTGAACGGTTTCGTCAGCAAAGACAAAAAAGGAAACGGACAGAGAGAAGGCGATGAAAAAAGTTAAAACTTTTTTAATTCTCATCACCGGTAAGTTTTTTCTTTTTTTGTTGTAAAGCGTTGCACCGCTTAGGGAAAGAAAAAGCGCTAGGCCATTCCCAGCACTTGCTGCATATGATAAAGACCCTGCTTCTTTTTCGCAAGGAATTTTGCCGCCAGGAGAGCCCCCCTAGCAAAGGCTTCCCGAGAGGAGGCCTTGTGCACTAATTCCACCTTTTCTCCGTCGCCGAAGAAAGAAATGGTGTGGTCCCCGATAACATCCCCGCCGCGAAGGGCGAAAACGCCTATTTTCCCTCGAGGACGGGCGCCCGTCTCCCCTTCGCGCCCGTAGATCACGTCTTTCATGGTCCGGCCGCGAGCCTTCAGCAGGATCTCAAGGAGTTTTAAAGCTGTGCCGCTTGGAGCGTCTTTTTTCATCCGGTGATGGACTTCCTGGATCTCAAGATCATAACTTTCATCCAGGATGTCCCCGGCAAGAGCGGCCAGCTTGAAAAGGAGGTTCACGCCCACGCTCATGTTGGGCGATTGCACGATCGGGATCTTTTTTGAAGCCTCCCGGATCTGCCGCACCATGGCAGCGGGAATCGCCGTGGTACCGATCACGCAAGCCGTATGTGTTTTTACGGCCGCTTTGAGATTTTCCGGAAGCGCCGAAAAATGGCTGAAATCGACCAGGACATCGGCGTTTTTAAGCGCGGCGGTCGCGTCCTGCGTCACTTTCACTCCCATCAGGTCGCAGCCGATCATGGGGCCAAGGTCCTGGCCTAAACCGGCGTGCCCGCGCTGCTCGAGCCCGCCGACGATCTTGAAGGTTTTGTCGCGGCTCGCGAGCTGAAGAACGATCTTCCCCATCCGGCCCAGCGCACCCGCCATCGCGAGTCTGATCATTTCAGAACCCCCAATTTTCTTAGGACTGCTTCGAGTTTCTTTTTATTTTCTAGACCCATTTCGCAAAGCGGCAAACGTAATTCCGGCTTGATCATGCCCATCATCCCAAGGGCGGTCTTCACAGGGATCGGGTTCGTTTCGATAAAAGCCGCTTTAGAGAACGGATAAAGCATCTTATGCATTGAACGCGCTTCTTCCATGTTCCCGTCCAAGGCCGCAGCGACCATGCCTTTGACGAGTTTCGGAACCACGTTCGCCGTGACCGAGATCACGCCGCAAGCTCCGATCGCGATCAAAGGATAGGTCAGCGAGTCTTCGCCTGAAATGACGGGCAGGTCGCAAAGTTGCATGATCTGATCGGCCTGGTCCATGCTGCCGCTTGCTTCCTTGATCGCGACGATATTATCGATCTTGGAAAGACGCGCGGCGGTTTCCGGAGCGATCGAAACGCCCGTGCGGCCCGGCACGTTATAAAGCACTATCGGGATATCCGCGCGGCTCGCCAGATACTCATAGTGACGGTAAAGGCCTTCCTGTGTCGGTTTGTTGTAATAAGGCGTTACCACGAGCGCACCGTCGGCCTTGATCTTTTTGGCATGCTGGACAAGCCCGAGCGCTTCAGCGGTATTGTTCGAACCGCAGCCGCAGAGCACGGGGATGCGGTGGTTGATATACTCGACCACAAAAGTCAGCGTGTCGCGATGCTCCTCATGCGACAAGGTCGCAGACTCGCCTGTGGTGCCGCAAGGAACGATCACGTCCGTGCCGGCTTTGAGATGAAAATCCAAAAGGCCTTTGAGCGCTTTTTTATCCACCTTGCCGTCTCGGAACGGCGTGATCAACGCGACCATGGAACCTTCAAACATTGCTTTCGTTTTTTTCTTCCTCATAGAAAATACTCCCCTTTGTAAACGAATTGGGCCCTGCCTTCCAAAAAGACCTTTGTGATCTCCTCGCCTTTGCGCTGGATCTCGATCTTGAGTTTTTCGCCGCTCTTGGTCAGCACGCTTACCGGCGATTCGACGCTGCCTTTAAGAACGCTCACGACCGCTGAGGCCGTCGAGCCCGTCCCGCACGCGAGCGTTTCATTTTCGACGCCGCGTTCGTAAGTGCGGACCGCGATCTCTTTTTTGCTCTTGATCTCGACAAAATTCACGTTGGTCCCGAACGGCTGAAAATGCGTGTGATGGCGGACCGCGCGCCCCGTTTCAAAGACATCGATCTTTTCAAGATCTTCGACAAAAATCACCGTATGCGGCACGCCCGTATCAAGGAACGTGTAACGCAAGCGGCTTTTAGGAATATCCAAAAAACCGTCCGGTTCAAAAATGCGCGGCTTGACGAGCTGGACCCTGACATTTTCCTTGGATCCGACCTCGGCTTCGATCAGGCCGGACCCGGACTCAAAGATCATGCGCGGCGAATACTTCAGGACGCCGTGCGCGTAAAGCGCGATGCAGCGGAATCCGTTCCCGCAGGCCGCCGCTTCCGATCCGTCCGGATTAATGATGCGCATCTTGAAATTGGCCGTTTTGGAATTCTCAAAAAGCAAAAGTCCGTCGGCCCCGGCGCCAAGATGGGGCCGGCATATTTCGCGAGCCAAAGCGATGGGGTCCTTCACGGCCCCGCGGGTGTTATCCACCACCACGAAATCGTTCCCGGAGGCGACCATTTTGTAAAAAGGAATAGCGCTGCGCATAGTAAGTCCTTATGGGGATTCTAGTTAAATCGGCGGTATTGTATCAAATCCGCCCTTAGGCGACTAGCGGAAAGGGATGCGGCGGCAAACCGGCCGGGATCAGACTAAAATGATGCTGGCAGGCTCAAAACCGTTGAAATGAGGGACCGCGCTGGCGGAGGAATAGGCCCCGATATTCTTGGTGTAAACAATATCCCCGGGATAAAGCTCGGGCAATTCCTCATTATTGGAAAGGATATCAAAGGAATCACAGGTCGGTCCGGCGAGCGTGCTCTTGTATTTGGGCCCGCGGCGCAGGGTCTTGAACTCGTATTTGCAGTGATCAAAGACCATCCCGGAAAAATCCTGGTAAACGCCGTCATTCAAGTAATAAAAGTTCTGGTTGTCACGGAATGCCCGGCCGATCACCTGTGTCACGAGGATCCCCGCAGGGCCCGCAAAAAAACGCCCCGGCTCGGCGATGAATTCGACTTGTTTCGGGAAAAGCAATTTCATTTGTTTGCGGATCACGGCGGCCATACGTTCAAAGTTGATGCCGATCTCGTTATCAAAATGCTGGATCGGAAAACCCCCGCCGATATCGACGATCTTAAGCGGCATACCGTTCTCCTTGGCCTCTTTGAAGATATTCGAGGTTAATTCCAGCGCCTGCAGGTAATTTTCAACGTTCGTGGATTGCGACCCGACATGGAAACTGACGCCCTTGGGCGCAAGCCCGAGGCTTTTCGCCTTTCGCAAAAGATAGAACGCCTGATCGGGTTCCGCGCCGAACTTAAGCGACAGCTGCACCACGCTCCCCCGGTTTGCGACTTTGATGCGGATGATCACGTGCGCTTTCGGAAAACTTTCCGCGATCTTGTAAAGCTCGGCTTCGTTGTCAAAAGTCATAAGACGGACGCCGCGGCGGCGCGCGGCGGCAAGGTCTTCTTTGGATTTGATCGTATTGGCAAAAATGATCCGGCTCGGCGAAACGCCGTGCTTTAAGACCGCTTTCATTTCGGCGGCACTCGCCACATCAAAGCTTGCGCCGAGTTCGGCAAAGGTTCTTACGATCTTCGGGTTCGGATTGGCTTTGATGGCATAATAAGGCATCACTTCGGGGAACGCTTTTTTAAAACGCGCGAATTGTTTCTCGAGAACACTTTTACGGATCAGCATAAAAGGGGTTTTATGCTTTTTAAGCATCGTGCGGATAAGATTCTCGACGCCGGAGATCTCCGCGGGTTTGGATTTCAGCGACGCCGGCGCGTTTCCGTTCAGTAACGGAGACTGTTTCATCGGATCTTAGACCCTGTCATCGACGAGGAACGACTTGAACTGCCAAAGATCGCTTTCTGCGGGAGCCGAGGCGCCGAATTTCAGGTATTTTTGATTCAGGTTCTTAAGCGGCGTCCAGTCCGAAGGGATCGAAACAAACGGCACGATATAGGGCGCGGCGAATTTCAGGATAAATTCGTGGTCGATATCGTCCGGCAACAGGAATCCTTCTTTTGGATTCCGGATCATCCAAAGCGCCGCGGCGACCACCGAGACCGCGACTTGAAGCGTCGTCGCCTGTTGGTGCGGAACGAGTCTGCGCGTGGTGTGGATATCTAAAAGCGAGCCGCACCACCAGGATGTGAAATCGTGGCCCATCAAAAGGACGCCCAGTTCGTCGCGGCCGTCGGTAATATCGTCGGCTAAGATGCGCTGACGGTCCTGCATTTTGTACTGACGCATGCGAAGCTCATGCAAAGAAATGATCGCCGAATCCGAAGGGCAATAGGCGTAATGGACGGTCGGACGGTAAACGGCTTTACCGTTCTCCCAAACTGTAAGCCGGTCGGAGATGCTGAACGCTTCGCCGTGACGGATCACCATGCCGTTGATCTCGCCGCACGGCACCCATGAGCGGACGAGCGTGTTCATCCCGAGCGTGCCGAGACAGATCTGATTTTTGGGGCCCGTCTTGTGCTCAAAACCATCTTCCGGCAATTCGCGCTCATGGGTCCCCCAGCCCATTTCGGCCGGAGCAACGCCTTCCTCGTAAAATCCTTCGATGGACCAGGTGTTCACGAATTCGTTCACCTTTTTGGGAACATCCGTGATCTGAGTATCGCGTTCGCTGATATGAATGACCTTGACCCCCGCGGCTTGGGCGAGTTTGGCGAAATTTTTTTCAGAAAGAAAACGCTCGAGGTCTTCGACGCGCGGATCGGCCGGTTTTTCCTTCAGGATCTTTTTGGCGATATCAATCAGCGCTTTTTTCGTGAAATGCGACACAAGGCCGGGATTGGCGCCATGATCAACGATGGCCGTCGCGCCCTTTTTGTTGCCCCATTTTTCCGCCATCAGTTTGCGAAGTTTCATATGGCGGTAATAAAGCGTGTACTGGGTCGGGTCCGTGCGCTTGTCGTCGCGGTAGGGATCCCATTCTTCGACGGAAGTATTCACATAGAGCACGTTATTGGCGCGGCACCAGTCGAGGATCTCCCAGCAATCGATATTCCAGGCAAGATCGATGATCATGTCCCCGGAACCGACATAGCGAGCGAGAAGCTTCTTGTAATTTTCCTTCGTGACACGATCAAGCACATACCGCACGCCTTTTTTGAGGGCGTCTTTGACGCGGGCGCGGTTATCGACAAAATCCATGATGGTGACGTTTTTCGCCGGCATTGCGAAATGGCGCAGAATAAGCGGGACCGCACACTGGGAAACGCCACCGCAACCGATGATCAGAAGTTTGCCGTTAAATTTGACCTGGGTCTTCGGGATACGGACCGTTGCCTTCGGGTATTTAAACACGATCGAAAGATCTCCTTTTCTGTTAAAAACCGGATCGAAAAGAACAGGGGCGAAATATTACAATAAATATTTCGCCCCTTCAATGATTTATAGAGAGAAATGCCGGACGCGGCAGAAAAACCTTCAGGATCTTTCTCCGCGAACGAGATCCTGATAGGTTTCGCGTTTGCGGGCGATCTTGAAAGTGCCGCCGCGGACCATGACTTCGCAGGCGCGCGGCCGAGAGTTGTAATTGGATGCCATGGTAAAACCGTAGGCGCCCGTCGTCATGATCGCAAGGTAATCCCCCGGCTTGACCGCGAGGATCTCCCGGTCTTTGGCGAAAAAATCCCCGCTTTCGCAGATCGGACCCACAACGTCGTAGATCCACTGCGGCGCTTTTTCGTTTTTGACGACCGGCCATATGTGATGAAACGCGTTATAAAAGGCCGGCCGGATAAAATCGTTCATGCCCGCGTCCACGATCGCGAATTTCTTCACATCAGTCTCTTTCACGTAAAGGACCTTGGTCGCGAGAATGCCGCTATTGGCCGCGATGAAACGGCCCGGCTCAAAAATAAGCTGGAATTTTCTTCTCTTAAAAAGCGGCAGGATCTTCCCGGCAAATTCCTCAGCGGTCTGAGGATTCTCGTCGCTATAGATCGCGCCGAGCCCGCCGCCTAAGTTCAGGAACCTGATCTTGATCCCATCGGCTTGGAGTTCATCGATAAACTCCAAGATCTTGCGGAAAGCCTCTACGAAGGGGTCCCCGTTCTCGATCTGGGAGCCGATATGGACATGGACCCCCGAAACAAGGGCATTCGTAAAACGCCTGGCGTCCTTGAAGATCTCCCGCGCTTTTTCAAAATCGATGCCGAATTTGGTTTCCGCTTTGCCGGTCGTGATGTACTCGTGTGTATGCGGGTCGACGTTCGGATTGATCCGAAGCGAGACATTCACTTTTTTGCGCATCTTCTTGGCGATCGCGTTGATCTGTTCGAGTTCCGGCATGGATTCGACATTGAAAAGCAGGATGCGGGCCCTGATCGCTTCGCGGATCTCTTCCGGGGTCTTCCCGACTCCGGCGTAAACGATCTTTTTGCCCTGGCATTTGGCCTTCTTGGCCCGGAAAAGCTCGCCGCCTGAGACAATATCAAGCCCGGCCCCTTTTCCGACGAGCGCGCGGAGCACGGCAAGATTGGAATTAGCTTTTACCGAATAACAAATGAGCGGTTTGGCCGCGCGGAACGCCTTTTGAAGCTTGGCGAGATGTTCGGTGAAGGTCTTGTAGCTGTAAATGTAGGCGGGTGTCCCGGTTTTTTTCAGGATCTTTGCGACGCGGACTTTCTCGCAGTAAAGTTCGCCTTTCTTGTAATAAAAATCGTGCATTTTTTCTTCATGAAAATCGGTCCGGGGCATGGCAACACCTCACAATTCTAACGTAGTATTTTTTTCCACTTCGCGACCGCTTGTTTCACGCATGCCGGATGCGTGCTTCCGATCGTTTTCTTGCCCTTCACAGACTCCTTCGGATCAAAAAGATCATGGATGTCCGCGCCGAATTCCGGCGAGAATTTCTGCCACTCCTGGACAGACCACTGCCGGAGCTGTTTTTCGGATTCGATCGCATGGCGGACGGTCCTTCCCACCACTTGATGCGCTTCCGCGAACGGGACTTTCCGCCGCACGAGATATTCGAGAATATCCGTCGCGAAAATGCTGTCATCATCCAGCGAACGCAAAAGGGCTTTCTTATTCCAGCTTGAAGAACTTACCGTAAAAGCCAAGAGCTCCAAAGCCGAAAGGGTTTTTTTCACGGCATCAAAAACGCCGGGCTTATCCTCCTGAAGGTCCCGGTTATAGGAAAGCGGCAGGCCTTTTTGTACCGCGAGAAGCGCCTGCAGGGCCCCAAAGATCACGCCGGCGCGGCCGCGCACCAGCTCGAAGACATCGGGATTCTTTTTCTGCGGCATAAGGCTGGATCCCGTCGCGAACGCGTCATCGAGCTCCACATAGCCGAACGCCTCCGAATTCCAGAGGATGAAATCCTCCGAAAGCCGCGAAAGATGGACCCAGAGGATCGAAAGAACGCTTAAAAATTCCGCGAGGAATCCACGGTCGCTGACGGCGGCCATGCTGTTGGGGGCGATCCCTGAAAATCCAAGCTCTTTGGCGAGGAATTTTTGATCGAGCGGCAGGGCGGAACCCGCAAGCGCCGCGGCGCCGAGCGGCAATAGGTTGATCCGCTTCATGGAATCGGCTAACCGCGCGTTATCCTCTTCGAGCATCTCGACATGCGCCAGAAGATGGTGCGCCAACAAGACTGGTTGGGCTTTTCTTAAATGGGTCAGGCCCGGGAAAATAAGACCATTGGCTTTTTCAGCCGCGACCACCAGCGCTTTTTGGAGTTTCTTTACGGCATACCAGATCTCCGCGGTTCTCTCCCGCAGATAAATGCGCGTGGAAGCGACCACCAGATCGTTGCGGCTGCGGCCGGTATGAAGTTTTTTAGCCACGGCGCCCGCGTTTTTCTCAAGTTCGGACTGGATCAGCGTGTGGACATCTTCGTACTGACAAACGTATGCGCCGAGATCCTGCCCGCCCATTTTTTTCTCAACGGCGGCAAGGCCCCGGAGAATGGCGGCCGTTTCCGCGCGAGCGATGATCCCTGATTTTGCGAGCATTTTGGCCCACGCCCTGTTCACAAGGAGTTCGGCCTCAAAAAGTTCCTTGTCTGTCGCAAGCGAATAGCTGAAATGCTTCAGCGCCGGATGCATTTCTTTTTTAAATCTTCCGCCCCATAGTTTTTTTGCCATATCATTCCCCCATGCCTTCGTAAGGCAGGCCCCAGATCTTCATAAAACCGACGGAAGCCTTCCGGTCAAAAATATCGCCTTTGGAATACGTCGCGAGTTTTTCTTTATAAAGCGCGTGTTTCGAGGTCCGGCCCACGCAGATCGCATGACCCCGGTCCAGCTTGATCCTGACTTTGCCGGTGACGCGATCTTGATTCGACGCGAAAAAGGCATCCAACGCCTTTTTAAGCGGCGAGAACCAAAGCCCAAAATAGGTAAGCTCCGCGTATTTTTCGGAAAGCAGCCTTTTGTAATGGATAAATTCCCGGTCCATCACGAAACCTTCAAGTTCTTCGTGGGCCTTCAGGAGCACATCCGCGGCCGGAGCTTCATAGACCTCGCGGCTTTTGATCCCGACAAGCCGGTTTTCGATCATGTCAAAGCGGCCGACACCGTACTCGCCCGCGATCTCATTGAGTTCTTCAATGAGGTCCACAAGCGGCAGGGTTTTCCCGTTCAACCGGACGGGCACGCCTTCTTCGAAAGCGATCTCGATATAGCGCGGCTTTTTGGGCGTCTTGTCACAGGCCTTCGTCATGACATATGCGTCTTCGGGCGGTTCTTTCATCGGATTTTCGAGAATGCCGGCTTCGATCGCAATGCCCCAGATATTTTTATCGATGGAATAAGGGCTCGCTTTGGTGACCTCGATCGGAATGCCGTGTTTTTTGGCGTACTCGATCTCTTCTTCGCGCGTCTTGAATTCCCAGTCCCTTAAAGGCGCGATGATCTTAAGTTTCGGATCAAGCGTCCGGACGCCGACTTCGAGGCGCACCTGGTCATTTCCTTTTCCCGTGCAGCCGTGCGCGACATAAGCCGCGCCTTCTTTTTGGGCGACTTTCACAAGATGCTTCGCGATGAGCGGCCTTCCGAGCGCCGTGGCAAGCGGGTATTTGCCTTCGTAACGCGCGTGGGCCCAAAGCGCTGGCATAATAAAGTCGCGCGCGAATTCTCCTTTAAGGTCCACAACATAGGTCTTGATCGCCCCCGCGGCTTCGGCCCGCTTGACCAACTTGGTCTTGTCTTTCACTTCGCCGATGAACGCGCAAAAACAAATGACTTGGAGCCCGTGTTCCTGCTTGAGCCACTTGACCGCGCAGGAAGTATCCAGCCCTCCGGAATATGCCAGTACGACTTTTTTCATTGGATCGCTCCTTGGTTAAAAAGATAAAGCAAAATGGCTTTTTGGATGTGAAGCCGGTTCTCGGCTTCGTCAAAAACGATACAATTCTTGCTTTCCATGACGTCGTTCGTGATCTCCTCGCCGCGGTGCGCGGGCAGGCAATGCATCACAAGCGCGCCTTTTTTCGCGTGCGCCAAAAGAGCTTTGTTGATCTGCATCGCCTTAAAATCCTTGAGCTTCTTTTTCCGCATGGCTTCCTCGCCCATGCTGACCCAGACATCCGTGTAGATCGCGTCCGCGCCTTCGACAGCTTTGACGGGATCCGTGAAACCTTCGATCACAGCGCCGGTCTTTTTAGCGATCTGTCTGGCAAGCGCTAAAAGCTTCGGTTTGGGCTGATATTTCTTAGGCGTCGCGTAACGGATCTTCGCGCCGAGTTTTGCGGCGACAAGCATGAGCGAATGGAGCACGTTATTCCCGTCCCCCACGAACGCGAGCACCGGATCTTTTTCTGCCGGGATCTTTTCAAAAAGCGTCATATAGTCGGCCAACGCCTGGCACGGATGCTCGAGGTCGCTTAAGCCGTTGATCACCGGTTTTTCGAAATAATCCTGGAATTCGGTGATGGTCCAATGCGAAAAGGTCCGCATGACCACGCCCGAAAGATAGCGTGAAAGCACCCGTGCCACATCGCGCACTTCTTCCCGGACGCCGAGCTTGATATCCTCGGGCCCGAGATAGATCACGCCGCCGCCCATGGAATAAATGCCCGCCTGGAACGAAACCCAGGTTCTTGTCGAGGGCTTTTCAAAAATAAACCCGAAAATATGCCCTTCAAGCGCGTCCCGGACCTGCTGCGGGTTGGCCTTGACCTTGGCCGCGAGCTCCATGATCTTGCGGATCTCTTCGGTGCTGAGGTCGTTGATGGAGATCAATGATTTGAACATGAGCAACCTTCGCTTTTCTGGTTTTTCTGCGTTTGAATTTTTTGAAAAACACGGTCCAGGATCTCCATGCCCCGCTTGATCTCTTTGACCGTCACGGTCATCGGCGGCATGATCCTTAAGACATCTCCCTGCGTCGCGTTGATAAGCAGGCCTTCCTCCCGCGCCTCGTTCGCGTAAGGCGCCGAAGGTTCCTTGAGCTTCAAGCCGCGCATGAGCCCTATCCCCCGGGTATTTTCGATCATGGGATATTTTTGCCTGAGTTTTTGAAGCTCCGCTTCCAAAAACTCTCCCATCCGGACCGTGTTTGTGATCAATTTTTCTTTTTTGATCACTTTGAAGACCGCAAGCGCCGCGGCGCAAACAAGCGGGTTGCCTCCAAAAGTGGAGCCGTGCATCCCGGCCGTCAGCACTTCTTTTTTGATCTTCTTATTGACGACAAAAGCCCCGATCGGAACGCCGCCGCCCAGGGTTTTTGCGAGTGTCATGATATCCGGCTCGATGTCGTAATGCTGGTAAGCGAACATCTTCCCCGTCCGGCCCATGCCGGTCTGTACTTCATCAAGAATAAGAAGCATATCTTTTTCGTCGCAAAGCTTCCGCAGCCCTTGAAGGAATTCCCGGGTCGCTACCGAGACGCCGCCCTCTCCCTGGATCGGCTCCAGCATGATCGCGATGGTCTTATCGGTCACAAGTTTCTTGACCGAATCAAGGTCATTAAAATCCGCATAGCTGAATTTTTCCAGAAGCGGCCGGAAGTCCTTGTGGAATTTTTCCTGGCCCGTCGCGGTCATCGCCGCGAGCGTCCTTCCGTGAAAGGAATTCTTCATGGTGATGATCTCGAAGCGGCCGGTTTCGCTCCCGTATTTCTTGGCGAACTTGATCGCCCCTTCATTGGCTTCGGCACCGCTATTACAGAAAAAAATCCGCGCCGGGAAGGAAGCTTCGGAAATAGCCTTCGCGAGCTCCGCCTGTTTAGGATTCAGGAAATTATTCGCCACATGGAGCATTTTCCGCGCCTGCTCTTTGACCGCGTTCACCACCACCGGATGACAGTGACCGATCCCGTCGACCGCCCAGCCGGGAAAAAAATCCAGGTATTCTTTTCCCTCGATATCCCAAACGCGCGAGCCCTTGCCCTTGACGAGACACGCGGGTACTCGCGTATAAGTGGGCATCACATATTGGTCATATAATTTTTGAACGTCGGCTGTTTTCATAGAGTAATTTCAGTTCCGATACCTTGATCGGTAAAAATTTCGAGTAAAAGCGCGTGCGTGATGCGCCCGTCGATAATGTGCGCTTTTTGGACGCCGCCCTGCAGCGCGTCGATACAGGCCTTGACCTTGGGGATCATGCCGCCGGAAATGATCTTTTCTTCGATCAATTGTTTTGTTTCGCTCACATGAAGCGACGGGATCAGCGTTTCTTCGTTCGCCGGATCGCGCAAGATACCTTTGACGTTCGTGAGCACCATGAACTTCGGGACATTCATCGCCGAAGCGATATTGGACGCCGCTTCATCCGCATTCACGTTATACATTTCCCCGTCCGGCCCTTTGCCGACCGGAAAGATCACGGGGATCCGCCCGAATTCCGTCAGCTCTTTAAGTGGTACGGTATTTACGGAGGACACATCGCCCACGAACCCGACGTCGCCATTTTCCGTATGCTTGACCACGTTCAGGATCTCGGCGTCATAACCCGAAAGGCCGACGGCCGAACCGCCGAGCCGTTCAATGTCATGCACGATACTCCGGTTAAGCTCCGATAAAGTTTCATTAACAACATCGATCGTCGCTTTATCCGTGACGCGCAGGCCGTTGACGAACTGGCTTTGGACGCCTTTTTTCTTCATGGCGTCGGTAATGAATTTGCCGCCGCCATGGACCAAGATCGGCCGGATCCCGACATAACTCATGAAAACGAGATCCTGTAGCACCATGTCGCGGACTTCCTGGTAGGTAAGCGCCGCGCCGCCGTATTTGATAAGGATCTCTTTGCCGCGGAATTTCTGGATGTAAGGAAGCGCCTCGACTAAGGCCTGCGCTTTTTCGATGTATTCTTTCATAACTTAGGAGTAGGCGGCGTTGATCAGCACGTACTTGGTCGTAAGGTCCGAGGTAATGAATTCCGCCCTCCCCCTTCCCTTGCCGATCACCACATCGATCGTATATTCTTTTTTCTGCAGGATGCGCCGCGCCTTCGGAAGATTCAGGACCCGCAATTTCCCCTGGTTGACGACCTGGGCGTCGCCAAACCAGATGCTCAGATGATTGGGGTTAAAATCCACGCCGCTTGCGCCGACCGCGGCCGCGATCCGGCCCCAGTTCGGATTCGAACCCGCGAGCATGGTCTTAAAAAGCATGGAATTGGCGATCTGCCGCGCCGCGCGTTCGGCGTCGGTAGGTTTTTTTGCGCCCGAAACTTTGAGCCGGCAAACATGCGTCACGCCTTCACCGTCCGTGACCATTTCATGCGCGATATAGCGCATAACTTCCTCCAACGTTTCCCGGAACATCCAGTAATCCTTGCCGATCTTTTGGATCGTCGGGTTGCCGGCTTCGCCATTGGCGAGGCAAAGCACCATATCGTTGGTACTCATGTCGTTATCGATGGCCATTTGATTGAATGTGTCATCGGCCGCATGACGCACTGCGCGCCGCAGAAGCGATTTTGTAATCGCCACGTCGGTCGTGATAAAACAAAGCATCGTTGCCATATTGGGATGGACCATACCGGCACCTTTGGCGCAGGCGGCGATGGTGACTTTCTTCCCGCCGAGCTCGAGTGAGAGCGCGATCTCTTTACTTGAAAGATCGGTCGTGAGGATCCCCTTGGCCGCGCCGTGCCCGCCGTTCTCGGATAACCGTTTGACGAGTTTCGGCATCGCCCGCTTGACACAATTGATCGGAAATGGAACGCCGATGATCCCGGTCTGCGCGATCAAAACTTCTTCGGGAAGGATATCAAGGCACTTTGCGGCTTCCCAGGTAAGCTCATGAACGGTTCGTTTGCCGATGGGGCCGTTCAGACAGTTCGCGTTGCCGCTTGTACCGAGGATCGCGTGATGCCTGGAGGCGTGAATCGCCTTCATCGAATAAAGGACCGGCCACGCCTTCGCGCGGTTGGTGGTAAAAGTTCCGGCCGCAACGCAAGGCGTTTTGGAATAAATGAGCGAAACATCGTATTTTTTCTTTTTCTTTTTGATGCCCGCATGGATCCCGCCGGCGACAAAACCCTTCGGCGTGGTCACCGAACCGTTCTTCTCTCTTTTCCAAAAAGGTTTCTTCATTTTATGAAAGCCCCGCTTCTTCCGGAAATCCGAACCGGATATTCATGTTCTGCACGGCTTGACCCGCCGCGCCTTTGACGAGATTATCGATCGCCGCGATGATGACGACCCGCCCCGTTCCCTCCTGGACGCTCACGCCGATATCGCAAAAATTAGTGTATTGCACGTCTTTCAAGGATGGATACTGTCCCGCCGGCTTGATGCGAACGAAGGGCGCCTGCCGATAAGCGGCCTCGAGCGCTTTCCGGATCTTTGCCTCTGTTGCTTTGGGAACCGTATCGGCATAAATGGTCGCGAGAATGCCCCGGTTCACCGGCAATAAATGCGGCACAAACGTGATCTTGACGGGTTTTCCGGCCGCCGCCGAAAGCGTTTGCTCGATCTCGGGGGTGTGTTGGTGTTTATTTACCTTATAAGCGCTGTAGTTTTCGCTGGCTTCGCAAAATTGCGTGGCAGCGACAAGTTTTTTTCCTGCGCCGCTTACGCCGGAGGCCGCATTGATGATGATCGAATTCGGAGCGATCAGTTTCGCTTTTAAAAGCGGGATCAGCGCGAGCGACGGCCCTGTCGGATAGCATCCCGGGTTGGCGATCAAATCCGCTTTTTTGATCTTTTCTTTATAAACTTCGCAAAGACCGTAAATCGCTTTGGAAAGATATTGCGGCGCAACGTGGTTGACGCCGTACCACTTTTCGTAGATCTTTTTATCCCGCAACCGGAAATCCGCCGAAAGATCGATCACGACCTTGCCGGCCGCAAGGAACTGCTCGGCTGCGGTCATGGCTTCAGTATGGGGCAGACACAAAAAAACCAGGTCCGCCTTTTTCTTCACGGCGTCGAAGGAATAAGGGGTAATCTCGAGTTTGACCTTTTTGGAGACCGACGGAAGGATTTCCCGTAACGGGATGGACTTCTCCTGCCGCGTGGTCAATAGGGAGATCCGGACGTGGGGATGGGCCAGAAGCAACTTCGTGAGTTCGGCTCCGGTGTATCCCGTGGCGCCTAGAACCGCACAATTCAACATGGGTCTATCTGTTTCTCCTTTGCAGAAATTAAAGGGACAGTCCCTTTCGAAGCTTTAGAGGAACTGTCCCTCTTGGAGTTTGGGTATTATAGAAATAGCTCTATCCTTTGTCAATTTAAGAAGTTACGGAGATTCTGAGGATTGAAAACATTTTGCTTAAGATATATCCTATCTCCTATCATTAGAAGCACTTACGTAATTTTCTCTATTGACACAAGTCGGGAAAACTCTTAAGGTAGGCGCATGTTAAACCAAAGATCCTCCCAAGGCCCGCACACCAAGACCTCTTTGCGTAAAATGCTCGGATTTCCCGTAAAATCGCTTCCTTTTTATCGCGCCGCGCTGACACATCCGTCATTTCGCAATGAAAATCCGAGGATCACACGCGATCTTGAAGATTTCGACCGGTTGGAATTCTTGGGGGATTCCATTCTAAACGAAATCGTTTGCCAGAAACTTTTCGAAAAATTCCCCGAGGCCGACGAAGGCATGCTTTCAAAACTCCGCTCGATCCTGGTCTCACAGAGAATCTTAAGCCGCGTCGCGCTAAAACTTAAACTTCATCGGGCTCTCTTGATCGGCAAGGGATTACGGCGTCAATTCAAGGATTTTCTTAAAGCTAAATTGCTTACTGATTCGCTCGAGGCGCTTTTTGCCGCGATCTATTTCGACCGCGGGCGATCGAGGATCGAGGTTTTTATCTTGAAACATTTCAAAGATTATTTTGATCCCAAGCTGCTTTTCCGCCTCGATCCGAACCCTAAAAGCACGCTTCAGGAAATGACGCTTAAGAAATGGCAAAAACTCCCGGAATACACTCATCTTTTTTCCCACAAGGGGGTCAAAACCACCGTTTCGGCCGGCGGCAGAAGGAAGGCCTCGGCCTTTCATAAGGTCAAACGGGAATCGGAAGTCTTGGCCGCGAGGGCCTTGATCAGGAAATTAAGAGAAGAGTTCGGAAAACGCCGCCGCTAGGAATCCCGCGCGATCATTCCAACACAAGCTCGTAGAGGATTTCCTTGGTCTTTCCTTTGTAGATCTTTTCTGTCAGCTCCGCGGCTTGGGCGGGGTCGGGCTTGACCTCAGGAGCCAGCAAAGAACCGGAGATCAATGTGGCGATAGGGCCCAAATGGGCTTGAGGGGTTTTCTCAAACGCCTTAGACATCTCCGGCAGTAATTGAGCTGCCAAGGCGCTTGAGAGAAAAACGTCCGCGCGGAAATTCGCGATCCCGTCAAATCCGAGCGTTCCTTCGCCGTCGATGACGTAATCCCCGTGTTTGACAAGCAGGTTGTCCGTCGTGACTTTTCCTTCCGATATTCTCCACTGGAAGTTCATCGAATCAAAATCTTTCATGGCCGGAACGAATGCCCCTAAATTCCGGAATGGCTCGATCGTTGAAAGCGCGTCCTTGAGATCAAAGGTCAGGAATTTCCCGCCTGTCAGCGTGAACTCCCCCTGGCCGGCAAGCGACCGGTTCCAATTTTCGGAACCCCATCCCATTCCCTGGATCGATCCTTGAAGATCCAGGGCCCCTTCAAGGATCCTTTGTGTTGCGTCGCGCCGTCCGAGGAAAAGCCCAAGGTCGAGACCGCGGAATCCACCTTCGATCCGGTAATCCGGTTCTTTTTCTTTAAATCTCAGGGAACCTTGAAGATCGGCTTTCCCGCCGTAACTTTCGAATTGTAGAAGCGGGATATCCCAAACCTCGTTTTCGCACCGGACTTCGGCCAGAACGTTCCGGAGTATCTCGTTCTCCGGAAGAAGGTTTCCAATAAAATCCCCGATATGATCAAAACTATCAGGACCAGCGCTTTCGGTTTTGCGCTGGAAAAGGGCAGCGATCTCTTTCCAGGTCTGCAGAATTTTTAATTCCCCCGAAGAGATCTTGGCTTCCACTTTCGGTTTTTGGGAAAGTTCGGAGATCTTCAGATCGGCGACCACAGGGGAACCGCCGATCTCAAATTGCATCTGGCGCCCTTCCACCATGAGCGGGCTGTAATCCAGGACAAAGGAGGCGTTGCGGATCCCCAAACCTTCCGGGGTGATCCAGGACGCCTTATCAAAAGTCGCGTTGAAGATACGTTCGGCTTTCTCTAATTTGCGAAGATCCCCTTTCCAGTTCGCCATCAGTTTGGCGTCGCCTTCCAGCTTATAGCGTTGAAGCGCGGGGATGAATTGCTCCCAGCCGGTCATGGAAAATTTATTCGTGATCAGGTTCAGCTGTCCCTCCCCGCTCTTAAGGTCCAGATCCTTCAAATTGCCTTTCATGCTCATTTCTTTGAATTTCACGGCAAAATCGCCGCCCAGAAGCGTTCCCTTTTGGAGCAAGAGGTCAAGGGTCAGATCGAGAGGAACATCTTTGGGTTTGGAAAAATATTGTCCATAAGACAGAAGGACTTGCGCCAGGTCCCACGCGAAATGAAGCGATAAATGATCGAGGGTCCCTTCCGTGGACAGGATCCATTTGCCCGGCCCGGAAAATCCGACATGGAACGGCAGCGCGCTTTCAAGGCCCGGCCAATACTTCAGGAGGTCTTCCAGCGCCATATTGGAACCCGCGACATAAACGTTCGTGATCTCGCCGGTGCCGGCCTTCAGACTTCCGTTGGCTTCGATCGACCCGAACGGAAGCTTGACCGTCGCCTTATGGAGCTTTAATTCCGTCGTATCGTTATTCCAAGCCGCGGCCACGTTCCACTCCGCATCAAGAGGCGGGGGCGCCACCCAGGGTTTGTCTTGCGGGATCTCGTAACTCAGGCCTTTGCCGGCGCCGATCGCGGTCAGCTCCAGAAAAGCCTCTTGCGCTTTCTTTTTGATCTCCACCGAAGTATCCACCTGGCCCGCTTTGAGGAAAGAAAGCTGCTGGGGATCCGCCCCGGTTTGCTTTGCCATGGTTTCCAACGCCAAGCCTTTCAGCTCGATCGCCATATAACCGCTCGTCTTTTCCCAGTTCCATTGTTCGATGGAATCCAACACCACATTTCCTTTCACGACAAGCGCTTCGGGTTTTCCGCCCATATCGCTTGTAAAGCGGAACGGGATAGGGACTTTGGCGCCGACCGCGCCGATCTGGAGGGAAAAATTCTCAAAACGCAGCGGATTCAAGGGGCCGAGGCCCGGCAGGGAAAGTTCCGCTTTGCCGGATTGGGCGTAAAAAGCGGCCGGCTCAACGCGGCCGAAAAGAAGCGGGAGGATATTAAAATCGAGCTGAATTCTTTCCGCCTCGATCGAAAAAGGCCGGTCGGAAAAAACAAGCTGCGGACGCTCAAAAATGATCTTGGGTTGAGGGAAATAACCGACTTGCACGCTTTGATACTTGAGAGCGCCGTCCGTAAAGGCCTGGATCTTTTGGGCTAAAAGTTCGTGCAGTTTCGGGGAAGGGAGGAGACGATGGGACTGGACCGAAAGGCCGGAAACAAAAAGGATCAGGAGAAGAACGGCTACAAGCAGAAACGCCTGTCTTTTTTTCATGGCTCCCGATCTCTTGCTTGGAACGCATCTCCCGAGAAAACCCGGATCAAGCCCAGGAGAACACCCCCGTCCGGCTTGCGCCGGAGGAACTCAGGAGAAATACGGTCACTGGTTCGAATTTAAAGGTACGGCTCCGACCGGGCTGTAGTTGTAATCTTCCAGGAACCCCTGGCAACCGGCCAGAATGAAAATAAGCGCGAGGATCCACGCCCCGAGAATGAAAGAACGCATTAACGTTTCGTGAACTGGAAGCTTCGGCGAGCGCCTTTGCGGCCCGGTTTTTTTCTTTCTTTTTCGCGCGGGTCGCGGGTCATAAAACCGCCCTTGCGCATCGTCGCGCGCATTTCGGGATTAAGGCCCACGATCGCCCGGGCGACGCCGAGTTGGATCGCGCCGGCTTGTCCGGCGACGCCCCCGCCTTCAACGCGGGCCCGGACCCGGACCTGACCGAGAAGGTTCGCGGATTTGAGCGGCTGTTCCACAAGCATTTGGAGATTCGCGCGCTTCAGGTATTTCGAGGAATCCTGGCCGTTCACGGTAAACCCTTTTTGCCCCTGAAAAACCCAAACACGGGCAATGGCGGTTTTACGGCGCCCTGTGGCATAAGAAGACGTAGCGGAAGCGGTCATCATGGATTAAACCTCGATCTTGGTGGGTTTTTGCGCTTTATTCCGGTATTCGCTGCCGGCATAAACGCGGAGTCTTTTAAGCATCACATCGCCGATCCGGTTCTTCGGAAGCATGCGGGAAACAGCACGCATGATGATCTCGGTCGGCTTTTTGGCCATAAGTTGCTCATAAGTGCTTGTCTTTAAACCGCTTGAGTAGCCGGTGTAGTGGGTATAGATCTTATTCTCTTGTTTTTTGCCGGTCACATGGACCTTCGCGGCGTTGATCACGACGACCTGGTCTCCGGTGATTTTGTCGGGCATAAAACAGGTTTTACCCTTCCCCATCAGGAGGGACGCCACTTTTGTGGCCATGCGGCCGAGGGTCTTCCCGTCGGCATCGATCAGATACGTCTTGCGAGCCATGTCTTTTTCAGTAGGAATAAAAGTCTTCATCTATTTTCTTTTCTGTTGGTTGAAACCGGAAAGTCGGAAAGGCGAGAAACCTTCGTGCGACTCGAAATACCCTAAAAAGCGCGGGGAGTATAACAAAAACCTCTTGGAGTGTCAAACTTTTAACCTTATTTTTCCTTGGAAGTTTTTTGGATTTTTGTCCTTATGAATACACAAAAAAACCGCGAACCCTGAAGAGTTCGCAGTTTTGGCTCGCCGTCCCTTGTGGAGCTTCCTTAAGAGACTATTTTTTATAAAACCATCTTTTTAAAAATCGAAAAAGCCAAATCTGGCTCAAGCCTAACACATCTATTTGATTTTGCAAGGGCTCCCCGGCATTATTTTGACCCTCACAGTTCAATACGTAACTCTAATCAGCGTAAGGGCTTCGGATGGAGCGGTCATGCCAGCCAGGCGGCGGTCTTTGGCCTTAAGGATAGAGACAATCTCCCTTGCCGCGCGCTTACCCCTCCCCACTTCCAGAAGCGTCCCGATCATGTTGCGGATCATATGGTAGAGGAACCCGTCGGCTTCGACTTGGATCAGGACAAGGTGCCCCTGCTTCTTGATCTGAAACCGCTTGACCGTCCGGACATAAAAAGAGCCGGGACTCGCTCCTCGGGACTCGGGACTCGTCCGAATCGCAGAGGGTGAGGTAAAAGAACGAAAATCATGCTTACCAACCAACGCCTTGGCGGCTTGCCGCATCTTGGCAATATTCAAAAAATTCGGGACATGGAACGCGCGGCCCGCGACGAGGGGCGATCGGCAGGGGTGGTTCCAGATGCGGTATTCGTAAACCTTGGAGCGGACGCCATAGCGGGCGTGAAAATCAAGCGGGACTTCGTCGATCTTTTTGATGACGATCGAGCGCGGCAGGAGCGCGTTCAGTCCTTTTTGGATCTGCGCCAGCTTCTGATCACTTGAGGTCTTGAAATTAACAACCTGGCCTTCGGCGTGAACGCCGGTATCCGTGCGCCCGCTCGCGGAGGCGATCTTCATCCGGCGGTTAAAGAATTTCGAAAGGGCTTTTTCGAGAGCTTCCTGAATGGTAGGTTTGCCGGGCTGACGCTGGAACCCGAAGAACGCTGAACCGTGATACTCAAGAACAAGCTTGATGTTCCGCACTTTTTATCGAAACGCGATCTCGGCGATCTGGACGGCATTCAGGGCCGCGCCTTTGCGGATCTGATCGCCTGAGACAAACATGGAAAGGCCGTTCGTCACGGTCGGATCCTCGCGCAAACGGCCCACAAGGATATCATCCTGCCCTGTCGCTTCAAGCGGCATGGGGAAATAATTTTTCTCACGGTCGTCAATTACTTTGATGCCCGGCGCTTTGGAGAGAAGCGCGCGGACTTCTTCAACGGAGATCTTTTTTTCGGTCTCGATGAAAAGCGCCTCGGAATGCGCGCGCAGGACCGGCACGCGTACGCAAGTCGCGGTCACTTGGATCTCCGGAGCATGAAAGATCTTCTTGGTTTCTTTCACCATCTTGGTCTCTTCTTCGCAGAAACCATCCGGCCCGATCTTGGAATTATGTGAGAAAACATTGAACGCGATCTGATGCGGCAGGACCTGCTTTTTCACCGGCTTCCCGGCAAGAAAATCCTGCGCCTGGACCTTGAGTTCTTCCATGGCCTTGGCGCCGGCGCCGCTTGCCGCCTGATAGGTCGCAGCAACAATGCGTTTGATCTTCGCAACTTTATGGATCGGAAAAAGCGGCACGAGCATAATAATGGTCGAACAATTAGGGTTGGCGATCACGCCCTTGTTCTTCGCGATGTCCTCGGGATTGATCTCCGGCACCACAAGCGGCACCTCGGGGTCCATCCGGAAAGCGCTTGTGTTATCCACCATGAGCGCGCCGGCTTTTTTAACATGAGCGACAAGTTCGCGGCTTACGGCGCCGCCCGCGCTTGAGAGCACGAGATCGAGCCCTTTGAAAGAATCGGGCTTCGCTTCCTCGACCTTATAGGTCTTCCCCATGAAGGAGATCGACTTACCCGCCGAACGGCCCGAGGCAAGAAGTCTCAGTTCCTCGATCGGGAATTTGCGCTCTTTTAGAAGCTCGAGGAATTCCTGACCGACCGCGCCTGTAACACCCAACACCGCTACTTTTAATTTTTTTGACATAAGAATACCTTTCTTAATTTCTTGCTTTCGGATCCAGCCCCTTAACGACCAGATCGCCTACTTCGCGTGTCCCGTAGCCCATTTTTCCAGCCGCAAGGCTTTTGAGTTTCTTCGCCGTCACCCACTTGACGGACTCTTCGATTTCCGCAGCGGCCTTATCCTCGCCGAGCGTCTCAAGCATCATTTGCCCCGCGCAAATAGCCGCGAGCGGGTTGATGACATTTTTCCCGGTGTATTTGGGCGCCGAACCGCCGATCGGCTCGAACATGGAAACGCCTTGCGGATTGATATTGCCGCCGGCCGCGATCCCCATACCGCCTTGGATCATCGCCGCGAGGTCGGTGATAATATCGCCGAACATGTTGTCGGTCACGATCACATCGAACCATTCCGGGTTTTTCACCATCCACATACAGGTGGCGTCGACGTGCGCATAATCGCGCTTGATATCCGGATAATCCTTAGCGCCGATCTCATGGAAGGCACGCTCCCAAAGATCAAAAGCGTAGGTCAGCACGTTCGTTTTTCCGCAGAGGGTAAGTGTCTTTTTCTTGGAATTACGCTTGCGCGTGAATTCAAAAGCGTAACGAAGGCAACGTTCGACCCCGCGGCGCGTGTTGCGGCTGATCTGGACCGCGACCTCATCCGGCGTCCCTTTATTGATGAACTCGCCTTCGCCGACATAAAGGCCTTCGTTATTTTCGCGGACCACGACAAAATCGATGTCTTCCGGTTTTTTATCCTTGAGCGGGCAATCGACGCCCGGAAAAAGCTTCACGGGACGGAGATTGATGTATTGCTCGAGCGAAAAACGGAGCTTCAAAAGAAGCCCTTTTTCGAGGATCCCCGGCTTGACGTCGGGATGGCCGATCGCGCCCAGGTAGATCGTGTTGAATTTCCTGAGTTCATTCAGGACCGAATCCGGAAGGACTTCGCCCGTTTTTTTGTAGCGCTCCCCGCCAAGATCATAATGTTGAAGTTCGGTTTTGAACCCATGCCGTTTGGAAACGGCTTCGAGGACCTTGAGCCCTTCGTTGATAACCTCAGGCCCTGTGCCGTCGCCCGGCAATACCGCGATCTTATAAGATTTCATGACGCCTTTTTCTCCTTTGTTAAACTTTAAGTTTGATCCGTGCAGAACTCCGTCCGAAAAGATGACTTTCTCAGGGGGGTCCGGGAGGGGGATTCTATACTGTTCTCTATGAAATTTAAAGAACTAACCCTATCGCCCCGATTTCATCTGCGATGGGATGGACTGGCGCTGGGGCCAATGCCCGGCTCAGGTCTTTTCAACCTTGACTGTCCGCCGTTTCACCGTCTCGTAAAGCCGTTCGTATTTTTTTGCCGAGGCGTTCCATGAAAAATCGCTTTCCATGGCGTTTTTAACGAGCGCTTTCCAAAGCTTCTCCTGTTTGAAGGTCTTGACCGCCCGGAGCATGGCCGCATGAAGCGCGTCGCTTGTGTATTCCTCGAAAATAAAACCGTTCCCCCGCTGCGAAGCCGGTTCGAAATCCTCGATCGTATCGGCCAGACCGCCGGTCGCGCGCACGATCGGCACGGCGCCGTAACGGAGGCCGATGATCTGTCCAAGCCCGCAGGGCTCGTAATAGGACGGGATCAGGATCATGTCAGAACCGGCATAAATTTTCTTAGCCATTTTCGGGTCAAAAAGGATATGAACGCCGAGCCATTTTTTGCTTTTCTTCGCGATATCACGGAGGATCTGATGGTATTGATCCTCGCCGGTCCCGAGAAGCACGAGCTGGACGTCCTGCTGCTGCGAAAGCAGCTCGAGTACGGGAACAAGGATGTCCAGGCCCTTCTGGTCGACAAGCCGGGCCACAAAACCGATGAGCGGGATCGTCGGGTCGATCTTAAAACCGTTCTCTTTCTGAAGCGCGGCCTTGTTGAGTTTTTTCCCCGCCGGGTCCTGCGCGCTGTAGTTGGCATCGATGTCGCGATCGGTCGCGGGGTCCCAATCCCTCGGATCGATCCCGTTGATGATCCCCGTCACAGTGTCTTTGCGAGCCGCCAGAACACCTTCCATCCCGCATCCGAATTCCTTGGTCTGGATCTCGCGGCTGTAGCGTTCACTGACAGTGCTGACCGCGTCGGCAAAGACAAGCCCGCCTTTCATAAAGCTGAATTTGCCGTAAAATTCCAGGAAGTCGGACTTGTAGAATTCCCAACCAAGACCCGTGGCCGGGAAAGAATCCGGCGGGAAATTCCCCTGATAGGCGAGATTGTGGATCGTGAAAACGCTCCGTGCTTTCTGGAACGGCGCGTAACCGGTTTCCGTTGTCTTCAAGTACACGGGCACAAGGCCGGTTTGCCAGTCGTGGCAATGAACGATATCCGGCGCTAATTTCAATTTCTCGGCGGCCTTAAGCGCGGCCCGCTGGAAATAGATGAAACGGCGGTCGTTATCCTGATAGTCTCCGATCAAAGTTCCATAAAGCTCTTCGCGCATGAAGTAATCGGGGTGCTCGATGAAATAGACTTTGACCCCGTTGGCGAGTTTTTTGGAAAAGACGCGCGTGGCCTCGAGCTGGTTGCCGACGATCAATTCAAAATAATCGACGGCGGTCTCGAGCTCCCACTGTTGGATGTCGATCGAACGGTAACGCGGCATAAAGACCGACACGTCGTGGCCTAACGCGCGGACCGCGCTACTAAGGGAACCGACAACATCCCCAAGGCCCCCTGTTTTGGCAAAAGGGGCCATTTCGGAACTGATAAAAAGGATCTTCAAGGGGAACTAAAAGCGCGCTGTTTTATTTACCGACTTCCACAACGCAATTCCAGCTGCCGAAAGCGTTTGGAACGCATTCGACTGGCTCCTGCGCGTTCTGCCAGGCACCGTCCACGAGGTAACGGTATTGATAGCGGCCCGGCTTGAGTTTCAAGGATGTCTTCCAGTTCCCGGAAGCGTCTTTTTTGAGAGGGTTTTTGCTTGCTTTCCAGTTATTAAAGCAACCGCCGAGTTCAACTTTTTTCGCTTGGGGGGCATAGAACTTGAATTCAATAGCTTTATCGCAGGTGCTAGTGCTAGCGCAACATTTTGTCATTTTCGCCATGACCGACTCCTTCTTCGTTGTTGGATGGATAAAAACAAGGATTGCAGCGGGGGTAAGTATATATCAGAAAAAACCGCTTGCCAAGAAACATCTCCTCCATATAATGAGCGCCTTATGAAAACCTGCGTTATCTGCAACAAGAAACCCCTGAACGGAAATTCGATCGCCACCCGCGGTCTCGCGAAAAAGACGGGCGGCATCGGTAAGAAGATCACGGGCATTACCCGCCGCCGCTTCTTCCCGAACCTCCAGAAGGTCAAGGTGCTTTTCCCCAACGGCACGGTGCGCCGCGTGAATGTCTGCGTGAGCTGCCTGAAAGCCGGCAAGGTGAAAAAGGCCCCGGCCCGCCGTTCGTATACCCCCGCTGCCGCGGCCTGACAACAAGCCGCTTTTAAGCCGTAACGGTCTTCACGGATACGGGATCACTTTCTTTTAGTTCTTTGACGGAAAGGACCATGGTCTGTATGCCGTTCCACTGGCGGGTCTTTATGGAATAGGCCGCGTCAAAACAGGTTGACGCGTCGCAGGAGGCGGAAAAGGACGCTTGTTTTTCATCGAGCTGGGCGTGAAAGTTCAGCAAGCCGTCGGTCAGGACCGTTTCGTAAATATCCCCATAAAGACGCCTGGGTTTCGATCTCAGGCGGAGCTTTTCGCTGAAAAAAACAGGTCGCGGATTCCCCGCTCCATGCGGCTCAAGAAACTCTAATTCCTCTAAAAAACGATCCGTAAGTTCCTCGGGGCGCAGCGCCATATCGACCGCTACCCGCCGCTTCAGCATTTCCGGCGAAAGGTTCTCGAAGGCGAAACCGTTGAGTTTTTCCCGCAATAACGGGATATTTTTCGCCTGAACCGTCAACCCCGCGGCTTGTTCGTGGCCGCCAAATTCGTCCAGGATCGCCTCGCAGGAGCGAAGCGCGTTAAAGAGATGAAATCCCTTGACCGAACGGCCGGAGCCGCGGCCTGATCCGTTTTCTGTCGAGATCACCACCGCCGGGCGGCTGTATTTTTCCACAAGCCGCGACGCGACGATGCCGATCACGCCCTTATGCCACCCTTTGCCTTCGACCACCAGAATGCGCTCACGGTTGAAATTGACCGTCTGCTCGACCTTGCGGATCGCCTCCTGGGTGGTTTCCCGTTCATAGCGTTGCCGCGCCTTGTTTTCCTCATCCAGGATCCTGGCGAGGCTTTCCGCTTCGCGCGGCGAGCGGGTCAGAAGCAACCGAAGCGCCGTATCGGCCGAACTCATGCGTCCCGCCGCATTCAGTCTCGGGCCAAGAATAAAACCTAAATGACCCGTGTTGGGTCTGGTAGTTTTCATTTTGGCGACTTCGGCAAGCGCGCGAAGTCCAAGGTTCTTTTTTTCCGCAAGGACCTCAAGCCCTTTTTTGACGAGTACGCGGTTCTCCCCCGTGAGCGGCGCGACATCACTGACGGTGGAAAGCGCCACAAGGTCCAGATGGTTGAACGCCGGGGCGCCGGTCAGCGCGTGGCTCAATTTAAAAACCAATCCTGCCGCGGAGAGCTCCTTAAAAGGGTACGAACAATCTGCCTGAAGAGGATTCAAAATAAAATGGGTGTCGGGCAGGCCGTCTGAAGGAAGGCGGTGGTGATCGATCACGATCACGTCGATCCCTTGAGAACGGGCGACCTCGATCTCACGTTTTGCTGTGATCCCGCAATCGACCGTGATGATAAGGCCGACGCCTTGCTCACAGGCCTTGCGGATCGCGGCCTCGCTGACGCCATAACCATCCTGTTCGCGGTCCGGAAGAAAGGTCGTGTAGGAGCCCCCGAGCTCATCCAGCGTGCGCGCTAGGACAGCGACGCCTGTGATGCCATCGACATCATAATCGCCGTGAATCAGGATCTTTTCTTTGGCGCGGACGGCCTTTTCGATACGGGCTTTCACTTCTCTCATGTTTTTCATGAGGAAAGGATCAAGAAGAGAAGAAAGGCTGGGAAAAAGAAAGGCCTCGATCTCCGAGGCCTTTCTTAAATTTCGTTTTTCAAGAAGCCGGCGAAATGTCGCAGAAAATTTTGCGGATTGTTGCGTCACCTTTTAATGGGCTTTCCAGTCCACCACCAAAGCTGAGGCCACAAAAACGGTGGAATACGTTCCGATCAAAAAGCCGATGGTCAAGATAAACGCGAAATCCGAGATCGCGGCGCCGCCGAAGAAAAGCAGGGCTAAGGCCCCGAAAAGCACCGTCATGGTCGTCAGGATCGTCCGGCTTAAGCATTGATTAACGCTTAAATTCACGATATCCACAAAGGGCGTCTTCCGCATAAGCTTGAGATTGTCCCGGACCCGGTCAAAAATGACGATCGTGTCATTCACCGAAAAACCGATGATCGTCATGATCGCCGCCACCGTCGCAAGATTGACCTCCCGGCCGCTTAGAACATACACCCCGAAAGAAAAAAGGGTGTCATGCACCAGCGCGATCACGGCCGCTGTGGCAAACTTCCATTCAAACCTCCACCCGACATAGATCAGGATCCCGAGCCACGACCAAACAATCGCCCAGAACGCTTTGTCACGGAGACTGCCGCTCACGGAAGGCCCGATCTGATCTACTTTTTCGATCGTAAAGGTATCTTTTCCGGTCGTGGCTTCGGCTGCCGCGCTTACCTTAGAAGGGTTCCCTTCCGTCATTTTGACAATATATTGATGGCTCCTGGCCTCGCCATATCGTTGGAGCGTCACGGCTTTAAGCCCCTGCTTTTCAAGCTGGTCCCTGAATTTTGCTTGATTGATATTATCCTTAAAAGTGATCTGAACCAAAGTTCCACCCGTGAACTCGACGCCGTAATTTTCACTGCCTCGCAAAACGAATGCGGAGATCCCAAGCACGATGCAGATCACGGAAAATCCGTAAGCCCAAAAACGCCCTTTCAAGAACGGGATGTTCGGGCTTTTAAAAATCTCGAGCATCTTAAAGACCTTGTTCGGGTTCTTTTTGACGACATGGTCGAACACAACGCGCGTCACAAAGATCGCCGAGAATAAGCTCGCCACAAGACCGATTGAAAGCGTCACGGCAAATCCTTGGATCGGTCCGGTCCCGAAAATGAAAAGCAGAGCTGCGGTGATCAAAGTCGTAATGTTTGAATCGATGATCGCAGAAAGAGCGCGGTGAAAACCGGCTGATACGACAGCGCGCGCGGTCTTTCCTGTCGCCATTTCTTCGCGCATTCTTTCAAAGATCAGCACATTCGCGTCGACCGCCATGCCGATGGATAAGATGAAACCCGCAATGCCGGGAAGGGTCAGCGTCGATCCCATGGTCGCCATGCTGCCGACCACAAGGATCACGTAGACAAGCAGCCCGAGATTAGCGATCCAGCCGCAAAGGAGATAATAGACCGGCATGAAGACGATCACAAAAAGTAATCCGAAAATACTGGCGCGGATACCGCTGTCGATAGAATCTTTTCCAAGACTCGGACCGACAGTCCGTTCTTCCACGACTGTCACAGGGGCGGGCAACGCGCCGGCGCGGAGCACAAGCGCGAGATCGCTTGCTTCCGCGGCCTTGAAGTTCCCGGAGATCTGGGCCTTGCCGTTCGGGATCCTGTCGCGGATCACGGGAGCGGAATAGACTTGTCCGTCTAAGACGATCGCAAGACGCTTGCCGATATTCTGGAACGTCACCTTGTCAAAGATCTTGCCGCCTTCTTTATCAAGTGTCAGTTGAACGATCGCCTGGCCGTATTGGTCAAAACCAACGGAGGCCGTCGTTAAATGTTCTCCGGTCAGAACCGGCAGAAGCGCGAGAAGCACCATTTCCTCATTTGGGCTTCCTTTGACCTTTTTGTATTCAAATCCCGGAGGGATCGTCCCCTCTTCCGCCTTCTGGATCAGCTCCGTATCCTCAGAGACGATCTTGAATTCCAAATGGGCGGCTTTACCTGCGATCTCTTTGGCGCGTTCACGGTCAGTCACGCCAGGAAGCTTCACGACGACCTGGTCCTTGCCTTGCGTGGTGATCTCGGGTTCTTTCACGCCGAATTCGTCAATACGGTTACGGATGATCTCGGCTACGCGCGCCGTCACATCTTTGCGCGCTTCTTCCGGCACTTTGTCCATTTCGACTTGCAAAAGAAGCTGGACGCCGCCCTGAAGATCAAGCCCAAGGTTGATCTTTTCGCTTGGAGGATAGGCCTTCCAGAGAGAAAAAGCGACCAAACCGATGATCAGCAATACTTTCCATTTATAATTTTTGTCCATGTTTACCCCGTCAGAAATAGGAAGCGTTCTTAGCGCTTCCGTAAGTTGGTTAACAAACCACGCTTCTACTGTTTACGTCAAAATTTTTAAAATCAATATCAAAACTTTTCCCCGCGATTTCTAACGGGGCAAGCTCCTATTGGTACATCCCCGCAATCGCACCCTTGAGGACTTCGATCTTGGAATCGGAATCTCCGACGCTTAATACGATGTATTTTTCCTGAATGCTCGAGATTGTCCCGATGATACCTCCGGTCGTGACGACTTTATCCCCTTTTTTCAGGTTGCTGATCATGACCTGAAGCTCCTTCTGCTTCTTCTGCTGGGGACGAATGAGCAGAAAATAGAAGATCACGAACATGAGGATGATGGGCATGAACTGGACTAAAGGATTGACCTGGGGGGCTGCTTCGGCGACTTCGGCTGCGTATGCGATCGACTCAAACATGGAATAACCTCGCTTTATCTTGTGTGCGGATCAAAACGGTTAAAAAATCGTTTTTTAAGTTCGAGGAACCGGCCCTTCCGGATGGCGCCTCTCATAGAACGCACTAAGTTTACAAAAAAATGGACGTTATGCAAAGTAATCAATTCAGCGCCCAGGATCTCGTGGCTGTTCATCAAATGCCGGAGATAAGCCCTCGAAAAGTTCCGGCAGGTGTAACAACCGCAATCTTCCTGCACCGGTTTGGAGTCCAGCTGGTATCTTGAGTTCCTGATGACGACGAGTCCGTCGCTTGTAAAGGCCGTTCCGTTCCTTCCGTAGCGCGTTGGGTTCACGCAATCGAACATATCGGCCCCGCGTTCCACAGCTTCGAAGAAATCGAGCGGTGTCCCGACCCCCATCAGATAGCGCGGCTTGTCTTCCGGCATTCTCGGTAAAATATCCGTGAGAGCATCCAGCATTTCGGGCTTGGGTTCGCCGACGCTTAGCCCTCCGAGCGCGTATCCATCGAAGCCGATCTCAAGCGTCCGCTCAAGGGATTCTCTTCGAAGATCCTTGAACGTCCCGCCTTGAATAATTCCAAAAAGCGCTTGCGATCTCAGCTTGTGACATTTCTTGGCACGCTTCGACCACCGGAGGGTTATATGAACGGCCTTTTCGATCGAGTGTTTATCCTTTGACGCCGCGGGACATTCGTCAAAGATCATGGCGATATCGCTTCCGAGAACTTCCTGGATCTCGATCACCTTCTCCGGCGTCAGGAATATTTCCCGCCCGTCAAAATAAGAATTAAATTTCACCCCTTCTTCGGTGATGCTGCGGAGTTTGCTTAAGGAAAACACCTGATACCCGCCGCTATCGGTCAAGATCGGCCGGTCCCAGGCCATAAAATGATGGAGCCCTTTGAGTTTTTTGATGACCTCGAGACCCGGCCGGATATACAGATGATAGGCATTTGAGAGAATGATCTCGGCGCCGGATTCTTTGAGATCGCGCGGCATCACGGCCTTGACCGTCCCTTGGGTCCCCACCGGCATAAAAACCGGTGTTTCAAATGTCCCGTGCGCCGTCGTTACCTTCCCGGCCCGCGCCTCGCATTTTTTGTCTTTGGTAATGAATTTAAACCCGAATTTTTTCATGATGATTCCGTTTAAACAATGAACATCGCATCTCCATAAGATGCAAAGCGATAATTCTCTTTGAGGGCGGCATTATACGCCGCCATGAGTTTTTCGTGGCCTAAAAATGCGGAGACCATGGCAAGAAGCGTGCTTTTGGGCATATGAAAGTTGGTGATGAGGCCGTCCACGATCTTGAAGTCATAGGGCGGGTAAATAAAAATAGATGTTTTGTTCTTTTGCGCGATAAGCTCCCCTGCTGCGTTCACGGAAGACTCTAGCGCTCGAACACAGGTTGTGCCGCATACAATGACGCGCCGGCCGCCGCGCTTCGCAGCGTTGATCTTTTGAGCCGTTTCGGCCGGGATCTCGTATGCTTCTTCGAACATTTTGTGATCCTCGATATTTTCCGCCGTGATCGGCTGAAAAGTCCCGTAGCTGACATGAAGCGTCACGTAAGCGATCTCGATCCCTTTGGCGGCAAGTTCTTTAAGAAGAGCTTCGTCAAAATGAAGTCCCGCGGTCGGCGACGCTACGGCGCCTTCTTTTTCGGCAAAAACCGTCTGATACATATCCCGGTCGAGCTCTTGATCCGGGCGATCGATATAGGGCGGCAGCGGGATATGTCCGAGTTTTTTTATCTTTTCTTTAATATCGCTTCCCTGGAACTTAATAAAGCGCTGGCCGGAATCCGGTACAAGCTTGGGGATTACTTCGCCGTAAAGTTCGATGCCATTAGCACTAAAATTAATTGTTTGTCCTTCTTTGACGCGACCGCCCGGCTTTAATAAGGCTTCCCAGATATTTTCGCCGGCTTCCTTCAAAAGCAAAGCTTCGACTTTTCCGCCGGTGGCCCTTTTTCCGAAAAGCCGCGCCGGAAGGACTTTGGTATTGTTCAGAACAAGCACATCTCCGGGCTTAAGAAGATCCACGATCTCGGAAAAGATCCGGTGCGCAACCATTCCTGTTTTTTTATCCACACACAGAAGTTTCGCGGCCGGTCTATCTTTTGTCGGGAATAAAGCGATTTTTTCCTTCGGAAGCGGATAATCAAGATCGGAGAGACGCATAGACTACAGACTGGAGACCACAGGCCACAGACTAAAGGCAAAAGAAAAGTCTCCTGTCTCTAGTCTCATGTCTCTGGTCCAAAGGTTTATGAAGCTCATATTTTTAGGTATCGGACCGCTTGCGCAACTGAAGTCGCAAAGACCAGCCGACGAGGTAGATCAAAATGAGGGTCTTTCTTGAGCGATCGGATAAGTGAATGGAGTTTTTTTCCTAAAACGACGATCGGCTTTTTGAGAAGACCCCGATTGGACATCTCAAGCACCACAAAAAGCTCTGTGAGCGTCCCGGTCGCGCCGTGGAGAAAAATATAAGCGTCCCCCATTTCGATAAGCTTGAAAAGCCGGCTTTGCCAGCAAGGCATCTTGATCTCAGCATTCACGTGCGTATTGGCTCGTTTGGAAGCGCCGCGGATCGTGATACCGGTATTGTATCCCCCGGCAAGGCGGCAGCCTTTCGCAACAGCTTCCATCACACCGCCGTAACCGCCATGACAAACGCAAAAACCGCTGCGCGCCAAAGCTTGGCCGAGCTTCAGGGCCTGCTGGTAGATGGGATCTTTTTCGAGGACTCTGCCGCTCCCGAGAACGGCAACCCGCCGGATACGGCCTTTAAGACTTCGGGGCATTCTCGATCTTCTCTCCCTTGAGGATCTCAGGGACCGGGCTGGCATCAATGCGCAAGCCGCCGTCATGTTCGATCTTTAAGGTATAAATCGTTCCGGGAAGGAACATGGATCCCGGCGCTTCGATCTGGGCGTTCTTGATCCCGGCGTGTTCGCGCTTCTTGGGATCGAGCGCGTAATTCCAGAATTCCTTCCAAAGTTTTTGTTCGAATTCATTCGCCTTGCTGGAAACTTGATAGCCCCCCGGAACTTCGCTCGCTTTTGTGATCTCAAATTCCTGGGTGCTAGGCCCCTCCAAAACGAATGCTTTCATGAAGAATGCGGCGCTTTTTCCCCTCAAACGGTCGCCCGTCTCAACCAATTTATCGTTGAACCGGATCACAAGCGACTGGAATTGGATGATATTGCCCCGGAACGTGAAATATTTCGGCTCGAGCGGTTTTCCCTGCGCGTCATATTCCAGGAACTTGATCGTGGTCGCGATCTTCTTAGAGGCTTCATCAAATTCGCTTTTGGTGACAAGCACGTCCGCTACGCGCGTGTCGGCCTGGAGACGTTCGATGATCTTGCGCAAAATGCGTTCCCGCTGGATCCATTGGTGGATCCCGACCCCCGCCAGCACCACCGCGATCGCTAAGACCCCGACTGAAACCATATTGAATATTTTTGAAGTTTTCATGAGAAGAATGGCTCCTTCGTCGAAACAGTTTGGAAACGCCTTGTCGTACGGGACATTCAAGAAGTCCTGACGACAAGGTGCTTAACCATTGAGGTTAAGCGCGCCCGCCGCGAATCGAACGCGGAACCTTCACCTTCGGAGGGTGACGCTCTATCCAATTGAGCTACGGGCGCAAGTCGCATTAGAAGACAGAAAACAGAAGACAGTGAGCGGCAATCACTGCCAACGCTTGATCAGCGAATACAGCATACCGCTGACTTGATCATATTGCTTTTCTAATTTTGTATGTTCGGCTTGAGAAATGTAACCACAATCTCTTGAAAAATCCAACCAAGTTCTCGTTTCTTCGCTGGAGCCTAGCGCATCGTTCAAGTGACGAATGAAAACATCCCGATACTTCTTTTTTGCGAAACCTTCCCGAATATTAGCACTAACGAATCGTGAAGAGCGTCGTATTTGATCCACTAAAGAATAAATCTCTTCTTTGGGAAATTTTTTAGTGATCTTAAAAATCTCGATTGCCAACTCATAGGAGAGTTCATAAACCTTTAGATCATGGACCGTCTGGATCTTGGGCGTCTCTCTGTCCTCTGTCCGCTGTTCACGGCTCTCTGGTTTCACCCTTCCAACTCCTTCAACCTCGATGCCTGCGCTCCGGGATAATAATAGCTTAAAATTTCCCGGTAACCATAGCCAAGTTCGCCAAGGTATTTCATTCCATATTGACACATGCCGACGCCATGCCCCCATCCTTTTCCTTTGAAAACAAAGGCTCCCGCGTCGTTCGCGCGGATCTTGGTGATCATATTGCTCTTAAGACGCATCGGGTCGATCCAGACCCTGAAGCCGTCGGCGTCAACTCTTTTTTCCGCCCAGGTGCTTTGGATCACAAACTGATGCGCGCGGCCCGTCCGGTCGATCTTATCGGTCCGGATGCCGAGCACCCCGTCGACCGGCATCCCTTCTTTAGCTAATTTTTCTTTGATCTCGGCGGATGTCACCACGGCTTCCCATTTATAATGCGGCGATTTCTGGCAGAATTTGCACTCCACGCCCGACAAGGCCGGGTGCGGCTTGACTTTCCATACCAGATCCGCCGCTGTGGTGGCGCCGCCGCATGTCGAATGAAAATAAGCCGGAAAGATCTTTCCTTTATAGAGCAGGATCTCGCCGCGCGTGGCGTCCACGGCCTCATTGGTCTTGGCGTTTTCGATCTCCTTGCCGGCATAAACCTGACTGATCACACCCGAACTTACGTCGTATTCCTCTTTTTCGCGCGCGATCATTCTTGTGAGCGCGAAAGTGCGCGAAACCACGGCCTGCGCTTTAAGCGATTCGAGCGCCCAAGCCGGATTTCCCTCGAAAGGGATCACGCCTTTTAAGTAATCATCCAGTTTGAGCCGGTTGACAACATCGAGTTTTCCCTTGGCATTCTTATAGATGAAAACCTCGTCGCGATAAACCCCCTTGGAACCGACCCGGATACCACTGCCAATACTTCGCACCACAAGGAATCGCGTCGGAACGATACGGGTCCACCATTGGATACCTTTGTCAACAGGCCTTACCGTCGCGCCGTTGAGTTTTGGCCCATTGGTAACAACGCGCCCTTGATCGTCCAGGACCTCGAACACCGCGGGCGCGCTAACCTGGATCTTGGGACGATCCTGCTCGACAAGAATACGGATCTTCGTAAAAGTTCTCAGGTCCGCCGGAAGGGGCATGGAAAGGTCCCGCAACCGTTCGGCGGAGAAAACGGGGGTCACGGCAAAAAAGAAAAAAACCAAGAGAATAGAAGAGCGAAGAATGCGAAATGACATGTCCAATTCTCTATTTAAAAATTAAAGGTTAATTGCCTGCCTGCCGGGCAGGCAGGGGCAAGTCCTGGCAACCTTTTATGAAAATAAATGGAGGCCAGGACATGAGGGATGTATTGTAACAAGGAAGTATCTAAAACAAAAGAGGCGATCCCTTCGAAGGGATCGCCTCTTTTAAAAAACTTCGGAACTCTAAAACTTACTTAATGGCTTCGAGGTAATTCTTAAGCTTGGCCCAAGTCCCGCGGCCGCAAACGCCGTCTTCGGCAAGCCCGTTATCTCTTTGAAATGCCCGGATCGCATCGCGGGTCCCGGGGCCGACTTTGCCGTCGAGCGGGCCGTCATAGTAACCGGCCTTCTTGAGAGCTTTTTGAATATTCACGGAAGGAACTTCGAAACCGGAAGGCGTGCGATACATCCCGCCCACCATCGCACCTTCGCTTGAAACGGGGCTTGCGGCAAATGAAGCCGTTCCGCCTTCTTGGGCCTGGATCACTGCACGGGTATCCTGGATCGATTGATCTAACCGCACGAGTTCATCCGTCATGGCATTCATCTGCGCCTGCAATGTATCCACTTTCTTGCCCGTCTTTCTTGAAGCGCAACCACTCAGTGCGATCAAGCCGATCATCAACACCAGCATCGTCAACCGTGTAGCTTTTCCCATCGTCTTCTCTCCTGTAGGTCTGTTCATTGGTTGGAAAAAATTAGTGCCGCTTAGAGAGTGGAGTCTATCAGATTGAATTTTTGAAATCAACGACAAAAGACCGCCATGAATAAAATGAAAAGCGGCTTCAGGAAGCTGCCTGAGGCTCCGAATCCGCCGGACGGACGGCAAAAAGCATGAACTCCGTATGGCCGACCATGCGTTGGACGGGACGGGTCTTCCCTCCCCGCGCAAGGATCTCGCGCTCCAGAAGTTCCCGGGCCTCTACCAGGATAAAACCGTGTTCGCGGAGGGTCTCGGCCATTTTTTCGATTTGATTGAAAGTCGGATTAAGACTGACCAAGCGGCCTCCGGGTTTGAGCGCTTGCTTGACGACTTGGACTTCGTCCCACGGTTGCGGAATATCAAGGATCACCGCGTCAAAATCTTTTTCCGGGAAGGGCTCCATGGCTTGCCGCTGGCAAAAGGTCACATGATCGCCTAGGCCTGCGCGCGCGATATTTTTGTGCGCATTCTTCGGAAGATCGTCGCGGCGGTCGTAAGTGAAAACATGTCCCGCCGGCGCCACGGCTTGCGCGAGCGCCATGGTAAGCGATCCCGAGCCGGTACCGACCTCCATCACCTTGGAACCGCTATGAATACCCGCCTTCATGATAAGAAGCGCCGCATCCTTCGGATAAATAATGCCGCTTTCGCGCGACGCTTTCATCATGAGATCTTCCATGGTGGGCTTGAGGAGATACCCGGAGCCGTGTTCGCAGACGATCTTTTTCCCGAACGGCTGGCCGATCCAATCGTCCACTAAAAGGGGTTTGCCGCAGTGAATGGATGCGCGTTTGCCGCGCGCCACCTCGATCATGTAGGTGCGTTCGTCGTCGAACCAAAGGAGAACAAGGTCCCCTTCGGCGATCGTGCCCGGGATCTGCCGGGAAGCGGTTTCATTCATGGCGGTTACATTATCTTCTTTCATGGGATTTTACCAACCTTTTTCTCTGGCCAGCGCGAGCAATTCTTTAAAATCGCGCACGAGATGATCGGGTTTTTCTTCGCGTAAAGCTTCCTCTTTCGAAAACCCGTGAGAGAGCGTCGCGATCTCAACCCCGGCATTCCTCGCGGCTTGGATATCGATAGGGCTATCCCCCACAAAGAGGACTTCTTCTTCTGTTGCGCCGGTTTTTTCTATCAAATGATGGACGGCTGCCGGGTCCGGCTTGAACGGCAATCCGTTATCCCCCGCCAGGATCGCGATAAAGTAGTTTGCCACGCCCAAGGATTCCAGGATCTGTGAAGAAAAAGGGTTGGGTTTATTCGTGATCACGGCTTGCTTGCGGCCCTTGAAATATTCCAGAAATTCGCGGGCGCCGGGATAAAGCCGAGTATGATCCAGCATGTGTTTTTTATAATGCTCGCGGTAGAGTTTGGCGCCCCGGTCAGCGAGCTTCTCATCGTCTGTTCTGAAGACTTTCCGGATCAGCGCGTGAAGGCCCGTCCCGACACAATCCTTGATCTCATCGTCGGTCAATTCGGGACCTTTCAAAATATCAAGCGCGTAGCGGACCCCGTTGATAATGTCGCGGCGCGTATCCGCCAGCGTTCCGTCCAGATCGTAAAGAATGAGTTTTTTCATGTTTTTCGACTAAACCATTATTGCCGTCATGCGCCTGTTCGAATCATCGAGGATCCGCTGCTGAAGACCCTGGATTTTCTGTTCGAGATGATCAAAAAAAGCGGGCGCCTTCTCTTCCGGAAAAGACAAAGTTACGGCTTTTTGGTTTTTAAGGTAGTAAATGATAGCAGACCGGACCGGAAGTTTCAGGATCCTTTCGGCCGCAAGCGCGTAGATCTCGAGCTGGAGGTCGTAAGCGCTTTGGCGGGCCGTTGCTTCGTCCCCTGCCGCAGTTTTATAATCGAGGATATGCCACCGCCCCGCTGTGTCCTGGAAAAGAATATCGACCTTCCCGTGGATCAGGCCGCGGCGTTCATTCAATACGAAATCGATCTCGCGTTTGATTTGCCTGGCTTTTCGAAGCGATTGGAAGACGGGTTGATCAAAAAATCCACGGAGGATCTTCTCCGCTTCACATAAGGCTTCGCTGCCAAAACGACCAAAAATGCGTTCTAAGATTCCGGACTCCACGGAGCGCGCGGGGTCGCTAAAATCCAAATGTTCGAGAAATCCGTGCATAGCGGTCCCGAAATCAGCCGCCGAGAACCCGTCCCCTTCCGAGGCGGGGTCATCGTTCGTGTTTTCTTTTTCTTTTGCTGCCCACCCGATCTGGTAAACCCGCCAGAACGCGTCGGGATCTTTTTGAAAAAGCACATAGGCGGAAGCGGGCAGATCCATGCTCCGCAAAGGAGCGGGCCCCTTTTCCGCAAGAACAGCAGAAGCGGCGGCGGGCGGCCTTTGTTTTCTTTCCCTTAAAAGGGTTTCGACCGTGCCCCGGACATCATCTTTCTTCTTACTCTTGACGGCGGCCGGAGCACCGGAGCTCTGAGAGGCCTTGACGGCCATACCCCCGCAGATCGCCATAGCCCAGTCCATCCAGGAAGTCATTTCCCGGAAATTTTCTTTTTCCTTTTTTTTCTTTTTGTGGACACCGCTTAAAAAAAGCCGGGATTTCGCGCGGGTCGCCGCGACATAAAAAAGGCGCTTCCATTCCTCATCCTCCCGGCGCGTGACGGCCCGATCGATCTCTTTGAAGAAATAGGTTTTTTCGGTCTCGGAAGCTCCGCCGCCCGGGACCTGAACGGCATAACCGTCGGCCGCGTGAGCGATCACTTTTTTGGAATCGGGACGCGAACCCTGATGCCCCATATCGGCGATAAATACCACGGGGAATTCCAGGCCCTTGGCCGCGTGAACGCTCATCATCCGGACGGCCTCCGCGCTTGCCTCCAGCGCGATCTGCGCCTCGGATTCCCTGACTTCCTGCGTCCGCAACCGCTTCAGGATGTTCAAGAACGAGGCGAGCGGCATCCGCTCATAAGTTTCATATTCGCGCATCATCGCCATGAGTTTTTTGAGGTTGGCGTAACGGCGAACCCCCTTCGGGTCTAAAAGCGCCGAGAGTTCGTAGCCCGTTCTTTCAAGGATCTTGTCGAAAAGTTCCGAAAGCGGGATGCGGTCCTTGAGCGCCCCAAGTTCTTGCGACAATTGCAGAAAGTTTTGCAATCTCGCGCGTTGTTCTCCGGAAATATTCGCGATCCGGTCCAGTTCCTTCAGGGCAAGAAAAAGAGGGGCTGTCTCATGCTCCGATTTGGCAAAACGCGATAACCAAAAAAGCGTATCGTCCGTGATATGGAAAAAGGGCGAACGGAGCGTGGCCGCAAGCGGGATATCGGCAAGCGGACGGTCGAGATGGGAAAGAAAACTCATCACATCCTGGATCTCGGGCTGCTCATAAAACCCCCGTCCCGCCACGACGAAGTAAGGTATCCCGGCCGACTTGAAAGCGTCCTCATAGATCCCGCTTGGCGTCATGGCCTGAAAAAGAAGAGCCACGTCGCCGTAAGGGATCTTCTCTTTATCATGAAGGGCCTGGATCCGCGAAGCGATCGCTCCCGCTTCGCGCATGCGGGCGCGATCCATGTCTTCCTTTTCACGGGATTCCGTCACAAGAAGCTCAACGGCCGGCTCTTGCGCCACCCCCGTACACACCGGGTGTGTACGGTACACACCCGGTGTGTACGGGGTGTTTGCGACGAGCGGCTCGAAAGGAAAACTATCCTCCTCCCAAAGGATTTTAAAAAAGCGGTTCACAAAATCAAGCACCGGAGGATCGCTGCGGAAACTTTCGGAAAGAAAGATGCATTCGCCCTTCTCGCCTGAACCGTAGAGTTTTTCTTTGGCCCGAAAAATACCCGACTCGGCGCCGCGGAAGCCATAGATCGATTGCTTGTAATCGCCTACCATGAAGAGGTTGGCGCCGGAGGAAAGAAGTTCGATAAATTCCATTTGGAGGAAATTGGTGTCTTGGAATTCATCGACTAAGATGAATTTGAAATGGTCCTGGTATTTCTGGCGGAGTTTTACAAGCGGCGGCCTTTCCGCGCGAAAAAGTTCCACGGCCTTCATTTGGAGGTCGTCAAAATCGAGGAATCCTTTTTCTTTTTTCTTGGCGGTATAGGCGGCCTCGAAGGCAAGCGCCAGCGCCTCCAGCCGCTTTTTCCATGGTCCCGCGAGAGGCGTGATCCGGAGAGCCGCAAGATCCTCCAGAAGGGCCCGCCATTCCTTCCAGCCCTCTTTACGTTTTCCTTTAAAGAGACCGCTCCATTCCTTAAAATCCCGGAACGTCTCCCAGCGCCAATCCTTGTCGGAAAAAAAACGCTCCCAGATCTTCGCGTCGATCTCCGGAAGCTTCGCGAGAAGGGCCATCGCCTCCTCGGGCAAGGTTTTTTCCCTTTGTGCGCAAACCGTTTTTTCTTTTTCCGCGCTTTCGAGAAAAAAGGCGGCCACGCTCTTGCCTTCGTGGCGCGCTGCCGTAAAGATCTTGAAGACCCCTTCACGAACCTTTTCTTCGCCATAAACCGAAAAAAGTTCGAAAGCGTCATTTTTTTCTTTATGAAACCGGACAACCGTCTCCTGCATCGCCTCTTCTTTGAGAAGCCCCGCTTCTTCGGCTTCGACCACGCGAAAATCAGGATCAACACCCGCCTCGATCGGATGCTCTTTGAGAAGCCGCGAAGCAAAAGCGTGAAAAGTGGAAATCGCCGATCTCTCAAGGTCCCGTCGCGGCCGCTCTAATCCCGCCTTCCGGCAGCCGCCCGAAAGCCGGATTTTGATCTCATTGGCCGCTTTTTCCGTAAAAGTCAGGATAAGAAGCTCCGTCACGAGGGCTTTTTGGGTCTTCAGGATCTGCAGGACCCTTTCAACAAGGACCCGGGTCTTCCCGGTCCCCGCTCCCGCGGATACGAGGACATTTTTCCCGAACGCCTGGACGGCCTTCTTTTGGGCTTGAGTTAGTGTCATAAATTGCTATTTTTTGATCTTTTATGAATAAAGAAATATGTTTATAATTTTTCTAAAAAGACGCTCTTTATTATATAAAAAAAGTGCCTCGCTATGGTAAAAATCAAATTATGGGTTATACTTGCCCCATGGGAAGTGAAAAAAGGAAATTTTTCAGGCACCCGATCAAAGTTCCGATCCAACTGGCCCAGACGGAAGACGCTCCTCCTTCCAATTCCAGAGCTGTAGACCTGTCGCAGGGCGGGCTGGCTTTTCTATGGGAAGAACCTATCCCAGAAGGAACACGCCTCAGCATTTCCATCCCGGTCGAGCAGCAGCTTTTTAACATGAACGCCCATGTCACTCATTCCGAGAAGGACGAAGCCACGGGACTTTTCAAAACGGGTGTTTCTTTTGAAGATTCCACAAGCTCCTTTCGCGCCAAACTTGCCGAAGAGATCCTGCGGATCCGTCAGTTCTGCGAAAAGATATCGCTTTTAAGGGGGCGCCAATTCTCCGAAGAAGAAGCGGCAAAGATCTGGATCGACCGGAATGCCGAAAGTTTCGCGAAGCTCATGGGCCCTGCGGCCGTAAATTAATTCCCCCGCCTTCCCCTTCCGTCACTCCTTAGGAAGCTGCAAAAGAAAGATCAGTTCTTTCGCGGGCTTTGCGAAAAAGAATCCCTGCGCGTAGCGGATCCCCATATTGCGGATAAAATTGAGGTCGGATTGCTGCTCGACGCCTTCGGCGATCATCTCGGAGCCGTTCACGCGTCCCAAATGCACCATTTCGCGGACGATCTGCTGATTAAGATAGTTATTGGCGATCCCCTGGACCAGCTGAAGGTCGATCTTCAAGAAATCCGGCTTGAGAGACGCCAGCTGGGAAGTTTTGGCGCTGATATCATCAATGTCATCTAGAGCGAAGCGGTAGCCAAAGGCGCGGATAAACTCGACGCCGCGTTGAATAAAAGCGAAATCCGATTTTTTTACGCCTTCCGTCAATTCAAAAACTACTTTGCCTGCGTAGGATTTAAGCCCTTTTAAAAAATCCTCGCCCTCTTTCCCCTTTGAAAAGGCCTGCTCCAGCGTCAGCGGCTCGATATTAAGAAAAAGATACTGGTCTTCCTGGAGTTCGGGGAGCACTTTGATGGCGGATTCGAGGCAGTGGAAATCGAACGGGATCACGTTCCCTTTTTCGTAAGACCTGCGGAACATCTCGGCCGGCATTTCTTTTTCGCTGCGCGCCAGCGCCTCATAACCGATCACATCCCCCGTCGCGATATCGACAATGGGTTGATAAACGGAATGGATGGGGTCTTTGAATTCGGCTCGCTGTTTTTTAAAAAAATCAAATTTAAACGGCATGTCTTAGGACCTTTCTTTAGGAAGCGGGAAGATTATACACGAGCTCCCGTCACAATACCAGAGACGGCTCAAAGTTCACTCGGTTTTAGAAAAGATCGCCCTCAGGGCCCCCGAGAGATGCGGATATTTGAAATGATATCCCGCTTCTAAAAGTTTTTGCGGTACCGCGCGCTGGCTGGATAAAACAACGGCGGCCATTTCTCCCAGGAACGCTTTAAGTAAAAATGCCGGCACAGGAAACCATAAGGGACGTCGCAGCGCCGCGGCGAGCGCCCTAGAGAATTCCTTCATCGTTGCCGGGACGGGAGCGGTGATATTCACGGGGCCTGAAAGTTCTTTGTGTTCGAGCAAAAAGCAAAGGGCCTGAGCCGCATCCTCCCGGTGAACCCACGGGATCCACTGCTTGCCGCTGCCTAAGGGAGCGCCGGCAAAAAACCGGAACGGGAGAACCATCTTGGCAAGCATGCCGCCGTGATCGCCCAGTACAGGGCCGAACCGGGCCAAAACCACGCGAACCCCGTAAGCAAACGCCTTACGGGCTTCTGCTTCCCATCTTTCGCATATCTCGGCAAGAAATCCATTTCCGCAGACGGCCGTTTCCGTTAATTCCGCATCCAAGTGATCGCCGTAATAGCCAACGGCCGACGCGTTGATCAAAACAGCCGGTTTGTTTTTGAGTTTTCCAATCGCATTTATGATCGCGCGGGTCGCGTCGATCCGGCTTGAGAGAATGGCTTCTTTTCTTGCCGTGGTCCATCGTTTTGCGGCGATATTCTCTCCTGAGAGATTGATGACCGCATCGGCGCCGTCAAGATGGGCTGCCCAATCCCCTTCAGTCTTTCCGTCCCAAAGGATAAACTTTTCCCGCTCATTTTTGACGGGATTACCGCTGCGGATAAGAACGGTCACTTCGTGGCCCGCGGCAAGGAATTCTTTCCTGATGGCTTTTCCGATAAATCCTGTCCCGCCTGCAAGGATGATCTTCATTTTTTTCCGGCTTTAGGATCGCGTTTGCGCCGCCCCGCGCAGGGCGTCAAGAACCGCCTGGTGCAAAGGGCCGTTCGTCGCCACAAATCCTGGATTTTTCGCGAGCGTGCGGCCGGCGGCGAAATCGAGCTCTTTGCCGTCAAGATCGGTCACGCGCCCGCCTGCTTCTTCGATCGCGAGGGCCCCGGCCGCCACATCCCATATCTTTTCGCGATGGCCGGGATCCTTTGAAGGCAGGGTCCTGAAAAAGATCTCGGCATCGCCTGAAGCGATCAGAACATGCTTGGCCAGACTATCCAGCGCGACCGGCTCGGCTTTGATCCCAAGCATTTTGCGGATTAAACGGTTTTTTTCGGTATTTTTATGCCCGGGGTCGAACGAATCAAGGATCCTGGCATCCCGGACCTCCCGGCATTTTGAGACCTCCAGCCGGACCCAATCGGAACAATCGCCGGGATTTTCGAGTGACGTGGCCCAACACCCTTGCCCGCGAACGGCAAGAACGCTGACGCCTTTGCCAAGCTCTTTGTGATTCTCAAATTCTAGTTCGGGACATCCGAGCGCGGCGACTTCGATCTTTCCGTTTTTGATCAAGGCAAGCGCAATGGCATACTGCCTGCCCTTTAGGAATCCCTTGGTTCCGTCGATCGGATCAAGCGTCCAGAACAAGTCGCCGGGCTTTCCTTGCCCGCGGTCAATCCATTGGCAAATCTTTTCAGGCGTTGCTTCGGGGGAAAAAGAACGGACATATTGAGCGATCTCGTGAAGATCCTTTGTCCCTTGAGGGGTCTTAAGATAGTCCGCATCTTCCTCGGCGACAAGAACGGCTTGGGGAAAATACCGCTCGAGCAAGGCTCCGGCGATGGCTTGAATGCCCATGTCGGCCAAAGTCACCGGGGAACGGTCTTCCTTGGTAAGAGATTTGACGGAGGCTTCGGCGCGAATAAGGCGCGCCAATTGGGACCCGGAACGGATCAATTCAAGCGCGAAGCGGATCTCAGCGCTCTGCAGGTCAATTTTCAAGCTCGAAAAATCCCTGAACGCTCTTCAGGAGGTTTTCTCCGCTGATGGGCTTGGAAATGAACGGATGGCCGCCGATCACGGAATTTTTTGCGACTTCCTTTTCCGATACAAGCGAGGTCATAAAAACGACCCGCGTCAGCGCGAGGGATTCGTCTTCGCGGATCTGGTTGGCGACATCAGCGCCGTCAGCGTCCGGCATCATAATGTCAAGAAGCACCAGTTCGGGATGCTTTTCGCGGATCATCTCAAGCGCCTTGCTGCCGCGGTTGCAAACACTGACTTCATAAAGCCCGCTTTTCTCGAGGATCATTTTCACCATCTGACTGGCGGATACGTCATCATCCACGACCAGGATCGTTCTCTTCTTTGCCATAAAGACCCTCCTTTGAAGAATGTGTAACGGCTTGAGAAGCATTCTAGCATAAATCTTTTTCACATTCCAAACCTGTTCGGACTGTACCACTCTGGACCATTTCACACCCCGGGTGTGTGAAATGGTCCGAGGTTTATGGTTTTCGGCCTGTTATCTATGGAGGGCTCGCCCTGTTAGAAAGGCAGCTGTAGTCTGAGGATTGAGGTCTTTAAAAGGGCGAGCCCCCGAGGCTGGCTTGCCGAACACCTTTCGGTGCCCGGCCGAACTGCCCCGGGGGTGATTGCGGAAGCTTGTTTTATGTCAAAATAAGATCACTTTTTCTTCTTTTTATTTTCTTCCCACCTTTGGACGAGCTGGTCATACGCGATTTGTAAATTTTGAAGAAATTTCTGAAAACGCTCCTTGGCCATCTCTGTAATACTTTGAAGCGATGGATTTTTGGCTTGAGACTCCACAATGGGCGGCTCCTCTACCGGCGCCGCGCCGCCGAAATCAATCTCATATTGAATTGCCTCAGAAGCGCCGGGATCGGAAGAAGCGCTATTATAAATAGTCAGACTCTCGAGCTGTCCTTGGTCATTGTAAGCCAGCACCGCATGGAGTTGATTGGTGTCTTTTTGATAGACCTCGACCTTGGCGGGGATCTCACTGCCGGGTACATATGTGTTCACGATGATAGGTTTTCCTTCGGCATCCAATTCGATTGTTCGAAGGAGTGTTCCATCCGCGCGATAATGTTTCAAAACAGCCGGAAACACTAAGCCCTCGAGAGGCACCCAAAGCTGAGGAAGTGTTACCGGGTCATAGGTATATTGTGTAGTCTGTTGATCCACCCTTACCTGGATGGAAAAATACACCTCCCCGTTGTGACCGATGGAAACCGTGTAAGTTTTAGCGGCAATTTCCGGATCAGACCAAGAGTAGGAGACATCCTCTCCAGAAACTCTGACGGCGATGGTT
>JAKLIQ010000011.1 GCA_022709525.1 Candidatus Omnitrophota bacterium
GTCGGAAGGTTCCCGACAAAGGATTCAACATAGTCCTTGGAAACGGCCTGCTGGATCGCGAAACTCCATTTGGGCGCCCAGGCGCTATTGGCGGGATCGGCGTGCTCGACAAAGGTTTCGGTTTTGTTGAGCGTGTAGGTCCTGGCACCATCTACGGAACGCCAGCTGTAACTTTCATCTCTCCCGCTGATCGAGAGCGTGTATTCCGTAAAGCGGTTGGCATCGCTTAAAGCGCCCTCAAATTGGTCTTTCACCGTTTGATTTGCCAAAAGTGAAGTGCTGTTGGCGAAGACATCCTGGGCCACTATAATTTGGGTCGCAAAGCTCCATCGTGCCTGCGGCTGGTCGACCCCGAGAACCTGGACCATGGTTTTTGAAAGATTGTAAACATAATTTCCGGTTTTCGATCTCCATCCATAGCTGACATCTGTTCCGCTCGTCGAACGGGTATAGACAGTCGCGGTGGTAACGTCGCCCAGAGCGTCTTGGTATTGCAATCTTTGATCGGACGATAAGCTTGCCACATAGCCATTAATTTCCTGAGCGGTCACCAGGATCTGCTCACTAAAACCCCACTTGGGCCGGTCCTCATAATTTTTCGTCACAACCTTGGTCAACGGATCCTCCGTTTCGGAAATAAGCGTCGGAACGATGGACCGGGACAGCGAATAAGCCTTGTCCCCGTTTTTGCTCTTCCAGGAATAAGTCTCGATCTTTCCGCTTACCGACATTGAAAATTCCGTAGCATCCGTCGTATCGATCAAGGCCGCTTCATACTGTCCTGCCAGTGAATCGCTAAGAACAGGACGGGTCGCCATCACAACGGCTTTGGAAACATTGATCTGGGTCGCAAAACTCCACTTGGGCTTGTCGGCGAAAGCTCCGCTGGATTGCAGTTCCTTGGTAACATTCCTGGTGATCGTGTAAACCTGACGTTTATCCGGACTTTTCCAGGAATATGAAACATCCCCGCCGGCAATCGTGCGCATAAACTCCGTCTTAGCGTCATAGTCCCCTGGCATATTGTTACAACCGCCGATGGCGGCGCAATAATCATCGATCTCATCCTGGGTCGCAAGATCAGCTTGATGGCCCAAAAGCTCGCCGCGCTGGACAAGGGCCGTCGCTGAAAAAGCCCATTTCACGGCGCCGGTCGAAACGGTCAGCGATCTGGAAAGATTGTAAGTCGTGATACCATTCTTGTCTTTCCAGCTGTAACTAATTTCGTTGCCGCTTGTCGTTTTAGTGTAAACGGTCGAATCATCGGTGTGGTCCGCGTTTAAGGCCGCCCGGTACTGCGCTCGCAATTCCATGGTCTCAAGATTCTCTACCAAATCATCGACGTCTTCGCGCAACACAAGCGCTTGAGCGCTAAAACTCCATCGCGGCTGTGTTGCCCAATTGCCGTCTGCTTGCTTTACTTCCACATTAAAACGAGCAAGTGTGTAGATGATCCCGCCCGATCTTGATTTCCACGAAAAACTCTTGTCAGTTCCGCTCAAAGTCATAGTAAACTCGGTCGTGGCGGTCGTATCGGCAAGAGCCGCATTGTATTGATCGCGGACCGCATCGATCGCAAGGCCGGCCGCATGATCATCGGCAAGCCCCTTGTCCACAACGGTTTGCTTCGAAAATGACCATTTATAGTTGGTTGCCGCTAAATTACCATCTTCGTCCGATATTTTTTGCAGTGTGCGGCTTAGACTATAAGTGGCCGTTTCGGCAGGATTTCTCCAGCTATAGCTGACATCCGTACCGCTCACGGTTTTCGTATAGACCGTAAGAGCGTCGGTGTCCCCAAGCGCGGCGTTATACTGAGAAGCTTGGTCCGCATCAAGATCTACGCTACGGCTTTCGACTTCGATCCTCTTAACGCGATACTGTTCCGCCAAAGTCCATTTCGCGGGCTTAAGCACATTCCCGGTCTCACCCAAAATGCGCTCCTGTGAAAGCGTGTAAGTTTTAATCCCATCTGTGGATTTCCAGCTGTAGCTGACATCGTTTCCGACCATGGTTCTTGTAAAATAAGTCGACGGATTCGTGTCCGCCAAGGCCGCATCATACTGCGCTCGCTGATCTTCCGAGAGGTTGGCGCGATTTCCTTCCACATCAGCCCTGATCGATAAGGCCTGTTCGCTGTAACCCCATTTGCCGCGTGCCTCATACTGTGGAACAGGAGTTTCCTGGACAAGGACTTGCGCCGTATCAAAACTAAGGCCACAGGTTTTTGCGCCATCAATGGTTTTCCAGCTGTAATTAATCAGGGATCCGCTTATGGTGCGAGTGAACGCCGTTACCCCCGCAACCACGTTCGCAAGAGCGGCGTTGGCCTGGGCTTGTAACGGCGCGGTCTCGAGATTCGCGATATTGCCCTGAACCAAAGACTGCGGCACCGTCACCTGCTCGCTGAAGGACCACTTGGGATCCGCAAGTTCGGTAAGGAGCTTGGTCGCATCCGCAGGGTCTCTTTTATAAACAACTTTGCCATCTTCTACCTTAATACTTCCATCCGGATTAGTATCCGGGACATAAATTCTTTCCACCAGCCGGCCGAGACTGTAAACAACGCCTTTATCCGGAGAGCGCCAAGCATAACTGAAGCTGCTTCCGCTGACCGTTTTGGTATAAACAGTTTCGGTATCGGTTGGCGGAGGAAGCGCGGCAAGATATTGCGATTGATACTCCGCTTCAAGATCGTTCGCGTGATTTGCAACTTCAACCCGCAAAACACGGAATTGAGCGCTGAAACTCCACTTCGCGTTAGCTTCCTCGTAAACAGGAGGATTGGCCGCCGTCGCCGGCGTTCTGATCACTCGTTCCTCAGAAAGCGCGTAAGTCTTAACGCCGTCTTTTGATCTCCAGCTATAGCTGACATCGGCACCGCTTACGATGCGCGTAAAATAGGTCCCGGCCGCGACGTCCAAGAGGGCGGCCTGATACTGCGCCTGCAGTTCAGGGCTTTCCAACTGGTTCACATGCCCCTGGACTTTCGCGGGAGAAACATAGGACTGCTCGCTGAAGGACCATTTCTGGCTTTCTGTAAAACTGCGGGATACCACATTCCCGTTCGCGTCTTTTTGTTCGCCGGCAAGCACTTTCACTTTTTCTTTACTGAGACTGTAAGTCCTGCCACCGCTGACAGATTTCCAGCTGAAACTCATATTCGATCCGCTGGTCGTTCGCGTAAAAACTGTCGCTTCATCCGTGTCCGCCAACGCGAGATTGTATTGGCTTCGAAGCTCTTGGGTTTCCAAATTAAACCCTAAACTGGCCGTATCAGCCGTCGTCGAGGTAAGCGGCGGAACCAGGGTCTGTTCGCTAAAAGACCATTTCAGGACTTCGGTATATTCCAGATCCGCCGTGCCGGGCTTTACTTTGTAGATCACATTCCCCTGAGAATCAGTTTTCACCCGCACAACACCATTAACGGTTTCCGTTTCTGGAACATAGATTTTTTCCAGGGAACGGCTTAAAGAATAGGTTTTCCCTTCTTCGGCGGATTTCCAGCTATAACTGATCTCTTTGCCGCTTGTGGTCTTCGTATAGACCGTCGCCCCTGTCACGTCTTTAAGAGCCGCATCGTACTGCCCTTGATATTCGGCGTCCAACTCCGCCATATAATCTCCGACTTCAACGTCCAAAACCTGGAACTGGGTGTTAAAGGTCCACTTCGCATCGAGCGGCTTTCCTTCATCATCCTTGATCCCCTCTGAAGAGATCGTATAACCACGGGATTTATCCACCGAACGCCAGCTGTAACTTGTGTCAAGACCGCTCTTGGAACGCATGTAGGTCGTATGTTCATCGGTATCCAACAGGGCATCTTGCATTTGGGATCTTTGATCGATGTCGATGAGATTCGCAACGAACATTTCCACTGCCGGTTTCAAGACCGCAACCTGTTCGGTAAATGACCAGCGCTGGACTTCCAGGCCGTAAACAGGTTTATTGTCAGCATCTTTCCCCGTCTCGACTTTGACAGTGGTGCGACCAAACGTAAAGCTCCGGCCTTTGTCCTTACTGCGCCACGTATAAGTCGTATCACTTCCGCTTGTGACACGCGTAAATGCCGTGGTCTGCGGTGTTTCATTCATAATAGCTTGGTAGTGATCGCGCAATTCCTGGGTTTCGAGTTTCATTTTATTGGCATCGCTCAATACTTCGCTGCGAAGCACGAGACGCTCGGAAGAGAAACTCCATTTCATCGGTTCGCTAAAGATCAACTGGTTATTGCTGTCACGCTGGTACTTCACTTCGCCGTTCTCGTAAACGATATTGCCATTGACATCCAACACGGGCTGGTAAATCCGCTGTTTTGATTGAGAAAGCCGGTGCGTTGTAAAGCCGTCAAGATCCTGCCAGCTGTAACCGAGCGATTCGCCGCTGATCGTCTTGGTATAGATGGTCGTTGGGTCCACGCTATCCGTTGGATCATTCGCCAAAATGTCCAAGGCATCCTGATATTGCGTCTTGAGCGGATTCGTCTCAAGAGAGCCGACATAATTATCCGCCTCGCCTTTGGTGACGCGGATATTGGTCGAAAAGCTCCAGTTTTCCTCTTTGGCGTAAGTGCGAGTAACAACGCCTGTCGCGGGATTCGTCGTTTCTGTTTCCAAAGTCCTCTGCGTTGAACGGGAGAGCGAATAGGATCTGGATCCATCTTTGCTTCGCCAGCTAAAACTAAGGTCTTCACCGCTGATCGTCATCGTAAAGGTCGTCGTGACGCAACCATCGTTCGCATTGGTCGATGCCGCGCAATAATCCGTTATGGCTTGTTGATAATCATTAAGATACTCGTCTTCCAAGAGCGAGGCATAACCCAGGATCGCTTCGTAGGGTACCGTCACTTGTGTATTAAATGTCCATTTGGCGCCTTCCGCCGTAGGCCCGATCCTTGAAGTATTCAAACTATAGCGCTGAACACGATCAAAACTATGCCAAGCATAGGTGTCATCCATGCCGATCGTGGTTTTTGTGAACAAAGTTCCGTGTTGAGGATCTTCGGCATCTAACTTGTTCAGAACGGTCTGGAGTTCGGCGCTCATATCATCATCCAAATAGCGAAGCTGATACCGGACCACGCTGATATCGACATAGTGCTCGGAGCTGAAATTCCAACGATCCACTTCGCTCACAGTTACCCCGTCTTCCGCGGTGACCTTCTCTTTCGAGTGGCTCAAGGTGTAATTCGCGCTAAGAGCGCCGCTTTCCTCGTCATACGCAGACCAAGTATAAGAAACGCTATCTCCCGCCGTGCTCCGGGTAAAGAATGTCGCATCCGTGAATTCTGAAATGGCCTTTGCGTACTGCGCTCTTAGAACGGAACTCTCGAGATTGGCCGCGTATTCAGCTTTGATCGCATCGCGGGTCACAAGCACTTCGGATCGGAAATACCATTCAATCGTGGTGTCATAGAGATAATTTCCGTCCGCATCTTTCTGGTAGGTTGCATTTCCTTTGTCGTCACGGATCACTTCTCCATCTTCGTCGAGAGCAAGCTTGAGCGAATATTCTTTGGTCTGGCCGAGGATATAGGTCGTCGCATCATCAGTGCTGGTCCAGCGAAAAGTCGTCAAATCCCCGCTGACGGTCCTTGTATAAACCGTCGAAGTGTCCACGTCCCGAAGCGCCGCTTGATAATTCGCATTCTGAATCGGGTCTTCGATGCTCTCCGCGAAGTTGGCGACAAAACTTGACGCAACCCGGTCCATGATCGAAAAATTCCATTTGTCTCCGAGACCGTAGGTGGTGTTACCGTTCTCATCCATGAACTCTTTCCAGTTCCGGCTATTGGTCAAACTGTAAGTCCTGGCGCCATTGCGGCCCGCCCATTTGAAGTTGATGTCATTGCCGCTTAGGGTCATCGTGAACTTGGTCCAGCTAGCCGTGTCGCGGATCGCGGCAAGATACTGGTCCCGTTCCAGTCCCGGCGGAAGGTTTTCGGCCGCTTTTTCCACGCGGCTGCGATAAACCCGCATTTGAACATTAAAATCCCATCTTCCCACAACATCCGGTTGGCCTTCGACTTTTGCGAAAGTTTTTGTCAGCGTATAGACCTCCGATTTGTCAGCGCTGACCCAGCTATAATTGACATCCCGGCCGATCTTGGTCATCGTAAAATCGGTCGCGGAATCAACCTTGCTCAGCGCTTCCATGTACTGAATGCGCCGATCCGGTGTTAAGACGGATTCCCGGCCCGAAACCTGGTCCATCGAGATCCTTCGGACCGATTTAAAACTCCAACGCTCATCTTTAGCGTAGACACTGTTTCCCTGAGAATCTTCGCTAATGGCGATCATATCGATGGACTGCGACAGCGTGTGGGTAGTAAATCCATCCAACGACTCCCATCTGTATTCATAACCGTCTTTTGACCGCGTCATCGTGAAGATCGTATAGTCGTCCGTATCGGCTAAGGCCGTTTGGAATTCGCTATACAACGATGAACTGAGCGACGTAAAAGTCCTAGGTTCTTTAAGATCCGATTGGATCTTGGGCCAGTCTGTATCCGCTAACGCAGCGGCAGCGGCTTTAATATCGGAGTTGAGCGAAGAATTTGCGATAAGCGCCTGAAACTCTTCGAGCGCCGCGGCGCCTTGCAGTTGGACCAATGCGACACCAGAATCTTCCTTAAGGGAAGCTGTGATATAAGGCACCAAGCAAAGTTGCGTGAGGTAATCCAGCGTGATTTGAGCAAAACGCTGCGAGATAGAAAAGCTTGCTTCGCGCACATATTCAACCTGATTGCTGTCATTAACGATGGCGGAATTGTTGTAGCCCAAGGAATAACTCTTGATGCCGTCCATGCTTTCCCATGAATATTGAACAAGATCTTCCCCGGCCTGACTGTCGATCGTAACCGAACGATTAAAAGTTAAAGCGGGATTTGTGCTTTCCCGAAGCCCCTCGGCGAACATTTGGAGTTCTTCCGGCGAAACCGTCGCAATACCCAAAAGCGCTTTATCCTTCAAATCTTTATTGGCAAGATTCATCTTCACGGCCTGCCAGGTAGCCACATCTTCTGCATTTGCAGAACTCCATGACGCGACCACTTCCTTGAGCTCGGCGGGAAGTTCCGGATTTTGCTCAATTAATGATTTGAAAGCGCCGATGCTACCGGCTCGGATCAAATCCTGACGGACCGTTTCATCTACAAGTGATAAGAGAACGAGCGCGACCTGTTCGTTATAGGTCACCAACACGGTCTCGCGGCTGACACGCGTGTTCGTCGTAAACGTAGCTTCTTGGGTAAAATTACCTTCTTCGCCCACGGGGGCTTCCTTATTGATCGAGACAGAGTAAGAAACGTTCGGGTTCAATGAATTCGTCCACTGATAGGAAACCGTTTTGCCGTCGCCTTCGACTTTATAGAAAACCGCCAGAGGATCCGAAACGGCGCGGCTCGCGGCCTGGCGCATCGCTTCATCGCGGATCAGATTGACTGCTTCAAGCACTTCGGCCTGATCGGCCTCAGTGATGAACTGTACCTCGGACTGACTAAGGAGAATCGCGACCCTTACTTTGTCTGAGTCATAACCGGCAAGATCATAGAAATCGCTGATAAGGACACGCTGAGCTTCATCAAAACTGCTTGTTGAAACCGTGATGTGAGCGACGGGCCAATCCCCATCATTGACGCGATCTCCAAAAACCGCCTCGGCCGTCCGGCCGCCCACAGGGGTGCTCCGGTTCACTTTGGTGGTTTCGATATATTGAATGCGATCGATCGCCGGAGTAGCGGGATTCACATCGACATAGTGTCCGTTCGCGTCCACCTCAAGATTCAAGATCACCATCCGGGTCGTCGTTCCGTCCTCAGAAGTGATCGAATATCCGGTCCAGGAAAGCGTTCCGTCAGCGCCGAGCCCTTCCACAAGCTCAACGACCGCGTTATCCCAATTTGGATCATCAGTCAAATCCCCCAGTAAAAGATCGCGGATCGGCTTGGTCCCGAAACGGGAATCCGTAACACTGGACGTCGCGGTCACTGTCGTGGTGGTAGCGGTCAGCGCCCGCAGATCTTCCTGGCTGACGCGGGTGGTCTTCTTGAAGGTTGCCTCCTGGCCGCGAACGGTCTGCATATCGAGATTGATGGAATAATTAACGGTAAGATTTGAGAAGCTTGACCAAGCATAATTCATGTCGCCATTACCGCGGCGGGAAACAGAGAAGCTGTCGCCATCGGCAATAGCAGCCAGAGCATTGGCTTTTTCCGTGAAATTCCTGATGCTCTCCGCCAAGGTGACCATTGTTGAGCGGCTGACGCGCTCTGTACGGGTAAAGTTGGCGATCGTCATCTCGCCGGCCGAAGTACCCGCACCTGTAGGAACATGCGTATCGAAAGAAATACTGTAACTGACATCGGTATTACGGGGGCTTGACCACTGATAAACCGGCTCTCTCCCATCCGTCACAGCCACATAGATCATGACGCCTTGCATTTCGCTGGCCGCAAGCGCCAGGTCGATCTGCTCAAGCTGATAAGGGTCCTTAATCAACGCATAGGCCTCGCTATTTTCATCGATCGCATGAACGCTGACGCGCATATTGACCGTCACGGATAATTCCGTGCGAAAATTCGCGTAATTCCCGTTCGCATCGGCTTCGCCGACCGGCACGTGATTGTTGACCGACAAGCTATAGCTGGCATTCCGATCCGTTTTGCTGGACCATTGATAGCTTGGATCATCATTCCCCGCCTGGGAACGGTAGACCATTTCGCCATCCGCGAGGGCTGTTTCGAGCTGGGCTTTCTGAGCATTGTGATTATTCGTAAGCAGCTCCAATGCCGCCGCCTTATCTTCGACTTCCGGATCGCTCTGAATCTGCAAGTAGCGTGCGTTATAAATGGCCGTGAGCTCGGCAAGACGGGCCTCAAGTTCGGAAAACGGAACGCGTTCAGCCCTTGAAAAATTCGACTGGTGCCACGCATCCCTTACCTGCATGCTGTAGCTGACGTCCGGATCGCTGATGCTTGACCACTGATAGACCGGTGTTTCATCAGTCCCGCCTTGCGACATATAAAACATATCGCCATCGGCAAGCGCCGCGATCGCCTGGGCCTTCTTCGCCGGGTCCTGGACCCATGCCCCATCCGCATCCGCTTCAATGTGCTGGCGAACTTGGTCGCGGCTGATCCGGGTCGTGATATTGATCGTCGCTTCTGGACCGTCCGGGGCATCCACATTTACCGCCAGAGTGTAGTTTTTATCCGGATTGATGGGGTCTGCGAACGTGTAAACGGGGTTCGCCGGATTTCCATCCAGAGAAGATTCACCGTCGGAAAGCGTACGGTAAGCAATAACCCCCTCGAGAGCCAAAGCTGTTTCGATATCCATCCGATCGCTGACATCATGTACGAGCGGGGTCTGCGCCTGGACAAATGCGGTGCTCATCCGCTCGGTCACCGAGACGGTCAATTGGATTGCGCCGTTTACCAGATTGAGACCGAGGCCATAATTTCTATTCCGATCGGTTTCGCTTGACCATTGATAACTCGGCTGATCATTCCCCGCTTGGGACTCATAAAACACCTTCCCATCAGCGATCGCGACCTGAAGCTTGGCGTAGCGGCTATCCGCGGGGTCGAGGCGGGCGAGCTCGGCTGTAACTGTCTCTTTGGTTACACGCTCCGAACGGTTAAAGGTCGCCTCGTGCCAATTGACTCCCGTCACAGGATTTGGCTTATCCTTGACCTGAAGACTGTAACTGATATTTGGATTTGAACGATCCGTCCATTGATATGTCTCATTATCGTTTTCCCCGGCATAAGACATATAGAAAATATCACCGGCGGCCAGAGCTTCAAGCGCCTCCGCGAGTTTCGATGCGTCAGCAATCCACGCAGCCGTTAAATGCTGGCTCACCTGCGTCCGGCTGATACGTTCGCTCACGCTCCATGTCGCCTCAACTTTGGTATTGACCGGAGGATTGGCCTCGGGAATTCCGCTCCTGATCCCAATCGAATAATTCTTGTCAGGATTTGTAACATCCGCGAACTGATAGACAGGATCGATCCCGTCCAAAGCGGATTCGCCGTCCGAAAGCGCCCTATAGATCGCGACCCCGGAAACCGCGAGCGCTGCAATAGCTTCGGCCCGGTCCGATGGATCCACGATCTTGCCCGCTTGCTTTACCGCTTCTTCAACGCTTTCCCGGAAATTTCTCGTGAACGTCGCTTCGGTCCTGAAGCTTGTGTATTCGCCACGTTCATTCTTGACGCCAACCGGCACCTTGGAATTAATCGAAATGCTGTAGTTTAAATTCCGGTCGGTCTCGCTGGCCCAGTTAAAACTCGGGTCATCATTTCCGGCGCGGGACATATAAAAAATCTTTCCATCCGCAATGCCGGCCTGGAGCTTCTCTACCCGCGAGGCATATTCCGCTATTAAGGTGGAAAGTTCGGCTTCAAGCGCGGATTTTTCATCGCCTGCCGCCGTTGCGATCCTGAGTTCAAGCGCAGCTTTGTCTGTGTTGTAATTATGGGTAATACTTGCGATCCCGGCTTCAACTTCCGCCTGACTGACGCGACGCGTCCGGTTAAAGGTCGACTCATGCCAATTGATGCCGGTCACGGAATTCGGCTTATCTTTAACAAGCAAGCTGTAGCTGACATTCGGATTGGACCGGCTGGTCCATTGATAAGTAACGTTATCGTTCTCTCCGGCATAGGACATATAAAAAGCTTCCCCGTCATCGAGTGAAGCTAACGCATCGGCCCTTTTCGCCGGATCCAAGATCCACTCCCCCGCCGTATCCGCTTCGATATGCTGGCGAACCTGGTCCCGGCTGATCCGCACACTCACATTCCAGCTAGCTTCCGTTCGAGCGCTTGGATAAGTGCCATCAGGTCGTTTTTCCCCAACGGGTATCCCGCTTTTGATCCCAATCGAATAATTTTTATCCGCATTTGAAAGATCGGAGAACTGATAAACAGGATCAATAAAATCAAGAGCCGATTCGCCGTCGCTTAACGTTTTATAGACCATAACGCCCGATTGTCCCAAAACAGCGGCTGCTTCGGCTCTATCCGACGCATCACCGATAAGCGCCAATTGCCTTTGAGCTTCGCTGATCTTCACGCGTTCATTGCGTGTAAAAGTCACTTCGGTTTTGTAGCTAGGATAAATGCCATTGGCGTCTGCGATGCCGACGCCTATCTTGGAATTCACCGACATACCGTAGCCAAGGTTCCTGTTGGTTTCGCTGGACCAGTTAAAACTCGGATCGTCGTCACCCGCCTGCGACATAAAAAAGATCTTTCCGTCAGCCATAGCTGCTTCGAGGTTTTCATAGCGGGAATCGCCTGTATTTTTTAAATAAGCATATTGCTTCAAAACATCTTCTTTGCTGACGCGCCGCGTGCGGTTAAAGATCGCCTGGGTCCAAGCCGGTGTGACTCCCAAACTGTAGTTGATATTAGGATCCCAGGCATCGCTCCACTGATACTGTTGTGCGGTATCGTTGGATCCGGCCCGGGAAACCGAGAAATAATCTCCACGAGTCAAAGCCGCAACAGCGTCCAGATACTTTGCATCATTCGCATCACCGGCAAACCATGCGTCCGTAACATATTGGGCAACCGTCTGGCGGGAAACGCGTTCGATAATGTTAAAAGTCGCTTCCGGACCATCCGGGGCTTGGGAATTCATCGCGATGGTGTAACTCTTATCGGGATCTGCAAGGTTCGTGAATTGATAGACCGGATCAAGATAATCCAGCGCGGATTCACCATCCGTAAACATTTTGTAGACAGCAAGCCCTTGCTGCTCCAATACGCCCAAAGCATCGCCGGCGCCGCCCGGGTTATAGACAAGGTCCGAACCGAGAAGGTCTTTTTTGTCGCTTGTGTCCGCTACGAGCAGCGCCCTCTGAACCGCTTCTTGAATACTGGCCCGCTCGCTGCGTGAAAACGTCACTTCGGTTTTATAACTTGCGTAGTTCCCGTTCGCATCAGCCTCTCCGACCGGTATTTTGGTGTTGACGGACATACCGTAGCTGATGTTTTTATTGAAAATACTCGTCCACTGAAAGCTCGGATCTTCAAGGCCGGCCTGCGACATATAAAAAACGCGCCCATCCGCAAGAGCCGCTGCCAAATGAGCATAGCGAGTGTCCCCCGCCACATAACGCAGATCGGATGGATCGTTCAAATAAGCGAATTGCTTCGCGACTTGTTCGCGGCTGATGCGTATAGTACGGTTAAAAGTCGCGGTGCCGAGACGCGGATTTTCAGCAAGCGTATAACTTGTATTCGGGTCTTTCCGGTCCGTCCACTGATAAGAAGCATCGTCATTGCCGGCCTTGGACAGATAAAAGGCGCCGGCGCTGAAAAGCGCCACATAGGCCTGGCTACGTTTTACTCCCGTCACATCTGCGATAATGGGAATAAGCGCTAACATTTCCTGTAAACTGATGCGCTGATTTTTCGCGAAAGTCGTTTCTTTGGTATATTGCGCATAGCTTCCGTCCGCACGAGGTTCTCCCACGGGAACGGTGGCGTTGACTGTGACGGTATAACTTATCCGGGAATTTCCTTCCTCCGTCCACTGATAGACAGCATCGTCAAGTCCCGCCTTCGAAAGATAGAAGGATTTTCCTTTTAAGAATGCGGCTTGCGCTTCCGCTTTTTTAACGGGATCGGCGATCTGGCCGATATACCCAGAAACATCCTCAGCAGAAACCCGGATATTATGCGTGAACACAGCTTCAGTCCCGGTTGGAGCAGAATTTTCGCCCTCCGGAACGCGAGTATTAATTGAGAGACTCCAGCTCTCATCCGGATTTTCGGGATTCGTCCACTGATACACGATATCTTTGCCATCGGTGGTTGACCTGTAGAATACAGCGCCCGGCAGCGCCATCGCGGCTTCGGCTTCAGCTTTCTTTTGAGCGTCATTTGCATTACTTGGCTCAATCGGCATGAGGCCTAACACCGAATCTCCTCTCATAACTTCCGGGCTCATTCTCTCGCTTTGGACAAATGAGATTTCCGAACGGAAAGAAGCGTAATCGCCGCTTGCGCCGCGAAGCCCGACCGGAACTTTTGAATTGACGTTCAAACTGTAATTCAGATTGATATCCGAATTGCTTGCCCAGCTATAGGAAGGATCCTCTTCGCCGGATTGGGATCGATAGAAAACCTTTCCGTCGGCAAGTTTCGCTTCGATAAGAACGCGTTTTGCGGCGTACTCGCCGGGAAGATCGTTCTGCTCTTGCGTAAGAGCCGCGCGTTCATCGGCCGTAAGTGTTGTTTTTTGAAGTTCGCCAGCGATCTCTTCTAACCGGGCGGCAAGGTCTGCGCCTAGAATAGCCAATTGAGCGCTGGCCGTTTCCGCGCTGATTTGATCCGTCATTGTAAGGATTGCGTCTTCCGAACGGTCTTTGACGGCAAGAGTGTAGCTCCGGTTTGGATCATTTTTGTCGGTCCACTGATATTGCCTCTCAGCAAGATCATCGGAACCGGCTCTTGACAAATAAACGGCTGTTCCGGCGGCAAGCGCGGATTCAAGCGCTGCGATCGCCTCTGGGTCTGCCTCATATTTCTTGAGGTCTTCTAATGCAGAAGCGGGACTGACGCGCGTTGTGATGTTCCAATTCGCTTCGATGCCCGTATTGGCCGACGGATCGCCTGCAGGCACTCTTGAGCGAACTGCTATGGTGTAGCTTGTGTTTTCATCGACCGGGTCGGCGAACTGATAAACAGGGTCCACGCCGTCCGTCTCTAAAACGCCATCGGTGATGGAGCGGGATATAGCAATACCTTTAATGGCCAGCTTGGCGAGCGCTTCAGCGCGGTCCTCAGGATCTGCAATCTTCGCCGCATCCAAGGCGGCTTGTTCTTTGCTGACACGAACGGTGGTTGTGAAGGTTAACTCGGTTTTAAAACCGGCCATCGGCCCCGTGCCCACCGGGAATTTCTGATCAACGCTAAGGCCATAATTTTTATTCCGGTCCGTTTCGCTTACCCATTGATAATTGGGCCCTTTTTCTCCCGTGCTCCGATAAAAGATCTTTCCGTCCGCCAGCGCATCCAAAATTGGCTGATAGCGGGAATCTGAGGTGGCCATAAATTGAAGCGCGATCACGGCATCAAGTTCCGCGCGCACCGTTTCAGCGCTTACTTGGGTCGTCGCATTCAAAGCGACTTGTCGGAATTCCTCGCTGGCCTGCAACGTAAAACTGGCATTGGGATCTATCTTGCTGGTCCACTGGTATTGCCCCTCGTCATTGGTGCCGGCCTGAGATAAGTAATAAAGGGTATCGTCAGCAAATGCCGTGGCGATATCCACATCATTATTGATAAGCGTATAGCCCTCTTTGGAAAGCCATGCCTGAACCGCCGCTTTGCTAACACGCGTTGAAATATTCCATGCTGCTTCAACGCCTGTATACCTCAGTGTTTCACCGGCTCCTACAGGAAGCCCGCTACGGATCGCAATGCTATAACTCATGTCCGGATTGATCAGATCAGAAAATTGATAGACAGGATCCATGCCGTCCGTCGCTGAGGGGCCGTCCGTTACCGACTTCATAACGGTTACACCAGCTTTACTGACGCGGTCTTGCGCTTCGGCGCGATCGTTATCATCGGCAATGAGATTAAGCTTATTCGTAACTTCTTGAATGCTGGCCCGGATGCTCGTCGTTAACGAAAGCTCCGTCCTGAACCCGGCCGCGGCACCTTCGCCTACCGGAAATTTTGTGTCGACTAACAAGCTGTAGTTTTTGTTCTTATCGCTGTCGCTGGACCACTGATAGGTGGGGCCTTTATCGCTTATTGTTCGGAAAAACACAAGGCCGTCGGCGATTGCGGCCGCGATCGCGCTATTTCTCGAATCCGATCCTGTGACCGTTCCGGCGGCCTGGGCTGCGGCTAATTCCGCAGCCACGGTTGCCGCACTCACCTGCATAGTTTCTGTTAAAGTCACCTGCCCAAGATCGGGGCGCGCTTGAACCGAATAGCTTAAATTGGGATTGATGAAACTGGTCCATTGATAAGTCCCCGGCTCTGTCAGTCCGCCGCGGGAAAGATAAAAAGTCTCGCCTGCAGCGATCGCGGATCCGGCGCTGAGACCATCTTGCGCGATAGTGGTCATGCCCTGCGCGGCAAACCAGGCGCGCACTTCGGCATCATCCACGCGAGTCGAAATGCCCCAAACAGCTTCGCGACCGGTATTTTGCGGCGGATCTCCGACGGGAACACCGCTACGGATGGACATTGTATAGCTTGTATTGGGATCTTTCATATCCGCGAACTGATAAACAGGATCCACACCATCAATAGCCGCGGGCCCATCGCTTACTGAGCGATAGACGGGCGTTGCAGGGCTCAGCTTGCCTAAAGCTTCATTGCGTTTTGTTTCATCACCAATAAGCATCGCTTGAACTCGCGCTTCTTCAATGCTGGCGCGAACGCTTGTCGTAAAGGTAATGGCTGGCGGAACCCGGAAAGCCCCGGATGTTCCGACGGGAAAATATTTATCAAGCGAAAAACTATAACTGATATTTTTATTGTTTTTATCGGTCCACTGGAAATTCGGCCCCCGATCGCCCTTAGACATGTAAAAGGCCTTCCCTTGGAGAAGAGCGGCTTCAAGGCCTTCCTTGCGGGGATCACCATCGGCCAAGCTCTCCTCATACTGAGCCATAACGTATTCCACGCTGACGCGTTTGTTGTAATTAAAAATCGCACTGTGCCACGCCTCATCGATCTGAAGCGTATAATTTGTATTCGGATCACCGCCGATATTCCATTGGAGGATAGGCGCCGAAAGACCGGCCTGAACCATGTAAAAAAAGCTACCGACCGCGACGGCCGCATTATAAGCGGCAAGCGCCTCAGCCCGGTCCTCCGGATTCACGATCCAGGCGCCAACGCTATCGTTACTAATGTGACGAAGCGCTTCATTCCGTGAAACGCGCGTGTTGACGCTGATCGTTGCCTCCTTACCGTCCGGCAATGGATTAGCTTCTGTTCCTCGAGGCACATGGCTGTTGATCATAAGCGTGAATGAAACATTGGTATCCCCAAGAGCCGACCATTGGTAAACGGGATCTTCCGTTCCGGATTCCTGCCGGTTGAAGTAGACGAAATTGGGGTTGGCATTCAACTGAGCGAGCTCTTGGCCTCTCAGTTCTTCATTTTGGATGAACGTCATTTGCTCGATAACTTCGCGACGGCTAACGCGGGTGCTTTTGATAAAAGTAACTTCAGTACCCGTCGGGGCGTTATCCAATCCCTCGGGGACCGAATTATTAAAGCTTATGGCATGGCTAATATTAGGATCGGACGAGCTTACCCATTGATAAACCGGGTCTCCGGCGCCCTGGATCGACATGGTGATCGATGCGCGAGGATCAGCTTGCAAAGCAGCTAAGGCCTGGGCCTTTTGATCCGGATCCGTAATCTGATCGATGGCGGCAAAAGCATCGGCGTGGCTGACGCGCTGGCTTTGCGTAAAAGTCATTACCGGGCCATCGGGCGCTTTACGGTCCACGGCAAGACTGTAATTTTGATTACCATTGCGAGAACTCCAGGAATAGATCGCCGACCCCGGTTGCGGCGTCGTTGAGCCCGCGGAGAAATAATAATTGGAGGTCGTCATATAGAAGATCGCCGAAGGGTTGACCGCTAAGGCATTTTGAATAGTCGCTGCTAACGTCAATCCGGAATCCAAAAGCGTATCTCCCGGCGGCACAAAGGCGATCGTCGGATCATTTAAAAGGCCTTCCACATGGGCCGTTTCATATTGCCCCGTTTCCCGATTGAATATCCGAACATCTCCGCCAGCGATATCCGCCAGACGCATCCGCTCGGAGCGTTGATACGTAACGACCGGGTATCCTTCCGGAACCTGGCTATCAATCATAAGAGAATGCGTCGTGTCTCCATCCCGCGCGGTTACCTGATAGGCCTTGGATGTAATGTTGCGATTCGAAATACCGAACGCATCGTTGGAGCCGATGGCCAAATAGAACGGGTTATGAGCAAATTCCGGGTCGTTAAAAACGCTCATAAAGATCTCGCGCTCGCCCGGCAGCATGGCGATCTCGGCATTCTCGCTTCCGTCCGGGTTGTAAAGAAGGTTGTAGACTTCTTCCCGCGTCGCGCGGATCGACGCCGAATAGCTGACACGCGGCCCGTCGGGGTGGTGACGATCGACATTGAGAGTGCGCGTCTCGGAGCGATTTCTGGAGGTAACCTGATAGTATTCGGAATCAATGAAGCGGTTTGTAACATTGAATGCGTCCGTCGAACTCGTCATGTAAAGAATGCTCTTAGAGCTCCAGTTCGAACCGCAAACTTGATCATGACAAACATCGCCCAATAAGCTGTCCCCAACGATGATGCCGTTCACGGTAGCGGTGGTATAAGGAACTTTGATCTGTTCCAGATAATTGTACCGGACCTCGCCCTTAACTGCGTCCCAGTTGGCGCTGCGGGTAACCCGGCCATCCGCTGAAGTGATCTGATAGGATTCGCCCTCAAAATAACGGATGCCGGCAAAATCAAACCCTTCGGCCCAGGTTTGTGTCCGGCTGACATGCTCTTCGGCCCAACTTGCATTGGTTGCAAGGGGCCCCAAAAGAAGATCGCCGATCGAGTGCACGCCGTCATAAGAGATCGTGCTATGGGCCACTTCTTTTGTTTCGCTAAAGCTTGTCTTCCCGGTTTCGTCTCCATTCACGACTTCGATATTTTTTGAGCGGGTCACCGTTCCATCCCCATAAATATCGATCGAAAAATTATGATCTAAAAGAAACCGGTTTGAATCGTTAAAAGCTCCCGCCCAGGACCAGGATTCATACATATCCTCATCGGAGGTGAGTAAAAGGCCGCCGGCCCCAAGGATCGAAGCGCGAACACCGGCATCTTCTGATTTTTGCTGATGGGTGTAGGTGAGAACATCCGAGAAAATATCCCGTGAAACGGAGCGCGTAATGTTTTCATCGCGAGACGTTACGGAATAACTTTCAGATTTGGCAATACGATCTTCTTCTTCGATATCAAAACCGAATTTCCAAGTTTTTGTAAACGAAAAATCCTGGCCGCGGAAATTCTCAAGAACATCACCCGTAAGACCGCCCAAAAGAGTGTCATATAAGGTTCCTTCGTAGGCGGCTTCACTGCCCAAAAGCTTTTGAGTTTCGCTGTAAGTCGTTTCGCTTGTTTCCACCCCGCCAACAAACCGGTAGCTTTTACTACGAATCAGCGACCCATCGCCATAGACGTCGTACTGGATCGAATGGCTCTGCTTGTCGGTAAAAAGGCCTTGCTCGTAAGCGATCTTATAGCCGTCCTTACGGGTCAGGGTCGGGTCGGCGATCCCCTCGTATTCGAAGGTCTCGGTGCCCCATTCCCGGCGCGTTGGATCGCCGTCCAGGTCATCGCCTAAGGGACGAGAGATGCTGACCGTGAAAGTATCGTCTTCGCTGTCCTCAACAAAATCATTGCCAAAGTCATGGGTGACAGTAATGCGGTCATCCACCTGTTCGGTCCGGAAAACGCTCTGAAGAACCGCATCATTGATATTATTCCCGATCACGTTATACCGGCTCGTAAAATCAATATCGGTGGTGCCGGGAATATACGTAATATCGTCATAGGAAACGATCTCGCAGCCCGAAAATCCTTCTCCGCACGCCCCCCCGCCGGTCGGGTGTTTATAAGTGACGCTCCGGACGAGCTGAAAAAGGTTGTACTCCTGCTGGATCGAAGAAAGAAAACGCGGCTCCCCTTCCGGTGTCAGCGGTTTCAGGTAGGTCTCCGTATAATCCACAAGCCCGAGGCCGAGATAATCAAAGCGGCCCAAAGTCGTTTCATTAATAGTGGATTCCGGCTCATCTTCCGGCGGCTCGGCATGGCGCGCCAAGTAATGCGTGCGGCTTTGGATCGTGCCCAAGGTGCCGGTAATATCATCGATCGAGCTTTTTAAAAGCTCCGCCACATTGTAGGTCTCGACGAGTTTTAGAAGGCGGAAATCCTTATTTTCTTTATCAGTGCCGTAATAGGTGTAAACGCTATGGCTGAGGATCTTGGTGCCGCCGTCATCAAAGGCGTAAGAATCGCTCACGCGCCCGTCAGAATCGTACTTCGTTACGCTTGCAAGCGTTCCGTCGGCGCGCAATTCCGCCGTCTTTTGAATGTCCTTCCCTTCCAGATGGTAGATCGTGACCCGCCCGAATTCAGAAAGAACGTAGTGAGCGTTCGGGATCTCTTGCCATTCATCTTTACTTCGGGGCGCATAAAAGGTGATGCTTCCGTCGTGACGGATCGAAAACGCCAGACGCGGGTCCTTCACATCGAATTCGGGGACCTTGTACTCGGTTGTCCCCATATCCACGCCCGTGGCCGGCAGAGCATCGATAGCGGCCTGGATCTGGGCCTGCGCGCTCTCAAGATCGACGGCGCGGCATTCGGCGTTCCCACTCGACCCGTAGTAGCAATAGGTTTCGACATCCCCGCGAAGACTGATCGAATTCTGGATCTCATAAAACCCGGCGACCTGGGAATAAACGCTCTTGCGGCCGTCGTTATAGCGGATCGTGAGGTCTCCGGTTGCAGGGTCTGTCGTCTGTGTAAAGTCGGTGCCAAGCGGGTCGCCGATCCAGACAAGCACGGGACGGTTATCTTTCATTTCATATTCTAAGATGATACCGTTTTCATAGATCACGCGGTAATTGGAGCACGCGCCTGTCTCCCCGGAAAGACAGATGGAGACCTTCGCAAGGGTGTCTTTTCCTTCGAAATTGACGTCGGTCAAAAGGCCCGTCGCGGGATCAACAACGTGCGTGTAGCTGCGAAGAACGGTGCCGTCGCGCTTGACCACGGAAAGGATCACGCCGTCCTGAAAGAAGGTGGTCACGCCGTCTTTATCGGTTACCGATGTCACATAATGGCCGCTTTTTATTTCGACCGTTTCTCCGGTGATAAGGTCGACCGTGGAAACAAGCTGTTCGTCCTCATCCCAGACCCGCTTGATGCCGTCGCGCTCTTCTTCGGTGAGCCGGGCAAAGGCGAAATCCCCGGGATGGGCATCATCGAATTTGTAGACCTGTTTGAAATAATTGCCGCTTGAAGTGATCGTGACGGTTTTTTCCGTATCATCATATTTATAACGGATTTCATCGCCGGTATCGAGGTTCCTATAAAGGATCACGCGGCCCTGCGCGTCATAATTTTGCTCGTAGCGGATTTTTGTCGAAGGATCGTAATCCTGAACATAGACGAGGATATCGTCGGGCGTTCCTAGGCGGTCATCGGCGCCGGCTTCATAGGTCATTTGATTTTGAAGGGTCCGCTTTTCCCCTTCGATCACATAGGTTGAAACCGTAACGGTCCAATCCAACCCGTCGCCCCGCTCTTCAATCGGAAGGGCTGAAACGTTTTCAGTTTCTTTGCTGGTCCAGTTGTAGCTGATCACCTGCCGGACAAAGGTTTTGGCGGCCTCGGCTCCGATCAATGCGATCGTGCCATCCGCCCGCAGAAGGTTTCCCGCCTCGTCACGAACGGGAACTTCCGCATAGCCCTCCCAGGAAAGGATCCGGCCATTGGCATCGAAGGTCTCTAAAAACATGTGGCCATTGTAAATGCCGCTTACCGAGAGGAAATAATCGTCTCCCGTGCCGAGCAAGCCGTCAGCGCCAAGCCCCACTCGTTGCAAATTGATAAGATTCCCTCCGGCCCAGCGAGTTTCGATCTCCGCTTCAGCCCCGCTATAGGTGAATGTCGTAACGGTTCCGTACGTCTCATCAACGATCTGAAGAACGCGCCCCGAGGATGCGTCCCTCGTCACGACAAGGCCTCCGTCCGTCCCATCCACAAGATAATCATCCGCAGTCCCAAGGGCTCCGTCGCCGCCGAGGTTGACGATCCGCGTTCCTGCCGCGGAGGTCAGAGTTGCCTGGTTTAAAAATGGGTCATAGTCATAATTCGTGCAATGGGTCCCTTCGCCGTCGCAGACCGAACTAAGCTTCCCGTCTTCATAACTGTGGATCGTCCACTCACCGTCTTTTTGGAATTTGACCGCGCGGATCTCGCCGGAATCGTCATAGGTATATTCGGCCAAGAGGTTCCCGTCGGCGTCCTGGACGCTTGTGATGCGGCCGTCGGTGTAATTCCAGACGGTGTTAGTCGCGGTATCCGTGACCTGCAGAAGAATGTCATTGCCATTTCCAAACCCTTCAGGGCCCGCCTCCCAGACTTGCACTGTCCCATTGAGCCCGATGGTTGCGGTATTCACACCATTCACGACCGCGTAATCCACCCGGGCATTCGGATTATCGATCGGAGCGCTGCCGACCCCTTGCAAAGGCGCCAGATATTCCGGCGAAGGAGCCGGATTATGATAGTTAAGATCGATGTCGCCACTACCGCCCTTGCCGCCCTCTCCCATTCCGCCGAGCCCTCTGTATTGCTCATCCTCGATCTTCTTTTGAATAAAGCCGGCCTCGCCCATGAACTCTTCGCACTTCTTGGCGACTCTCCAATTTGAACGCATGCTTTCCTCGGAGCATTCCTGGAAATCGCGCATCAAAGCGCGGAGCCGGCGGATCAGCTCTTCCATATTGGCGTTCTCTCCTCCGGGGCCTAGCGGACGGCGCGGGCCCTGGCCCTGCTGCGGACCTCTTTGTGGGCGGGTTGTTTCGGCGTCATCTTCGGTCAGCATGATCCCGTCGGCCCCGTAGGTATACCATTTGGCTTCATCATTGCCCGCGCCCTGAAGCGAATAAATGCCCATGACCTCACCGCCGTTATCATAGGCGTCATTGTAAAAGCCGGCGCGGATCGTCGCGCCGATCTCTCCGGTATTCTCCGAATAGTGCGCGACACGGATCGTATGGTTGACGCTATCGATAATGATCACTTCGGCGGCGGTGTCATAGCGGTAGATCAGCTGAAGGGTCAGTTCGCCTTCTTTAGATTCCTTAAATTCGCGGACCTTCCGGCCCTGGACATCATATTCAATAATATGGAAGGTTCCGTCGGGATTGGGCGTCCGGGTCTTAAGAAGGATGCTGGTGCGGCCTGCGGGGTCTGCGCTGGCGGTGGTGTCATACACATAATAGTACTCGGTGCCATGATGCTCCAAAACAACCGTTAAAACTCCGGGGCGATCGGGATCGGTCAGGATCCGGAGCGGCGCAATACTTGAAGGGCTGGCGCCCGGAAGCTCCTTTAAAGCGGCGGTCGCCGAATCAAAGGCGGCGGCGGTGTCGTAGGCGGTTTCAGGGATATCGATGAGGCCAAGGATTTCGGCATTATAAGTCTTTGTGGCAGCATGGGAGAGAACGTTGTTGTTACTATCAAGAACAATGGTGCCCTGTTCTAAAAGGCGCGGTGTTTCGGGGTTCTTCCAATCGTAAAGCGCGTAGCGGAGATTCGTGAGGTCATAGACATAAACCACCGGACGGCCCGCGGGCTCCTCCTGATACTCATAGAGGTAGTCCACGAGAGTTGTTGCGCCTTCTTCCGGAGGGCCCCGGCTCCGGATCAAACCGCTCCACTCGTTACTGGGAAACGCATCATAGACATCAAAGATCCGTCCGTCATTGGGGTCTGTGACGATCCATTCGCTGTCGGAGACCTTTTCGAGGAGTTTTTGGTATTTGGGAGTGGTCCCGACCAGCGTGAATTTCCCGGCTTCGAGGATATTCTGGAAGTTGTCGATCTTGCTTGCATCCTGCGGCGCCGCCCCTTCAATGAAGCCCATCTTAAGGTATGTATTGGCAGTATAATTGAGGATAGTCACGGTCCTGTTGCCGGAAGCGTCCTCTTCGTAGAGATATTCCATATCGATCGCGCCATCCCGCTGCCTTAAGATCCTCCCGAACGCGCCGCCGTCAGTCCGCTCAAAAATATAAAGCCGCGCGGGATCCTGAGGGAAGGTGATCCTGTAAGTTGTTTCGGCGATATCCGTCCGGGAAAGCACTTTAGCGCCCGTGAGCTTGTTTTCCATCTCCCCTACGGCCAATAAAGCGCCCCGCTTGTTCCTGTCGCTCAACCGGTATTCCCAGAAGTTCAGGGTCGAAGGGGCTACTTCGCCGGCCTGCGACCGGTCCATGACGGTCAACGTTCCACCCTCATCATCATAGCGTATTTCGATGTTAATAACGGCGCGATCCCGGCCATCCACATTCTCGATCTTCTTATAACTTAAAAGGCGGCTTTCGCCCCGGGACAGTTGCTGGTAGGTTCTTTCTATATAATAGGAAGGATCCGACGTCCGGTCATAAAATATCACGTGATCGCCGTCATAACGGACAGAAACCGATTGGACAAATTGCCTCTTTGAATCGTCCCAAAGCCAAAACCCTGTCTCGATCAATTTGTCAAGCTGGCCGTCTTCTAAGATCGTAAATTTCTGATAGGTGCTGAGCGCATCGCCATCCCCCACCGTAATGATGCGGACATAGGAAACATTCGCGCCGTTTTCCGAACTTGTCTCATATGAAAACTGTCGCGTCTCCAGAGCGTGCCCGATGATCTTGCCCTGATCATCAAAAATGGCTCTTGTTTTGTCGCAGATCTCGGTGATCTTGTTGCTGGCGGTGTTGTATTTAAAATAAGTGCCGTCGGCGTAACTGATGGTCATGACATGAGTGGCTTGATCTTCGGTCGCGGTCGCGCCGACATCGGATTTCCCGCTTAATGGATTGGCGGTGGTTAAAAAAGTAGTGGAGATCTGGGGAATCTGGGATTGGGGAATATCGCCGGCGAAAGGATTGAGCTGCGATTGCATAGGATCGACCGCGTTCAAAGGGCTCTCGCTTGTTTGATCCCGCACGGCCTGTTGAAGATCATCGAAATTTTGAGAGAAATGGATCTTGTCGTTTTTGGCGAGATCGCCGGAAGGAATAGCGGCGGGAAGACCTGTGGTCGCGTTGTAGGCAAAAACAAGCTGAACATCGCTTTGTGTCACGAGGAACGTGAGGATCACAAAGATACTCAGCCCTTTTAAAAACCACGACTTCTTCTCGCTGTGATACGCGCTGATCACAAGTAACCCCTCCTTCCTCCTTCAACCACTTATCAAGACACTAAAAAAAACGGAGAACAAGAACCTTCGTCTCGGCCTCTTCTATCTGGCTCTAATTTTGATTCCTCCATACATATATTTTATTCTCTCGTTTTTTTAACTTCTAAAAAAAGTATAACTACACTCGATACCTTTGTCAAATAATCTTGTGCTATAAATTGCTATATATTTTTAGTTTTAAACTTATGAAGATTTTGTTTGTAAAACTTTCTTTAAAAAACTCTTTTAAAATTAAATTAGTTTAAGATTTTGTTGCTAATCTCCATCCTCGTTCGTAACTTGAAAATTTACAGATATGGTTCGGATGCCAAGGCCGTTCCGCTCAGGACGCGGAGATTCTTGGAAAAAGATCGGTTTTAAGACAGGTCACGTGATCGATAAAAAGAACGCCGCTTAGATGATCGACTTCATGCTCAACGCAGACCGCCTCGATCCCCGCGCTGATCTTTTCATGGTGTTTGCCGCGCTCATCTTGCCACCGGAAACGGACCCACTTGTGGCGCTTCAAAAATGCCGTGTAATCCGGAAGACTCATGCAACCTTCTTTACGCGCTTCCGGTTCCCTTCTTTCAAGGATGACAGGATTCACAAGAACAAGCCGCTTCGCTTTCGGATCGCGCTTGGAAACATCCACCACGGCGACGGCTTTTAAAACGCCGATCTGCGGCGCCGCGATGCCGATCCCGTGCGGCTGGCTTTTCATGACGCGGACCAGCCGCGCGATCAGTTTTAAAAGCGAGCGGTCGAACGACGTCACTGGCTGGGTTTTCTTGCGAAGGATCGGATCCGGAAAGATCCGGAGATGCGCGGGTTTCATGGAAGTTTAGAGCGAAACGCGTTCCAACGGTTTGATCTGGATCTCGATCTTGAGTTTTTTGGAAACTTTTGAAAGCAACGCTCGAAGCCGCGCCAGCGGGATCTTGGGCGGCGCATCAACTTCCAGAAGCATCGCGTAAGTGGTTTTGGCGCCTTTGCCGAGAATCCGGCTGTCCAGATCGGTAATATTGACCTTCAGGCCCGCCAAGACCCGGCTTATTTCATAGACGATCCCTGTCCTGTCTTTGCCGAAAGCGCTGACCATATAAGACAAGGAACCCGTCGGATGCTTTTTCCCATGAAGCGTCTTGCCTTTTAATTCCGTCATGTGGCAATCCATCGACCATGGCGCCGACCTCAAGACCTCCAACCCTTGGAGAACGCGAGCGGTGCAGGCCGGCGACGGCAACGACGCGGTAAGCATCATCGCAAACTGCCCCTCCAGAAGGGTCATGCTGATATCTTCTAAATTGCACCCCCGGGCATACAAAAGCCCGCTTACCTTGGCGATAATGCCGGGTTTGTCTTTGCCGCTCACGGTGATCAGTATTTTTTTCATTTTCTTTTACGCTCCAGATATTTGGATAGTTCTTCAAGGCCCCGGTTCAGCAATTGCTCCGCCCCTTTTTGCATGAGACGGGATGTCACGTACGGGATATCGGGCTGGACCGCCGCATCCGGCAGCACGCCGCTATAACGGAACGGGATCATGACCTGGCCGTTCCGGTCCGCGAGAAGCTCCATTTCACGGATCTTTTTCATAAGATAAGCCGAGATGTTTTTGGAAAGAAGAAGTTCCATGGAGCCGTCAACCCGTTCATCGAGCAATCCGTAAGTGCCCGCGCCGCTCAGCTGATAGTTCGGATGGATCAATTGAAAGCCCGTGAGTTTAGCCGAGCCCCCTTGCGCGTTAAAGGCGGCCCGCAGCGACTGGAACGGCGTATCCCGCTCTTTTAACATCTCGGCTAATTCCGGCGGCATCTCCCCGCCCAAAGCGGTGGTGACCGCGAGCACGGGGGTAAGACGGTCAAAAACCTCTTTAACCAGGTTGCGGTTCTTCAAAGCGCCGTTTTTGATCTCAACGGTTCCCTGGCCCTTAAGCGACCTTTTGATACTGTCCGGGTTGGCGCCCTCAAGGGAAACCTGCATCCCTGCACGAAGTTGGCCCGTCAGATACTCTTTGCTTTTATAAACAGCCGGGGTGACCGATTCAATGTCGAGATCGCGAACCTCGAGTGACCCTTCAAAGCGAGGAAGATGGTTGACGATCTTAAGAAGCCCTTTAAAAAGGACTTTTTCCGGGCCATATCGCAATGACAGCTCAAGCGATCGTGATGCGATATCCAGGTTCCCCTCGGCTTCAAGGTTCCTTTTTGCCGCATCAAAAATATTAGCGGCAGCCGTAAAGTGGAATATCTTGCCGGACTCCTTTTCCAGGACTTCGGCATCCAGGTTCCGGATATCAAGTTTGTAGGCGGGCTGGACCGTCGCGTCCTCGAAGTGGATCTCCCCCTCCCGGATCTGGACCTTGCCGATCCCGAACTTCCATCCTTCCCCGAGATCTTTCAGGCCTGCAAGGGAAATGCCGGACTGGGCTTCGGAGACCTCCGCGACAGGGATCAGCCCCCCTCCGGGATTCGGTCCCTTTGGCGAAAGGGCAGCGGGAGCGGGCTGTTTTGCAACTTCCCAATTCCATGCTCCGCGGATATCCCTTTTCAGGAAGATCTGGGGGCTTTGGATCACAACCTTTGAAAGATTGAATTGTTTTCGCAGCAGCGCAGTCAGGTCCGCGTCGATGCGGACATGTTCGCTTTGGAGAAGTTTCTCGAGGGTTTGCGGCTGATAAAAATTAAGACTGGCGACCTGAACCTGAGGTTGGGGCCCCCATTGAAAACTGATCTCGCCGAGCTCGACGCGGAATCCTGTCTGTTGCGTAAGGTATCTCTCGAATTCCGTCCGGAACATATTGGGATCGATATTCCGGACCGCGAAAAAACCCACTGCGCCCAGGATTACCCCGAGGATCAACAGCGCGAGAAGAAGACTCCCCAAGAACCTCATCATCCCTGATAGGACCATACGCCCTCGCCCTTTTGTCTGGCTTCATCCTGAACCTTCAAAAACCGGGCCTTGCGGCTGAAATCCTGGGCCTCATCCACTTTGGCGGCTCCGACCTTGATCAAGAATTCATTGATGAGAACTTCTTCTTCGTCGGGAACCCGATCTATCTTGACGGGGAATTTCACGTATTTGGCTTTAAGATAAGCGTAGGCAGATTCTTTGCCTTCGTGAAGGGAGTTGGCGAGAAGTTGGAATTTGACGTCCTGCTTGCGAGCAAGCACCCGGAGCACCGAAACCCCCTGGTCGTCCATCTGGATACCGGCCAAAACCACCTTCTTCCCATCGGCAAGCGTCAGGACCCCGTCGTTCCCAACTTCCATAACAGTCTCTGCATGAAGGATAACAATTCCAAAAAAAAAGTAACTCAAACATCCTAGAAAAAACTTTTTTTTTCTTAAACCCATAGTTACCTTATGCAAACACGCTGCGGGATCTCTTATAAACAAGACCCCGCAGCGAGGATTAGGGGTGAAAATTATTGTTTATATTGTTCTTTTAACTCACGAAACTTCTTTTGCCCTTGTGGAGTATAGGTGTAATAGCGCACCGTTTCCTTCTTATTGATAATAGTGGCATCAGATGCGGCCCCTGGGATGCCCCACAAAATTGAAAGAGGCCATGTTAGAAGGTTCAACGCCCCTATAGTCCACTGGTCGGTTTCCATGGTGCCATTTGCTAAATAAAAGTTACCAATGCCCGGGAGAATATTTAGCGCAGCTGCGATACCGGGATTTTTCACAGCAACATCCGACGACGAAACGCCGTAAGATTGAAGTTCATACATAGTATTCTTCTCTTGTTGGGTCATTGCTGCGCACCCGCTCATTGCTAGCATAACTAGCAGGACAACGGCCACCCCTTTAGTCTTCCTCATTTCACCCTCCACCTGGTTGAATTCTCCATTGAAAAACCCTAGGATATTAAAGCACATAAACAAAAAAACTACAGGGAAATATCGTCGTCAGTTCTGTTTAAATTTTGAAACTATCCAGCGCAAAGCTGCATCGCGATTCGGAAATTCGCCTTCCAGCTGAAGCTCGTAAAGTTCTTCGAGGATGGGCTTCATGGCGGGCCCCGGCTTCATCCCCAGCTCGATCAGATCGGTGCCGCTAATAAGCGGCTTGGGCTTAAGCTCTTCATTCGCATACTCTTTGAGCTTGCCTTCAAGAAAAGTGAGATTATCCAGCATCCCGTGGCTCGCGACACAATCAACACGGTGAAGCTCCATTTCCTCTTTAAAATACGGGCGGCTGATGAATTGTTTGAGCTTGCCGGCGCGCATCTTCTGCACATCCATGAATTTCATGTGATTGGCGACACATTCGGCGACGCCATCGATCTCCTCGTTGGAGAACCGGAGGCGCCTCATGATCTCGCTTGCGATCTTCGCGCCCTCTTCGGAGTGCTCATAGAAGGTCAACCGCCCTTTGCGGATGGCCGAAGTTTTGGGCTTTCCGATATCATGAAAAAGCGCCGAGAACGCGAGAATGGTCGAGACCGGAGGCCGGAGATTCTCCAAAAGAAGCCGCGTGTGCTCATAGACATCCCCCTCGGGATGAAAATTCTCGGGCTGTTTCACGCCCCGCATGGCCTCGACCTCAGGAAGGATCTCCTTCATAAGCCCGGATTCGGAAAGAAGCGTTAAGCCGCGGGCGGCGCCCGTACGGGTGAAGATCTTCACAAGTTCTTCGCGGATCCGCTCGGGACTGACCGCGCGGATCTCGGACGCTTTGCCGCGAAGCGCTTCCCAGGTCTTTTTCTCGATCTCAAAACCGAGAGTGGACGCAAAACGGACAGCGCGGAGCAGGCGCAGCTTATCTTCTTCAAAACGCGCCGCCGGATCGCCAATGGCCTTGATCAGTTTCCTCGGAAGGTCGGCCATGCCTCCGACAAAATCGATCACTTTCCCCGCGAAAGGATCATAAAACATGCCGTTGACGGTAAAATCGCGCCGCTTAGCGTCTTCTTCCGGCTGGGTAAAAGAAACGCTCGAGGGATGGCGGCCGTCCCGGTACCCGCCTTCGCAGCGGAACGTCGCGACTTCAAACGGGATCTCTTCGTCGACGACGATCATCACGCCGAATTGCTTACCTACCGGAATGGTTTTTCGGAAGAGTTTTTCGACCTCTTCGGGTTTGGCGGTCGTCGCGATATCAAAATCATCGGGCTTGCGGCCCATCAGGTGGTCCCGCACGCAACCGCCGGCAAAGTAAGCGAGAAAACCCTTTTCTTTCAGGATCTTTGCGATCCCGTAAGCCAGCCGCCCTTTTGTTTCGCTGAGGTCCATCGGTCCGGGGTCCATGCCGCTCCGTAATGCGTTAGACGCTGAAAAAATCGCGCGCGGCCTTATCGCCGGCGGCTTTTTGGTAATCTTGATAGTCGATCAGGATAAGATCCGGACGCTTTTCGGCGAGGCGCCGGGCAAGCCGGAACCTTTCCGAAGGATGGGATTCGAGCCGCCGGCTTGCGATATATTTAAAAACGGCGCCGCATTCCGGACAGGCCTTGGTCTCATAGGCGTTGATCCCCAGGGCATTGCAGGCGGCGCAATTCCCGGTGAGATCGCCGATGACCAGGAGACTTTTTTTGACCTCTTCCAGCGTAAAGGGCCTGAAGGTGCGCAGGTAATGCTGAGCCATCGTCCAAGATCCCCGGGTTATTTTTTCTTAAAGACCAGGTCGCCGGCACGGACGCGGGATTTGACCTCCACGCCGAAATCATCGCCTTTCCTGGCGACCAGGACGGGCTTGTGATCGATCTGCATCGAAACGACCTTCTGCTTAAAATCCGTGGTGTGGCCTTTGAACTGAAGCTCATCCCCGATCCTGATCTCCCCCGTCTTGATCTTGAGCACCGCGGCATTCACATGCGGAAAGTAGTGCGTGACCTCGGCGATCGGCATGGCCGCGAGCGCGGCTTTGACCATGGCGGGCTGCTTCTTGGCGCCGGTTTTCTTGCCCGTTTTTTTCTTTGTGGGTTTTACCGTTTTTTTCGCAGCTTTTTTTCGGACCGGTTTCGCGGCCTTCTTTTTTGCCGCTTTCTTAGGGCTCTTGGCCTTCTTCTTGGAACTGAAAAGCGCTTTTCCGATCTTTTTCAAGAATTTCATGGGTCCCTCCGGTCGTTGATAGAACGCTTAAGAGTGATGTTCTTGGGTGATCGACTCAGGCAAAGAAGTTTTGATCTGTCCTTGATGCTGTTCTAGAACGTTCAGCCGGTTCCGCAGCTTCTGAAACCGCTGTTCGGTCTTTTCGTAGGCGGTCCGCGCATGCGACAAGTGACCGCCGATCTTCTCAAAATCAGCCAAACACTGTTCAAGATCCACTTCCAATTGGCCTAAATTCTCAAGAATGATCTGCGCCGAGCGCTCGATCCTCATTCCTTTAAGCCCGCGCACGATGGCCTGGAGATAAGCGTAAAAACTGTTGGGCGATACCGGAATGACCTTCCGCTTGATCGCGTAGACCGAGAGACTTTCGTTCTGCATGTCATCTTTGATGATCGTCTCGTAATAAATGCTTTCGGACGGGATATACATGAGGGCAAACTCAAAGGTCCCCTCCTCGGGAAGAATGTATTTGGAGGCGATGTCATCGATGTGTTTTTTCACGTCCTTCCAGAAGATCTTGCGGGCCTCGGCCTGCTTTTCATCGCTCCCGGCTTCCAGGATACGCTTGAAATTCTCAAGCGGGAACTTCGCGTCGACCGGGATCAGGCCTTCGCCGAGACGGATAATGGCGTCGACCTGGGAGCCATTCCCGAAACGGTACTGAAGCGCGAAATGGTCCTCCGGAAGGATCTGCCGCAGCAATTCGGCCAAGAGGAATTCCCCCATCCCGCCGCGGAGTTTTGGCGCGCGGAGAATGTCATGAAGGGAGGAAATATCTTTCCCGATATCCATCATGGATTGGGTCGCCTGCTGCAGGGCGCCAAGCCGGTGCTGGACGTCTCCCATGACCTGGCGGTAATTCTGCTGGTTTTCCTGGAGAAAGCGCGAATTCTGCTTCATCTGATCGTTCATCTGCCCGGAAAGCGAGCGGATCTGCTCCTGGAGCGTCGCGTGAAGATTGTGAAGTTCCTGCTGAAGCTGGAGAAAAGGCTGGAGAGTTTTAGCGCCGCTGTCGCCGCGGGAAAGGTAACGAAAAAGCCATGCCCCCGCGAAAAAACACGCAAACGCCGCCGCCACCGCGATCAGGACAAGAAGGAGCATATTCATGAGCGGATTATAGCTTAAAGAACGACTTCAGACCAGCGACAAGAGACTGGACAAGTTGGTTCGGGACTTGGGACTCGGGACTCGTAACGGTAGGTCTTTAAAAGAGTCCCGAGGTGCGAGCCCCTAGTCTCAATCTTTATTTAATGAAGGTAATATTGATGTCTTCGCGATGGGCCGTCGGCTCTGAATAAACAGAGATGCGGCTTCCCGTGCTTTTTTCAAGGAAACGCAGCGCTTTCCGCTCCTGCTGAAGCAACCGCTCCGCCACATCGGGATGGACATAGGCGTTGATGATACGGTTCTTGGAATCCTTCAGCGATTTGCGCAATTCCCGGATCACCTGGATCGCCATCGTTGCGGTCGACTTGATGTTGCCCTTGCCTTCGCAATAGGGGCAGGTGTCGTAGACCGCGCTTTCAAGCGACGGGCGCATCCTCTGGCGCGTCATCTGGATCAACCCAAGCTCGGAGACCTGCACCAGGTGGGTCTTGGCGCGGTCTTTGCTGAGCGCCTCTTTGAAGATATTAAAGAGACTGCGCCGGTGCTGGCCCTGCTCCATATCGATAAAATCGATCACGATAATGCCACCCACATCGCGGAGCCGGAGCTGGCGCGCGATCTCCTGCGCCGCCTCCACGTTGTTCCGGTAGACCGTTTCCTCAAGGCCCCGGTTGCTGCCCGTGAACTTGCCGGTATTCACATCGATCGCCACAAGCCCTTCGGTCTGCTCGATCACGACGTAACCGCCGGACTTCAGGTAGACGTTCTTCTGGAACGTGCGCTCGATCTCTTTTTCGATCCCGTGGCGCTCGAACAGACTGCCCCTTTCTTTCGCGAATTCGATATTCAGGTTCTGACCCGGCATATAGACCGAAGTGAACCGCTTGAGCTTTTTGAAGATCTCGGGATGATCCACGATGATCTTGGTCGTCTCTTCGTTGACATGGTCGCGCACGACGCGTTCCACGAGGCCAAGCTCCTGATGGATCATAACCGGGGCTTTCTTGGTGGAGATCATGCCGTGGATCTTCTTCCACAACCGGATCAGATAGCGGATATCACGCGTGAACGCTTCGTCGCTTTTCCCTTCCGCGTTTGTGCGAACGATAAAACCGACGCCTTTGGGGATCTCGAGACTTCTGAAAATATTCCGGATCCGCTCGCGCTCGGCTCGGTTCTCGACGCGGCGCGAGATGCCGATCTTTTCTTCGCCCGGCATCATGACGAGATAACGCGCCGGGATGGAAAATTGGGTCGTCAGGCGCGGCCCTTTGTTCCCGAGCGGCTCCTTGACGACCTGCACGATGACCTTCTGCCCGACTTTGAGGACTTCTTCGATCCTCGGACGGCGCTGGTGCTGATGATGCGGGCGATGGTGTCGCTGATGCCTTCCCCGGCTGCCGTGGCGTCCATGATCCTGCTGCGGACGTCCTTGTTCCTGGGGCTTGCTCTCTTGCGGAGCGCCCTCCGGTTTTGCTTCGCCGGCCGGCCCCTCCGGCTTTTGCTCATCGCCGTCATCAAATTCTGCGTCAAGATCAAGCGGCGAGCGGAGCGCGTCACCGACATAGAGAAATCCGTCCTTGCCCGTGCCGATATCGACAAAGGCCGCATCGATGCCGGGGATCACGGTCTTGACGACCCCTTCGTAGATATTCCCGAAAAGCTTTTTGGAATCCCCCCGCTCGATATAGAACTCTTCGAGCCGGCCGTCCTCGAGAATGGCCACCTGTTTTTCGTTCGCGTCCTGTGAGATCAAAATTTGCCGTTCCATTTAAAAATCTTCCTTTCTTGAAGCCGTCCGATCCGCTTCATGCGGAAAAAAGACGGCGATGGTTGCCGGAAGATCCATGGGGACATGCTCAGGAGGGTCCTGGTTGGGAGGAAAAGAAAAACCGAGTTATCGGAATTCAAAACTTGCGGACCCGCTTGTCAGGCAAGATCCGGACAATCCCGGCCCCTTCTTGGGAGCGCTAGGTTGTTTTATCTTTATCCGAAGTTTCCGGCGCCGCTTGCTTTTCAGGATCTTTCAGGCCTTGCCCGGCATCCGTTACAGCCGTTTTTGGCTTCGCCTGATCTTTTTGCGACTGGCTACTTTCCTCATCAACTTTGGAACCCACAGGCTGTCCCTGCGAATCCACCGTAGTAACTGTTACGAAAAAAAGCGTTTCAATTTTCGCGTTCCCGGTCGGTTCTTGCCGCTTGGAACGGAAAAGCTTTCCGACAAGCGGGATATCCGCCAGATACGGCACCTTATCCTCACTTTGGGTCGCGCTGTCGGACAGAAGACCGCCGATCGCAATGGTCTGCCCGCTTTTGATCAGCACCTGAGTTTCAGCCTGCGTCACGTTGAAGCTGGGCGCTGCCAATGTCGCTGTAAAATCTATCATATCTCCCATGGAACTTACTTCAGGTTTCAGGTCCACAAGGATCTCATCCGCGGAGTTGATATGCGGCGTTACATTAAGCACAACGCCCACATCGCGGTAAGTGAAACCCGTCACCTCCATACTGCCAGTCGTTTCATTCCGCTCGAAGCTTGCCAAGGGAATCTGTTGCCCAACTTGGATTAGCGCTGTCTGGTTATTTAAAACGACCACGCGTGGATTTGAAACAATTTTCGTGTCGGAATAGCTTTTTAACATTTGCAAAACGGCCGAAAAGCTTGAGAAATCTAGAGTACCCCATGCAAAACCAGCGCCAGGTTGTATGTTTGGAAATGAACGCGGATCAGATGGATTTGGCGCCGATGCTGGCACAGTCAACGTAGCTCCTGATTGCGTTGGAAAAAAATCCTTGAACGGAAATGCGGATCCTTTGTCCCGAACCGCGGAAAATGGGAATGTGGTCGGCCGTGACGCGCCGCTTGTAATACCTCCTTCTACATTCCAATCGATTCCAAGATTTTCGGCGAGACCGGCTTCGGTCCGAACAACTCTGGAATCGATAAAGGCCTGCGAGGTTTCTTTATCGAGTTTTTTGATGACCTCGCCGATCCGGTAGAGATTGGTCGGGATATCGGTCACGACCACCATGTTCGTCCGCTCGGCCACCTTGATGCGGCCCCGCTCGGTCAAGATGTCCTGAACTGCCGTCTGGATCTCGGCGGCCTTCGAGTAGTTCAAGATGAAGGTCTTGGTTTCGACCGGCTCCAGCTTCATTTTATCGCGCGTCGTCACGCGGATAATGTTGCCGTCCCGCTCGTAGACATAATCGTAGGTCCTCAAGATCACATCGAGCGCCTTTTCCCAAGGCACATTATCAAGCCGCACCGTCACGAGCCCTTTTACTTCAGGGCCTGTCACGATATTGACGTTGCTTTTCATGCTCAAAACACGAAGCACGCTCCCGATGTCGGCGTCCTTAAAATCCAGGCTGATCGTATCGTCCTGAGGCGACGGAGCTGTCTTAACGATTGTCACCGTATCCACGGAAGCCGGCGCGGAAGCAGCGTCCGGCACTGCGCTTTTTGGAGCCGGCGAAGCGGGATCCGCAGCGAAAACAGGATTGGCTGCCAGTCCGAGACACACACCGGCCGTCAAAAGAGCTAATGCCAAGGATGATTTTCTCATGAAATTCTCCTGTTGCCTATCATACCACGATAAATATCGGCCTGTTCAGCAAATTAATAAGCTTTTTTCACCGTCTTTTTGACCGGTTTTGAGGACTGACGCCCTCGAAAAACAGGGGCTCCGAAGCTAGGTGCCGGCTAAAACGGGAGGTAATTCTTCTTCGCGCATCCAGAGCGTTTTTTCTTCATCGTTCTCCGAGATGACGATGCGGTCCTTATAGATCGCAAGGATCTTCACTTCCCCCACCATATCACCGGCCTGGTAGCTTTTCCCGCTGATAACGACCATCGAGCGGCCGTTCGGGTCGTAGATGATGCCTTCTAATTTGACGCCTGTCGATGAAACCAGATCGGCGGCTTCGGGATTGATGGGAATAAAAGGGTCCCGCCTTTTCCCCGAGTCATAGGTGATCTCATCTTGGGCGTAAAGCCCGGCAACGGCTGCCGTCAAAACCAGCAAGATCAGTGCCCCGACCTTCTTCATATTATTTTTTGGCATCTTTCGCTCCTCCCGGGGAAGCGGGTGTTGCGTTTAGGATCGCCCATAATCTTAACTGGGAAATATGCCGGTCAGGCGATTTGCCTGACGGCACGATCTGGATGCTTTGGATCCTCATCAGTTTCTCGTGGCCCTCGATCCGGCTTACCATCCGGGCCAGCTCATGGTAGCCGCCCTGCACCGTGAACTCATAACCGCTCGGCTGGTATTTCAAATGGTAAGGGGCCGGGAAAACCAGGGCCTCGGTCATGGGCTTGGAAGCCAGCACATCCACCCGCGAATCGCCGGCCTTTTTAGAGACCTGCCCGAGAAGCAAGGCCAGGCTTTCCGGTGTAAAAAGCCGGTCCTGCGTCTTTTGGATCAAGGCCTCGAAGACCTTTTGATCTTCCTCCCAGACGAGGCGTTTTTGATTGAGCGCGTTCACCTGGCGGATCTGTGATTCCATGCTCTGGATATCGCGTCGAAGCAACGGACGTTCGATCCAGGCGGGAATAACGAAAAAAACAAGAAGCAGGAGCGCTCCGGCAACCGAGGCGCCGATCACGATCCATGTCCTTTTATCGATGCCTTTGACAAGCGCCAGGACGTCGGCAAAATTCCATTGATTGAGCGGCTTCATGATTTCTTCACCCCCCAATCCCATTCGGCCACAAAAGCGGTGCCTTCGGATTTTTCCTTGCTCTCTTTGGAGGTCGTAAGCGACAACCTGGCCTGCGGCGGTAGCTTGGCCTTCAACTGCTGCATGTAGGCCTCGATCTGCTCAATGCCGGTCTGCGCGCGCGACGGCAGCACGACGCCCTTCAAGGTCAAACGGTACCCCTCCCCGTCCCGTTCGGCTTTGAATTCGGTCAACCATCCTTTGGGCGGCAGGTATTCGCTCACCCAGGAAAGCAGCTGCGTCATGGAATCCTTGTTCAACACGCTTTTTTCGAGGAATTCTTTCTCGCCTCTCATTTCGATCTCGATCTGGGTCTCCATCGCCTTAAGTTTCGACATGAGCGGGTTTAGGCGGGCCCATTCCTTTTGGACATTTTTATAAGTGGACCGGGCGCGGAGATAATCGCCGTAGAAGAAAAGGGTCAGGAGCATGAAAAGAACGCCCCCCAGGGCGATGAACGGGACGTAAGGGACCCGGGTCGGGGACCTTTTTTTCTTCCGGAGCTCTTGAGGTAAAAGGTTGATCTTGATCATTCTTCGCGTAGCCCCAGCCCCAACGCAACCGGCAGAAAAGCCGCGTTGGCTTTGACAAGCCCTTCGTCGATCTCGGAAGCCCACCGGATCTTCGGAAGAACGTCCATGCAAACCACGGGGATCTGCAAACCGGCGCTCAGGGCTTTAAGAACCGCCGGATGCGTCATGCCGCCGCTTAGGAAAAGTTTGGTGATGGGCTTGGATTGGCCCGATTGATCATGGTAATAATCAAAAGAGACGCGCAGATCCCCGACCAGCCCTTCGAGGCTTTCGGTCATGGTCTGCGTCTCTTCCGGAGAACAAGCACCGTTCTCTTCAAATATTTTTTCGATCTTCTCATCCGTCAGATTCAAACGGCTTTTGAGCTTCTTTTGAAGGTCGTAGATCCCGTAGGAAATATCGCGGATAAAACGGGGTTTGCCTTCCCGGACAACCCCGAGCGTCGAGATCTCGGTGCCGAGGTCGAGCAGGCCGATATGACCCGAAAAATCCTCCGGGTGAAAATACTCCAGGGCCGCCATCGCGGAAAGGATGTTCACGTCCACGACTGAAAGACGACATTCCAGATTGCGGAAGATCTCAAGCGTCGGGTCAAGCTCCTGGCGCTTCACGACCGCCAGCATGACCTCCATTTTTTCCCCGTCGTCGGTCTTGACACTTTCTTCGATCACGCCGAAATCAAGGACGACATCGCTCAACTCGAACGGGATGTACTGTTCCGCCTCGTATTTCATGGCGCTGCTAAGATCTTCGACCTTCATCTTGGGAAAACGGATAAAGCGGATCACGACGCCGTGCCCTTTGAGCGCGACGCGGATCCCGTCTTTGGGGAATTTTTTCCCGTCCAAAAAGGGCTTCAGGACAAGCGCCGGTTTTTGTTCACGGAAAGGATTCTTGATCACTTCGAGCCGGCTGATATGAAGATGATCGGGACGTTTTTCGAGTTCGAGCAGGATGGTGCGCGTATGCTCCAGGTCGCAGGCCGTCACTTTGGAAATAACGGGCTTTTTCGTCATGTATTTCGACGAAATCCCGCTCCAAGCCGCGGAGGCTTGCTGGGCCGCTTTTTTGAGCTGTTCGGGATCAATTTTCACAGGCAGACCTTAACAGAAAACGTTTGAAAAAAAAAGATAAAAAAACCCGCCCTGCTTTTTGAAAGCAGGGCGGGCCAACAAACACTTCTTGTATTTCCTATACTTAGCTGCCGATCGCTACGCCGCCGGTGCAGCCTGCTGCAGCGCCCGTCGGAACGTTCGCGGTACCGTCATTGGTGGAACCGACAATCACGCCCGTCTGGTCAACACAATAGGTGTTGAGAGCCGTTTGCGCCGTTGCCGGAGCTGCCACGAGCGAGAAAGTGTTCGCGGCGGATGCGTAGGTCATGACGAAACCGTGTTTCGGTGTTGCCGCTGCCTGAGCCAGGTTCCATGAGTTGTCAAGGTACGCGGGCCCAACCGCGGGAGTCACCATCGCAACGATGGTAGCAGGATACGTCGGAGGATTCTGTGCCGCGCGGAAACTTTCAACTGCAGAGCTGAAAGTACGCAGATCGGATCTCACAGCACCCTCATTCGCGTTGATGCGAGCGCGAAGAAGATTGGGGATGGCGATAGCGGCCAAAAGCCCAATGATCGCGACAACGATCATGATCTCCACCAACGTAAAACCTTTTTGGTTTAATTTGATAAACATGTTATTCCTCCTATGTTTGCCACTGCCTACTAGTAGCTTAAACTACAAGTTATAATACGACAATCTTTGAGAGAACTAAACTATTTTTTTTATCAATATCGTTATATTGAACCTCTTTAAAAAGACTCCAAAAGGCCATCGCGACACTCCTCCCCGTCTCAAAATGGCACAGGAACGAAGGAGCTTCGAATTACTTGATGGCTTGCGTCAGGGTAAGGATCGGGAGGAAGAGCGCGATCACAATGCCGCCGATTACGACGCCCAGGAAAGCGATGATGAGCGGCTCGATGAGCGAAGTGAGCCCGGCGACCGCGGCATCGACCTGGGTATCATAAAAATCCGCGATCTTGGTAAGCATCGCCTCTAATTCGCCCGTCTCCTCCCCGATCGAGATCATGCGGACGACCATGGAGGGGAAAATACCGCTCTTGCTTAAAGGCCCCGCGATGCTTTCGCCGCGTTTGACCGACGCCATGAGGTCGATGATGATCTTTTCGATGCGGGCGTTGCCGGAGGTCTTGGAAACGATCTCCAATGCCGAGAGGATCGCCACGCCGCTCCGTACCAGCGTGGAAAGCGTCCTGGAGAATTTGCTGACCGCCACTTTCATGATGATCGGCCCGAAGATCGGCATGCGCAGCGTAAAAGAATCCCACGACAACCTGCCGAACGGCGAGCGCGTGTACTGAACGAACATAAAAACAGCGCCGCCGATGACCGCGAGGATCCACCACCAGTTGGCCGCCAGATAATTGCTCAGGTTGATCAAGATCTGGGTCGGCATCGGCAGTTTTGCCCCCAACCCTTCGAAGATCGTCGCGAATTTCGGGATCACGAACGCCAGCATTGCGAACGTGATCGCGAACGCCATGATCGACACGATCAGGGGGTACATCATGGCCGCCTTGACCTTTTTTTGGAGCGCGCTTGATTTTTCAAAATAATGCGCCACGCGGTCCAGGATCTCCTGCAGCCGGCCGCTGGTCTCTCCAGCCCGCACCATGTGGATAAAAAGCGCCGAAAAGACCTTTTGATGGACCTGCATCGCTTCCGAAAGACTCTTGCCGCTTTGCACGTCGGAATGCATACGGCGAAGAACAAGACGGAATTTTTCCTTATCCATCTGCTCGCCTAAGATGTCGATGGACTGGATGAGCGGGATGCCGGCCGCGACAAGCGTCGCCATCTGCCGGGCAAAAATAACGAGGTCGTCCAGCTTGATCGAGCCGGGTTTCCCCTTGGCGCCGCGGGGGGCGGGCCCTTTTTGGACGCTTAAGATCGAAGGCCCTTTTTTGACCTGCTCGACGCGGACAACCAGGTAGCCCTGCGTCCGGAGCTGCCGGACAAGCTCCGGAGCGTCGGCGGCATCCTGGACCCCCTTAAGGTCTTTTCCTGCCTTATCTTTAACGAGATATTCAAAGGACGGCATCGGTTATTCCTGGCTTGAAACGCGGAGCACTTCTTCCAGGGTCGTCACCCCGGATTTAAAAAGGCCTAAAGCGTTTTCGAAGAGCGTTTCCATACCCTTCTCAACGGCAAGTTGATGAATAACATTACTGGATTTCTTCTGGATCACAAGCTCGCGGATATCGGAATCCACCAACAGAACCTCGCTCGCCCCCGTCCTGCCGAAATACCCGGTCATGTTGCATTTGGCGCAGCCCTTTCCTTTATAGGCCGTCACTTTGGCTAATTCCCCTTCGGGAAGCTTGCAGCGGCGCAGAACTTCGGGCGGAACGGGCGACGGCGCTTTACAGTTCGGGCAGATCTTGCGAAGCAGGCGCTGGGCGGCGACGCAAACGACCGACGAAGCGATCAAGAAAGGTTCGACTCCCATATCCATCAGACGCGTCATGGCGCCCGCGGCGCTATTGGTGTGAAGTGTGCTGAATACCAAGTGCCCGGTCAGGGCGGCTTTGACCGCGATGTCAGCGGTCTCGGCGTCGCGAATCTCGCCCACCAGCACGATATCGGGGCTCTGACGCAGAAGGGCGCGCAGGCCGCTCGCAAAAGTCAGCCCGATCTCGGGCTGCACTTGCGTCTGTGTGATGCCTTCGACCTGGTATTCCACGGGATCTTCCACGGTCATCAGGTTTTTTTGCGGCGTATTGAGCGTGTTGAGGATCGAATAAAGCGTCGTGGACTTTCCGCTGCCGGTAGGGCCCGTCACAAGGATCATGCCGTAGGGTTTTTTGACGGCCTCGGCAAGCGCGCGGGTCGGTTTATCCGTAAAACCGAGCTTGTCGAGCCCCGAGCGGATCCCGCCCCGGTCCAGAACGCGCAGCACCATTTTTTCCCCATAATAAGTCGGCAGGACCGAGACGCGAAAGTCGACCTGTTTTTCCTTCAGGATGAGGCGGAACCTTCCGTCCTGCGGCACGCGTTTTTCGGTGATATCGAGCTGCGAGATGATCTTGACGCGCGCCACGATCGCCGGATAAAGGTCCAGCGCATGCGAAAAAGATTCCTTCAAGGCGCCGTCGATGCGGTAACGGATCCGGAATTCTTTTTCATAGGGCTCGAAGTGAATGTCCGAAGCGCGCGATTTGAGCGCCTTTTCAAGGATGAAGTTGACCATCTTGATGACCGGCGCGTCATCGGCGCCCGTTTTTACAACATTGCCTCCCTCTTTTTCATCTTCCTTGATAACCTCAAGGCCTTCCGCGTCCGCCTCGGTCACGAATTCGTCGAAATTCTTGCTTTCGGAATAATAATCATCGATCGCGGCCGCGATCTTGGAAGGCGACGCGAGCACCATGCTTACATTGCACCCCGTCAGATGCTTGATATCGTCATAGATCCTCAATTTGAAAGGATCGCTTGTGGCGACCGTCAGCATTTTTCCGATATGAGCAACGGGGATCACTTTATGCTGTTCGACGAATTTTTTGGGAAGCAGCTTCAATACTTCCGGATTGGATTGCAGGCTGTGAAGGTTCAGGGTCGGAACTTCCAGCTGGGCGCTTAAAAAATCCATTACCTCTTCTTCGGAAAGGGTCTTTTCGCTTAAGATGGCTTGAAAAATATTGCCGCCGTGTTTGGACGACAGTTTTTCCAAACGCTCGCAGTCCTCGTCGGACATTTTCAGGCCCTTCAGCCATCCCCGGACGATTCCCTTATCAATCATCGGAAACCCTCCCGGCTTTGGAACCGGCGTCCACGGTTGTGACGCGGAAAACTTCTTCAAGCGAGGTCTCGCCGGAAAGCGCTTTCTGGATGGCGGATTCGCGCAGCGTATGCATCCCGTTTTCCCGGGCTTTCTGTTTGATCAGATCGGCCGACGCTCCTTGCATGATCATGTCAAGGATGTCCGGTTTCATTTCCAGGATCTCGGTGATCACGCTCCGGCCCTGATAACCGAGCTGGCGGCATTGCGAACACCCTTTCGCCTTCCAGAGCTGCACCTTTTTGTGCGGGTCCAGGTTCAATAACTTATAGATATTCGGTTCCGGGTCGTACGCCGCGCGGCACCGGGGGCAAAGACGGCGGACCAGGCGCTGGGCCGAGATCATGAGCACCGTTGACGCGATCAAAAAGGGCTCAAGCCCCAGGTTCGCCATGCGGGTCACGGAACTGACGGCATCATTCGTATGGAGCGTGCTAAGCACGAGATGGCCCGTCAGCGCCGCCTTGACGGCAATGTCGAGGGTATCGGCGTCGCGGATCTCCCCGATCAGGATGATGTCAGGGTCCTGGCGGAGGATCGAACGCAGCGCGGCCGGAAAGGTCAGGCCGATCGCCTCGCGGACATTGACCTGATTGATGCCGGGCATTTGATATTCCACCGGGTCTTCGACGGTCGTGATATTGACCTGCGGAGAATCGAGGTGTTCCAGGATCGAGTAAAGCGTGGTCGTCTTGCCGCTCCCGGTCGGGCCGGTTACCAGGATCATGCCGTGCGGCTTCTGCGCGGAATCCCGAATGATCCTTTGTTCGGATTCCGTAAAACCAAGCTTGGAGATATCGTGGGATTGCGCACCGGTATCCAGAATACGCAAACAAACCTTTTCGCCGAAACTGGACGGAAGGATCGAAACGCGCATATCCACTTCGCGCCCTTGCGTCCGGACCTTGAAACGGCCATCCTGCGGCACGCGGTGCTCGGCGATATTCAGCTGGCTCATGATCTTGATGCGCGAGACGATCGCGGGGGCATAGGTCTTCTGCGTTTTAACGATCTCTTCCAGGATCCCGTCCACGCGGACCCGGATCCGGACGAAATTTTCCCACGGCTCGACAAAAATATCGCTCGCGTGGCGGCGTACCCCCTCGACAAGGACCATGTTCACCAGCTTCACGACCGGGGCCTGATTGGCCTGTTCCATGAGGTCGGAAACCTGCTGCTTGTCGATCGTCGCCTCGCTCTCCACCATCTTCGCGAGATCGACAAGCTCTTCCCCGCCGCTCTCTTCGGCCGCCGCGGCCTCTTCGTAGGCGGGCGCCTCTTCCTGATAGCACTTTTTAATGTATTCCTTAAGCATCGAATACTCCGCCACCGACGCGCGGATACGCATGCCCGTCGCCGCTTGGAGCTGGTCCAGGACTTTTAAATTCGTGGGGTTCGCGAAAGCGACGGTCAGCGTTTTCTCAAAAAGAGAGACGGGAAGACAGACGTGCTCTTCAGCCGCTTTTTTGGGAATAAGTTTCAGAACGTCTTTGTGGATCACGAGCATTTTCAAGCTGACAAGGCGATAACCGTATTCGGAGACTAAAAGCTGGACAAGCTTTTTTTCGTCGCATTTGCCGTGATCAAGAAGAATATCAAGAAAATGGCTTTTTTGCCCGCTCTTGGCCTGTTCCTGGCTTGCCTGATAAAGGTCCTCCGGCTTCACCGTTCCCGAGCGGACCAGCGCTTCTCTCAGATCTGATTGTGAACTATGCGGCCGTTCTTCCATGGTTTACCCCTGCGGCGCCTCGTGATAAATGAAATAGATCGCGTTCAGGATCTCCGACATGCGGGAAAGATAGACTTGCGGGACGCGGCCGGTAAGCGCTTTGACCTTTTCGATAGCCGCTTCGTTCATGGGATCCGCAAGCGCGACATAGACTTTTTTTGCGTCGCAGTCGAACGCGACGATCATATTTTCATGGCAAAAATCCGATTTCAGGACTTCCGCCATATCGGGATTGATCGAATAGTTCTTCAGCGAAAGGTAAGGGATCTTGAACTGCTTGCCGAGAGCGCCGATCAGATCCTCTTCCTCCAGGAAATTCTTTTCAATGAGGATCTTCCCGATCAACCCTCCCTTTTCCTTTTGATGGGCGAGGGCCTCCTCCAGCTGCGTTTTGGTAAGCAGCCCGTCTTCGATCAAGATCTCCCCGATCCGGCGTTTTATCTTAGGACCCATCGACCACTCCTTGATTCACTTATCTTTAAGTAACGGCATAAGTTGCAAAGAATTTTATTATTTTTACCCGCCCGGGTGAACTAAAAGAAACGTCGCAACGGACATGAGCCGCAATAGGGCGACTTGCGGCAATATTCCTTTCCTAGCCGGACGATCTGGGCATGGTAATCATTGTAAAGATCAAGATCCTCGGGCAGGGCCCGGGTAAAAAGCTCCCGCCACCACTCATAGTCTTCATGGTCCCGGGCCAAACCATGCCTTGAAAAGATCCTTTTAGTGTAGGCGTCGATCACGAAAGATTTCTTATTCAGGGCGTAAAGAAGAATGGAATCAGCCGTTTCGGGGCCGATCCCCTTAACGGAGAGCAGTTTTTGACGAAGCAAGGACGCGGGCTCACGCATAAGCCGCCGGAGATCTCCGCCGCACTCGCGGTCCAAAAAATCGATGAAGCATTTAAGGCGATCCGCTTTAACGTTGAAATAACCGGCGGGGCGGATCAAACGCGCGAGTTCCTTGCGGGAGATCTTGCGGAGGGCTTTAAATGAAAGCGCCTTGGCCCTTTTTAGATTAAGAATGGCTTTCTCGACATTGGTCCATGCCGTGTTCTGCGTCAGGATCGCGCCGACCATGACTTCGAACGGAGTTTCGCCCGGCCACCACCGCTGATGCCCGAAAGTCCGCCGCAGGGCGGCATAAACCTGCCTCAACTGCGCGGCCCGCAATTTACGCTTTTTTCGAAAAAGGATAGGTTTTGAGCACTTCATAGCGGGCGCCTTCCGGGAAACAGTGGCTTTGATAAAGGACGAAATGATCCGCCGTCTTTTCCGGGGTTGGAAATCTGAACGGGATCTTTTCCGTCAGTCGGTCCAGATCCCTTACGGTTTTCTTCACGCGGCCCACGGTGACATGGGGATGAAAAGGCCTTGATTCGACCTCGAAACCAAGCCGCCTGATCTCGTTTTGGACGGCATCCTGAAAGAACAAAAGCTGCTTCCCGCTTTCTTCGACGCCAAACCAGATAATGTTCGGTCTTTTTAGACCCGGAAAAGCGCCGAGCTTGTCCATTTTCAACGAAAGAGGCGAGAAGTTCAAAGCGATGTTTTGCATGGAAGTATTGATTCTTCCGGTCTCGCTTGCGGGGATGGACCCGAAAAAGTGAAGTGTCAGATGGACCTGTCCGGGCTCGACCCAGCGAACGCCGGGAACGGCTTCGCGAAGCAACGGCAATATCCGATCTAACTCATCGCAAAAAAGCGCTCCGAGCGGCAACGCAAGAAAAACCCGGATCGAAGGATTGCCTACCGGATCGCCATCCATAAATGCTCAAGCGCCTTCATCGCGGCCCTGGCCTGCACTTGATGCCGTTCGCCCCAGAAAAGATGCTTCCAGGCCCGGGCTTTCCCGTCCGGTGTCGCGAGCCCGATATAAACAAGGCCGACCGGTTTCCGGGAACTGCCTCCGCCGGGACCCGCGATCCCTGTGATGCCGATCCCGTAACTTGATTCCATTTTCTCTCTTACCGAAAGCGCGAGCTGCGCGGCGACCTGGGCGGAAACTTCTCCATGGTCCTGGATCAATTTTCCTGGAACGCCCAACTTCTTTTTAACGAGAGCGTGATAGGCGACCGTCCCGCCCCTGAAGAATGCGCTTGCGCCGGATTCAGCCGTGATCTTGGAAGCCAGAAGCCCTCCCGTGCAGCTTTCGGCGACCGCGAGCGTTTTTTTCTTTTTTTTAAGGATCTGCGCGATCACGCCCGCAAGAGGGGTTTCATCCCAGGCGTAGATCCGGTCCTTAAGGCGGGCCGCGATCTTGCGCTTGACCCGGCTGAAAACAGCCGCGCTTTCGGCAAGGATGCGGATCGTCACTTCGCCCGGCGCCGGATAGATGCCGAAATCGAAAGGTTCGTCAAAAAAATCTTTCCCCAGACGCTTCATCACGTCCGGTTCTGAAATGCCGGCCATCCTTGCGACCAGCTTCCGGCTGCCGAGGAGTTTCCCGTATTTTTTCCTCAAGACCGGCAACACCACATCAAAAAACATGCTCTTTAATTCCGCGGGCACCCCGGGAAGCGCGATCACAAGCTTTTGCGAAGTCTCGATCGAAAACCCGAGCGCGATCCCGAAGCGATTGATCAGGGGTTTCGCGTTTTCGGGATAAAAAGCTTCGCGCTTCACGAGCGGCGGGATCCGTTTCCCGAAACGTTTGTAGAGTTTTTGGAGGCGGCGGTACTGGGGCTCGGAAAAAACAAGCGGCACATTGAAATGCGCGGCAACGCCTTCGCGGGTCACATCGTCCGGCGTCGGCCCGAGGCCTCCCATGACAAACACCGCGTCGGCACGCCGTAATATCTCGCCCAAACGGAACCGGATGGCCTCTTGTGAATCGGGACAAACCGCATGCGAGATCACTTCGAATCCGAGGCCGGTAAGCTCGCGGCCCAGGAATGCGGCGTTCGTATTGACCACGCTCCCCCGCAACACTTCATTTCCGACGGAGAGGACCGCAGCGGTGGGTTTCATCTGAAAAAGATCAAGAGGATGATCCAGGCATAAAAACCCGCGCCAAGATCGTCAGCCAGGATGCCCCAGTACCGGGGGATCCGCTCAAGCGCCCGTATGGGGAAAGGTTTGAACATATCAAAAACGCGGAAAAGGGCAAAACCAAGAAGCGCTGAAACCCAGTTCAAAGGGATCATCATAAAGGTCACAAAAATACCGCACACCTCATCGATCACAATGTACTGAGGATCGGGGTTCGGGTCTTTGATGCGTTCATAAGACCAAGCCCCCCAGACGGCTAAAAATAAAAAAACGGCCCCGTAAAGCCATCCGTTCCAATGCGTCAAAAAAACCAGCAGAAGGCCGAGCATACTCCCCCAGGTTCCGGGCGCTTTCGGAAAAAAACCTACACCTACCGCGAGAACATACTTATTGAAGGCCTCCGAAGTAAAAAGGGCGCGCTGATTCCAGAGAAAACTCACGCCGGAGACAAACGTCAGGTAGATCACGATGAGCAGAAGAACGGGAAGCGTGTAATAAAAGAGCCTCGCCGCCCATTCTAAAATAAAATAAGGGTAAGGGTTCAGAAGCAGATAGACAAAAGAAACGCTTACCAGGGCCACCTGAAAACCGAATTTCCGCTTCCCCATCTTTTCCGCGCCCATCGACTTCCCCTCTAAAACCCATCCCGTCCGGCAAAACGTGACGATGATCTCGCGAATAAAGATCGGAACGATCCACCAGATCGAATAGAATTTAAGCGCGGCAAAAGCCGTCAGCGGTCCCAAGATCAGGATCTTATCGCTAAAAGGATCGATGTAGCGGCCGATCGGAGATTCGAGGTTGTGTTTGCGGGCGATCTTGCCATCCCAGTAATCGGTGACCCCGCCCATGATAAAAAGGAAAAGCCCGAACAAATGCCCCCAAGGGTTCGGCTGGAGGATCAGGAATGGGAGAAAAAGGCCGATCACGCCGCGCGAAATGGTCAGCACATTCGGATGGAAAATACGAAATTTATATTTGTCCCAAAAGGTCATAATCCTGAGTATCCGTGATCTTTACCGTATAAAATTTTCCTGGCTCCAACGCTTTCCGGCTTTTCACAAGAACGCTGCCGTCTATTTCGGGAGCGTCCATGGCGGAACGACCCGCCCACCATCCAGCCTTTTCGGAATCCCCTGATTCAATAAGGACCCGAAGTTCTTCGCCAATATAGCGGCGATTCACTTCCCGCACGATCTCCTGCTGGAGCTGCATGGCGCGATGATAACGCTCTTCTTTGACAGGCTCCGGAACTTGATCTGGAAACTCCGCCGCCGCGGAGCCTTCTTCCCGGGAATAGCGGAAGATGCCGAGGCGCTCAAACTTCGTTTCCCGCATGAATTCCAGAAGTTCTTCGAAATCTCGTTCCGTTTCGCCCGGAAACCCCACAATGAAACTCGTCCGGATCACCACGCCCGGGATCATCACGCGTAATTTTCGAATAAGCTCCGTGATCTGTTTTTTAGTACCGCCGCGGCGCATCGACCTGAGTATTTTATCACTAATATGCTGAAGCGGTAAGTCTATGTACCGGCAAACTTTTTTCGACCGCGCGATGGCCTGAATGATATTGTCGCTTAAGGTGGAGGGATAAGTATAGAGAAGCCGCATCCACCGCACGTCACGCACCACGCTTAACGCCTGCAAAAGTTCCGGCAGAAGCGACCTCCGCGCATAGTCGCAACCGAATTTTGTGATATCCTGCCCGATCACCACTAGTTCCTTGGCGCCTTCATCGGCTAATTGTTTCGCCTCTTTGACAAGGTCCGCGATATGGCGCGAACGGTACCGGCCGCGAAGCTTCGGGATCACGCAAAAAGAGCACGTATGGTCGCAACCTTCGGAGATCTTAAGATACCGAGAGTGAGAAGGGGTCAGGGGCACGCGGGCTTCGTCGGAATTGGCAAGGTAACCAGCTTTGTGGACCGTGATGAATTTCTTTCCATCTGCGACTTTTTTAAGGACCTCGGCGATCCGCTTGTAATCTCCGGAGCCTACGAACGCATCAACTTCGGGAAATTCTTTTTGAAGTTCCCCTGCATAGCGTTGGACAAGACACCCGACAACGATCACGCCGAGCAATTTTTTTTCTTTTTTCAACTCGAGGAGTTTTAAAAGAGCATCGATCGATTCTTCCTTGGCGTCGCGGATGAACCCACAAGTATTAAGAAGGACGATATCGCTTTTTTCGATGTCTTGGGTGATCGAGAAATGAGCCCCCCGGGCCTTCCCGAGAATCACCTCGCTATCCACAAGTGTTTTGGGACATCCAAGCGACACAATGCCAATACTAAGATTCTGCCTACTTTTCACTTGAGAAGAGCTTCCTTCGTGGATAGAATAACGCTCCACTTTTTAGGGCTTCCTTTGAGGTGGGGGCGTAGCTCAATTGGTTAGAGCTCCGGACTGTCGATCCGGAGGTTGCGGGTTCGAGCCCCGTCGCTCCCGCCATTTCTTTTTTAAAAATTCTCTTTCAATTCCCTTCCAAAATATAAACTTGGGCGCTGAAGGATTCGAACCCTCGACCCTATCCGTGTAAAGGATATGCTCGGCAAGTGCGATGATTTCTTTGATCATCGCACTTGCCGCACTTGCTCATCGGAGCAAGTGCTGACCAACAAGCTCACAATTTCGTGGGCGATACTGGATTCGAACCAATGACCCTCTCCGTGTAAAGGAGATGCTCTAACCAGCTGAGCTAATCGCCCACGAAATTGTGGTTTCAACCAACTGCCCCAAGCCCCAATGGCTTGAGACGACTTCGGCGGAAACTTGTCGTTTCCGTCCGATCCGAGCTAAGCGCCCTCAAAGCTGTTGATCCGGTGTATCAGTTTATTAAGGTTGGCAAAAATGTCCTTTTTGAAATAAAAGGAAAGCCGCGTCAGATGGAACGTATACGGCACATTCCGCTCTTCCTCGAATGGCTTCAGCGACTGGGTAATCTTCCCTTTTTTGAGCAGGTGCTTGAACTCTTGATTGAGCAGACCCAGCTGTTTTTCGCTGAGCGGTTTTTCGATGCGCAGAACCAGAAGGTCCCGGATATAGCGCATGGAATGGTACATTTTATAAAAATTCGTCACATAAGCGGCCGCATCGACGGGATCATGGGTAACATACATAAGATCGAGATCTTCTTCATGGATCATCCCCTGCTGCAGTAGTTGCTGCCTCAGGAAATGAAAGAAATCCTTCCAGTAAGTCGAAGACGGCGCATCGAGGCAAACGATCGGCCTAGGATCGGTCTTCCCCGTCTGAACAAGCGTCAGGGTCTCGAATCCTTCGTCATGGGTCCCAAAACCTCCCGGACAAAGAACTGTCGCGTGCGATTCGCGAAGAAACATGAGTTTGCGCGTAAAAAAATATTTAAAGGTCATGAGTTTCGGATCCTGAAGCATCACAGGGTTGGGCTCCTGCTCATAGGGAAGCTGGATATTCATCCCGAAACTCTTTTTATGGCCGGCGCCTTCGTTGCCCGCCTGCATGATGCCGGATGCGGCGCCCGTGATGACCATCCATCCTTTTTTGACGACCTCTTTGGCGAATTTCTCAGCGATCTGGTAATCCGGGGAATGGCGCGGCGTCCTCGCGGAACCGAAAATGGCGACTTTGCGGATCGAGCGGTAGGGTTCAAAAAGCTTGAGACTGTGCCGGAGCTCCTTGAGCGCCGTGTTGAGTATCTTGATATCGCCGCGGTCCAATTTATCGGTATGGACCTTAAGCGCGGTCACCACCAATTCTTCGGCAAGATCGGCATTAGAACCAGGACCCGCCTGATGGATCAGCTCATGAATGAGTTGATTAAGCTTAGGGTTCCCGGTCTGGTAAGGCTCGCGTTTTTTAAAGAAGTCTTCCATTTAATCACCGACCTTGACCCGAAGGATCAAGTCTCCCGGATGGTGACAAGCGTGGCATACCCGTCCCTGGCGCGCCAAGCGCAGCTTCTGTCCTTCGCGGGTATTGGAGGGGATCTTCACCGAAACCGTTTGCCCTTCGGGGGTCCGGAATGTCACGCTTCCGCCTTCTTTAGCCTTCCGTTTGGAGATCTTTAAATTCACGATCACATCCGCGGGCTCCTGGGATGGAACCGGCTGGTCATAATCATCTTCGGCCTCATAATAACCCTGTTGCGGCGACCCGGAAGAATAAAACCGGAAAGAGCCACCTGTTCCACCGCCTGAAAAAAGATCCCCAAAAATATCCGAAAACGCAGAATACCGGCCACTCGGTCGTCCGCGCCCGCCGCCTGAGAACTGCCGGAGCAGGTCCTCGAAATTGAACCCTTGAGCGCCCGCGTAATTTCCCTGGAAACCCCCGCCGAATTTCCGCATCTGGTCATACTGTTGGCGGCGTTTTTCGTCGCTTAGGATATAGTAGGCCTCGGAGATCTCTTTGAATTTTGCTTCCGCGGCCTTGGGGTTATCGGGGTTCTTGTCCGGATGGTATTTGACCGCGAGTTTGCGGTAGACCTTCTTGATCTCATCCGCCGAGGCAGACTCCGGAACGCCAAGGACTTTATAGTAATCTTTTTGCTGGGTCATATTTTCTAAAGCTTTTCCTTAATGAAAAAGCCCTCGATTCCAATTGAGGGCTTATAATTATAAATAAAGACGTGGAGGTGCTCTGATTTCTATTAAATTTTTATGGAAATCAGGACAACCTCCATTTCCAATTATTTTCTATAATAATGTCAATAGAGGTGGAGTTGGTCTGCCCCTGTCTAAACCACCCTCTGTATTATGAACGAGCAATGGCAACTGAAACCCAATTTATACCACCTAAAGCGTGGAAACTTCGGTCCCACAATAGCGACACTTTTTCGCCTCTTTTTTAATCAATTCCGCACAAGAAGGACATTTGCGACGTTCTGTTACGAAGGGGGTTTTACATTTCCAGCAAACCCTTAGCTGAGGATGATTTTTCACTTTGCACTGCGGACAAACAATCACAGACCCAGACGTAGTTTGAACCACTTCAACGTCCAATTCCGCAGGCGTGGCCCCTAATTTCTCATCTGGTTGAAGCGCCCATACTAACGCTATCACCCAACCTATCAAGGACCAACCAAAGAAGAAATTCACTACAAAAACCTGCGTGCTTTGTTTTTTTCCACTTGCGACGCTTGTAGGGATGAAATACACAAAAAGCCCCACAATAATCGCAACGACAACGATTACTACCTCCATCAAAAAACCTCCCTAAGTCGCACTACTTCGAGATAAATACCAGCTCGCCGTCTTGATAGCGGTATGTTTCAACTTCTGTTTCATCGAGCCAGTTTACTATTGAAGTGGTGGAGGTGGCGGGAATTGCACCCGCGTCCAAAAGATCCGTCACCAAAGGTTCTCCATGCTCAGTCCCCATTTGATCTGATCCCCCAAACCCATGCGGACAGGAAGTTGAGGGACGATCCGTCTAAGTCTTTTCTCCGGAACCGACGGCGGATCCCGGAAAGCATCCCGCTAATGTCGTCAGCGGAACTTAGCGGGCGTCGGCCCCGTGACGTCGCTAGCCCTTAGGCAGCGAGAGGAACGAACACGGGAGCCGAAACCGGCCCAACCGCTCTTTCGTTCCAGCTGAGTTTATCAGCATTTATGGTTTGCCACGTTGATTTAAGAGGAACCTGACGAACCTCTGCATGCTCCCTTGTATGCCTGATCCCCTGTCGAACCTATTCACCCCCAGGAGACTATGGAAAAGAACCAAAAGAAGTATACCACCGAAAGACCGCCCGCTCAACTTCGCAAGCCGGCATCCGAAGCGGCAAAAACGGCCGGGTTTGACCCTATTTTCCGATATGCTCGAGGGCTTTTGTGATCGGAGCGCTTGAAATTTTCATGACACCGGAAAGAGGCGTGTTCATTTCTTCGATCAGGAACATCGCGCCGGTCACTGACATCGCCGAAACCAAAAGAACAACGATCACGGTCTCGTTGCGCGGCGCCAGAAGGCCGAAACAGGCGAAAAGAACAGTAAGCCAGAAAAGCAGCATGATGAAAAAGATCGGCGGCAGCGTCAATTGGGCGCGCTCGATCATCAGCCATCGCGACCCAAGAAGGTCGTTGCTGAACTGGATCGCTTGCGCCTGAAGGGAGCGCTGCGCGTCGCTTTGCGGCGCGAGCTGTCGAAGCTCCGCCTGGATGCGCTCCATCCCGTCCCCCTTTTCAAAAGCGTTCAGTCCCCCCATTTTCTTCCCTTGCCCCGGCCAGAACATCGTAACAGCGTTCTGGATCGAACGACGAAGCTGAGCGCGCGCCGGTGCCGCCTCCGGGCCATAGGCGGCCAGCGTATGATCAAGTAAAATGACCTTGGCGCCGCATTCGGTAAGCGAAGTATTCACCGTATCGAACGACCCTTTCGCGGAACTCACTAAAAGCCCCAGTACGAGGGCCGTGAGGGTCGCGATCAGGCCAACCCCTAGCTTGACCGCATCCCGTGACTCCTCGCTTAAATGATGGCTCGGGAGGACCGCCCGCAGGATGAGGCCGATCGCAGTCCCGACAAGAACAAAGATAAAAATCAACGCGCTGCTCCAGATCGAATTCATATTTTTTCCTTTTTAAAATGTTGGCTTAGCGGATTTTTTTGATCGCCGCGGAAGTTTCGCGGTCATGGATGCGTTTTCGGATCGCTTCGCGCTTGTCATGTTGTTTTTTGCCTTCGCCGACCGCGATCTCGATCTTGACGAGGCCTTTTTTAAGGTACATGCGAAGCGGCACGATCGCGAACCCCTTATGCGCGGCTTGGCCCATCAGACGATCAATCTCGATCCGCTTGAGCAAAAGTTTACGCGTTCGGATCGGATCCAGCTCTTGATGTCCCTGGATCTTGGAATAGGGTGAAATATGGCAATTGAGAAGGAATGCTTCTTCTTTCATGATGCGGACATAGCTGTCTTTTAAGTTCACCCGCCGCTCGCGAATGGACTTTACCTCATGACCCATGAGGCTCACGCCGGCCTCATATTTGTCACGGATGAAATAATTGAAATGCGCCTTCCGGTTCTCGGAGATCACTTCAAACGAATTCCGGACAGGTTTCGGCGGCGAGGTTGCTTCTTTTTTCTTTTTCATAGGATGGCGATTTCGTGCTTTAAAGGTGCCGTCATCGTACAGAAACTTCTTTGGTTTCTGACGATGCGGTATTTTTACATCGGTAAAAATGCTGAGGGGGGGGACTTGCCCTAGCGCCCAATGCGCTAGGCACCCCTCCTACAAAGTGCGGTTGCCGTAGAGGGTTATCCTTAAACCCTCACGGCACCGTACCAATTCACTAAGAATTGGTGCTGAGGGGGGGACTTGAACCCCCAAGGGATCGCTCCCACAGGCTTCTGAGACCTGCGTGTCTGCCAGTTCCACCACCCCAGCATAGTGTAAAGGATTCAGGAATATAGCGGTCTTAAGCGGGAACCGTCAACATCAAAGATAGAAAAGAACGCATCCCTCTTCAGACGGTCGCTAAAAAAGCTTCGGGCTTGAGCCCTCGTCAACACTTCGGGAATCCCCGGCGTGGATTCCCTCGTTCGGTCTCACTCCTCGCTCCCTGCTGACGCAGGCCCATGCCCGCTCGTCATTCGAACGTGCCTCGGACTCAACCCTTTGCCTTTTTTCTTTCCGAGTGAAGACGGAAAGTGTGTTTAAGCGACGTAAGGAGGCCCGAGCGCCAAGGTTTTTTTGCGAGGCCGACGCTCCGAGTGAAGCCATGCCACGGTGGGGCATGGCAAACGTTCGCGAAAAACACACTTTCCGGCGAAACAAAGAATCAGTTAAAAACTACTATCTGAAATGAGATGCGTCCGATGGAAAGGGAAGGAACTTAGCGTTGTGAAGTTTCCACAAGCGTGGTCGCGGGCTCTTGGGGAAGCGGCGCCGCAGCTTCGGATTGGCCCGAAGTGGGGGCCGCTGTCGGCGTCGGTTCGGGCGGCGGCAAAGGGATTAGATTCATATGGCGGAATTCCAAAACACCTTTTTTTGCTTCTCCGACCCTTGAATTCGTGAAGACGAATACCACTTCATTCACCAAAAGAGGTTTTTGCGCGTGAAACTCAAATTCCCAAAGCGCCCAGTTCTTTTCGAAGGTGCGGGGGGCGAAACGGCGGACAACGTTTCCTTTGGATTTTAATTCGATAAAAAAAGCTTCGGGGGCGGCTTCCTCGGGATTGCGCCGCACCTCAAGAGAAAGTCCTTTGTACTGTGAGATATCGAAATCGCGGGTCTTGATATAGACGCCGCTGAAAGAACCCGCGGGAAAAACATCGTATTCGGATTCAAGGAACACTTCACCGGAATCCGGATCTTTGTAGAATTCCCTGCCAGCGTAGCCGATCTTGGGCGTATAAAAGGTGCCGTGATCGAAAACCTTGGTAAAAAAGGACCCCGCGTTTTTGGAAAGATCGATCTGCTCGGCTTCCATCATCGCTGATTTCTCGAGAAGCTCGTATGATTCCTTCATAAAACCCCAATCCTCGGGGCTGACCCTTTGCGCGGCTTGAATGGCGCCGCCCACCACCTGGACCCCTTCCAGACCGCGGACCCGGACCGGCTTGCGGAAGAACATCATGGGTTTTGAAACATCCGCAAAACCGCGCAAGACGCCCACCTTTCCGTCCTGCCCCATACCGGCGGCCTGAACCCGAAAAATAGCGCCGTGAATATTGGCGACATAATCCCGGGTCTTGATCTCTAAAACCGCCTTTTTGCCGGCCTGTTTGCGCTCAAACTGCCGGGTCGTGGCACCCAACAAAACACCCTGATGAAGGCGCAGTTTATAGATTTCTTTGCCCTGGGAGAAACGGGACGCCTCATTGGTTAATTCCGAGTTTTCTTTCAGGCGGAGACGGATCTCGTTTTCGACTTGAAAGTTGACCATGCCGTCGGCCCCGGTCTTGAGCTTTTGAGAGGTCCCGAAATCTTCGCCGCGCTTGGGCGCGCGCCACGAACGGCTCTGCAGGTCATAGATCTGAACATCCCCCTCGAAACCAAGAACTTCGAAGGCAAGGGGCGTGGAAGGCTTGGGAGCAAAATAAGGCCACAGGACAAGGATAGCCGCGATCACAAGAACGATCGTAAGGGGCTTCCAATAGCTAGGCTTCTTGGGTTTTTCGATGCGGAGATTCATGGCGGTATTCTACACCCCCCTTTGGGGCTTGTCTATCTTCTGTGCGGTAGTAATTACGTGGGCGGTACAGGATTCGAACCTGTGACCCCTACCGTGTGAAGGTAATGCTCTAAACCAACTGAGCTAACCGCCCACGCAATCACAAAACATCAGCGAAAAAAGCTACGCCCGGCCGACGTATTCGCCGGTCTCGGTATTCACCTTGATCTCGGTCCCCTCGTCAATAAAAAGAGGGGCATTGACCTTAAGTCCCGTCTCACAGACGATGACTTTGACGGTATTGGAAACGGAATCTCCGCGGATCCCCGGAGGCGCTTCGGTGACCTTGAGCGTCACTATGGAAGGAAGTTCCGGAAAAACCGGTTTTTCGTCGTGAAAGTCGATCTTGATCTCCATACCCTCTTTTAAATAGTACTTTTTATCGCCCAGGATCTCTTCCGAAAGCGCGAACGAATGATAGCTCTCCATATCCATAAAATGATAACCTTGCGCGTCCTTATACAGGAACTGGCATTGTTTCGGGTCTAAAGTGATCCTCTCCAGCGGCTCGTCAGGGGAAAACCGGGACTGGATAATGCGGCCGTTCTTGAGGTTTTTCATGGTGATCTGGAAAAAGGCCCTTAAGTTCCCCGGGGTGCGGTGGGTGGCTTCGGTCACCAGGTGCATTTCATTTTGATAAAGGACAATCGCGCCCTTTTTAGCGTCTCTCGCTTGCATGTTATTTCCTCTCGTGATCAGATCAATATGGGGTTGAAGGAGCGATATTATACATGAAGCGAATTTCCGGGCAAGTCAAAGGATGCTGATGACCGAAAGAATGCGCTCCTGCGTCTGCTGTTCGGCTCGGTAAGAAAAGAATCTCTTGTTTTCGCAAACCGTACAAAAACCCGCGTCATCGATCCGGCTTTCCGGCACCCCTCGCTTCATAAGCCGGCTTTTGATCACGCCCACAAGATCCAGATGGCCCTTGGCGGCGTCCCGGGCGTAATAAAACCCGGGGAAATACCCAAGGAATTCCTTCCCGACCTCATAACAACAGCGGCGGATGGCGGGTCCGATGGCAACCCGAAGATCCTCTGTCTTTGTTCGGTGTTTTTTCTCAAAAACGTTGAGCGCCTGGCTGATAATGCCGCTTTTAACGCTTTTCCATCCGCCATGAACGATCCCCGCAACGCGGCCAACAGGGTCCCAAAGGAACACGGGCACACAATCCGCGGTCCTTATGCCCAGCACGAGACCGCGCGTTTGAGTGATCAGACCATCGGCGGGTGTTTCAAGAAGCGCGGGATCCGCTTTTTCTGCGGCCACAACGGCTTTGCCATGGACCTGCTTGACCATGACGAGATCCTCAAAACGCAGTCTGAGCCCCTCGAGGAATTCGGCGCGTTTGGAATTGTCGAACATGCGGGAGTGGAATCCGGCAACAACGCCCTCACCGAAAGATGTGAAGCGGTAAATGCCTTCGGGACCTTCCCGGAGGATCACGGCTTGGGGTCCGAAGCGGCCTCTTGCGGCGCCCCTTCAAAGAACTTTTCGGCGGTCAGAAGCTTTTCGGCTTTTTGTATTTCGGGATTTTTATGAAAACGATTCCGAATGGCGCCCCGGTTCAGATAATTATTGATCGCGACAAGGATCATCCCCTGATCCAAAGCATAATATTTCCGGGCCACGCGCCCCGTCGCGACTTCCACGGCATCATAAAAACCGTATTCTCCGTAAATATCGTAAAGCTCTTTGAGCTTCCGGAGATTTGAAACCGCTTCTTTGGGCGCGTATTCCAAAGCGATCGCCGAAGCATGGGGCGTCACCACTCCGCTTTTATAACCTTTGATCCCCATCGGTTTAGCGCCATATTCGGAATAAGTTCCTCCGGGAACAGCGCACGGGCTCATGCCCCAGACCGGCATTTTCAGATCTTCTAAGGCATAACGGATCTGGCCCTGTGCGTGCGCCTCGTTGTTGCCGCCCAATCCCCCCGGCGCGAGTTCTTTTTCTTTTAGCACTACCGAGGGCATAAGCGCCTCAAAAGACGACCCACCCCAACTCGGAACATATTTCAGCCCGTTCCATTCGTAATAACCGCCTTTGTAGACATGCCCCAACACGGTTTTCTCGACGCGCCCTTTAGGCGTTTGCGATTGCCACTTATAATTTTCCGGAAAGGTCCGGACCGGCCCTAAGAACCAGTGCTCTTCCGGCACATCCCCGCGGGCAATGGCAAGGTAAGACCCTGCCCGGGGTTCGGCGTAAAAAACGCCATAACGGTAATCGGTATAGACGCCGAGATTGTCATAAAACCCGTGATACATCTGCTTTTCCACGGGATCGTAGAAAAAGTTGAAGTTTCCGCGCTTGATGAACTCGGCGGCCGGACCGGACAATTCCTCGGGAAAAGCGTTCTTGGCGACGTAAAGCCCCAGCATCAGCCAGCCGCTATCCACGAATGAAACAAAGTAGCTCGTCGGATCGAGCAGGGTCGTGTCATAGTAATTGTAGGGAAAACCGCTTGAATGGAACTTCATTTTTTTCATCACCTCAAGCGTGGCCTTGATCCGGCTGACCGCGTCTTCCCGGGTAATGAAACCGAGATCGTAAGCGCTCACGACCGACATGAAATAGATCCCGATATTGGTCACATTCGTGTAATCGCCGATCCAGGCGCCCTTCCCGAGCGGCTCTTCTTCGCCCAGCTGGACATTATCGAGCGGCAGGTGGTTTTCCGCATCGATCATCAGATCAAAATATTTCCACGTGTCGCGGGCGATCTCCGTAAGAAAAGCGCGTTCCTCAGCCGGAGATTCTTTTTTAACGGTCACGACCGAAGGAAAGCCGCGCAACCTTGCCGCTAAGAATTTTTGATATTCCGGACTTTCGAAATGCAGGCTTGTTTTTTCTCCGGAGCGATGGGGTTGATCCACCGCGCTCGGGCCGGGGGCTCCCGTTTTTACGAACCGGATATTATCCAGATAAATGCGTCCGGTTTTTTGGGTAACGAATTTATCGTTAAAAATGATGATCAGCTCATCGAGCGAATCGTAGCTTCGGAGCGGATTTTTCCAGCATTCGGGGTTGGCAAAATCGATCAGGCCGGTCATCTTGTTGAGAGGGATGCTGACCGTGCTCCATTCCCCCGTCACGGGGACCACCGCGGAACCCTGGATCGTTTCGAGGCATTGCGGCGCATCAAGGCACTTCTTAAGTTCGAGACGGAATTTTTCTGTGAACCCCTCCTCCGGATCGCCTTTGATCTCAAATTCCAGATGGTCGTATTGGCTCCCATCAAGATCCTTCAGTTTGGTCCAGAAGCCATTCTGCGCCGGAACATCAGAATCCACGCTGTAGGTAAGCCGCAAAACGCTTGATGCGTTCCCATCCTTCCCCGGCATTTTCACGATCTTGAGATCGGTGTAAGAGTTATTCGCGTCCGCCGGATTCAGGTTCCAATCGCCGGTCTCCCCTCCGAGATTATTAAGGATCTTGGGGTCTTCCGCCTCAAAATCAGCGACCATGGCGACTTTGGGAAGATCCGGAGACACCGTCTGCGTCTTGACGTTTTCGATCTTTTCCGGCTCCCGGGGAATATCCGCGGAACAGCCCGCATGAAAAACCGACAAAAAAATCCCTAAAAATAAGAATATTTTTTTCATAGATAGGCCTTTAATTTGCTCCAGGTGTTCGGCCCCACGATCCCGTCGACCGTAAGACCTTTTGCTTTTTGAAAATTCCGGACCGCGGCTTTGGTCCGCTTGCCGTAAAATCCCGTAGGACCTCCCTTAAAATAACCCGCGCGGCCCAGCGCCTTTTGGATCTTGATCGTTTCTTTGCGCGAAGGCATCTTGGGAGCCGCCGCGATGGGCTTCGGCATCTTTCCCGAAGGGATCGAGGCGATCCGCCTAAGATCGGACCAAAGATACTGACGGCTTTTACTCCCCATCAGGCCCACAAAGATCGTTTTGCCGCCGGATTGCACGCGGCCCGCGAAACAATGGCGCGCGGCGCGGGTCCACCCGGTCTTGCCGATCACGCCGGCGGTGCGCCACAACATCTTATTGCAGTTGCTCAAGGGGATCCGCCTTCCCCCGCGGCTGTAGATGACCGTTTCTCTTGTCTGAAGCGTGCTGACGATAAAAGGATAACGCGAAGCGGCCACCATGATCTTTGCGAGATCATACGCCGTGGAATATTGACCCGAGGCCGGAAGTCCGGACGCGTTCACGAAACGTGAATTTTTCCCGCCGATCGCGCGGACTTTCTGGTTCATGAGTTTCGCAAAAGCCGGCCGTGAACCCGCCACAATGATCGCCAGCGCTTCCGCCGCGTCGTTGGCGGACTTGATGAGCGCCGCCCTGACGAGGTCCCGGACATAGAACCGCTCGCCTGTTTGCAAACCGATCTTCGACGGCTGAATGCGGTGCATGCCCGGAGGGATCCGCACTTCTTTATCCAGCGAAAGATGATCCAAAACCACGATGGCAGTCAACAGCTTGGTTGTGCTCGCCGGCGCCCGCTTGGCATGAGGCGAGCGGGCGTAAAGGACTTGCTGGGTATAGCCGTCCAGCAGGACCGCTGAAGGCGCGACGAGCGTGATCGTTCCCGCCTGCGCAATGCCCGCGGGAAAAAGCATCGAAACGGAAACAAGGCATGAGATGAAGCAATTCAGGATCTTTTTTTTCATCATCTTTTATGAAAACTCAGACCTCGAGATTATCGACCCTTTTTCCGTCTTCAAGAGGGTTTCAAAATGACTCCCTGAAAAAAACGACCCCGGCGTGATTCTCCGCCAGAGAACGGATCCGCTCGCGCTGTGCGGCGGAGAACACGAATCTTAAAAGCAAGCTTCAAAAGGTCGACCCCGGGCAGATTCGAACTGCCGACCCCCTGCTTAGAAGGTAAATGCTCTGTCACTCTATCTCGAGGCGCTGTAATAAGTTACAATTTCACTAATTTCTTTGGTGTCCAAAAAGTGTCCATCCTAGAGGGAAATCGGCGGCATTTGACGGGTAATTCCCGGTATTTGATCCCCCAAACCGTCTCAGGCTCCTTAACCATAAATCTGCCCTTCCCCCCGCCCATGTCTTCCCTGGACTCGGGCATAACATCAGATAAATAAACATCCAGTTTCCTGACAGCGGCTAAAAGATGGTCCTGTTGCAGGTGCGTATAGCGGGCAGTAATGGAATACATACCGCCCTTTGTTTTGTGCCCAAGCAACACCGCGATCGTATAAAGATCCACCCCAAGATGCGCCAAATAACTTGCAAATGTATGCCGTAGATCATGGAAATGCAAGTCATTTATCCCCGCGCGGCGAAGCGCCGTCGCGAATGCCTTCCGGGGATTGTAGGAAAAATCAAACGGACCCTTCAGAATCGATTTTACCGTTTCATTGATCGGGACATACCGCACTTCCCCGTTCTTGGTCTCGGGAAGGAAAACATAATTCATATCAAGTTTCACGTTCTCGGGGGTCATGCCCTGCATTTCCCCTTTCCTCATGCCCGTATTAACGGCGACAAAAATATAATTGCGGAGATCCAAACTGCTCACCTGAAGGAGCTTGATCAATTCTCCTTTGGTTAAAAAACAGCTCCTTGGCACCTCTCTAAGGCGTTTGAATCTCGCGGCGGGATTCGGGCCGGCGAATAACGGCGTTTTTTTATTTTCGGGGTTCCGCCATTCATGGATCGCTTTATTGAACACCGCGCGCATACAGGAAAGTTCGTGATTGATCGTGGCGGGCTTCGGCCTCATTTCGATCTTCAGTTTTTTTGACACTCTCACGTCTTTTAGACGTTTCTGTTTATAGGCCTCGACATCCTCGGAGCTGATCTCACTAACCGGCATATCTCCAAAATAATCCGTAAGATGCTTCAACCAGATGGCATCCGTTTTCTCCCATGATTTTTTACCTGCCAGCTCGCAATGACCGAGATATTTTTCCCCGAGCTCACGGAAAGTCAGATGGCAATCCTTCCGGATATCAAAATACTTGTTTTCCTTGATCTGAATCTTGCGTTTGCTTAAGAGATCCTCCGCCATCGCCTTATTGGGAGCAGTCTCACGGCGGCGACGGCCGTTAACATAATAATCCACATACCAGGTCCCCGCCTTACACTTGGCGCGACCCTCCCGGCACCAGTCACAGGCCCCGCATTTTTTTTGAAAAACGCCCATTTCAGCCTCTCCCCGTTCTCTTCTTAAGCTCCCTGAGATCCTCTTCAGTCCAGTAACGATAATTACTCATAGGATCACGCTTCGGCAAAGGGATCTTTCCCGCACGCTCCCAGTTGTAATAGGAGCTCCGCGGTATCCCGAGCATTTTGACGACTTCATCAAGATAGTAGCGTTTATTTTTTTCCATATCGCTCCAGGAGTCCGCTGTAGATTATCAACATTATTAAACCTTGTCAATCCTTAATTAACCTGACTTTTTTGCTTTCCACCCATTGCGAGATATCCAGAGGATCAAATTTTACCAAGCGTCCCACTTTGACATAGGGTATTTGCCGGGCATGAACCCAGCAATACACGGTCTTAACCTTAACCCCAAGACGCTGCGATAACTCGCTTACATTCAGCAACTTCCCCGAAACTTCACACCTTGAAATACCGTCTTGCTTATTCATTTCATGGATAACTCCCTTCTATATAGCAGATAGTCCCTCATGGGACATTGAGTTAAGAAGGGACCGTTCAACATTTGCGAACGTTTTTATACTAGAAATAAATTCTTACGAACATCATCCGGAGCCCCTTGGGAGATCCGTTTGGCGCGCAAGCGTTCATAGTGGCCAGTCGCCCGACAGGAGAGAGCCTATCGGGGATTAAAGGACTATACGGAAACAATTCGCATTTCACACATATTGCGACATAATTGAAATCGGAGCTGTGGCTTAAGGGGATTCCCTTTCAAATAGATGCTCTCTTCTTTGATTCAGAAGCTGAAAGGACAGCAATCCTTTAAAAGTCAGGGGCGGGTTAAGAACGAATCGATGCTTCACGTTCGTACGCGGATTATTTTCGATTAAGCGCCGCCGAATAATCACTTCCGGAAATCCACAAAGTGATGTAACCTTCACGAGCAAGCCAACCCAGACTCATCATCACGAGTTCGCGAGGGCGCTTCAATTCTTTGGTAAGTTCATCCGCAGTAACGCTTTTCTTACCATCCAGAAACTGCCAAATCTCCCCAGCGACAATTCCGATTTCCGTGATCATGAGGAACTCCTACCTGAGACCGAATTCACAACAACACGGACCGCATAGCAAGAAGCGCCTATCAAAGCAGGCTAACCGTGGCCGCGTTTCGGATTGAATCGTCTATTTCTTGACCAATCTTTCGGCTTCGAGCCAGATCTCCAGATCTTGCCCCTGAACGCGGCCCTTTTTCTCCCAAAGCTCCTTAGCCTTTTCTCTGATTCGTTCGGTCAGTTCCGCTTCAGTCATTTTTCCTTTTTTAACACCTGAAACCCTTGCCATGTTTTACTTCTCCTATGTTAGATGTTGATAAAGCGTTCAATATTCTTTGTTTTGATTCAGCGTTCTTTTTCCAATAGCTACAAGCGCTTTCCTGTTTTGCGGATGGGCGCAGGTCTTTCTGTGCTGCGGTTCACGATCGGCGTGATCACTCTCTCTTCGATGCCATCCGAAGATTCGGCGTGGCAATCGAAGATGAATTTCCCATCCGGAAGCGCATATCGGAGCGTGAATGTCCCATCCGGGCGGAGCTTTACGGGCCGGCCCTGGATGGTTACGGTCGCGTCCGGTTCCGTGCCGCCGTAAATGATGAGTTCACATTCAAGCCAAAAGAAGAATCCTCGCTTTTTGATCTTGACCGGACTTGCCAAACTGGAAACCGCTCCGACACCCGAACCTGAAGTAATGGCGCCTTTCATCCGCTCTTCCATGAGCATGCGGAGTTCAGCAGAACTTTTGCCGACCTGAAAACCCCCGGAAAGCGCATACATCTTGTCAAAATCAATGCCCATCCATTGTTCGTCAAGAACCTCGGACATCCCGGCCCGCGGCGTTGTGATGCTATTGGAACGGGCAAGGCGCGCAAAACGGCCGTCCCGGTGAAGCAGGCCAATCTCAACAAAGTAGCTCCGGTTAGGTTGGGTATTGATATACCAGCTTGTGGCCATGTTCTGGAGAACAATGTCAAAATAAGGAGGATTATTCGTGCCATTGGTAATATCAAAAACCCGAAGGACCGAAACTACACCATCCCAGTTCCCGCCAATTTTCGCAAGGACCTTCTTTTGATGATCTTTCTGGATCTCCCAGTATGAATAGATCCAGTAAGGATCGCGCACTAATAAGTAAATCTGATTGTCACCGTAGTTGTCCGGAAGTTCCTGAAGTCGCTGTGAGATTTCTACTTTCGGACTTGATTGTGTGACCTGATCAGGAGACACAGCAGAGGCGCTGTCTTTGTTCTTCTTTTCGGCAGGTCGGGCAGACGATGTTATTTTTTCTTGCGCGCGGGCCGCTGCGCGCATCGCAAGTGCACGTCTTTTGTTTGTAACTGTTTCTTCCGGGCCATTCTTCTTGCCAGGTCGCTCTTGGGATTTCTTTTTCCGGCCTTGGAACAAACCCATTTTACTTCACCTCATCAGGTCAAATTCACAGGTTGTTATACTTAACAAGCATTATAGTATCTTAGCCTTTTATTTCTGAGTAAAAAGTATGCGATAATTATCGCGCAAAAATTACCCCGATTCACTTTTTCTTCCCACAATCCAATGTCATAAATTGGGTACTTTGTGACATCCAATAACCCATTCAACCTGCGGACCTCGTAGACTTGTTATACAGGATTCCCGACACCATCTATACCCAAGCTCTAAGTTCGCTTAATTTTAAAGGCTCCCGAAATATGCTTTAATCTTTTGCGCCATAAGTTTACGTCGCTCTATTAGAAATTCGGGGTAATCTTCTAACGACATCTCCCCCATAATTTGAGGGATGCAGTGCATCTTTAGATTTTCTTTTAGCTCATTCTGCTCGGTAAGATTCCCATACCGTTTTTTCCCACCTTTGCATTGATCCAAAAGATGCCCGAAATAAACCCTGGGTTCCTTGTTCCCAATCGCTATGTTGATCTCGCTTTGCGTCACTGCGTAATTGGCAATCTGATTATATTGCCCCCGACTCAAACCATTCTTTTTAAGACAGTCCTTCGGGAAAAGATGGTGAACATCGGACTTCACCTCAATGAGCTCACGAACCGTAATGTCACTTGAAAGGAACCCCTTGTCATTCATCTTGATTTGGGCAGCCAAAAAAACGCAAAAATAGGGGCTCGTTGCCACGGAGGTGTCCATTTCTTGAGGAAGCGAAGCATTCCAAAAAGCATCAGATAGTTCACCAGCAATAATGGATTCCGAATAACTCTTGATCCCTTGCGCGTGAATCTGGCGTATGTCATAGTCAATCATGGACTCCGGCGACCCTGAATACCGACCCGTGAGGACCGACATAACAAACCAGCGGCGGACATATTTCTCTATATCCGCATCAGGCATATTCTGACTCCTTAAAGTCAAATACAGGATATAGGCAAAGTTAAGAACGTTCTGCGACCCGATCATCGACGAATCAACGAAACCTGATGACCTAATAATCATGATGAATCGCTTGAAATGCGTTTCGTTCATGAACCGGGAAATACCTTGTTTTAACCGCTTAAAAGAATCCTCCACGATCGTTTCTTCATATTGCTTTGTCTCAAAATTTCGACCGGAGAGCAAGGCAACAAGGTCTTGAAGTTTACCTCGTTTGAATTCGGAGGTAAAAGCTACGCGAAGCATATCGGTATAGGAGGGGTCATACAGATCATCGTTCTCCCGTTGCATCCAAGACAGCTGGGGAAAAAGCTCGCTACTGGTAAACACAGTGTCTTCTTTGATGATCTTGTAAAAATCTGGAGCGACGGCTAGATGGCAAAAGTAGTCGATTGCTTTCCTCAAGGCATTACCACCGTACGTTTCGTTAACTGCGATTTTTGACATAGCAAAATCTGCCTGGCTCAACGGGACTCCTTCAGAGTTCACGCGAATAAAGATCTCCGTAACTGTTTCTATGTCCAACTCTGAGGCAAGTTCAATCAAACCGATTTGATTGCTCGTGATGCCACGCAACAGTTCTAGGCTCCGAAAAACATCGTCCTTTTTAGACTCCGGGTTTTTCTCACAATACTTATTCACCAATTCAAACATGCTGGTGTTTGGATCAAAAACAGCTGCAATATCGGGAATCCATGAAACATCTTTAGCGATTGCTGGGTTTGATACTTCAAATTGATTCTCGAGAGGGTGAAAAGCAATACGAATACGAACCTGCTGATAGTCCTTATTGATTACCTCACGTCCCAGAAGGGACGCCATAAGAGCCGTAATGCGCTGCTGCCCGTCAATCAGAATACGTTTCCCTGAAGAAGAGGTCCCATCTTTTAGTTTCACATCAGGATTTTTCCAGGCGATCAGATATCCTATCGGAAAACCTTCAAATAGAGAGTCGAGAAGGTTTCTGACTTTTGTCGCATCCCATACAAATGGGCGCTGGATCTCAGGAATTGCAATCTCACCCGATTTGATCCAAGTAAACAGCGTCTCAATCGGAGGTTGAGTGACAGAATATCGTTGAGTTGGCATTAAACGCTCCTTATAGCTTTATTATTGCTCGATTACTTAAAGTAGTGCCCTCGATCGCATCACCCCATCGCCAATATTAATGACCATCAATATGATAAGCTCATCTCAATAATTTCAGCCATCCTTAAATCTTTCCACCAGAAATATCAAAAAATCGTTCAAAAAAGCGGGTCAGTTTCTCCAAAACACTCTCGCGTTTTTGGGAACGCTCTCCTCCCGGAGAAAAGCGTGATACAGGCGGCAAAACTTTGGCCAAAGCAGTGCCTGTTGTCGCAACACTGCCGTTACGAAACGCGTTTCGCACAAATTTATAGGTTTCGTCGTGATCGAGATTTTCGTGCTTAATAATCTCGTCCAGCTCCTCAATCTTTTTCTTTTCCACATACTTCTGCCAGTCTTCATCTACCACTGAATGGGCATCAAGCGAAGCAATAAACTGGTTGATGAGATCTTTTTTGTTACGCAGCTCAACACTTGAGTCAATTGCCTTGTTAATGTCAACGAGCAGCTCGCGATTCTTAATGTGGTCCTCGTGGTACTTTTTAACAAGCCCCAAAATATAATCGATGTTGATCTCGATCTGTTTGATCAGCTCCATTTCAAACACAATGTCATCGTTGATATTTTCTTTTTCGCCTTCATCTGCCTTGCGAAACTCGTTATAGAGGTCAATGTAGATACTGTGATAATCTTGAATGCCCCGCTCGGTTAAAATTTCGTTGCCGCTAAATTCGTCGAAAGTCACCAAGATATTTCTCACCCGTAAAATTCCGCCGTAGAGCCTGATAAAATCCTTTTGATTTTGTTCCCCTATAATCCGCTCGCCAACTGGAAATTTCTCCAAAAGCTCTTTGACCAGACTGGTATACCCCCGGACCTCTCTGTCGCCATCTTTATAGCCGTTGTAGTACTCGTCATAGGTCTTTAAAAGCACAATCCCGCTGGCTTCTTTATCACCAAAAAGGGCTATGGATTCATTGGTCGCTTTTTCCAGATTGCGGAAGCAAACAATGTTCCCGAATGTTTTGACGGTGTTTAAGATGCGGTTCGTGCGCGAGTACGCCTGCAACAAACCATGTAAGCGCAGGTTTTTGTCCACCCACAAGGTGTTAAGCGTTGTAGCGTCAAAACCGGTCAAAAACATATTGACCACCAGCAGAATATCCACTTCCCGATTCTTCACCCGCTCGCTGACATCTTTGTAGTAATTCTGAAATTTATCGGAAGATGTGTCATAGGATGTCCCAAACATAGCGTTATAGTCTTGGATGGCACCTTCAAGAAAATCCCTTGATCCTTTATCCAATCCGCTGGTGTCTTCGGAGTTTTCATCTGTCACGCCGTCGATTTCTTCCTCGTTAACGCCAAAGCTGTAAATAAGCGCTATTTTGAGTTTTTTATCGCTCGGCGCCTCTGCCAGCTGTTTTTTGAATTCCGCGTAGTATTTTTTGGCAACATCAATGGATGAAACGGCAAAAATAGAATTAAACCCCGCCAGCCTGCGATCCCTGAGCTTGTAAAAGCTGTTCCGTTTGGTTTTCTGATCGAAATGGTCACGGATATATCGGGCAATATTTGTCAAACGCTCTGGCGCGACAAGGGCAGCCTCGCGATCAATATCACGAACTTTCTTGTCTTCGATATCCTCGGCTTCATGCACCGTGGAAACATAATCTACTTTGAAGGGCAAAACATTTTTATCGGCAATGGCATCCACAATGGTGTAGGTGTGTAATTTATCGCCAAAAGCCTGCTCGGTGGTCTTGAAATCGGGCCGTCCGCCTGAGGAGGCGTTCACGGCAAAGATGGGCGTACCGGTGAAGCCGAAAAGATGGTAGTTTTTAAACGCCTTAGTAATAGCGGCGTGCATTTCGCCAAACTGCGACCGGTGGCACTCATCAAAAATCAGGACGATATGACCGTCAAAGATCGTGTGTCCTTTATTCCGGCTAATAAACCGATCGAGCTTTTGGATCGTGGTAATAATGATCCGCGAGTTGGAGTCTTCGAGCTGCCGTTTTAATATCGCCGTACTGGTATTGCTATTGGCCGCGCCTTTCTCGAATTTGTCGTATTCTCGCATGGTCTGATAATCAAGGTCTTTGCGATCAACAACAAAAAGCACCTTGTCGACATAGGGCAATTTACTTACCAGTTGAGCGGTCTTGAAACTGGTCAAGGTTTTACCAGAGCCGGTAGTGTGCCAGATGTAACCGCCACCTCCCACGGTGCCCAGTTTTTTATAATTAGTACTGACCTCGATTCTGCTCAATATTTTCTCTGTCGCCACGATCTGATAAGGCCGCATTGCCAAAAGCTGTTTCTCGGTGGTAAACACGCAATAGCGGGTGAGGATATTGAGAAGCACATGTTTGGCAAAAAAGGTTTTGGCAAAATCCACGAGATCGGTAATGGGCTTATTGGTTGCATCCGCCCACCAGCTTGTGAATTCAAAGCTGTTGCTGGTGCGTTTCCCTTTCCTGATAGCGCCTTCGCTTAATTCCTTGATGTGTTCTGAACGTGTGGTATTACTGTAATATTTGGTATGCGTGCCGTTGGAAATCACAAAGATCTGCACGTATTCAAAAAGCCCTGAGCCCGCCCAAAAACTCTCGCGCTGGTAACGGTTAATCTGATTGAACGCTTCCTGAATCGCCACCCCCCGTCGCTTAAGCTCGATATGCACGAGCGGCAGGCCATTGACCAGCACCGTTACATCGTAGCGGTTGGCTCTTCGGCCTTCCTCGGTGGCGTATTGATTAATTACCTGTAAACTGTTTTCGTGGATTTTGTCTTTGCGGAGTAAATAAACATTTTTAACCGCTCCGTCGTCACGTTTTAGATTCTTAATGTAGTCTTCCTGAATAGTAGCTGTTTTTTCGGCAATGCTCTGATTGGGATTAGCAATCTCTCCGCCAAAAAACGCTTCCCATTCTGTATCGGAAAAGGTGAAGTTGTTCAGTTTCTCAAGTTGTTTTCGAAGGTTAAGAACAAGATCAGTTTCGGCGGCAATAGGCAAATACTCGTATGCCTGCGACTTTAACTGCTCGATAAAAGCGCGCTCTAATTCCGCCTCGCTCTGGTACGCTTTGGCAGTCCGGTATTCGGCAGCATATTCGGCTACCACTGTGCTTTGCGGGTTTTCCGCCACCAGCTTGTATTCTCTATTGCTTGGCATATTCTTTTTCCAATGGCTCGAAAGTAAGCAGTTTGCCTCGGTAGTATTCGTATTGCTTTCTTCGAGCATTAAGTTCCGCAGGCAAACCGGCTGACAAGTCATTCACCAACGCGTCGAATTTATTGAGAATCGTAGCGATGCGTTCTTGTTCTTCGACCGGAGGAACACTTATTTGCACTCCCTCTAACTTGCCAACAGCAAGGCCAGGTTGAGCGGATTTAGATGCATACTGATTTAGATTCATCAGTGTGAGCATATGAAATGCCCAATCGATATTAACATCGTCGTTGCGGGCAACAACCACCGCATGTTCTGTAGCGTAAAACTTTCCGCGAGTGCGTTGCACATTGCCACAAAGCGCGCCTTGTCGTCCAATAATCAAATAGTTTCCATCGTGGCTGTAACTTTTAACAAAGCCGCGGACCCCATTTCCACCAAAACACGGATATGGATAACATTCGTTCTCTTCATTTGCGATTTTGATGGCGGGAATATGCTGACCTGCACGCATATTAAATATCTCTCCTAGCGTCGCCCATCTTGCTTGCTTGCTTGCTTGCTTGCTTGCTTGCTTGCTTGCTTGCTTGCTTGCTTGCTTGCTTGCTTGCTTGCTTGCTTGCTTGCTTTGGTATTAAACGTCAGCAGTTGCTCCCGGTAATACTCGTACTGTTTCTTTCTCGCCTCCAGCTCTGCCTCCAGCTCTGCCTCCAGCTGTGTAAAGGCATCCAGGATTTTCACGATCTCTTGTTGGATGTCAAGCGGCGGGATGGGAATTTTTATCCCTTCTACAACTGACCGCGCTAACCGAGGGACGCTTGCCCTACGCACCCTTGAAAACAGATAGTTCTGCTGACAAAGCAATGCGTAATACAGGAATCGACTTTGCAGTTGTTCTGGGCAAACAAAGTAAAAGCAATCGTCAGCCGCCCAAAAATCAACCGTGCTGTATCCAATTTCGCCCGCCGCACCGGCACTAATAACGAAAGTTGTATTTGCAGGGCAATTGCTTGCCTCATAATAGCCTAACGGAGTCATACTGTTTTGGTAAACCGGGTATTCGCCATCTTCTGAGAGCTGACTTCTAACCACTCGCACGCCCCTTGTTATCGTAGCGATTTCACCGAGGGGCTTATACTCCACCCCCTTGGGACAGAGATCGGTGATCAGTTTTTCGATTTTATTCATAGCTTTAGTCATGGTGCCCCTCAATATCCGCCACTATTTCATCAATCGCCGTGCGCAGTTTGTTCTGCCTAGCAACTATACCGACGATCTCGGCATTAAGTTTTTTAATATCAATCACCTCGCGGGTATCTTTTTGCGCCACATAGGTCGATACTGCGATGTTGTAGCCATTCTCTTCGATAGTTTTATTGCTCACCAGCTGAGAAAAATGCGCCTTATCCACGCGCTTGGTAAACGCATCCATTATTTTGGCGCGGTTATCATCACTCAATTTGTTTTTATTCCCTCCACGCACAAATTCAGCCGACGCATCAATAAATAACGTTTTGTTATCCTTCTTGCTTTTCTTGAGCACAATGATACAGGTACCGATTGTCGTGCCGAAGAAAAGATCGGGTGGAAGCTGGATGACAGCATCGATGTAGTTGTTATCTATCAAATATTTTCGGATTTTCTGTTCCGCGCCGCCGCGGTACAGAACGCCCGGAAATTCAACGATAGCTGCCGTGCCGCTCGTGGAAAGCCATGAGAGCATGTGCATAGTAAAGGCAAGGTCGGCTTTGCTCTTGGGCGCCAGTACTCCTGCAGGCGAAAACCGCGGATCGTTGATAAGAAGCGAATTACTGTCGCCTTCCCAGCGAATCGAATACGGCGGATTAGAAACGATGGCGTCAAAGGGCTCATCATCCCAGTGTTTCGGTTCGGTCAGCGTATCGCCATGAGCAATATCAAAGTGGTTGTAATTGACATCGTGCAAAAACATATTGATGCGGCAGAGGTTATAGGTTGTGAGATTGATCTCCTGCCCAAAGAAACCCAATCTTACATTCTCCTTGCCGAGGATCTTTGCAAATTTCAAAAGAAGCGACCCTGAACCGCACGCCGGGTCATAGACCTTGTTGACCTCCTTTTTCCCGACGGTCGCGAGGCAGGCCAGCAGTTCGCTCACTTCTTGCGGAGTAAAAAATTCTCCTCCGGACTTGCCCGCGTTCGATGCGTACATGGTCATCAGAAACTCATAGGCATCGCCGAAAGCGTCGATCGTATTATCGTAGTAATTACCCAGACAAAGGTCGCCTATTGCCTCTAAAAGCTTCACCAGCTTCTGGTTTCTTTTCTCTACCGTGTTGCCGAGTTTATTGGAATTCACATCAAGGTCATCAAACAAACCTTTGAGGTCGTCCTCGCTGTCCGAACCTTTGGCCGAATTTTCAATATTGTGAAATACCGCGGCCAGCGTTTCGTTGAGATTGGCATCGTGACGTGCCTTAGATCGGACATTAACAAAAAGCTCACTCGGCAAAATATAGAACCCTTTTTCCTTTACCGTATCGGCACGGCCGAGCTCCGCTTTCTTATCCGTAAGCTTGGCGTAATCAAAGTCTTTATGGCCGCTGCGCCGTTCATCTTCATTGATGTAGCTGGTGAGGTTCTCACTGATAAAGCGGTAAAAAAGCATGCCAAGCACGTATTGTTTGAAGTCCCAGCCATCCACGCTGCCGCGCAGATCGTTGGCGATCTGCCATATGGCTCGGTGCAGTTCGGTTCGTTCCTGCTCTTTAGTTGTGTTGCCATTATTTGCCATTTATTATCTCCGCGTCTTTGCAGGTCTCTGCTTTCTAACCCAATTATCCACTTCTTTCAAATCAAACCGCCACTGCCCGCCAACCTTGGAAGCAGGTAGCTTCCCTCTTTGGCAGAGTTTGTACATCTTCTCTTTGGAGACCTGCAGGTAATCAGCAATCTGTTCTATTGTGAGCCACTTTTCGGTCATTTCAGAATGTCCATTTTTTGCCAAAACATACCAAGAAACAGACAACATATTACCGTCTTTAAGGGATTTAATCTAAAGGATTTTATGCGAGCGACAACGCCATGTTGGCAGGAGGATCAAAGATCCTTTGTACCACGTGGGCTTAAAATAAAATATGCTCAAATAGAGGTTTAGGAGCAACTACCGCGCTTTAATCTCAACAGGTGTCTCAACTTGTATTCGATTTACTGCTTGTATTCGTTCATAGACATTAATGTTCGATCCGAGAATTTCAAATGATATCGCCAAAGAAAATTTCGCAACTGCTTCAGGGTTATTCCTATCCCAACCTTCATGGCCTCGGACAACGATGCCGAAAACGTCCGGCAACTCATAACTTTTAGCAAAGGCCCAATCTTTTTGAATCGTTCCGTTTCGCCGAGACACCCCTGAAGTAACGCCATCTCGTTCTTTTTTATTGCCCAAGGTCCAGGAAAAATTGCCATCGTCTGCACCTTCACCGCCATCGTTTTCCTTAAGTGCTCGAGCTTGAAAGCTATCAAAATCCTCACTTTTTTTGCTAGTTTTCCAGTCTAACCAAACCGCGAGATATCCTCGTCGCGATTTTCGCGTTCTCCTCGGCCGAGCGGCATATGATAATGTCACATCAATGCGCACATCAAAATCATCACCCGGACGACGTAATTCATCAGGGATGGGAACACCAAAAACATAGCCCTCTTTCGCTTTGATTGGATATGTTTTTTCTGTAATAAGCGTAATTCGTTGCTCTGTGTTCTCAATCGCCCGGGACAAACTTGGCAAGCCATACCCAATAGATCGCACGATTTGTGGCCTTTCCTCAACTCGGGCCTGTTCAGCCCATGTTGGCCATCTTGCCGAATTAACGATAAGGGCCCTATAAAGAAGAGTAGTGTGTGTTGGGAATAAAACAGCTAGGCGACCAGCAATGTGAGCAATTTTGGGGGCGGCAAAGGAAGTGCCTATTTTATCTCGATCCATAAGTGGCCCACCATGCAATGTAGATCGAATTAATTCTGGGCAAACGGCTGGTGGAGTTGTAAGCAATGGGGGGACACCCGTATCAGCTACATAGTCTCCGCCAAATTCAACCACCTCGGGTTTTATACTGTCCCACATACCAAAACCACTTCTTGAAAAGGCAGACGGTTCTGCGACAGCAGCAAATGATTTTTTGTTTTGATCTCGGTACGCTTCTATCGCAATAGATCCCACCGTCAACGCCTGCAAGCTTTGTGCCGGATTAGCGATTCGACTTGATGCCTCATATAAATATCCAGGATAAGTTTTCCCTTGCTGCAGATGGTTTAAAATGCAAATCGAAGTTGAAGGCCCAGAATCTAAATTGCCAGCGGCTTGAACAAATAGCACATCTTCTTGATAGCTTAACAAATCGATCGCAGAAGCCCATATACTCATTCGATTCAAACGACAACAATGCTCCGAGCAAATTGAGTGCTGATAAATCCTAGTCCCCTTCAATCCCTTATAATGGCTGACTATTTTTCTTAGAAGATCAGCTGGGAAAAGTTTGGCAAGAAGTCTATTGTCTTCATCAAGAACTCGAGCATTAAGCAACCAAAATAATGCTTGATGCACCCCGCTCCGCGGAACCGACTGCGGGAAGAGACAAGCGCCTGCAACACGAGTCCCATGCCCACCGCCTTTTACCAGATCAGCAATGTCGTTCAACTCCTTACCTGGAATAAAACAACGAGAAACTGTAGTGTCTATAGCGTTTATTAACCAACGATGCTGTTCTTGAATCCCGCTATCTATAACGCAAATCGATGGACTTCCAGCTAAAGGAGGAGAGATCCTGAAGTCATAATCATCACTTTTCGAAGCAACATCATTCCCTGCCGGTTGAAAAACATCATCCGGAAGAACCACTTCGAAAAGGTTGGGATAATTCATTATTAAATCTTTGAAGCCCTTCCCTTTCATGCGAAGCCGGGCTGAAAAACTGTCAGGAAACTCAACAACATGTGAATCATCAACGATTCTGCAGATTTCTCCTTGATAGCTTTGAACAAACCGTTCAATCTCATTTTCTCGCGACAAGCGTCTTTCATCCCAATCCTGATGGAAACGCGCCTTGTCAGCATCGTACTTAACTTGTTTTTTTTCTTTCGTCTCGGGCTTTGTTCTTGAAGAAATTCTCGGTTTCGAGGGGGCTCCAAAGGCCGCGACCTCAATCGAAACATCAAGTATAAATTCTTCATCGTCTGGGAAAGGCCACTTGGGCAATAATCGCTCATCGAGAATGCGGTTGAGTCGTAGCGGCGATGCTGGGTCATCAACAACATCCAGTATTTTCGCCATACTTCCCGATCCGCGTTTCGATTGAGCGAATTCATTGACCAACTGTATTACCTTTTGAAGATCGATATCTTCGCTTGCAACAATCAAAAAACCTTCATCGTACTCTGCAACCACCTCAAGGCCGAGCTTCTCTGCGACAAACTCGATAGCTCCATCATCATCCTCTGGTATCTGAATCAAGAAAGGAACGCCACCTTTAATTTCTCGTGAGCGCGTTTGCAAAACCTCCCTTGCCCGACGAGAAAGATTATTTACTTTGCCGAGCAAAAAACTGCTGTGATTCGGACGGTTATTTTTATTTCCTTGAACCAAAGGATTGGCTGAGCCGCCGCCCTCTAATTTGGCCATCCCGCTTTGGACAAAAAGAAGATTGATATGGGGAAATTGCGAATCGGGCATATTTTATTAGGAATGACGTTTTACTTCTTGCGAGGCAACCTGTAGATCAGACAAGCTGATTATTGTTCGGTTTGACATCACGCAGCATTTCGCAGCGTTTTGAGCAATGCGCTCGACTTCACAATAGCTCAATCCGTCGAGGCTCTCCGAAAACAAGTCCAAACTAACTTCTTTTTCAACATCCAAGGACAGGAGCGTTCTTTTAAGCATTCGCGCAATCTCATGAGTTCCGGGCTTGGGCATTTCTAAAGCTTCGTCAAATCGACGATAGATGGCTTTATCTAGCGCCTCATAATTGTTTGTTGCTGCAATTACCAAGCCATCAGCATGATAATCCTCTAAAAGTTGGAGCAACATATTTACAACACGAGACACCTCGCCAACATCGTTATTTTCTCCGCGAGACCTAGCGATCGTGTCGCACTCATCGAGAAATAAAGCGCATGGCTTTTGTTGAACTGCATCGAACACCCGCCAAAGATTTAAAGCTGTCTCACCAAAAAAAGATGAAATAAGAGTATCAAATCGAACTTTATACAGAGGCAAGCCTACAGACCATGCCAATCTTTCAGCCCCGAGACTCTTACCGCATCCCGGAGGGCCATAAAATAAAATTCTTTTTCGGGCACGCAACCCATAAGTTGCCAATCTTGCTCTTGCCGCATATTCTTTGCCTATGCGAATAAACCGTTGCTCAACTTCCTGGGAAAGAACCATATGATGCCGCAACTTTTCATGTTCGAGAACCTGAACCAAGGGAGCCGAATCACGCTTACTTGACGGGAGAGAAACCAAATGCGAAGAAGACACATCTTTTTTAAGATTGCCTAATTTTTTCTCAGCGGCGTCAATTGACCTCTGCAAATCTTCGGCCAAAGATGTATGCCCTAATCGTCTTTCATCTTCCACGATATGCTTACAAACGGACATAACATCTCGACTGGCGCCCGATTGGACAGCAGAAAAAAGTCGTTTTAGCAACGCTGCTTTCATAAAGAAAAAAGTCCTCGGATTTTACATTAATATCAATGCGTTTATTTATCGGCTAAAATCCCTTACCCCTGAATTATATTCGGAATTGCGTTAATGGGAAGCCGCAAATGAGGCATATCCTCGGTAAGCAAGCTTTGAGATTGTTCTCCTAAAAAAACGCCTTTTTGTTGAGAAGTTGCCTTTTTAAGAATGTCGCATTTTGAATTCTTTACGACATTCCAGGCGGGTCAGAAAAACTTAAGAAGGGAGCCAAGCTTGTATTTTAGGATAAGAGGACGGAGAATCGGGTCCTTGGCATACTGGCGGAGAATGTCCTCCGTTATCGTTTGAATCTCTTTTTCCAAATCACCGGTAACACCCTGCGTCAAACCAGCCGTAGAAACGCCGGATATTGTCCGTGCGTAAACATTCTGTCCTGAGCCGTCAAACACTCTGACAACCAAAGCCAGGCGGACACGAGGCACTCGATCCGCGACATCAAACTCTTTGACGCGAACAACAAGAAGTCCATCGGATTTCCCGGAAACCGCGAAAAGGTACGGGGATTCGCCCTCCTCTATGATCGTACCGGCCAAAGTTAGTCCCGCATTCTCTTCAATATTGGACGCGATGCATTTAAGCACAATACCGATGTGGCTTGGCGGCCCCTTACCAGGAACAATCCGGCTTTTTTCCAGACTCGCAGCTGGCGTAGGTATTGTCCCGCAGCCGCTCAACACGACTAACATAACGATTAGAAATACCGCTTTAACTGATCGGCGCATGGCTAACATGCTTCGCGGCTTTCTCATAGGATTCCCTGCTGCCAATGTCAAACCATGCCCCTTCGAAAACCACCCCGAAGACAGGTTCCTTGTCAGTCAACCAAGCAAAGAAATCTCCGATCCGATCGGGATTCCGTTTTTCGATGTCGAGGTACTCATGAAGCCTGAGGCGTGCTTCCGGAGACATGTGATAAACACCCACACTCACCTTCGTAGAGGCCGGAGCGGCCGGCTTCTCGTTAAATCGCGTGATCCTCCCGACCGGATCCATCTCCACCACGCCGTATTGGGACGCTAAGGCTTTCTCCCGGACATCATAAAGACCTATGAACGTACACCGGGAATGCCCCAGACACGGCAGCAGGAAATACCCTATGGGAAAATCAAAATAGTTATCCCCGCAGAAGACCAGAAAACTCTCCGGAGTTCCTTTGGACGGCCTAAGCGACAATTCCAGATCCCGCACTGCGCCCAGCCGTTTCTCAGGTTCATTGACCCCGTCATGAATGATTCGGATCGGTTTTTGATATTGGGCGTTCTTCTTCCATCCCTTGAAATTCTGATAGAAACGTTTACTGCTGACGATGACGATCTCATCAATGATCGGGAAACGGTCAAGCTTCCCGACTAGATGATCAAGTAGGGTTTTATCCCCGAGCTTTAAAAGCGCTTTGGGAATATTCCGCGTAAGAGGATAGAGTCTTGTTCCAAAACCGGCGGCGAGAATGATAGCTTTCATAGAGCGATTGATTCCTCCTGGGGTTCGAATTTGATGGGCAAACACCAGCACATGCATTCCTTGACTGAATTTAAAGACACTCTCAAATCCTGTATCCGCCGCCCATCGCTTACCTTGTGAAAGAGCATCGCAAGCTCGCTTTCAAACGACTGGTCGTTTTCCTCAGGAAGAAGTTCCTCAGGGATCATTTTCGCCACCCGACCCTCGTAGGCGCAATCTCCGCCTCCGCCCGCATTCCGTATTTAATGTCAGGGGGCATTTCCTTAAGACGGATCGCGCAGGCAACGACATGCTTGATCTTGAAGACCTTTTCAACCTCGTCCCTTGCCCGGGGAGCAATTCGGATCACTTCCCCCGTAAATGTTTTCCCGCGAAATGCGTTAAATTTCGCCCTTACCGGATCGCCAAGTGAAACCTTCGGGATCATCTTCTCAAGGATCAGCATCTCAAGGAAATACGTGTCCGGATCCGCGAACTCGAGCACGAATTCCCCTTCCTTAAACGGGCTGCCGATCTGTTCGCTGGGGTCCGAAAGCAGGATCCCGTCAAACGGCGCTTTGAGCTCCAGCACTTCCACCTGTGTCTTGAGAAAACCAATCTCAGCCTCGACAGATTCCATTTCTTTAGCTTTGATCGTGATCGTCTGTTCCAGCTCTTCTAGCCCATGAATGGTCCGCTCATGCTCCGTCTGTCCGATCACTCCGTTCTCAAACAGGATGCTGCTGCGGTCTTTTTCCTGTGCCAAAAACCCCGCTTTCTTCGTGAGACGGTCCTTGTCGAGCTTTAAGATCTCAAGCGCAAGTTTCTGCTCCTCCAAACGCTGTTTGATATCCAGGTTCTCGAACCGGGCTATCACTTCCCCCTTTTTCACCCGGTCACCCTTCTGGTGAAGAAGTTCCTTGAGCATTCCCGGGCTGGAAAGCCCTATTCTCGCGAACCGTTCCGCCTGCAGAATGGCTTCCCCTTTTATGCCCGGCCTCGGCCAGAAGAGAGCCCCTAAAAGGACGGCCAAAACTAAAATTAGGATCTTCAGTTTCCCTTTTTTGGGAGGTTCTTTTTTTTCTTCAAAAAGCGCGGGCTCTTTTTCCTGAGTATGGATTTCTTTCTGCGTCATATTCTTGGTCTCTCCTTGTTTAAATTAGATCCATGCCTTGCACCGCTGTGGAACCGACCGCGCGGTCCAATACGCAACGGGAATGGAAAGGATCAGGCTTGTCAAAAGGGGCGTTGCCTGCCAGATAAAGTAGGGTGTCAGAAATAGACAGAAATACAGGCCCGAAAGACCCGCGGCAGTCCCCGGCCAAAGGACCTTTGCAGTATTTTGAAGGTCTACCCTGGCGAAAGGATTTTTGGCCATGGGTTTCCAGTGAAGCTTCCTGAGCGGGATGCTTGCGATGTCCAAAGGCGTGTAGAAAACATTGTTCAGGGTAAGGAACGTCGAAACAACCAACTCATAGAAAAAATCCTTAAGGTCTTTCCAGTTTTTCAGCAGGCTGAGTTTGTGAAAATAAACCACACCGATGCTGAAAAGAAGCGTCCACTTGAGCTTGCTGTTTGTGCAGGCGCCGAGCCAGATGGAATCGATCTCGAAATGGATAAGTTCGCCCGCAAGGCAGGAATGCGCCAGAAGACCGAAGATGAGCCAAAAGAAGAACACGACATCCGCCGCGTAAAGATAGATCCCAAAGAACGCGAGAAACCGCGATGCCAGACTGATCTTCGGCATAAAAATTAACGGGATACCCTGCAGCGTCCCTCGGGCCCACCGCCGAGCTCTCGCCCTCGCCTCAAGATAGTTCGATGGCGCCTCGTCATACGCGTGAACATCCGCGCAGAACGCCACACGGTATCCTATTTTGTCCAAGAGGACCGTATCCCAGTTATCATGGGAAAGCAGTCCCCTCGGAAGCTTGATCCTGGAAAGAAGTGCGGCCCGGCCAAGATGATGATGGCCAAAAGAAATAGTCCGGCCAAAGATCGTCTGGAAGGAGGCGAAATTGAATCTCTGTGCGAAATCCGCCCCGATTTTCTCAAAACGGGCATACCAGCTCGCGGCATGAGCGATCCTGATGAACGCCTGAAAGATCGCGATGTCCCTGTTATCTGGATGCTCTGCCTTTCTGAGGAGCTTGAGAAGGGTCCCTTTGGGGATCATTCCGTCGGCGTCGCAAACATAAAGATAAACATATTCGGGATGCGAATTCAAAAACTCCGCGATATTTCCCTGTTTGCGTTCAACGGGCGCTTCTCTCCGCCTGTAAAAAATATGACCCGGATGACTCGCTTGAAGTCTCTGGACGATCTCCCGTTCATACGGTTCAAACTCGACCGAAGAATCGGACAGAATCCAAAGATCGATATTCGGAAGCTTGTTTCCCGAAAAGGAATACTCGATCCGCTCGAAGAGGCCGTGGGATTCGTTGCGGACTGGATAGACGATCGCGGTCTTCGGAAATTCTTTGATGTAGACCCCCTTCAGCGCCGTTTCTTTAAGAAACGGCCTAAGAACGCTCAAAGAAAAAAGGAACGCCACGTCAAAGAATAAAAATCCGAAGCCCGCGACCCAGAGGATCCCAAATATTAGGGATTCCTCCGTCCACACGATCGCCGATGACACGAGCCACACCGCAAGACATGTCAGGAGCGAAACC
>JAKLIQ010000012.1 GCA_022709525.1 Candidatus Omnitrophota bacterium
CGATCGGGCCTTTGGTTTTTCCTATCTGACCCATTTCTTTGAGATGCAGTCAGCGGGCTTGTGTCGTTCGATCGCTTCATCAACGCGGTCGAGGAGTTTATGGAGTTCTTTACTTGCCTGCGGGTTTCGTTTCCGGCGCTCACGCTTGCGTTGCTGAAGCCGCTGCCGTTTTAGCTCTTCTTTATTGAACAGCTCGATCAATTCATCATTCCGTTCTAACATTACCGCCCTTTCGAACTCAGACCAGAAGGTTGAGGATCACTTTGATCATGGCGTCTTTTTCAGAAGGACGGCTTGCCGCGATCATCAAGGTTAGTGCCACAAGCGCGGTCTCATCAATGTACTTAGTGCCGTCTTTACGGGTCAAGAGGCCGTTCTCTTCGAGGAAGCAAATGAAGACCGCCGCAGCGATGCGTTTATTACCATCCACAAAACTGTGGTTCTTAGTAACAAAATAAAGCAGGTGCGCCGCTTTTTCCTGGACGGTTGGATAGAGTTCTTTTTTGCCGAAAGTTTGGTAGGGTAGTTTCAGTTTTTTAACGCAACACCTACAAGATGTTCAAAAACTTCGTACGGCGTATGCCAGCTTAAAACCTTCCTCGGTCTTCCGTTCAGCAAATGCTGGACTCGTTTTATTTCCCGAAGCGGCACTTTGTTGAAGTCCGTACCTTTCGGGAAAAAATCCCGGATCAACCCGTTCGTGTTCTCGTTCGTTCCGCGCTCCCACGGGCTGGCCGGATGCGCAAAATAGACCTGCATTTGCGTTTCCTCTGTGAATAGCCGATGCTGAGCCATCTCACGCCCTTGGTCATAGGTCATGGACAACTTCATCTCAGCCGGTAATCTCTTGGCCTTGCGTGCGAATGCCCGCCGAACACTCAAAGCATCTCTTCTCTTGAGTCGAACCAACAACGTGGCCCGCGTTGTCCGTTCGACAAGCGAACCAAGCGCTGACTGCCGATTCCGGCCAATCAAGAGATCGCCCTCCCAATGTCCCGGGATCGTTCTCTTCTCAACCTCTTTGGGCCGTTCCTCGATACTGATCATACCTTCGATCTTCCGAGGGGAAGTCTCCTTCAAAAACGACCGCTTGTGCCGCCTTTTGTGGCGTCGCCTAAGACAGCTTAAAAGTTCCCGCTTCAACTCGCCTCGCGGTAATACATACAAATACGAATAAATCGCTTCTGTGGAAACGCGCATGGCCTCTGCCCCCGGATAGTCTTGGCGAAGCCATTGTACTATCTGCTCCGGGGACTAATGCAATCTCAATTTTTCATGCACACGGTCTCGAAGCGCTTTATGGACAAACAGCTTATGCTTCCTGAATCTTCGGCTTTTCGCATTTCGCCGAGCCCTGTCTTCAGCTCTTATCGCCCGATAAGTCCATCGGTTCATGCTCCCGCCCCGGATCTCCCGGCTAATCGTACTGGGCGCCCGCTTTAATTTTCGAGCAATCCAACGGACTTTCTTCTTTCTTGCCAACCACCGGCTGATTCTCTCACGGTCACGAGCTGATAAACGACGATAACTTCTCTCTTCTCTCCTTTTCATAACGCCCCCTTGCGGCTATTATATCCCGCAAGTGTTGCGTTAAATTACCGGAGCTACCTAACGAGAAAAGCCGGGTTTTTGATCTCGATGAGGTTCAGTATGCCACGGCAATAGAGAAGGCGGGTTGGAAAGTTCGTTTTCGCAAAGAACAGATTAGCGGAAAAATCATGGCTGTTTTCATCGATATCTACGGTAATGAGGCGCGAATCCTAATTGATGCTTCTGAATTCAGGAAACGCACGGCAAAGAAAAGTAGGAGTAAGAAGTAATGAGTGCAGATCGTCAGGTATTCAAGAATGAGGATCTCGTTTTAAAAGTCTCCCCCAATATCGATCCTTCTATTTGGGATGAGACAAGATACGAACCTTTCATTGATGAGCTTTGCGAGAACCGTGAGTATCAGAAAGATGCTATTCGTACGGTCATGCGGTATCTGGCAGGTGGCAGGTATAAGACCTTGCGTGAGTTGGCGAAAGAAAATTATGAAAAGAATTCCGAAATAGAGCGGCGGTACAGTTCGTGGCACGGGATGGCAAGCCATCTACAATTACCTGACCAACTAGCCTGTTCAATTGATATGGCAACGGGCACAGGGAAAAGCTATGTGATCTATGGGATAGCAGCGATTCTGCTGGCTGAGGGCATGGTCGATCGTGTTCTTGTGCTGTGCCCTTCGAACACGATCGAAACAGGCTTATTAACGAAGTTTCGGGATTTGTCTGGCAATGCTGACCTACGCGATCTATTACCTAAACTCTCAAAGGTGCGAGCTCCCAAGATCATTAATGCGTCGGAAAGTATTGTTAACGGTTCGATTTGCATCGAAAACTATCATGCTATTCTTCAGCATGTGAAATCCTCAATCCGTGACAGCCTTATTGGACATGGAGCTCGTGTGGCAGTGTTTAATGACGAAGCACACCATGTTGCCAACGAATCTGGTGCTGCCGTTAAAAAATGGAAAGAGTTTCTTCTGAATCCAGAATATGGTTTTCGATACGTCGTTGGTGTTTCTGGTACGTGCTATGTTGATAACGAATATTTTGCAGATGTTGTGAGCCGGTATTCGCTTCGACAAGCCATTGAAGAACGGTTTATCAAAAGAGTCGAATATGTGGCCGAAATGCCACAAACCGACAATCCAGAAGAAAAATGGCAATTGATCTATCACCGACATCAGGATTGGAAGAAAAAGCTTAAAAAACAAGGAATTCGCCCGCTCACTATTGTTGTAACGAAAGACATCAATGCTTGCAGGAACGTTGCAGAAGAACTGCAGGCGTTTTTGAAGGACTGGGAAAAGATTTCGGCCGAGAATGCGGGGAATAAGGTTCTTCCGGTCAGCTCTGCTGCGGAGCACCAGGTAAACATTGCGAAACTGAAATCGGTCGATCGGACCAGCAGCAAAGTTGACTGGATAGTGTCCGTATCTATGCTTAGTGAAGGCTGGGACGTAAAGAACGTGTTCCAAATCGTTCCCCATGAGGAGCGAGCATTCAACAGCAAGCTATTGATTGCTCAGGTCCTAGGGCGCGGGCTGCGTCGTCCAGAGGGGTGGCGAGGTCAAGATCCGATAGTTACCGTTTTTAATCATGACGCGTGGGCAGGTCGAATCCGACATCTCGTCGATTAGATTCTCGAGATGGAGAACCGCATCTCTTCTTCGGTGATCGAAGATTCGACTTTGCATTTCGACTTGCACAACCTTGATTACACTCGCGAAACTGACGTAAGTCACTTCTCAAAGAGCGGAGAATATCGATTGCTCGAGGAAGGATATGTGGATTTGCCGTCCCAGGTGGAAGAAAAGGCTGTGGATATCGAATTTGAACGGGCGGTTACAAGCGAGCATGTGAAATTTAAGACAAAAATTGCACACAAAACGCACTCTTTCGAAGATGTGGCGGAAGAAATGTACAGAAGGTTGCAAGCCATTGATGAGGAATCAAAGGAGTTATCTGACCCCAAAGATAGAACCCGGTATGCCAAGAATTTCAATTATGAAAAATGTCTCGAAATAGTCGCGGCTTCTGCCAAGCGTGCCAAGATTAAATCGGGACGAATTACCGAGGAAAATCGACAAAAAATATTGCAGGCATTAGGGCCTCTTAGGCGTAAGACAGCGAAAAGAGTGGTGTATAAGCTAATGCCCAATGCGCTAAGAGTCTTTAGCACCAAGGAAAGACCCTCCTTTAGTGCGAGTGCCGCAGAAATTCGTCGTGGAGACAAAACTATTTATTATGGCGAAAACAGCGAAAAAACCCTTTCTGATGAACAGCTCGTCTTCTTTAATGAGATAAAAGATCCTGATAGCGACTATCGGTCTGGACGCGAACAGATCCCTAACGCGTTTGACTTCAAAACGCCTTGCAATATAGCGATTGCAGATTCTATGCCGGAAAGGAAGTTTATTCGGGAACTTTGCAGACGTGAGAATGCGGAAGTAGTAGATGCTTGGCTTAAGAATGTTCCTCAGAAATTTTATACTATCGAATATGCATGGAAAAAAGGAGAGCATCCTAAACGTGGCGACTTTAGCCCTGATTTTTTTATTAAAAAAGGAAATGCTATTTATGTTGCAGAGGTGAAGGGCGACGAAGAGATTGATGACCCCTCTCCGGAGAATCAAAAGAAATATGAATATACCCTTGCTCATTTCGAGCGTTTGAACGAATGGTTAAAGAAGCAGAAGGTAAATGTCACCTACCAAATTAATTTCCTGACTCCAAAGTCCTTCAATCGGTTCTTCATCCAATTGCGAAACGATAAAGCTGAGGGGTTTAGGTCAGAGCTGGATGTTGCTCTGGAGCAATCCAAATAGAACGGTACCCCGCCAGGGACGGACCCCGTAGGACGGGGCGAGCAGGCAGGTACCCCGGGGACACGCGGCCTCGGTGCCCGGCACTATTGTATGGAACAAGGATCCGGAAAAACCTGAGCACAAGCTGAATGCATAAACCGGACGCCGTCCCGATCAAGCGAAAGTTCGGCAAATTTTTATTTGAAAGGAGATGGCTATGAATGCGGGAGATAGCGCAGTGCTGTTCGCTATTCTGATATGGCTCGGCATAGTCCTGATCATTTTTTTAATTTGCAGGGAAATTTTGTGTTGGTATTTTAAGACCAATAGAATCGAAAGCAAAATCGATGAGATCGAAGGATTGCTAAGAGGGATCAAAAACTCATTGCGAAATAATCCGCCAAGCGAACCAAAAGCAGAAAATCAGAAGTAGAATAGCTAGAATGACCGGGTACGCCTAGCACAAACCCGACACCATCTACAAAAACAGGTTAGATTCAGATATCCGGAAAGATCTTTTTGAAGGGAAGATTTAGACCGTAACCCACCTTGAACCGTCTAGTTAAACCCAACCCTGTTTAGTTCATACCCTTCCCTCGCAGTAGTCGTCCTACGAGATTATCCATTTCTTGACATTTAATTATTATCAAATATTATATTCATAATATTAATAACTATGCGTGTAAACTATAGTTGACAGCGAGGTTCTTATGAGTTACTGTCATGACAGAGAATATAAGGCGCCGGTCAAGAGGATCCGCCGATGATCCGTGAGATTTTGCTTTATCAAACTCCGGACTACCGACGTCCTTTTGAGGAGTGGCTGGAAGGTTTGAGAGATCCCCAAATCCGCAGGCGGATCAAGGCAAGGATAGATAGAGTTCTTGCCGGTAACTTCGGCGATACAAAACTTGTTGAAACGGGGGTCTGGGAGCTTCGGTTCCATTTTGGCCCAGGATATCGCGTTTATTTCGGATTGGATGGGAACGTACTCGTTCTGTTATTGTGCGGTGGGGACAAATCGACCCAGGACGTGGATATCAAGCGTGCCCGGGAATATTGGATGGATTATTTAAGGAGATGATTATGAAAGTTCCGGCGGCGGTTAGCTATCATGATTATTTGATCAAATCTTTGAAAGATCCGGAAGAAGCGTCCGGATATCTGAACGCGGCTTTGGAGGCGGGCGACAAAAAAGCGTTTTTCATGGCGCTCCGGAATGTGATCGAGGCGCGTGGGGGAATGACCCGGTTCGCCAAGGCGAGCAAGATCAACCGGGTGAGTCTTTACAAAATGCTTTCCGGAAAGGGAAATCCCGGGTTCCTGAATATCCTGATATTACTTCAGCATGTCGGGCTGCGCTTTCAAGCGTCTTCCGGGAAACGCCATCCGGGTAAATAACCTTTTTTCAGATAACCGGAAAGATCTTTTTGAAAGGGGCGGGGAGAGCGGTTTGGAAGGTCTTGAGTTCGCCGGTGACGGGGTGGGGGAAAGATAAAAAATAGGCGTGGAGCGCGAGACGGCGGAGGGGGTCGGACTTGGCGCCGTATTTCTCGTCGCCCATGATGGGGCAGCCGAGGCCGGACAAGTGAACGCGGATCTGGTTCTTGCGGCCGGTCTCAAGCGTGATCTCAAGGAGTGCGTAGCCCCCGTTCTCACCGAGCACCCGGTAATGCGTGACGGCCCATTGGGCCTCCGGATGATCCTTTGAAACACTGTAAACCCGCTTGAAATTATCCTCCCTCAGGAAATTTTCGATCACACCCGATCTTTTCTCCGGCGTTCCCTCCGTGATCGCGTAATATTTCTTGGTCACGAGTTCCCAATTTCCCTACAGGGTGCGCTTCACGACGTCAGTTTTCGCGAAAACGATCAGCCCCGAGGCATCCCGGTCGAGGCGATGCACGATAAAAACGCGCCCGCGCCCATCTTTTGATCTAGATCGCACATATTCCGTGAGCATAAAATAAAGCGTCGCTTCTTTTTCTCGCTCGGTCCCCATGGTCAAAAGCCCCTCCGGTTTTTCTACCACGAGGAGGTCGCTATCCTCATAAATAATAGGGACACCAAGGCTTGTCTTGGAGCGCTCCGCGGCCGCGTGTTCCTTGCCCAGGATCTCGACCTTGTCGCCGGGTTTCAGGGGATGTTTATACCAGGTGACCTCGCGGCCGTTCACGTGGACGGAGCCGAATTTGAGGATCTGTTTTATTTTTGTTTTTTTAGCGCCGGTAAGAGTTTTGAGAAGAAAATCCTGAAGGAGCGTCTCTTCCGAGACAGAAAAGCTTCGCGTCATCCCAAAATACGGGTGAGAAAGAAACCGGGGAAAATACCGAGCGCCAGGACGCCGGCGAACATGAGCCAAAGAGCGGCCGTGAGGGCTTTGGAGGGCGCAGTAAAGGCGGGGCCGGAGGCCGGCACAAGATACATGAGCCGGATGATCCTGAAATAATAATAAGCCGCGACAATGCTATTGACCGCCGCCACGACCACAAGCGTAATGAAATTCACCTGAATGGCCGCCGCGAACACATAGTACTTTCCGATAAAGCCCGCAAGCGGCGGGATCCCCGCCAGCGACAGCAAAAAGACCGCAAGCATCGCGGCTGTCACGGGGGAGCGTTCCGAAAGGCCGGCGTAGGCGTCTAAGGAATCGCTTTGGGTCGCTTCGCCCACGAGCGTGACGGCCGCGAACGCGCCGAGGTTCGTCAAAAGATAGACCAGTAAGTAGATCAGGACCGATTCATCTCCCAACTGCGAAAAAACAGCTAGCCCCATCAAGATATAGCCCGCCTGCGCGATGCTCGAGTAAGCAAGGAAGCGCTTGATATTTGTTTGCGAGACCGCCGTGATATTGCCGACCGTCATCGTGAGGATCGAAAGGATCACAAGGATCGGGCTCCAGACCGGCGCGTAATTCCAGAAGGTCAATCCCAGGACGCGCATCAGGACGGCGAAGCCGAGCGCTTTGGGCGCGACGGTCAGGAAGGCGGTCACCGGTGTCGGCGCGCCTTCGTAAACATCCGGCGCCCACATATGGAAAGGCGCCATCGAGATCTTAAAACCGAGCCCCGCGAAAAAGAAAAGCACGGCCGCGGCCGCGAGCGGTTTCATCGAGGGATGGAAAAGCACGTCGCCGATCGTCAAAAGATCGATCGAGCCCGCCGCGCCGTAAAGAAGCGACATCCCGTAAAGCATGATCCCCGAACAGACAGTCCCGAAAAGAAGGTATTTAATGGCCGCTTCCTTGGAGCGTGGGTCGTCTTTGAGGAATCCCACGAGAAGATACGAGAGCAGGGAGACGAATTCGACGGCAAGGAAGATCATGAGGAGGTTATTGGCCGCCGCCACGAGGATCAGCGCGAACGCCATGAGCAGAAAGAGGCCGTAGAATTCGCCGGCGTAGCGCTTCTTAAGCGGGCCGTAACCGAGCGAGACGAGGAGCGTGACCGCCACGGCGCCCAGCGCGAGGTAACGGAAAAAATGCGCGAAGGGGTCCATATAGAACATCCCGGAAAAAAGCGGGAGCGGCTTGACCGGCGCCTCGACGAAGGATATCGCGAGCGCGATCACGAAGATGGCGAATTCGCCCACGATCTTTTTCTGTTTCAGAAAGAAATCGAGCGTGAACGCCGCGAACGCGCCGCCTAACAGGATCAGCTCCGGAACGAAATATCTGAGACTTTCGATCGCGCCCATATTCGGATCAGACCTTTATCATTTTAAGAAGCCCATCCAGCGTCGGGATCATGTAATCCAGGATGACGCGCGGATAAACGCCGATCGCGAGGATAAAGACCATGAGCGGCACAAGCGTGAGGACTTCGGGCGTCTTAATGTCCGGAAGCTCAGCCCATTTGGGGTTGAGTTTTCCGAGCAGGACGCGCTGGATCGCATAGAGGAGGTACGTTGCCGCGAGGATGATCCCCACGACCGAGAGACCCGTCACGATCTTGGAATACTGGTAAGCGCCGAGGAGCGAAAGGAACTCGCTGACAAAACCCGAAAGCCCCGGAAGGCCGAGCGACGCCAACGCGAAAAAGGTCAGATATCCCGCGTAACGCGGCATCTTGGCGCCGAGGCCGCCGAAATCGCTTAATTCGCGGGTATGAGCGCGGTCATAAAGCACGCCGACCAACAAGAAGAGCCCGCCGGTGATCGTGCCGTGGTTGAACATCTGAAGCATGGCGCCGCGGAAACCGTCCGCGTTCATGGCCGCAAGCCCCAGCAGGACAAACCCCATGTGGCTCACGCTCGAGTAAGCGATCATTTTTTTGAAATCCGTCTGCGCGAGCGCCACAAACCCGCCGTAGATGATGCCGATGATGGCCAGGACCGCCATGGCCGGCTGGAACCAGCGCGCGGCTTCCGGGAACAGGGGATAGCTGAAGCGGAAGAATCCATACGTGCCCATTTTAAGGAGAACGCCCGCCAGGATCACACTGATGGGGGTCGGAGCTTCCACGTGCGCGTCCGGAAGCCAGGTATGGAACGGGAAGATCGGAACTTTAATCGCGAAGCCGAGGAAGAACGCCATAAAAACGATCTGTTGGAAAAGCAGCCCACGCGGCATGCCGACGAGCTGCGTCATGTCGAACGTGTGCGGTGCGGCGGCAAAATAAACCCCAAGGATCCCGAGCAACATGAAAAGGCTTCCCGCCAGCGTATACAGGAAGAACTTGATCGCGGCGTATTCGCGGCGCGGCCCGCCCCAGATCCCGATCAGAAAATACATCGGGACGAGCACGACTTCCCAGAACACATAGAAAAGAAAAAGGTCGAGCGCAAGGAACGTCCCCATCATGCCGGTCTCAAGGAGCAGGAACAGGAAGTAATATTCCTTTTCGCGGGCGTCTTTGACGCGGACATGGGGGAAAGAACTGTAACACGCCACAAGCGAAATGATCGCGGTCAGGAGCACCATCGGGAAGCTGATCCCGTCTGTTGCGAGGAGGTACTGGACGCCGAACTGGGGGATCCAGACGGCCCGTTCCATCAGCTGGAACCCCGCCTCCGAGGATTGGAAGAGTCCGAGCGCGTAGAAAGTAAGGGCGGTCACAATGGCGGTCGCCAGAAGGGCGACCCATTTGATCATGCGCGCCGAACTTTTCGGGATAAAAAGTATCGCGAACGCGCCGATCAGAGGCGTAAAAATGATCCAGGAAAGGATGTGGGATGTCATAAGACTCCTTTTAAGATTTTCAGTTCAAAAAAGAGGAATGCCAGGACGCAAAAGAAAATGATCAAAAGGTAGTTTTGGATAAAACCCGTCTGAACGCGCTTGGTGATCGAATTGAGAAAATAAACAAGCGTTCCCGTGAAATTCACGGCACCGTCCACGATATATTTATCGATCCAGTTCTTGACCGCGCTCAGGAGCATCGTGGCGCGGCCGGTGTTATTGACGGCCCCGTCGATCACGGTCTCATCGAACCCAAAGAGCTTGCGGCCGAGCGCTTGGAAGGGTTTGACGACATAAGCGGAATAGAATTCGTCGACATAAAATTTATTAAAGGAAAGAAGATATAAGGGGCGGAACGCTTTCGCGATCGCGCCGGCCCAGTGTTTTTGTTTCAGATAAATAACGCCGGCAAGGAGGATCCCGAGAAGGGCCGCGGCGATCGAGCAGGCCATGATCATGGTCGACGGTTCGTATTCCGGATAATGGACCATTTCCGCCATGAAGTTCTGGAACCAGTGATGCATAAAGGGGGAACCGGGGATCCCGAGCACAGCCGAACCGATCGCGAGGCCCCAAAGCGGCAGCGTCATGATCGCCGGAGATTCGTGCGCGTGGACCTTGGCGTTCCGGGCCTCACCGAAGAAGGTCAGGAAAATAAGGCGGAACATATAGAAGGCCGTCATGAAGGCGGTGAGGAGCAGGATGCCGAAGACCGCGAAATGACCCGAAGCGAAGGCCGTGAGCAGGATCTCGTCTTTCGACCAGAACCCCGAAAGCGGCGGGACGCCGGCCAACGCGAGGCTCGCGATAATAAAAGTGATCGCGGTTTGCGGCATTTTCTTGTAAAGCCCGCCCATCTCGCGGATATCCTGGACATGCGCGCCGTGGATCACGCTTCCCGCGCCGAGGAAGAGCAGGGCCTTGAAAAACGCGTGTGTGATCAGGTGAAAAGTTCCCGCGCCGAGGCCCGAAAGCCCGAGGGCGGTCACCATATAGCCAAGCTGCGAGATCGTGGAATAAGCCAGGATGCGCTTGATATCGTTTTGTGTCAGCGCGATGAACGCGGCCCCGAATGCCGTGACGGTCCCGATCGCTGTCACGACCGGCAGGACGTTCGGCACGACCATAAAAAGGGCGAAAGAGCGCGCCACAAGAAAAACGCCGGCCGCCACCATCGTCGCGGCATGGATCAAAGCGCTCACCGGTGTCGGGCCTTCCATGGCGTCCGGCAACCACACATGGAGCGGGAATTGCGCCGACTTGCCGATCGTGCCGCAGAAAATAAAAAGCGCGGCCATGATCAAAAGCCCGGAATTAAAAGGCCCTGTTTCCTGGATGCCCGCCATCGCGGTGTTCATGGCTTCGAAATTAAGCGTGCCGATCGCGGCAAAAAGCGTCAGGAACCCGATCAAGAATCCCACGTCGCCGACCCGCGTGGTGAGGAACGCCTTGAGGGAGGCCTTGGCGGCGGAATCTTTCTCGAAATAAAAACCGATCAAAAGATACGAGCAGAGACCCATGATCTCCCACGCCATGAAAAAGAGAATAAAGTTGTCCGAGATCACGAGCGTGAGCATCGCAGCCATGAAAAGGGAGACGTAGGCGAAGAAACGGCTGTAGCGCGGGTCGCCGTGCATGTAGCCGGCCGCGTAGATCTGGATCAGCGTGCCGACGATCGTAACCATGAAAAGCACCGCCGCGGAAAGAGGGTCCATCAGGTAGCCGAACCGAAGCGGCGTATTCCCGAGCATCAGCCAGGTTTCTTGTCCGGCAAAATGCCCGCCTTGAAAGACCGCCCAGCAGACGGGAAGCGCGACCGCGCAGGCCATGGCGCTTGTCGTGATGGAAAGCCAGGCCGCGCGCCGCTTGAGCCATTTTCCCGCCAAAATATTGACGATAAAGGCCAGGAAAGGCAGCAGCGGAACCAGGATGATCTGATCGGGCGTTACCATTTCAGTAAATTAACCTCATCAGTGTAAACCGTTTTCCGGACCCGGTAGAGCGCCAATACGATCGCAAGCCCCACGGCCGCCGAAGTCGCGGCGATCGCGATCACAAAGATCGCGAAGATCTGCCCCATTTCCGGAGAAGGGGACGTGTATTTTGAGAACGCGATCAGATTGATATTGGCGGCGTTTAAAATAAGTTCGATCGAGATCAAAATACCGATGATGTTGCGCCGCACAAGCGCTCCGTAGATGCCGATCGCGAAAAGCAGGAGCGAAAAAATAAGAATGTGCGTTAATGGGATCCCGATCATGATTGCTCTCCCGAATTATCTTTCTTGGCGATCACGACGGCGCCGATCAGGGCCGCGATCAGGATGACCGAAATGACCTCGAACGGGAAAACATAAGTTCCCATGAGCGCCTGGCCGATCTCCATCACCGAGATCTTGGCGTGCGATGCCGCCTGCAAGGGCCACGGCGTTTTGACGATCAAGGCGGCCAGGATCGCGACGAACGCGGCAAGACCGATCACGGCCGGCAGGCTTTGCGAATTATTCTGCCGGACGGTCTTTCCGGCGAGATGTTCCGTCAGCATGATCGCGAAGATAACGAGCGTGACCACCGCACCTACGTAAAGAAGGATCTGGATCCCGGCAAGGAAATCCGCCCGGAGCCCGAGGTAAATGACCGCAGTACCGATCAACGCGGCCGCAAGGCAAAGCGCGCAATGGAAAAGATTGCGGAGCGTGACCACGCCCAGCGCGAAGATAAGAACCGTCCCCATCGCGGCGTAGATCCCGAATTTGACAGCGATTTCTAAGACCGGCATCGATTTAGCTCTCTAAGGTGTAAACGCGTTTTTCCGGAACAAAATTAATATTTAATTTGACCAGAATAAAGAATGAAATGACAAGGATCAGCGCGGACCAAAGCCACGCCCACACGGGCGGCAGGAAATGCCACAGCGCCGCGACAAGAATATTGATCAGCGTCAAAGGCAGAAGGAATTTCCACGCGAATCCCATCAGCTGATCCACGCGGAAACGGGGGAACGTGCCGCGGAACCAGATCATGACACAGATCAGAATAAAAGTCTTGCCGAAGAACCAGGCCCAGGAGGGGAGAAAAGGCCCCTGCCAGCCGCCCAAGAAAAGGGTCGCCGCGATGCCGCAGAGCGTGAAGGCGTTCATGTATTCCGCCATATAAAAAAGCGCGAATTTCATGCCGCTATATTCCGTATGGAAGCCGGCGACAAGTTCGGACTCCGCTTCCGGAAGATCGAACGGCGGGCGGTTGCATTCGGCCGTCGCGCAAAGAAAGAAAACAATGAATCCCGCAAGTCCCCAGGGAGTGAAAATGAACCAGTGAAGGCCCGAGCACCCGCTTTGCGCGAGGACGATCTCGTTGGTCGATAAACTTTGACTCATCATAATGACCGGAACAACGGAAAGCGTCATCGGGACCTCGTAGGAGATCATTTGCGCCGCGGTGCGCATGCCGCCTAAAAGGGAATATTTATTCCGCGAGGCCCAGCTCCCCATAAAGATCGGAAGCGTCGTGACGGAGGAAACGGCGATGAAATAAAGAAGGCCGATATTAAGGTTCGCGGCGGTCATGCCTCTTCCGAACGGAACGACAAGGAAGATCATGAACGCAGGGACCACGATCACGATGGGCGCTAAAAGATGAATGATCTTATCGGCGTTCGCGGGGATGATATCCTCTTTAGTGAACATCTTGATGCCGTCGGCGATCGGCTGGAGGAGGCCCCATTTCCCCACGCGGTTCGGGCCATAGCGGTTCTGGATGCGGCCGAGCAGTTTCCGCTCCAGGAGCGTCAAATACATCATGATCACCGCCCCCATGACCAAGATCACGACGCCGCTTATCACGATCGATGCAAGAACAACGACCCAATCGGGCAGAAATCGCCCCAAGAGGGCAAGGAGCCACGCTTTGGCGCTCACAAAGATCTGATCGAAAAATCCGAGAATGCGGTTCATTGGGGTTTTGGTGCCTCAGGAGGTTGTGCCTGGGCTTTTTTCTTTTCTTCCGCGGCTTTGCGTTTCTGATCGATCGCTGAAGCGAGCGCCGGCCTTACTTTTCGGAAATACTCGTTCGATTTAAGAAGCGCTTTCTTATGAAAAACCAGACCGTCGAGCCGTTCGGCGGCGGCGACTTCGAACGCGCAATCCATAAAGATCGAATCAAACGGACAAACCTCTTCGCAAAGGCCGCAATTCATACAAAGCCCGTAATCGATATCAAAGACAGCCGGTTTGCGCGCCGGTTTACCGGCCGCGTCCGTTTCCATTTCAATATGAATGCATTTGGTCGGGCATTCGCGTTCGCAGATCCCGCAAGCCACGCACCGGACCTTGTCCGGCGTACCGTCATAAACTAAAAACGGGAAGTTCCGGAAATTCTCAAATTCCTTTTCACGTTCTTCAGGGTATTGGACCGTGAAGATCCCGCCATTATCCCGTTTGCAGGCGTAAGAGGTCACGAAGTTCTTAAGCGTGACCATCATGCCTTTAAAAACGCCCCATCCGAAGGTCATCGGTCCGTCTCCCCAAGCACGATATCAATGCTTCCGAGAATAACAATGGCGTCGGCGACTTTTTGCCCCAAGCACATTTCTTCCAGCGCCGTCAGGTTGATGAGCGAAGGAGCGCGTACGTGATAACGCCACGGTTGCGGCGTTCCGTCGCTGACGACATAAAACCCAAGTTCGCCCTTGGGCGATTCGATGCGTCCGTAGGCCTCGCCCACCGGCGGTTTGAAGTTGCGCGGCATCTTCAGGTAGGGAAGCGCTTTCTTATTCATGATCTCGCCCTGGGGGATCTTGGCGAGCGCCTGTTCCAGGATCTTCAGGCTCTGACGTATTTCAAGGATGCGGACATAGTAACGGTCATAGACGTCGCCTTTTTTTCCGAGCGGGACCTGGAAATCAAAACGGTTGTAAATGCTATAGCCGTCCACTTTGCGGATATCGTAATTAACGCCCGAGGCGCGAAGCACGGGGCCCGTAATGCCGGCATTGATCGCGTCCCCGGCGGAAAGAATGCCGACATTTTGGCAGCGCATGCAGAGGATCTCGTTTTTGGTGAGCAGGTCCTCGAATTCTTTCAAGAAAGCGGGGAATCTCGCGATAATTTTTTTGATCTCGGCAAGATCCGCTTCCGTGAGGTCGTGTTTGACGCCGCCGAAGCGGAAAAAATTATTCATGAGGCGCGAGCCCGTAACCCCTTCAAAAATATCAAGGATCCTTTCCCGTTCGCGGAAAGCGTAAAGAAGCGGCGTAAAGAACGCGCCGAGGTCATTGAGCATAAAACCGATCACGGCGATGTGGTTCACGATACGGGCAAGTTCCGCCATGATGACGCGGATATATTCCGCGCGCTCGGGGACTTCAAGGCCGGCGAGTTTTTCCACGGCAAGCGCGTAACCGAAATTATTCGTGAGCGCGTTCACATAATCCAGCCGGTCCGTGTAAGGCATGACGGCCGCGTAGGGAAGATTCTCGGCGATCTGTTCGTGGTTGCGGTGGAGATAGCCGAAGACGGGTTTTAACCCGCAGATCTTTTCACCCTCGAGCTGCACCGCCATGCGGAAAACGCCGTGCGTGGAAGGGTGCTGCGGCCCGAAATTGATCTCAAGCATCTCGGCCGTATCGGTGTTTTTTGAGAACGGGATCGTTTCCATAGTTAATTCCGGGGTTTTTCCGGTTTTTGGGCGACGGCGCGCTGGCCGGCGGCTTCAAGCGCTTTGGCTTTTTCCTTCATTTCCGGAGGTACTTCAACGCCTCGCGCTTCAAGCCACGCAATGTCGGCAGCTTCAAGCGTTTCAGAATCTTCCTGGGCGTAATCTTTCCTTAAAGGGTGGCCTTCGAAGTCTTCCCACATGAAAAGGCGCCGCAGGTCCGGATGCTCTTCATAAATGATGCCGAAGGTGTCGTAGGCTTCGCGTTCCTGAAGTTCCGCGCTCCGGTAAACCGTCACAAGCGAAGGGATCCTGGCTTTGTTTTTAGGAACCCGGACGCGGAGCGCGACAGGGCCGTGCTTTTTCGCCATCGAATAAAGATGATAGACCGATTCTAAATAACTTAAATAATCAGCGCCGGTGACAGACGAAAGATAATCCAAAAGAAATTTCGGATTTTCTTTCAGGAACAAGGCAACCCGCGGAAGATCGTCGGGATTTTCAACCAAAAGGGAATTGCCGACAGCGCGGAGTTTCACATCCGGCAATCTCGCCTCGAGTTCTTTTTTTACTTCCGAAACCGGAATATCCATATTAGGCAACGGCTCCCGGGGCAGCGGGCTTCGGAGCTAAAGCGAGTTCCAGGTCCGGAGCTTTTAGTTTTTTCCCGACGAGGATAGTCTGCCCGTAATGAATTCTTCGCGCATCTTTTTGAGGCGGCCGCCAGACCTCCGGGTTGAATTTCGGAATGAGGCCGTTCGGGCCGTATTCGGGGATCGGGAATTCGCGTTTGAGGCCTTTTTGATACCACTCCGCTTTCAGGATCTCCTGCGCCGCGATCTTTTTTTGAAGTTCCATGAGCCCGTGAAGCAGCGCTTCGGGACGCGGCGGACAGCCGGGAATATGAACATCGACCGGGATATAACGGTCGATCCCACGCAGGACATTGTAGCCGTCGATAAAAGGGCCGCCTGAGATCGCGCACGCGCCCATCGTGAGGACATATTTCGGTTCCGGCATCTGGTTGTAAAGCCGCACGACCTGCGGGGCCATTTTCTTCGTGACGGTTCCCGAGATGATCATGAGATCGGCTTGGCGCGGCGAGGCGCGGAAGAGTTCGGCGCCGAAGCGTGCGATATCGTAGCGGGCGCAAGCCGCGGCGATCATCTCAAAGGCGCAGCAGGCGAGGCCGAACTGCATCGGCCATATCGATGAGCGCCGGCCCCAGTTATAAAGAAAATCCAAACTCGTCCAGACCACGCCTTTTTTGGCGAGTTCGCCGCGTAGCCGCGGGTCAGACGTAGATTTATTTTTTGTAAATGTCATAAAGTTCTTTCAGGTTCCTGCCCGAGCCTTAGGAGATCACTCCCACTCGAGCATTTTCTTCTTCCAGGCGTAAACGAGGCCGAAAGCGAGGATCGCGATGAAGATCGCCATTTCCACAAAAGCGAACAGGCCGAGCTTTTTAAAAGCGACGGCCCAGGGATAGATAAAAACCATTTCAATGTCAAAAATAACAAAGATCAAAGCGTAAAGGTAATACTGCACATGATACTGGATCCAAGGATCGCCCTTGGAAGCCAAACCGCATTCATAGGTCGATTGTTTGTCGGCCGAAGGCTTTTTGGGAGCCAAAAACCAGGCCAAAACAAGGGGGATCACCGCGAAGATCAGGGCGAAAATAAAGAAAATCCCCACAAAGAGGTATTGGTAGAAATAGGAACCGCTGGACATAGGGTCTCATTATATGGACAAAAGCTTCAAAGTCAATCAAGATAAGGGGTTAGAGATGGCTTGCGGATGTTCTTTTTTGTCATAAAAAGATACCAAGAAAAATGGCATTTCGTTACAATACCTCCATTCCAAGAGCGCCTCTAGGGCAATTCCGCCCCGGAAGGCCAGGCGGGGGTTAAGGATCCTTTTCAGGAGGCAGGGGATTTTGTGGGAGATCTTGAGGTCGGATGCGCGATCATCCATAAGGAAGGAAAACTTCTGATCGCTCAGCGCCGCCCGGAAGACAGCTTCGGCGGTTTTTGGGAATTTCCGGGGGGAAAACGCGAAGAGGGCGAGACAATCGAAGCATGCCTTGTCCGGGAGGTTTTTGAGGAACTCGGCGTCCGCATTCGCCCATATAGGCTTTTATACCGGAAAGAAATACCTTCCTCGGGAAGAAAACTTTTCCTGTTTTTCTACTTTTGCGAATGGCAGAATGGAGAGCCGCAGGCGCTTGACTGCAAGGATTTCAGATGGGCAGGCCGGGCGGATATCCGGCAATACTCATTCCTGCCGGGGGATCTTGAAGTGTTGGAAGACCTGGACCTCCACTGGAACGATTATTTTAAAAACGGACGCAAAGAAGCCGATAATACAAAGTGACCATGCTTAAGAACCACAACCATACACCATCCCACGAGGGATTCTCGTCGCGGCGCGGGTGGCGGATCCCGATCCGCTATAAACTGGCGCTTCCCGTTCTCATCCTTGTTCTCGCGATCATCTTTTTTGTCCTTTTTACCACTTTCAATGTTTTCTTGGACATGATGGTCCAATATAAAGAAGTGCGTTTCCAGACCATCACGGAGATCTTCGCCAACGTTCTCGGGAATCATTTAAAAGCAAACGACCAGCGGGCGTTTCGCGCCCATATCCAACTGATCGCTGATGAACCCGACGTTGACGAGGTGCGTGTGCGGGTCGCTGACGGAGAGGCCGTTCGGGTCAAGCGCTCCGGCAGTGTCGATTTCCCCCCGCTTATTTATCGCGAAGATTTTTTTGGAGTGACCAAGATCAACCCCGACACTTTTGCGGCTGTGGCGCCGATCCGGGGAGGCGAAGAAACGCTCGGACAGCTTGTCGTCATTTTTTCGAAGGTCCCCTTCGAGCAGGAATTAAGGAAGATCTTTGTCGAGAAATTCTTTGTTGCCCTTCTTTTGGTTTTGATCGCGACGCTTGTCATCGCGGGGATCACCTGGTTCGTGATGCGCCCGTTGACGGTGTTGCAGAAGACCGCCCGCAACATCCTTAGCGGGGATCTTGAAGCCAGGACGAACATTCATTCCCGGGACGAGATCCAGGAGGTCGGCGAAGCTTTCAATAAAGTGGTGAGCCGTTTGGTGCAAAGTTTCGAGCATCTGCGCGCCCGAACGCAGGCTTTGGAGGAGTCGGAGGAAAAATACCGTTCGATCGTCAGCGATGTGAGCGACATTATTTTTTCGATCACCCCGGAGGGCGAACTCACGCTCCTTAACCGCGGATTTTCGGGGTATGATCGCGAGGAGATCCTTGCGGAAGGGTTGCCGCTTTTCTTTCTCATGCACGCCCCCGGTGAAGCGCAAAAATTCCAGGACGCCCTTGAGCTGATCGTCAGGACCAAGAAACCCGTCGAACATTTGAACACCAAGCAACTGCACAAGGTCCATCATACGGAGCTTTATTACCAGACCAACCTTACCCCCGTGATCGATTATGAAGAGAACCTGCACCTGATCCAAGGGGTCATGCGTGACGTGACGGACCTTCGTCGCGTCGAGATGATGAAGGAAACGCTTGTGCGCGACGTGGCCCATGAACTAAAAACCCCTACGGCGAAATTCATCATGACCACCCAGTGGCTTGAAAAAGAACTCGCGCATAATCCCGAAAAAGACAAATTCCTTCCCATCATCCGAATGCTCCGGGAGAATGCTGACCGCCTCATGCGCACGATCTCAAGCATTATGGACCTTTCCAGGATCGAATCCGGCATGTCGGATATCTACAAACAGGCGATCGATCTTAACAATGTCCTCTCGTCCGTAACCGATGATCTCCGGCCCCTGGTCGAACAGCACCATTTAAAACTTGAAACCCGGCTTGCGCCGGGGCCGCTCCAGATACTCGGCGATTCGGACATGCTCTACCGTGTCTTTGCCAATCTGATCACCAACGCCACCAAATTCACGCCGGACGGCGTTATCGCGGTCAGCTCTTCTTTGCGCGGAAATGACATTTGTGTGGAAGTGGCGGATACCGGGATCGGCATCGAAGAAGAGAGTCTGGAAAAGATCTTCGAAGCGTTCTTTCAAAAGACGCCCTCAACGCCCGGGATCGGGGTGGGGCTTACCATTTCGCGCGAGATCGTGGTCTTGCATGAAGGTGAGATCTGGGCCGAAAGCGAAGGGCCCGGCAAGGGAAGCGTCTTTAAAGTCATTTTTCCGTCCTATGCCTCTCAAGGCAAGCAGAGTTAACGCGCGGGAGTGAACCATGTCAAAAAAAATATTGATCATCGAAGACGACAGCGATTTTCAGGACATTTATTCGCTTTACCTGCAGGGGGAATCCTACCAGGTTCTGACCGCCAATAACGGCAAAGAGGGCCTGGCCGTTCTCGAAAAAGAAACGCCCGATCTTATCATCCTCGATCTCATTATGCCGGTCATGGACGGGGAAGAATTCTATGTCCGGCTTCGCGCGAATAAAAAATGGCAAAAAATCCCCGTGATCATCGCAAGCGTCAACGAAAAGATCCCCCTCCGGGTCGAAGAGCTCGGCGGCGTTGCTTTTCACCTCAAGAAACCCTTCGAGACCGATCTGCTGCTTCAAAAGATCCGTGACAATTTAAAGTAATCCCCGTTTTGCATTCATGGACAAATTCCGCCGCCTCGGCTATTATGGCTGCGCGTGTATTTATTGCCATCCTTCCGGAGGTTCCTGAAGCGGCTTTATGGATGAGAAAGACCGGCTTCTTTTAACTTGTCTCCAGAGCGGGCTTCCTTTGGTCTCAAAGCCCTTTGAAGTTTGGGCTTCCAAAGTCGGCGTGGACAGCGCCGACCTTCTTGTGCGTATCCAGCGGCTTAAAAAGGAAGGGGCTTTAAGCGGGGTCAGGGCCATTTTTGATCCCACCGCGCTCCATTATCAAAGCGCTTGGGTCGCGATGAAAGGCTCCGCCGAGGAAGCCGAGCCGGTTTGGCGCCATCCGGGAGTGATCTACGGTTGTGAACGCGGGCATGAGTTCAACATCTGGTTTTTTATCGCCGCGCCGGAAACTCATGATCTGGAACTGCATGTCCGTTGCTTGGAAAAACTCGCCGCTCCGGCGCAGGCTTTATTCCTGCCCGTGCGGAGGATATTCAAAGGTTCCGACCTATTAAGCTCGCTTGGAACGGGGGCTTTTTGGGAAATGGCCGAAAGTTTTCAAAAACGGAGATCGGCGAAGAAAAATAGTATCACGGAAGAAGAGGCCCGCATGATACGGCGACTGCAGGAACCGTTCCCGTTCACGGACGAACCTTTCCGGAAGATCGCCGCGGATCTCGGCATTCCGGAAACGCAAGCCATGGAACAATTGCGCGCTCTTCTCGGGAAAGGGTGTCTTAAGCGGATCGGGGGATTTTTGAAGCCGAGCACGGCCGCTTCAGCCCCGAGATCGCTTGTGGTCTGGAGGATCCCGGAAGAAAAACTGCAACGGATCGGCCCCGAGATCGAAAGGTCCGAAGAAGTGCTTTACGCGGATTGCCGGCCGTCGTTCCCCGAACTTCCTTTTTCGCTTTATACGATGATCCGCGCGGAAAACGCGGAGGCCTTGGAAAATACGGTTCGGAAGCTGAAAGAACAGATCGGTCAATGGCCGCATCAGGTTTTAGGAACGATCCGTGAATTTAAAAAAGAACCGATGAGATATTTTCCGAAGGAATTAGACGCGTGGTGGCAGGAGAACCGCCAAGCCGCTGAGACAGCATTTCAGTAAAGTAGTATGCAGCGAGTAGTATGTGGTATGTAGTTGCTACCTACGATTTAAATTATTTTGAAAGGCATAGATGGTATTCAGAGATAGCTGGATAGAAAAAAGGAAAAGCGACGCCAACCGTTCGCAGATGCATTATGCCCGCCGGGGGATCGTGACGGAAGAAATGTGTTATGTAGCGAAGGAGGAGCGGCTTGCGCCCGAATTGATCCGGGAGGAGGTCGCGGCCGGACGGCTTGTGATCTGCGCGAACGTGAACCACCGCGATCTCCGGCCGATCGGGATCGGGATCAACGTCCGCTGCAAGATCAACGCCAATCTCGGCAATTCCGCGCTTGGGTCGGATATTGAACATGAATTAGAAAAAGTCAATCTCGCCATCCGGTTCGGCGCCGATACCGTGATGGACCTTTCAACCGGAAAACAGCTGGATGAAACGCGTGAGGCGATCATTCGCGCGTCTTCGGTGCCGGTCGGGACAGTTCCCATTTATGAAGCGCTTGAGCGCGTTCACGGGAAACCGGAGGACCTGACGCCCGAGATCATGTTCGAAGTGATCGAACATCAGGCTAAGCAAGGCGTGGATTTCATGACGATCCACGCGGGGGTTCTGCTGGAGCATTTGCCGTTCGTCACAAACCGCGTGACCGGTATTGTCAGCCGCGGCGGGGCGATCCTCGCGCGTTGGTGCAAAGCGCATCAAGAGCAGAATTTTCTTTTCACGCATTTCGACCGCTTGCTTGAGATCTGTAAAAAATATGATGTCACGATCAGCTTGGGTGACGGGATGAGGCCGGGCTGTCTTGCGGACGCGAGCGACAAGGCGCAATTTGCCGAACTGGACGCGCTCGGCCAGTTGACGCTTCGCGCTTGGGAGCAGGATGTGCAGGTCATGGTGGAAGGTCCGGGCCATGTGCCGATGGACCAGATCCCCATGAATATCGAGCGTCAGATCAAAGTCTGCCACGGCGCGCCTTTTTATGTGCTCGGGCCGCTTGTGACCGATATTGCGCCGGGCTATGACCATATCACTTCTGCGATCGGCGCCGCCATCGCGGCACAGGCGGGCGCGGCCATGCTTTGTTATGTCACGCCCTGCGAGCATCTCCGGCTTCCCAACCTTGATGATGTGAAACAGGGCGTGATCGCCTATAAAATCGCGGCCCACGCGGCGGATATCGCCCGTCACCGGCCCGGCGCGCGGGAACGCGACGACGCGCTCGCGCAGGCACGCTTTGCCTTTGATTGGGAAAAACAGTACGCCTTATCGCTTGATCCCGAGAACGCGAAAAAAATGCATGATGAAGCGCTTCCGGAGGGTAAGGCGCGCCATGGGGATTACTGTTCGATGTGCGGCGAGGGGTTCTGCGCCATGAACCTTTCGCAATGCTTGACCAAGTCCGGAAAGAAAAAAGAGGCGTTGAATCAAAAATGAAAAAAGCTAACGCGATCCAAAGAAAAAAGACGCGAGCCGTTAAAGTCGGGAAGCTCATTCTCGGTGACGGGCAGCCCATCCGCATCCAATCCATGACAAAAGTCCCCACGCGCGATGTCAAGGCCACCGTGGAGCAGATCGCGCGCCTTACGGATGCCGGCTGCGAGATCGTGCGCGTCGCATGTCCTAACGAAGAAGATGTTCAAGCGCTCGGGAAGATCAAATCCAAGATCACGATCCCGCTTGTGGCGGATATCCATTTCAATTACCGGTTCGCGTTGATGGCGATCGATGAGGGCGTGGATAAATTGCGCTTGAATCCGGGGAATATCGGCGATAAGGACCGCATAGCCGAAGTGGTCGAAAAAGCGAAACGCCATCACATTCCGATCCGGATCGGCGTGAACTCGGGATCGCTTGAAAAAGACCTGATGGAAAAATTCGGGGCCACGCCCGAAGCGCTTGTCGAAAGCGTGCGCCGGCACGTGGCGATCCTGGAAGGGCTGGATTTCTGCGATATCGTGATCTCGCTTAAGACCACCGATGTTCCTGCCATGATCGCGGCTTACCGTTTGGCGAGTCAGAAATTTGATTATCCTTTGCATCTTGGCGTGACGGAGGCCGGCACGCTTTTGCGCGGCAGTGTTTATAACGCGATCGGCGTCGGGACACTTCTTCAGGAGGGGATCGGCGATACGATCCGCGTATCGCTTACAGCGGATCCGGTTGAAGAAGTCAAAGTGGCCAAGATGATCCTGGAATCGCTCGATCTCCGTCAGGGCGTGCGCGTGATCTCATGCCCGACCTGCGGGCGCTCCGAGATCGATACCGCAAAACTTGCTTTGGAGGTCGAAGCGCGGGCCGTAAATTTGAAAGGGCCGTTAACGATCGCCGTGATGGGGTGCGTGGTGAACGGCCCCGGGGAAGCGCAAGGCGCCGATTTCGCGATCACGGGCGGCCAGAAAAAAGGCATGATCTATGTGGCCGGAAAACAGGTGCGCGTGGTCGATGAAAAACATCTTGTCGACGAACTCTTTAAAGAAATCCATAAAAGACAATAGACCACAGACTAGAGACTTTAAGAGGTCACTGGTCTCTAGTCTCAGGTCCTTCCAAAGAAGAAAAATTTAGATGGATCCCCTTCCAAATATCCAACTCAAACTAAAAGCAGGGCAGCGGCTCTCAAAGGAGGACGGTCTCCGTCTTTTTCAAAGTTTCGATATTCTCGCGATCGGTGCCATGGCCCAGATCGTTCGCGAAAGAATGCACGGCCGCCGCGCCTTTTATACCGTTAATCTTCATCTCAACCCCACCAATATTTGCTCGACTCGCTGCGAGTTCTGCGCTTTTTCCCGTGATGCCGGTGATCCGGACGCCTACGCGCTTTCACTTGATGAAATAGAAGAAAAAGTCCGCGACGCGGTTCATGATCAAAAAATTCGCGAAGTCCATATCGTGGGTGGTCACAATCCGGCGCTTGGGCTTGATCACTATACGGCGATGATCGAGCGGATACGCGGGATCGACAGGAATCTCTTTATCAAAGCTTTCAGCGCGACGGAGGTTGATGATCTGGCGAAGCGTTCGGGTCTTTCTTGGATCGAGGTCCTGCGCCGTCTCAAGGAGGCGGGATTGGACAGCATGCCGGGCGGCGGGGCGGAGATCTTTGACCCTGCGGTACGCGCTAAAATTTGCCCCAAGAAAATATCGGGTGAAACATGGCTTGCGATCCACAGGGCCGCGCACGGCCTGGGCCTTAAAACGAACGCAACGATGCTTTACGGTCACATCGAAACGGACGAGCAGCGCGTGGCTCACCTGCTGAAACTCCGCGAACTTCAGGATGAAACGCGCGGGTTTTCCGCTTTTGTGCCGCTGCCTTATCATGATCAGAACAACGCGTTAAAAAAAACAGGCGGGACAAACGGTTTTCTCGACCTGAAAATACTTTCCATTTCGCGGCTTCTTTTGGATAATATCCCTCATATCAAGGCCTATGGGGCCGCAGCTGATCTGAAGTTTCTCCAGGCGGCGCTTTCTTTTGGGGCGGATGATATCAGCGGAACGAATTATCAGGAGCGGGTGTTGCATGAGGCAGGGAGTTGCGCGCCGGCCGGGTTAAGTTCCGGCGACCTTGTCCGATGTATCAAGGGCGCAGGGTTTGAGCCGTACGAAACAGACAGTTCTTATAGGATCGATCAAAGCGAGAGGGTGGAAGTTATATGTCCGGAAAAGTCATTTTGACGCAAAAAGGCTACGATAAACTTTTTGAGGAACTGAATTTCCTTAAGACCAAAAAACGCCGCGAAGTGGCGGACCAGCTCGAAAAGGCCCGCGCGCACGGCGATCTCAGTGAAAATGCCGACTACGAAACCGCCAAGGAGACCAAACATCAACTGGAGATCCGTATCGCCGAATTGGAACATAAGCTCTCCGGCGCGCGTATTCTCGAGAAAGGGGACATTGCCCAGGATAAGGTTTATTTGACCGCTAAGGTCAAAGTGAAGAATCTCGATAGCGGTGATGTGTTCGATTACACGCTCGTGGCCCAGGATGAGGCGAATTTCGACGAAGGAAAGATCTCGGTCACCTCGCCGATCGGCCGCGGGCTTTTAGGGAAAGCATTGAACGAAGAGGCCGTCATTCAAGTCCCGGCAGGCAAGATCAAACTTAAAATTATGGAGATCTCTTATGAATAAAACACTCACGTTCTTTACCGCCCCCATCACCGCTCTTTTTTATCCCCCCGTTTACCGGGACGCCGCCAAAAGCTCCGCCGGGCGAGGAGTGCTTTATCTGCTTTATTTAGCAGGACTTTCGGCGGTTTTCGTTATGATGGCTCTCTCGGCAAAGGTCATGCCGCAGGTTGATGCTTTTGCTGATTGGGCTGGAAAAAATATGCCGGTTCTTGTTTGGACACCGGATGGTTTGGTCATGGAAAACGGTCAAACCACAGCGGCATTGACGCATCCCAAATACGGCACGATCGCCCTTTTTGATATAAACAAAACCAATATCGTGCCCGCCGATATGCAAAACGCATATGTTTTTATAACAGCGAAGAAGGTTTTCTATAAAAGCGGGCCCGGCCAGATCGAAACAAGAGATATCACAGGTCCTAACGTTGCTCCGGGACAACAGTTGCCGCCGCGCGTCCGTTTTACGGGAGATGTAATCGGTAAAATGTACCAGAACATCAAAAAGGCGATGGGGCTCATAGTTCCCATCATGGTTCTTTTTTTCTCCTTTATCCTTTTTCTGATGATCAATCTTTTCTATTCTTTGGCGGGGCTTTTATTCAATCTTATGCGGGTTGAAAAGCTCGGTTACGGGGCCATTTTTAATTTGACCTGTTTTGCAACGACCGGAGCTTTTACGCTTGCATGGGTCCGGCTTCTGATCCCGGTCAGAGGATTGCACGGAATGTTCGCCTTGGGCGTATTGATCAATCTAGGGTTGATGTTCTTTGCTTTCAGAGTGACGGATAAAAAGCCCGCGCAGGCCTAAAAGCTTTAGAGACAGGATTCGCTCGAGCACCGCATTCCTTTAATTCCCAATGTTATGCGGTGCTCGCACTGTTAATCGCTAAAAGTAAATGGAGAACAGTGCGAGAGGGACGCGGGGAGTTTTTCCCTGCGTCTTGTTTCAAAGTAGGAAATAAGCGAGCCGCTCCCCACGATCAAGAAAATCCCGGCCGCGATCGTCCATGTGATCGCATCTCCCCAAAGCAGCCACCCATACCCGAACGAAAGCACCGGGTGCAGATAGGAAAAAGGCGTGACCAGATAGGCGGGAGCCCGTCGCAAGGCCGTCGTCATCCAGACCTGTCCGTAGAATGAAAAAATAACGACCCCGGCGATAAGTCCCCACGTTCCAAGATCCGGCCACTTCCAGTCTTTCAAAAAGAAAAGCGAACCCACGGTCGAGATCATCGTGAAATAAAAAACCACCGTGTAAGGCGATTCGCGGTGGCGGATCGTGCGGATCGAAAGATAAGCGAATGCCGCAAAGACCGAAGATAGCAGCGCCAGCCATACGGCCGGATCCCATGCCATCCCGGGCCCCGTGTTAAGAAGGACCACGCCCGCGAAAGACAGAAGGATCAAAAAGCAAAGCGAAATGCTCGGCCGTTCTTTTAAAAAAAAGACCGAAAAAACAACGGTAAAGATCGGCGCCGTGTAATTGAGCATGATCGCCATGCCAAGCTCGAGTTTGGTAATTGTATAGAAATGAAGGATCAAAGCGCCGAAACCGCTGACGCCGCGCGCCGTAAGCTTCAAGCGTTCCTCCCCCCAAAGGGAAAGCTTTTTGCGCAAGATCACGGGAAGCACTAGGAGCATCCCGAAAAAACTCCGGAAAAAAACGATCTGGAAAGGGGAGACCGAATCGCTGGCGTACTTCACGCAGAGCGCCATAAGCGAAAAGCAGACGGCGCTTTGGGACATGAGCCAGATACCGGAGAGGTAAAGCCTGGAGCGTTTCATTGCGAGAGACCACAGACCACAGACCACAGACCGCAGACTTCAAAAAATAAAAATATCCAGAAGCCTTTTTTGTTTTGAGTCTCTGGTCTCAAGTCTCAGGTCTCTAGTCTTTAAGGTTTTAAGATGATCTTGCCGAAATTCTCGCGCGCGGCCATACGGTTTAGGGCCTGCCGCGCTTCACGGAGCGGGAAGATCCGGTCGATCACGGGTTTTAGGCGCCCGTCCTGGATGCGGCGAACGATCCTCTGGAGCTCGGCAATGCCGCCCATATAAGAACCCATAATGGAAAGCTGGCGGGTGTAAAGATAACGCAGGTCGAAGCTGACGTTGCGGCCCGCTGTGGCGCCGCAAGTGATCATCCGTCCTTTTTTCTTAAGACAAAGAACGCTCTTCGCGAAAATATCCCCGCCGATATGCTCAAAAAGGACATCCACTCCTTCACTTTTAGTGAGCCGCATGACCTCCGAATAAAAATCTTTTTGCCGGTACAGGATGACCTCATCCGCGCCGATGGCCTTCGCCCGCTTCGCCTTTTCCTCGCTCCCGACCGTCGTGATCACGCGGGCGCCGAGGAGTTTTGCGATCTGGATCGCGGCGCTTCCGATACCGCTGCCGCCCCCTTGGATGAGGACGGTCTCCTTTTTTTGAAGACCCGCGCGCGTGACCAAAATATGCCACGCCGTAAGGAAAACGAGCGGCACAGCCGCCCAGGATTCCGGGCCGAGCTTACCCGCCACCGGGATGATGTTTCGCGCCGGGACCTTAATGTATTCCGCGTAGCCACCGTTATTCTGGAATCCCACGATCTCGTATTTCGCGCAAAGACTGTCCCAGCCGGATCTGCAATAAGAACATTTGCCGCAAGAAATGCCGGGCGCCACGATCACCGGCTTATGGAGCGGCGCACCATGGGCTTTTTTGCCCTTTTCAACCACTTCACCCGCGACGTCGCAGCCCAGGATATGCGGCATACTGATCTTGACGCCGGGCATGCCCGCCAGAGTCCAAAGGTCCAAATGATTGACCGAACAGGCCTTGACCTTGACTAAGACGTCTTTTTTGCCGATCTCCGGAACCGGGACGTAAGTCTCCTCAAGCTCCGCCGTGGTGCCGTGTTTCCTGAAAATAACCGCTTTCATTTTTTCCATAAAACCATCCTTTGTCGCAGGCGAGGGGAGTATATCCAAAAGAAGCAGTGCTTACAATATTCTGTTATAATCCAGCGTTATGAAGGAAACGCTTCAGCGAAAAAAGAAAAGAGTCCAGACCATTTACAAACGGCTGGCCGATGCGTACCCAGATATCCGTTGCGCGCTTCATTTTAAAACGCCCTGGCAGCTTCTTGTCGCTACGATCCTTTCGGCGCAGTGCACGGACAAGCTGGTCAATAAGATCACCCCCGCTCTTTTCAAGCGATATTCCGGCATTCGGGCCTTTGCGAGAGCGAAAGTAAGCGATGTCGAGAAGGTCATCCACAGCGCCGGTTTTTACAGGAATAAAACAAAAAACATCCTGGGCGCCGCCAAAACGGTCCTGGAAAAATTCAATGGGGAAGTGCCTGCGCGCATGGAAGATCTTGTGACGATCCCGGGGGTCGGACGCAAAACCGCCAATGTGATCCTGGGGAACGCTTTTGGGGTTCCGGGTATCTCGGTGGATACGCACATGATACGGATCAACCGCTTGCTCGGCCTTACCCTTCACAAGGATCCTGTTAAGATCGAATTCGATCTTAGAGCGCTTGTTCCAGAAAAAAACTGGACGATGTATTCCCATCTGATTATCCACCACGGCCGCGTCCGCTGTTTTGCCAGGCGGCCGGATTGCCCCCATTGCGAGATCCGGTGTCAGTGCCCGTCGGCCGGGCAATACGCCGCCAGGGCATTGAAAGAATAAGTTTAAGGTTTCACATCCGGGATCCGAAGCTTTAGAGGAAGGGTTTCAGGGCTTTTAACGCGCGATTTTCAACCTGATCTCAGGTCCTGTAAAAATGTTAAAGAAAAAAATTCTTTTTATCGATGATGAAGCGGTCGTGGTGGGGCTGATGAAGACCCGCCTTGAGTCGCGCGGATTCCTGGCCGAAACCGCGCTGGACGGAGCGAGCGGGATCGAAAAGGCCAAGACATGGCGGCCGGACCTTATTTTGCTTGATATCGCCATGCCCGGAATGGATGGTTACGAAACTTGCCGGCGTCTCAAAGCTCTGCCCGAAACAGCTCCCATTCCCGTTGTGCTTTTTACCGCCGTTCAAAGCGAACAGCTCCAGGCTCTTTCCGAAAAAGCCGGCGCTGTCAAAGTGATCCAAAAGCCGTTCATCGACCAGGTCTTCAAAGCTATCGCTGAGATCCTTGGCCCCGCATAACCCGGGAAGCCGGCCTCCCGCCACATAGACAGAACGTTTTATTCGGTGTATAGTAGCCCTCCGTTGAAATCATTTTATCACCCCTCTTTTCCACAAGGAGCCGTTCTATGAGCAAAGAGAAGATCCTGACCGATGCCAATTTTCAAACCGAGGCCCTTCAATCGCCGTTGCCTATTCTGGTCGACTTTTGGGCCGAATGGTGCGGGCCCTGCCGCATGTTGGGCCCGGTGATCGAAAAGATCGCGGCCGCCAACGCGGGACGGATCATCGTCGGAAAAATGAACGTGGATGAAAACCCCAACACGCCTCAAAAATACGGCATCCAGGGCATTCCGACGGTTATTTTTTTCAAGAACGGAGAAGTCGTAAAGCAGTTGGTCGGCTACCAGGCGCAAGACAAGATCCAAAAAGCCATCGACGAACTTTTCCCGAAATAAACATTTCTTTACCTCGTCCAAGTCCTTATTTCTCCAAATAGGACTTGGGCTGTCATGATTATCTGTTGTTTTAATTATGGAAAATCATGGCACCCTCTCTTGAAAAGCTGGTTTTAGGGCGTCATTCCTTTTATGAAAGAACGTTGTCTCGGCAGGACGGGTTTGAGCGTTTCGGAAATCGGTTTCGGCGGCTGGGCAGTCGCGGGGGGAAGCTACGGCCCCGTCCGTGATACCGATTCCCTGGACGCTCTCGAGGCCGCCTGGGAGTCCGGAGTCAATTTTTTCGACACCGCCGACGTTTACGGCGAAGGCCATGGGGAAGAACTTCTTGGGGAATTCCTGAAAGAAAAACCGCGCGACCGGGCCGTAGTCGCTACAAAAGGCGGCTGGGACTTCTATGGCGGGGGGCATCACAAAAATTTCAGTCCGGACTATCTCCGTTCCGCATGCGAACAAAGCCTCAAGCGGCTCGGAACCGGGACGATCGACCTTTATCAGCTGCACAATCCCTCGGCTGGGACGATCTTGGAAGGAAGCGCGTTAGGCGCGCTCGCGTCTTTGAAAAAAGAAGGCAAGATCCGCTTCCTAGGCGTTTCCGTCCACACCGAATCGGAGGCGCTTGCGGCGCTTGAAGATCCCCGGGTCGACGCGATCCAGGTCATTTTTAATGTTCTGGACCAACGCATGGCCGGGAAAGTTTTTTCTCGGGCCCGAGAAAAGAACGTTGGCGTGATCGCGCGGGAGCCGCTCGCCTCAGGCATCCTGAGCGGCAACTATGCGCCGTCACATGAGTTCCCGAAGGATGATCACAGGCGGCGTTGGCTTGCCGCGAAGAGGGAAGCTGATTGGAAAAAGGTCGAATCTCTCAAAGAAGTTCTGACTCACAAAAAAATAAAACTCGCCCAAGCGGCGTTAGAGTTTACGCTTGCTTACCCGGCGGTATCGACCGTGATCCCCGGCGCGAAAACCCGCGCGCAGGCGCTTGAAAACGCGGAATCCTCTTTACATCCCGCGCTGGATCGGGAAGATATCCGGAAACTGGAGGAACTTTATGCCCGTGAAGAGATCTTTCGCGAAGAGATGAACCCGCGATGAAAATATCCCGTCTTTTTTTTATCCTTTTGCTTGTTTTCGCCATCCTGTGGATGCTTCACGCCCGGCTTTTAGGGAAAGCGGTCGAACCTGTTTTAGAAAAACTTCTTACGGACGCTTTTGACATGCCAGTCCATGTCGAAGGAATGAAGATCTATCCCGTCTTTTCACGCGTGACCGTCCAAAAAATAGAATTCCTTAATCCTCCGGGCTTCAGACGACGGGACCAGTTCACTGCCAAAGGGATCACTTTGGAGCTGGATTTGCGGGTCTTGAAAAATAAATTCATCAGGATCCGCAGGGCGCATTTTAAGGAAGTTGTTTTTGCGATCGAAAGCTACATGACCTCCCAGGGTTCCCGGACGAATGTCTGGCATTGGTATCACCATATGGGGCTTGATGAAGAAGACGCGCCGCTTCCGCCGCGCGCCATGCCTCACCCCGAGAATATCGGCGAGGATTCCTGGCGCGTCCGCATCGACCGGCTGGACCTTGAGAACGGCACGATCATTTTCGACGACCGGCGCGAACCCGAAGAACAGCGCTGGATCTTCGAACGCATCAAAGGCTATTGGACCGGTTTTGATTTTCTTTCTGATTACGTGAGCCCGACCTTTACGGAAACCATCCAGGTGGAGGCGACGTTCGGTTCCAATCCGCCCGCGCTTTTCAAGGGAGGCGGGCAGTGCCAATTCGCGGACGGAGATAATTTTAATGTCCGCACCGAGATCACGGGAGGTTCCATCGCGGAATATAACTTTCTGGCGGAGGGGATCTTCGGAGAAGTTGAAAAAGGGACCTTTGACCTTAAATCGCATCTTGTGTGCGTTGAAAGCGATCTTAAGTCCGAACATCAATTAACGCTCAGGTCCATGAAACTCACGGCGCCGACAGCAACCCAAAAGATCCTTAAATACCCTATGGACGCGATCCGCTTTCTTCTCGAGAATGAGAAGACAGTAGAGCTCAATATCAAAGTCGACGGTTATATCGGCGATCCTAAGTTCCGGCTTTTCAGCGCCTTTACCCAAGCCCTTCAAAAAGCGCTGGTTTACAAAGCCAAAGCGGGCCTTGCAGGGACCGTAAAACTTGCCGCGAGCGCCCCGGTTCAGGTCAAAAGCGGCCTCAGCCGGCTCGGTGAGATCTTAACCGAACCTTTTGCGGGACATAACGGTTCAAACGGGACGCAAACGGACGAGAATGAGAAAAATGTCTGAGACAAAAGTGGGCTATGTGGCCATCATCGGAAGGCCCAACGTCGGAAAATCAACGCTTCTGAATTATCTCGTCGGGGAAAAGATCGCCGGGACTTCCGCCAAACCCCAGACAACGCGGGACGTGATCCGCGGGATCCTGACCGTTCCGGACGGCCAGGCCTACGAAAGCCCTTATCGCGGGCAGATCATTTTCTTGGACACGCCGGGCGTCCACCAGCCGAAAGACGCCCTGGGCAAGGGCATGGTTCGCGACGTTCACGAATCGCTCTCTAATGCGGACCTTGTTTTTTGGATGGCGTATCCCAAAGCGATGGGCGATGCGGAGCGCGAGATCTTGAAATGGGTCAAAGATCTTTCCATCCCCGTGTTCCTTCTGATCAATCAGATCGACCATTTTCCCAAAGACGACATTCTCGTCGCCTTAGACTCTTTTCAAAAAGCATACGCCTTTAAAGAATTCATTCCGATCAGCGCGAAGACGGGGGAGAATGTCAAAGTTTTGGTCCAGCAGGCGCTTGCTTATCTCCCCCAGGGCGAGTTCATCTATCCGGAAGACCAGATCTCCGATCAGAATATCCGTTTCCACGCGCAGGAAATGATCCGCGAAAAGCTTTATCATTTCCTGGGCGAAGAACTCCCGTATGACGGCGCCGTCCGGATCGATGAGTTCAAGGAAGAAGCGAAGATCACGCGTATCCGTGCCACCATCGTGATCGAACGGGAATCCCAAAAAGCGATCGTGATCGGCAAGGGCGGCGAAAAGATCAAGCAGATCGGCACGGCCGCGCGGCTAGACCTTGAAAAATTCCTCGGGCGGAAAGTTTTCCTGGAGCTTTGGTGTAAAGTGATCCCGGGCTGGAAAACGAACGCCGCTTTTCTTCGCGAATCACAATAGCCGGTTATTTCCTAGAAAGAGACAAAATCCGGGAGATCTTTGCCGATGAGTGGTAGGGCGTATTCGGCGAAAGCCGGCGTGATCATGCCTTTTTTCGCGTCGAAGAATTTTGCGGGGAGCTTTCTCTCGCGGTTCGGGATCTTTTCAAGCGGCACAGGCCGGTATTCGATCCCGTAACTTTTTCCGGATTTTCTTTTAAATCCCACCATGACTTTTGTCATTCCCCGGAGGGCCCATGATACGGCGCGTCGCCCGGCCTCATAAGCCTCTTTTTGATCCGTCTTTGAAATGTAAGCCATGGACATGCGCTGGATCGTGCCGGGCTTGTCAAAACGCGCCCGCACCTTCAATTCTTTTTCAATGATGCTTGCGAGCCGCACGGCCGTGCCTTCCACATATTTATGGCCGAACGGATCCGCGATGATGCCTTCGGTTTTCCGGCCGATACGGTTCCCGCTGTAATCGCGTATTGTTTCCGAAATAACGATGACGCAATAACCCACTGATTGCAGGATGGCCTCGGTTCTCTTGATCAAAGCGGTCTCGTCGAACGGGATTTCAGGGATCAAGAGAATGTGGGGGGCGTCTTCCGGCTTTTTTTTAAGGAGCGCCGAAGCCGCGACGATCCATCCGGAATTCCTTCCCATCAACTCGATGATCTTCACGGGATCGACATTTTTCATCGCGCGCGTGTCCAGCGCCGCCTCTTGCGCGGTGATGGCCGCGAAACGGGCGACCGATCCGTAGCCCGGGCAGTGATCGGTTTCCACAAGATCATTATCAATAGTTTTTGGGATATGAATCACACGAAGCGCATAATGTTCCTTTTCGGCGGCTCTGGCGATCTGGAGACTGGTATTGGCCGTGTCGTTCCCGCCGATTAAAAATACATAACGGATATTATTTTTTCGGAGACCACGGAGGATCTCTTGGTCGTCGCCGGGCTTGAGTTTGTAGCGGGAAGAGCCGAGCGCCGCGGAAGGGGAATTCGCGATCTTTTTTAGGAAGGCCGCGGGCCTTTGCTTCAGGTCCACGAAAGAATTTTTTAAAATACCTTCGATCCCGTTCCGGGAACCCAGGATGCCGGTGATCCAGGATGAGGCGCGCGCGGCCTCGACGACGCCCGCAAGGCTTTGATTGATGACCGCGGTGCAGCCGCCGGATTGCGCGACGACCGCCCTCCCTTTAAGCGAAACTTTTTTCATATTCAAGCGACTTGGATCTCTTTTTCCAATTTTCCGCTCAGGTTGCAATACGCCTCGACGCTTATCGTGTCGCCCGCTTTAGCCTCGGGGATCGTTACTTCGACCGGCTGGGTGCGTTGCTGGAATTGTTCCGTAAAAGTGAGCGTTTTTATCTCCTGTCCGTTCAAACCGATATCCACTTTATTGATGTAATGGGTCATTCGGTTGCTTACGGGATGATAGATCACGGCTTTCAGGATTTTGGTGTTGTTATCGAATTCGATCTTGATATCCGTAGGCGGATGGCCGAACGCCTGGCCGCCGAGAAGCAAAAGACCGCACAGGATCAAAGCGATTTTTTTCATAAAAAGTCCTTTCATGAATTTTTTATTACCGTTTTTAATTGAAAGTCCGGGATCTTATTGATCCAGGGGACAAGAGCGTTCATCGCAAGCAAGGCAAAAAGCTCAGGCTCGTAGCGGAAACCCCATTCGGTCAATAAAAAGACCAAAACTGCCGTACCCGCCCCGAAGGCGACCTTCGGCCAGAAAGTCGGCGGTGTCGTTTTGGGTTCGATCAGCATGATAAAAATAAAAAAATAATTAAAATATCCCGGAATGTCCGCAAGCGATGACCCGCGTATCAAAGCCAGGGGGACGAAAAGCAGAATTGACATCACGAAATAACCGATCACGATCTCCATTTTCCGGATCTTATGGACGAGGTAGAGACCGGCAGGAATAAGAAGATACCAAACGTAAGCCCCTTTCCATTCCGTGTATCCTTTTAGGAGAAGGACGGTCAGGAACAGGCCGCAAGCGGCGGGGTTGAGCAGATTCTTGCCGCGGAATCGAAGGAGATGCTTGGATCCGATCGTAAGCGCCGCCGCGGCAAAGAACATCCACCAGGGTGATCCTGCTGAAAGGACGAACCCAATGATCCAGCCGGAAGTGATGGCGCTTGCCGTGATCTGGAATTTTTTTGTCTTTAGAAAAAGGACCGATCCTTCGGTCAAAACAGTGAAAAAAACGGCCCAGGCAAAGGCGGCCAAAAGCTTCACGCTAGGGTCTCTCAAAATAAGATAAGCGGCCAAAGCGGCAAGGAACAGATTGATCTGAACTTTAACCGATCTCCAATTCATCTTTCCTCCCATGCGCAGGATGTTTTTACTGACAAGAAACAGTATAATGGAAACGCTTTGGCGAGACCAAATATTTAATTCATCTTTTCCTAGGAGCATCCTTGAAACAGATCACGATCCAAAAGGCCGGCGCGAAGGTATGGCGCGCGAAGCTCACGCGCCCTTTCAGTATCGCGAAAGGGCAGCATGATCTTCTCGAAAATGTCCTTTTTTGGATAGAGCTTTCAAGCGGCGCGCGCGGGTTCGGCGAGGCGGCGGTCGCAACGCATATTACCGGCGAGACTGTCGAAGAAACGCTCCGTCATTTAAAAGAAACAGCCCGCCAGGTCCCGGGCCGGAACATTCCCGAATTTCCCCATATCGCGGAAGAAAGCAAGTCCCGGCTTTCCAAAAACCCCTGCGCGTTGGCAGCTCTGGAAATGGCGCTTCTGGATGCTTTGACCCGCGAGAAAAAAATGCCCCTTTGGCGCGCTTTCGGCACGCGCGTGCGGACCCTGAAGACCGATATGACCGTTGTGCTCGGCGATCTTTTTGAAGCCGAAGCGGCTGCGCGGGAGATCCTGAAACGCGGGATCCGGTCTTTGAAGGTGAAGATCGGACGGAATTTCGATCTGGACCTTCGCCGCGTCGCGACCGTCGCCAAGATCGCAAAAAAATGCCCGCTTTTTCTTGACGCGAATCAGGGTTTCACGGCCGCTCAAACGCTTAAATTCTTAAGAGAGCTAAAAAAACTCAAGATCAAGCCTGCGCTTATCGAACAGCCGGTCCCCAAAGAAGATTGGGAGGGGCTTTCAAAGGTTTCGCGCGACGGCGGGATCTTGGTCTGCGCCGATGAAAGCGTTTCGTCATTTCAGGACGCGAAGCGGCTCGTCAGGCAGAAGGCTGCCGGCGCTATCAATATCAAGCTCATGAAAATGGGCCTCTTGGGGGGCTATGAGATCGCGTGTTTCGCGAAGCGCCACGGCATCAAGCTCATGATCGGGACGATGATGGAAACGCCGCTTGCTGCGACGGCCGCGGCCCATCTGGCGGCCGGGATGGGCGGGTTTGATTTTATTGACCTGGATGCGCCTTTTTTTATGGCCGAAAGGATCACGCGCGGCAACTTTGTGAATCGCGCGGGGCTTTATGATCTTTCAAAGATCTCAAAAGGGATCGGCGTCCTGCCGCTTGAAGCATGATCCAAAATCCTTTCGGCATTTTTTGCGTCCTTCTTCTTATCGAGGCGCTCATTCTTTTTTTCTCCGAGAGCCAAAAGACGCAGAAATTCTTTCGCTTTCCGCCCGCCCTTTTTTGGATCTATTTTATCCCCATGCTCGTTTCGGGAACGGGTGTTATTCCGCGGGATCATGTGATCTATGCGAAGATCACCGGAACAGCGCTTCCCGCCGGGCTGATCCTGCTTTTGATCGTTACCGATATCAAAGCGATCTTGAAACTTGGCCGGCCCGCGCTCATGATGATGTTCGCCGGGACCGCCGGGATCATGGTCGGCGCTCCGGCCGTGATCGCGATCTTGAAGCCGTGGCTTCCCGCGGACGCGTGGTCGGGATTCGGCACGCTTTCGGCTTCCTGGATCGGCGGAAGCGCCAATATGGTTGCTGTCAAAGAAGCGATCCGCACGCCCGACGCGATCTTTTTTCCGATGATCGTGGTCGATACGGTGGTGGCCTATTCCTGGATGGGCATGTTGATCCTTCTGGAAGGGATCCAGAAAAAATACGATGCGTGGAACCGTTCCGACAGGGGATTGGTCGAGGATCTGGTCCGGAGGACTTCTTGTGAGAAAGCAGCCGGCAAAAACTTCAGTTTTCAATATTTGCCGCTTATCCTCGCAATAGCCTTTGGCGGCGGGTGGATCTCAAATAAGCTGGCCGGCGCCGTAGGCGGCGGTTCTTTCGCCTGGACGATCATTTTCGCTTCGACGCTCGGCATCCTGCTTTCTTTTACATCGTTCCGGAAACTGGAACTTCACGGGGCGTCCCGGGCAGGCTATCTTTTTCTTTTTCTTGTCCTGACCTCGATCGGAGCGCGCGCAAGCCTTTCGGGGATCCTGTCCGCGCCCATCTTGATCGCCGGAGGCGTTATGTTGGTTTTGATCCACGGCGCGTTTATTTTGATCGTTTCCCGCGTCGCGCGCATCCCGCTTTGTCTTGCCGCGACCGCGAGCCAGGCCAATATCGGCGGCCCGGCTTCGGCGCCTATTGTCGCCGCGGCTTATGAGCCCGCTTTGGCCCCTGTCGGATTGTTGCTTGGGATCCTGGGGAATGTGATGGGGACTTATCTGGGGCTTGTCACAAGCCAGCTTTGCCGATGGGTCTCTTAAAACGTCGGGACTCGTACCTCGGGACTCGGGATTCGAAAAACCAGAAACGAGTCCCTAGCCCCTAGTCCCGAGCCCCCCTAGCGTGGTTAAAAGTAGACGGGTCGTTTATGTCTGTTAAAATGCTGTTCTCATGAGAAAATCAACGTCTGTTAAAATCAAGGCCGTCATCTTCGATCTCGGCAATGTGCTTGTGAATTATGATGTCCAGAAAGCCGCGCGCCGCTTCTCAAAAGCGGGCGGCATCTCCCAGGTCCGGATCTGGGCGCATTTTTTCCTTTCCAAATTCGAACAGGCCTACACGCGAGGCGAGATCTCGACGCGGGAATTCTACCGGGAAGCGTGCCGGGTCTTTAAAAAGAACATTCCTTACGGAACCTTCAAGCATTACTGGAACGACATCTTCTGGGAAAATCCCGGCATGGACCGGCTGCTTGCCAGGATCAAAAAACATTACCCGCTTTACCTGATCTCCAACACCAACAAGCTTCATTTCGACCACATCAAGAAGCATTTCAGATTACTGCGCCACTTCAAAAAAGTTTTCCCTTCTCACGAGGTGGGTGCCCGCAAACCTGACCCCAAGATCTACCGCCGCGTTCTCGCGAAGATCAAACTCGAGCCCGGGGAGACGGTTTTTATCGATGATATGGGAAGATTCATTCGTAGCGCCCGTCAAGTCGGCATGCATGCGATCCATTTTAAAGGCCGGATACGGCTTATCCGGGACCTTCGCCGGCTTGAGATCAAGTTCTAGACTGTATGGCCGGTTTTTTCAAAACAGCCCTCCTTCTTTCGATCCTGACGCTATTAACGGTTTTCGCCGGCCGCGCGCTTGGCGGCAAGGACGGAATGATTATCGCTTTCTTTTTCGCGGTCATCATGAATTTTTCGGCTTATTGGTTCAGCGACCGGCTTGTGCTCGCAATGCATCGCGCGCAACCACTTGCAAGAGAGGAAGCCCCCGAGGTTTTTGAGATCCTGGAGGAACTTTCCCGTAAGGCGGGGATCCCGCCGCCGCGTCTTTATATGATCCCCTCGGCTTCGGCCAACGCTTTTGCGACGGGCCGCGACCCCCAACATGCCGCGATCGCGCTCACGCACGGGATCGTAGGGCTTCTTCATCGCGAGGAACTCTCCGGGGTCTTAGCGCATGAACTGTCCCATATCCTGAACCGGGATATTCTCCTTTCTTCGATCGTCGCGATGCTCGCTGGGGCTCTTAGCATGACCGCCTCCATGTTCCGATGGTCTTTTTTCTGGGGCGGGGAGCGCGACGATCATGATAGCCACCATCCGTTAGCTCTGGTTTTGATGGCTATTTTGATGCCTCTGGCCGCGGCCCTTATTCAGATGACGATCTCGCGGGCCAGGGAATATGGGGCCGATGTGCGGGGAGCCGCGCTATGCGGGGACCCCCTTTTTCTTGCGAGCGCGCTTAGAAAAATAGACGGCGCTTCCCGAAAAATCCCTTTGCGCGGCGGTGGGCCCGCCAGCGCGCATCTTTTTATCGTGAATCCCTTTACTTCAAAGGGATGGTCCGCTCTCTTCAGTACCCATCCTTCTCTGGAGGACCGTATTGCGCGCCTTGAATCCTTAGCCCGCTCCGGCGGTTGAAAGCATTGACGATGGGTAAGGCAGCGGTTAAAATACGCCTCTCACACAACCAACACATCAATTAAGGAGAATCCAAGAATGGCTTACGTTATTACTGAAAAATGCCACGGCGAACGTTACGGCCTTTGCGCCGGCGTATGCCCTACCGAGGCGATCTATCCCGGGACTTATCAAGGCAAGGATTTCATGGTCATTGACCCGGCGGTTTGCATTTCCTGCGGCGCCTGCGCGGCCGAATGTCCGGTCGGCTCGATCGTCGAATCCGAAGACATGGATCCGACTTGGGCCAAGATCAACGCGGACCTTGCCGCCCAATTCAAGTCGAATCCTAAGGCGACCCCGCGCTCGAAAGATGAAGCGCCGAAGAAACCCGGCAATAAGCTGAAATAAAAACCGTCAAATTTTTCCAGTTTGCCTATCCTGAGACCCAGGATAGGCAAACTTGTCTTTGAAGATAAGGAATCGAAGATGTCATCTGTTTCCGGCTGCAAAGATCCTACCGCTTTAGAGCAAGCCTTGAAGCAATACGCCGCCGATTTTGCCGCGCAAAATTCAGCCGTACGGGTCGTGACCCGCGGACTTTCTCTTGTCGGTATCGGTGTGCGGCCCGTTCTCGACCATTTTATTTTCCGCACGGTCCATCTAAAAGAAAGATCCCGGGAGTTCCTGGACCTCGGCTACGAAAAAGATCCTTCCGCCAAAGTCCTGGAGCACAAGGGGCATGGTGTTGAGGTGCTTCGCTGCGGCTGCGCGCCGGCGATCCTGATCGAACATCCTCATGAAAAATCCGGGCTCGATTGGGTCGCGCACTTCGGGGACAAAAAACCTTATGCGGCGGCTTTTCGCGTGGATGATATCGAGGAGGCCTCTTTCCGCCTCGAAAAACAGTCCGTGGGATTTATCCGGCCGCCGGCCGGAAAACACGGCGAAGCCCTTCGCGAGATCGCCGCGCTGCCGGAGATCAAAGATGAAAAAAATGCTTCTTATCTTTTATTGATCGAACGGCATGCCGGGGATCAGCGTTTTTATTCGCCGGATTTCTGGTTTGAGCATCTTCAGGCGAAACACTAAAGGACCCTTATGATCATCGGATTGACGGGCAAAAACGGTTCGGGGAAAGGGGAAGCCGCGAATTTCCTGAAAGAGCGCGGGTTTCATTATTATTCCCTTTCCGATGCTTTGCGCGAAGAGGCGCAAAAGCGCGGCAAGGAGATTACCCGCGATGTCCTGGTCATGCTCGGCAATGAGCTGCGCGAGACCGAAGGCCCCGGGTGCCTCGCTGAGAGGATCTTTTCAAAGCTCGATCCCGAAAAACATTACATCATTGACTCCATTCGCCATCCCGCCGAAGTGCAGGTTTTCCGCCGCCGCAAAGATTTCACTTTGATCCGCGTTCAAGCTCCGGACCGCCTGCGTTTTGAACGGCTCCGTCAGCGAGGCCGCGAGAGCGACCCTCAAGCCTGGGAAGATTTCCAGGCGCTTGAAGCAAAAGAGGCGAAAAGCGGCGTCAAGACCGATCAGCAGCTCGATCAAACAATCAAGCTCGCGAACGTCCAGATCGATAACAACGGGCCTCTCAAAGAGCTTCATGAAAAAGTGAAACACGTCGTTCTGGATATCTCAAAAAAAGAATCGCGTCCGGGTTGGGACGAATATTTCATGAATATCGCCAAGGTCGCCGCGCTTCGCTCCAATTGCATGAAACGCAAGATCGCGGCCGTGATCGTCAAAGACAAACGCATTATCTCGACCGGCTATAACGGGACGCCGCGGGGGATCAAGAATTGCAATGAAGGTGGCTGCCCGCGCTGTAACGCGATCGACGCTTCCGGCAAGGACCTCGGCGAATGCCTCTGTTCGCACGGCGAAGAGAACGCGATCGTGCAAGCCGCTTATCACGGCGTCAGCCTTAAGGGTTCGACGCTTTATACAACGTTCTCGCCGTGCCTTATGTGCACGAAAATGATCATCAACGCCGGGATCGCCGAGGTTGTTTACGAAGCGCATTATCCTTTCCTGGAACTATCCCTGACGCTGCTTCGTCAGGCCGGCGTGACGGTCCGCAAGATCGCCTCTTCCTGAAAAATTCTTTATGAGCATGCCCGATAAAACGTCTTCGGCAGGTCTCGGGCTTAAAGGTGTCGTCAAGTCCCAGCTCGATCAAAGCTACCATAGCCCCCTTATTGAAAAGATCCGCGCTTCCGGATTTTTCTTAAGATCCGGCCGGCTTGAGATCCATCTCGCGAAGGAATTCGGCTTCTGCTACGGCGTGGAACGCGCCGTGGAGTATGCTTATGAAACCCGCGCGCGTTTTCCCACGAGGCGTATTTTTCTTACCAATGAGATCATTCACAATCCAAGGGTCAACGCGGAGCTTCAATCCATGGGGATCCGGATCCTCGCCGACAGCGCTTCCGCTTCCGAGATCACCGGAAAAGATGTGGTGATCATGCCGGCTTTCGGGGTGCCCGTCGAAGCGCTCAAGCAATTCCGGGAAAGAGGATGTGTGATCGTGGATACGACCTGCGGGTCTGTCATGAGCGTTTGGCGCCGCGTGGAATCCTATAACCGGGACGGTTTTACGGCCGTGATCCACGGTAAATACGATCATGAAGAAACGCGGGCCACCTGTTCTCGCGCGGAAAAATACCTCGTCGTAAAAGATAAAGAACAAGCGGCCGTGGTCTGCGATTTTATCTCGGAGAAAACCAGCCGCGAAACGATCCTCGGGAGATTCCAAAACGCCTGTTCCGGAGGGTTCGATCCCGAAAAAGACCTCCAGAAGATCGGGTTCGCGAATCAGACCACAATGCTTTCGCGTGAATCCATCGAGATCTCGGACATGCTTCGATCGGCTCTTCAGGAACGCTACGGCGCCGGCGCGCTGGCCGACCGTTTCCGCCATTTTGACACCATTTGCTCCGCGACGCAGGACCGTCAGGACGCTATCCGGGAACTTGGCGAGAAAAAGATGGATCTCATCCTCGTGATCGGAGGGTATAAATCAAGCAATACGGGCCATTTGGCGGAGATCGCTTCCGGGTTCTGCCCGGCGTATCATGTGGAAGATGCGAGCTGTCTTTTGTCGCGCGAAAAAATCCGGCATAAAAAGATCGGAACACAAGAGATCCTTGAAACTGAAAAATGGCTTCCGGCCGGCGAGATCAAGATCGGCATTACGGCAGGCGCCTCCACGCCCAACCGCTTGGTCGAGGAAGTGATCCAGCGAATTTTGGATATTTCAAAATGACATTTTCAGAATTGGTCCAAAAACGGCGGAGTTTCCGAAAATACTCGGAGAGGCCGATTCCAAGAGAAGATATTCTCAAATGCCTCGAGGCGGCCCGGCTTGCGCCGTCGGCCTGCAATTCCCAGCCGTGGCATTTTATCGTGATCGATGAGCCGGAACTTAAAGCCCGGATCGCGGACCGGATCTTCTCAGGCATTTATTCAATGAATAAATTCGCCAAAGAAGCGCCGGCGCTTGTGGCGGTCGTTTCCGAGAAAATGAAATTTCTGGCCGCTCTCGGGTCGCAGGTCCGGGACACGCGCTATTTTTTGATGGATGTCGGGATCGCCTGCGAACATTTTATTTTGCAGGCCGAGGAGCTCGGGATCGGAAGCTGCTGGATGGGCTGGTTCGATGAAAAAGCCCTTAAAGAAGAGCTTAAGATCCCCAAAAATAAAAAGATCGATATTGTGATCGCTCTCGGCTATCCTGCGGAAGATAAGATCGTTCCTAAAATAAGGAAATCTTTGGAGGAAATGAGCTCATTTAACAAATATACTTGATCGAACAATGTATCTCAACAAGAGGAGTTCCGTATGAAAAAAATAGTTTGTCTATCCCTGATCCTGTTGGGGATCTTTTTTTCGGCGAATCCGTTTCTTTACGCCGAAGGTGATGATTCCAGCGTGCCGGATGTCGGCCCCTCGCATTACACAGGAGCCTGGTCAGATGAAGAAGGGAACAACTACTATGAATAGCTTCCGGCGTTTTATAAAAGAAAAGACCGGGGTCTGGAACCTCATTTTTCTCTTCAGCTTGCTTGTCGCGGTTCCTTTTTCTTATGCTGCGGGAGAATTTGAAGAGGTTTTTAGCCAGGCCGAAGAGGAAGATTCGGACCCTTCGGCTTTTGAGGGTGATTCGGAGAATATGCCGGGGGAGAGGGCTCCGGAAAATATGCCGATGGATGACGCGCCCGTCGATGCCGGGATTGGCGCGATACTCTGACCTTTAGGCGCGGCCGGACACTTCTCCGGTTTCGGTGTTGACGCGCAAGATCGTTCCCGTTTCCGCGTAAAGGGGCGCCTGGACTTCCAGGCCCGTTTCGAGCCTTGCTCTTTTAAGGGAACGCCCTGAAGCGGAGACCCCTTTGACAACCGGGTCCGTTTCCGTGATGGCCAGTTCGACATACACGGGAAGTTCAAGCGAGACCACGGCCCCGTTCAGTTTCAGGGCCAATACTTCCTGATTCTCCTTCAGATAGAGTTTCTGCTCCCCGAGTTTTTCCGCCGTAAGCATGAATTCCTCGTAGGCCACATTATCCATGAAGTGATACTCGGAGCCGGTAAGGTATTGAAAGACCGCGGGCACTTTTTCCACATCCGGGACCCCGAACTTTTCGCTTGTCTTGAAAGTCTTGTCCAGCACCGCGCCGTTCAGGAGGTTGCGCACCCTGGCCTTGACCATCGTGGAAGCGCCGCGCGCCGACGGCGTCGCGAATTTCACATCAAGCACGAAGTAGGGCTGTCCGTCCACGTTAATGTAAAGCTTCTTTTCTAATTCACTGGCTGAAATTTGAGACATACTGTTTCCTCAAAACATAAGTTCATTTCAGGAGTCGCTATTCTATCCAGGACCGGGAAGATGCCAAAGGTTTTCTGCTTGCAGGTTGGGTCCGATCGTCACTGCGCTAATTGAAAAGGTTGGATGGAGGATTGGACATGCTTTCCAAAATCGGCCATAATGTTTCCGCGTTACCACTTCCAGCACTACTTTTGAGGGGTTTGAGCTATGTTTAAAGTCGCGAAAATGATCCACTTCAATTACGGACATCGTCTTCTCGGGGGGCATGATCGTTGTTCCCACCTCCACGGCCACAGCGCGCGTGTTGAGATCGAAATGACACGCCCTAAACTGAACGCCCAAGGGATGGTCGTGGATTTTTTCGACATCAAACGCACGATCGGCGAATGGATCGACCGGAATCTTGACCACAAGATGATCCTCTGGGACAAAGACCCCCTCACGAAACTTCTCAAAAAAGCCGGCGAGCCCGTGGTGCTTGTTAAAGAAAATCCGACTGCGGAAATGCTCGCACGCCGGATCTTTTTGGAAGCCCGCCGGATGAAACTTCCGGTCTCCAAGGTCACGCTTTGGGAGAACCAGGATAGCTTCGCGGTCTATCAGGGATAAGTATGAGCAGGACCCTTCTTGTCGGCCCGGCAGGCTGCGGCAAGACGCACCAACTTCTTGATCATTTCGCAGAGGCGCTTAAAACAGCAGTAGACCCTCTTGCCGAAGACCTCTTCTTCATCGTTCCCTCCGCCGAACATACCGAACGCGTGATCTCGCTTCTCATGCAGCGGGGGCTTCGCGGATTTTTTCATAAGCGGGTGACCACGCTCTCCCGTCTTGCCGATGCTGTTTTCCGGATCCCGGATATTCCCGTTGCCACCAGCTTGACGCGCGCGACGATCGTCCGCGACCTTTTCCGGGATAATGATTGGGAATATTTTAACGAGGCGCGGGAACAGCCGGGCTTTGCGGGATTGATGACGCAATTCGTGACGGAATTGAAGGAATCCTGTGTTTCCCCGGAAATCTTCCGCGAACGGATGAATGCGCTTAAAAGTTTTGAGCCGGCCTACGCTTCCAAATACGAGGCCCTTGCCGCTTTTTACGAACAATACGAAATCCGGCTCAAGGAGCGGGGTCTCCGGGACAGTCAGGACGCTTTGCGTATTTTCCGGGAAAGAAAAAAGAAGGAAGGCGTTTCCGCCGCGCGATTCAAGGCGCTTTGGCTCGACGGTTTTTTTGATCTTTCCAATCTTCAGCTTGAATATCTCCGTGAACTTTCCGGCCTGGCGGAAAATGTGACCGTCACTTTGACGATGGAAGAGGGGCGTGACGACGTCTTCGATCCCGCCGTCCGGACCCGGCGCGATCTTGAAAAAGCCGGATTTCAGGAGCAATCCGTGAAAAAATCGTCCTGCCGCACAGAGCGGCCGGCGCTTCTTTTTCTTCAAAAAAATATTTTTTCAGAGAAGACCGCGGGAAAAGCCCCGGACCCCGGCAAGGAGATTGTGCTCCTTGAGGCGATCGGGACCGAAGGGGAGATCGAGCTTATCGCGCGCGAGATCCATAAGCTTTATGCTGCGGGCGGGTATCGTTATAGCGACTTTGCCGTTCTCTTCCGCCAGATCCGGGATTACGCGCCGGTGATCGCCTCCGTTTTTGCGCGTTACGCCATCCCCGCGGAAGTTCACGAGCGGGAACGCCTGAAATTCTCTCCTTGGATCGCCGCCGCCGCGTCGCTTTTGACAGTCTTTAAGAACGGATGGCAACGCGGGGACCTTTTTGATTTTTTAAAGTCCGGTTATGTGCGGCAGACAGGGAAGGGCCTTGTAAAAAACAGCGAATGGATCATGGCGCTCGAGCAGTATGCTTCCCGGGACGGAGTGAAAGAGGGGCGTGATGGCTGGTTTCAAAATTGGGAATTTGAAGGATCGAAAGAGCGCGAAGCGCTCAATCAAAAGAAAACAGAAATGTTCAAGGCGCTTGCGGATCTTGAAGACCGGTTCCGGGCAGCAAGGACCGCGGGCGATCATGTCAGGATATTCCGGCAAGCGGTCTATGAGACTTTCGGGATCCCGGAGGTCAGTGATCACTATACCTCTTTAAACCGGCGTGACGCGGCTAGCGCTAGAAGATTTGAAGCTTTACTGCAAGAGGTCGAGCATTACGCTCAAAAAAACAAAGTTTCCGGGACTTCTTTTGAGGAGTTTGCCGATCATTTTCTGGGTCTTGTCGAACTTGATGTCTATTCGCTCCACGAACGGGACAAGAACCGCGTCCAGATCTATGACGTTTCGCTTGCCCGGCAAAAAGAGTACAAAGTTGTTTTTGTTTCCGGCCTTTTGGAAAAAGTCTTCCCGATGCAGGTCCGCGAAGACCCTCTGCTTTCGGATTGGGAACGCCAGCTGATGAACGGCGGCATGCCCCATCCTTTGGCCGAGCGGCTGCCTCGCCAGAATATCGAGAGGCTTCTTTTTTATCTGGCCGTGACGCGCGCCAAAGAGCGCCTTTATTTCAGTTACCCGCACCTTGATTTTGAAGGCAAGGAGTCCCTGCCCTCGTTTTATCTCGAAGAGGTCAAAAATCTTTTTGAAGGGAAATTACCGCTCGTGCGGCAAGACCTGTCCCACCCCTTTCCCAAAATGGACGAAGCTGTTACCCGCCGGGAGCTGGAAGCGGCGGCGGCGGGGGTTCTGCGAGATCTGAAATTCCCCTCCCCCAACCCTCTCCCCCTTTTGAAAGGGGGAGAGGACAAAGGTGAGGGGGATTTAAGCGAAGCTTTGTTCCGGCTGGCCGGAGATCCCGGTAGCCGCGAAAGATTTCTTTCCGCTTTGAGGCCGGTGGAAGCGAGGATCGCCGATGAAAAGATCCTTCAGGGAGGGTTTTTTCAGGTTAAAAAGACAAGCCCGACACGGCTTGAGACTTACGCGAAATGTCCTTACCGCTATTTTGCGGAGAAGATCCTACGGCTGAACGATGACGCTGCGGACATGCGAGCTCTCCAAAAAGGGAGCATCCTACATCACGTTCTTCAGCGGTATTTTGACCCGAAAAGAGAAAAAGACCTTCAAGAAAAGCTCGAGACATTTATCTCCCGCGAGATCGAAGAGGGCCTGAAACAAAACCCCATGGTATGGGCGGAGCCCTATCAGGAGGCGCTCGACAGGCGGGAGCTTTTTGAAATGCTTTTCGATTTTTTAAATTACGAAACCGAACGGCTCAAAAGCGCGTCTTTCAAACCTTTGCGGGTAGAGCATCCCTTTGGCGGGGAGGGAGAAGGGGAGGCGCCCGCGCTTGAAGTTGAAGGAGAGAGAAGGAAAATTCATATCCGGGGCCGGATCGACCGGATCGACGCGGATGATAAAAAAGAATTTGCCGTCGTGATGGATTACAAGCGTTCTTCGAAATTCGAGATCTCAAGCATGAAGCTCGGGACCGCGCTGCAGTTGCCGCTCTATCTTCTTGTCGCCGAACGGGACTTAAAGCTCAAACCTTTGGGCGGTGAGATCTATTCGGTCCGAGACCATAAGCGGAGCGGTTTTTATCGTGAGGAGGCCGCGGCGCATTTTGAAAAGGAATTCAAATCGCGCTCAAAGCTTCCGGATGAAGCATTCCAAAAGATCCTCGACCGAGCGCTTCTTTTTGTCCGGAAATTCGTCAAAGGGATCGAATCGGCCGCGATCCCCGCGCGCCCGCGCGATTGCGAATCCTTCTGTCCTTACGACACCGTCTGCCGGATCGAGAAATGGAAGATCCCCGTTATGCTTGAAGAGATCCTTGAAGAAGATAAAAAAGCGGGACTTCGCGAGGAAAATCCGGAGCCGGAAGAAACATAAAAACAGTATGTAGTAGGTGGTAAGTAGTAGGTAGTTCTTTCCTTTAAATCTACAGGCAGCGTTTTTCCAGCTATCACTTACCATTTACTACCTACTGCAATTACGCGCGAAGCTGTTTTTCCGCGTCCACCACATCCCGGTCGATCAGTTCGCGCGCGCGTCTGGCTTTTGATTTAAGGACCGCCGAGGCATGGGGGGCGTTCGCGATCTCCCGCAACAGCTGGATCACCATGCGCAAATAACGCACGAGACTTCCTTCGTCGGTTGCCGTCATCTGGCAGGTTTTTTCAAAATCCTTGCCTTGCGTCCAAGCTTCGACGGCTCGCGCAAGGTGGAAATGAGGGGGTTTGGTGTAAGGGGTGATCCGGAAATTGGATTCCCATTTGTGGACCATGCGGTGGTAATGCTGGGTCATTTTAAGAAGTTCGGCGTGCTCTTTGCCGAGCCGCGGCGGCTCGTCATTTTTCCTGGGTTCGAAAATAAGCCCCGCCAGAAAAACATTCAACTTTGCTTCATCCAGCTGCTCCAGCGCTCCGTCCGTGTACATTTCCGTCAAAAGCAGTTCATAGCCGAAGATCGACGCCGCGAATTCTCCTTTAATTGTAAGGCCCTGGTCGGTGATATAGCCCATCTCCTGCAGAAGCGCGAGTTTATTTTTAAGAAGTTCCAATCCTTCCTCCCGCTTCCGTTTGGAGGATTGAAAAAAGTGGAATGAGCGCGGGTAGATCTCAAGAAGCTTGTGCCCGAGCGTCCGGTAAAGATTCAGAAGCGTTGCGTAAGCGGTGTTGAGCTGGCTTCGGACCGGTTCCGGCCTTCCGTAAAGAATGCGCTCCACTTCGGGGAAGGCGATATCATTGGGATGGATCCGGCAGTAGACGAATCCTTCCGGGTCCATGCCGCGGCGTCCGGCGCGTCCGGCCATCTGGAAAAAATCGCGGGTCGTAAGAGGTTTAAAACCCGTGCCGTAGAATTTTTCAAGCTCGTCAAAGACGACCGTGCGCGCCGGCATATTGATCCCGAGCGCGAAGGTTTCCGTCGTAAAGATCAGCTTGATCAGCCGGCTTGTAAAAAGCCGTTCGATGACCTCTTTGAGCGTCGGCAGCATACCCGCGTGGTGGTAGGCGATCCCTTGCTCGACGAGCGGTCTTATTTCTTCGGCCGTTTTATCGCCGGTGAGGTCATAGCGCTTCAAAAGTTCGTCGTAAAGGGTCCGGATCTCGCGGCGCTCCGCCTGCCTTAAAAGATCGAAATGCGAAATTTCCCAGGCAAGAAGGGCCGTACGCTTTCTTCCGAAAGCGAAGTAAAGGGCGGGAAGCTGATCCTGTTCGATCAAATGTCTAAGTATGTCATGAAGCCGGTTGGGCCTTGCGCGCGGCGGCTGGAACCCGCGGCGTCTTTCGCGGTGGGAAAGCTGCCAATTGTCGCGCTGGAAATAGCCCTCTTTGCGGAGCGATTTGGTGTTCGTAAGGATCTTGCCTTGGCATTGGAACAGGAAATGAAGGGGAACGGGCCGGTGCGTTTCTTCGATCACGGCGATCGGCCGCTCGTGGATCTGGCGGATCCAGGCCGCGAGCTCCTGGACGTTCGGGATCGTGGCGCTTAAGGCAAGGATGCGGACCTCCGGCGGCGTGAAAAGGAGCGCTTCCTCCCAGACCGTGCCGCGTTCAACGTCGTCCAGATAATGAACTTCATCAAAAATGACCCAGCCGATCTTTTGAATGCGTTCGGTATTCTCAAAAAGAGAGTTCCGGTAGATCTCGGTGGTCATGATGAGGAGCGGCGCCGTCGGATTGATCGAAACATCGCCTGTGAGGATGCCGACGGTCTCTTTGCCGAAGCGGTCCTGAAAATCCCGGAATTTTTGATTACTTAAGGCCTTGATCGGGGCGGTATAGACCACCTGTTCGTTCCGGGAAAGGGCCTTTTCGACGGCTTTTTCGGCGATCAGGGTTTTCCCCGACCCCGTAGGAGCGGAGATCAGAAGCGAATGCTCTTTTTCGATCCACTCAATAGCTTGAACTTGGAACGGGTCCAATTGAAAAGACATGGAGGTAGTATAGCTTGAAAGTTATTAAACCGCGAACGGGAAACAGCGGCCTTCCAGAACGGTTTAACCCGTCAGGATTTGGAGTTTGATTTTGGGCTCCCGGAGGCGTAGACTACTGCGCATTACGGTCGGTTTCCCTTCGGGAAATTTGTGATCTTATCCGTTTAAAACAAAAAAAGGAGTATGGGTTTGTCCTTTAAACTCTCTTGCTTTACAAAGCGCCTCGCCGCTGCGGCGGTTTTGGGTTTTTTCTTCTCACTCGTACCTCCTGTTTTTGCCGAAGACATTACCAATGAAGCTGAAATGGTCCGCCGCGAAACCTTCACAGAAAGGCGGACCGCCGGGGTTTCGGAAAAGTCCAAAGAAAAGGAGGCTACCGACAAGTTCAAGACGGGCGTGACTTATCAGGATATCCTTAAGGATCCCGACAACATTAACCTGAACATCCGTTACGCGCAGGATCAGATCTCCCGCGGAGAACTTGTGAGCGCGGCCGCGACCCTCGAGCGCATTCTCATGCTTAATCCCAATCTCGCGGATGTGCGTCTTCTCTATGTCGTGGTGCTTTACCGCCTCGACAGTCTCAACGAAGCCCAGAAAGAACTCGATAAACTCAAGACCGTCAAACTCCCGCCGGCCCTTCAGGAGCAGGTAGGCGCCTACGAAAAAAAGATCAAGAAAAGGCAGCGCCGGACCCATGTGGGTTTACGTCAAAGCATCGGGTGGGGCTATGACACTAACCGGAACGCCGCACCTTCCTCAAAGATCCAGCTCGTCAACAATGTCGCGCAAGATCTGGTCGGATCGAATAACCGCCGCGCCGATACGCATTTTCTTAATATCTCAAGCTTTGATATCAATCATGATCTCGGATTCCAAGCCGGCCATTCGCTTTTCGGGAATTTTACCTATTATCTTCAAGAGCAGACGACCGTCGATTCTCTGGATCTCGGATCTTTTCAATACGAGTTGGGCGGGACTTACAAGACCAAGTGGCTCAACTTCACGCCATCCTTTGTTTCCAACTATCTTTTTCTTTCGCGGGAAAGTTTCTTGAGGATGCAGGGCGGCAACTTTCTCTTGGACCGCAATCTCAACAAAAAGACAAGAGGGTTCTATAATTTCAGAATGGAGTATCAGGATTATCTCAATATTTCCGAGAGCACGGATTCCTATAACAGCAAAGGGCCGATGTGCAGCAACATTTGGGGCATTGATTACGCGATCCTTCCGACGATGAAATGGACGACCGCGGTCGGATACGCCAGCAAGGACGCCAAACAGCAATATGAGGCCTACGACCGGATCAGTTTGATCAACACGCACACATGGGTTTTGCCCAAAGGCCAGTTCGTCATCAATTCTTTTTACGTGAATTTCGACAATTATGACGACGCCGAACTTTCGGTCGCGAGCCGCATCCGGCACGACCGGACTTTCCGGTACCGGGCGACCTACGGCGCCCCGCTTGAGACGCTTTTGATCGGGAAGATCCTTCCAAAACCCCTTAAAGATATCGTTTTTACCTTCTCCTACGAATTCTACAGAGCCCTTTCCAGCATCACGAATTACAGCTATACTGATAACAAGTTTCAGTGCATTCTTACCAAACGCCTGGAGTTCTAAGCCATGAAAAAAGCGATCGCCTTTTTCTCCGCGTTTTTTCTCATGTGTTCCACCCCCGCTGTTTTTGCCCAAATGCCGCTTGGCGTCCCCGCGGTGCCGTCGCCTGCTATTGCCTTGGAGCAGATCGGGGTCGTTGCCGCAGCGCAGGGGAAAGTCGAACTTAAGGCCCCGGGCCAGGTCGGCCGTATCGCTCAAAGCGGCCAGGCGGTCTATATCGGCGATGAAGTCATGACCGACGATCAAGGCCGTCTTCAGATCCTTCTTCTGGACGAGACCGTTTTTACGATCGGGCCGAACAGTTCGATCGTCATCGATCAATTTGTTTACGATCCCAAGAACCATTCCGGCGAGATCAAGGCAAGCGTTACCAAAGGCGTTTTCCGCTATGTGTCCGGCAAGATCGCGGCCAAAAATCCCAATGCGGTCAAGGTCAGACTCCCCACGGCGACACTTGGTTTTCGCGGAACGATCGTGGGCGGTTCCGTCGGGACGGACGGCCAGGGGCTTACAGGCCTTTTAGGCCCCGGAAGCAATAACGACGCCGGCGCCCAGAATGGGAGTTTTTCGATCGACGGCGATAATGGCGATCACCAGGATGTCAACCAGAGCGGTTTCGGGGTTCAGATCGGCGCAGGCGGCAGTCTTTCCAACGTCTTCCAGCTTTCAAACGATCAGGTTAACGGTTTAACCGGCGGATTGGGCGGAGGCGGCCAGGGAAGCGGCGACCAGGGCGGTGGCTCGGGCGACGAAGGAGGTCTTGGCGGCGATACTAATATGGGCGATCTTTCAGGCGAAAACAACTCGCTAACCGGGAATAATTTGGATCTAACTCTTAATAACGAAAATCTCTCAGGCGATCTCATCAATCAGAGCATCCTCGGCGCCCAGAACGCGTTGAATGAAAGCGGACAATCCTCCGGTGGCGGATCCTCCTCTCCGTCAGACTCCGTAACCACGATATGCCAGTTACCTCTTGTTTCAGGGGATAGTCTCTATCATTATTTCCAAGATTTTACAGCTGGGTTTTCATTCACTAAATATGACACAGAGGACAATCCGACTGTCTATAACGGGGTCTTGAGGGGCTCCATCGACGCGAATTTCAATTCTGATACCGCCTATGGAGGCATGGGAGGGTCCAACGGCAGCCATACCTCCTTTGTTGAGATTCGGGTCGACGATATCGGCTTGCAGGACCATTGCTTCTTTTCCAATAGGCAAGTTTTTGATCCGCCTTCCGGCGATCCGACCCATGTGAACGCAATATATGAATTTACCGGTACGGGGGATTTAACGGGCGGAGATTTTACGGCGACCATAAAACTTTTAAATGAAGGTAGCGATATAGCCATCACATCCGATATACAAGTCAGCTATTCAAATGCCGGAGAAGGAACACAAAACGATACCGGGTCAGGAAGCGTCACAGCCCCTCAATTAGAGGGTCCGACAGACGTTAGCCCCGGCCCTGTCTAATTTAAAGTCTCAGTCTGAGACGAAGGGTTTTAATATGGAAAATGTGAAAAAAGTTTTTTGGATACTAGTCATTGCCGTCACTGTTTGCGGCATGAGCATCTCCGGCAATTTATTTGCCGAAGCGGACCAGCCGATGCAGGCGGGGGTCGCGGCGGCGGTGAGCGGCGAAGTCAAAGCCACGACGCCTCCCTCCAAAACCTTTCGCGTGCTTAAAAGCGGCGACCAGGTGTTCATGGGGGACAAGATCGAAACAGGGCCGGACGGCCAGCTTCAGATCCTGCTTCTTGATCAGACGGTTTTCACGCTCGGCCCTTCGAGCGGTATTACGGTCGACGAATTCGTTTATGACCCTTCCAACGACGACGGGAAAGTGAAAGCCAGCATGATGAAAGGGATCTTCCGGGTCGTTTCCGGCAAGGTCGCCCATAAAAAACCGGAAAATATGTCCGTGGAGCTTCCGGCCGGTTCGATCGGATTTCGCGGCACCAATGTGGCCGGTATTATTGATGGGCAAAAATCACTCGTAATACTCCTCGGCCCCGTGGGCGCCGGACGTATCTATGTGACGAATATCGTCAATGGCGAAGTCATCAGCGTTGATATCGATGAAGCCGGCAACGCTACGATCGTGGACGGCCCTAACAGCGCGCCCGTGCCGGTCTTCCAGGTTTCCGAAGCAGACCTCGCCAGGATCGCTCAAGCCCTTCAGCAGAAAATGTCCGGCGACAGCGTTTCTGTTTCAGAGTCGGGGGCCGCCGCCGGCGCAGGCGCGGCAAGCGGCACCGTGAACGCCCAGGACCTGCTCAATATTCTGAATGATGTCGATGCGATGAACCAGCAAAGCATCCTCGGCGCCCAGAACGCGGCGAATGTTTCCGGCCAACAGGCAGACCGTAAAGATTCCGGCTCCGGCGGGAGTTCCGGGAGCGGGTATTCGACCATTGGCGGATAAATTCCAAGATCGTGCAATCCCAAAACAGGCCGAATAGAACGTTCGGCCTGTTTTTTTATGCCCAAATGAGGCAAGGAGCGGAAATGCGATACGGATTCCTTCGATCGTTTGTTTTAACGGCGTGTCTGAGTTTTGTGGCGGTGACGTGGGGTTTTGCGGCATCCTCTGCCGAGCATGTTCAGGTGGGTGTGGTCGGCGTGGCCCATGGCCCGGTGGAGGGAATTTCCCCCCAAAGCGGGGCAAAGCTTCTTCGGGCCGGGGACAAGGTTTACCTCGACGACGAATTAAGAACGGGAGCGGATGCTCTTCTCCAGATCCTGCTCTTGGACGAGACTGTTTTTACATTAGGTCCCTCCAGCGCCATCCGCGTCAGCGAATTTGTTCACGATCCTTTAACGCATGAAGGGAAGATCAAAGCGAATGTTATCCAGGGATTTTTCCGGATCGTTTCAGGAAGGATCGCCCACAAAAAACCGGAGAACATGTCCGTGGACCTTCCGGCCGGCTCGATCGGTTTCCGGGGGACCCTTGTCGCGGGCAGATCGCAAGGGCTGCGTTCGCTGGTCGTATTATTGGGCCCCGTCGGCGCTGACGGAGTTCCTCCGGGGCGCATTGTCGTGGCCAATATCGTGAACGGAGAAAGCGTTTCCGTAGAGGTCAGGGAAAAAGGATACGGGACGGTCATTGAAGGGGCCGGCCTCGCGCCTTTGCCTCCCTTCAAAATACCGGATCAGGAAATGGCCCTTCTTCTGGATGCTTTGGGCCGTAGTATGGCCGGGGCAGGCGGAAACGTTTTGGAGAATGCGGGAGGCCTGCCAACGGGCAGCTTCGATTCAAGCGGTATGTTAGGAACTCTGTCCCAGATGTCGCAGATGGATGAGTACGCGCAGAGAGCCGCGCAAGGAGGCATGCTCACGCCGCCCCAGATCATGACAACCCCCGTTACTGCCGGCGGCCGCGAGGGCGGCGATGATAATAATAATTAATATAGCCGGGATTTAAAGAGCCGTTCGACGTTCTTCCAAGAGCAAGAAGGTTTTATTTTGATTCGGCGACGGTGACGCCGTCCCAGTCGGGGGCGGGCGGGGTTTTCTGGTAGGTCCGGATCCGCGAGCCGTAGATCCAGTAAAGAGGATCGAGCGTGATGCCGGAGATCTTCACCTTCAAGCACTCGTCCAAGGCCTCCGCGGCTTCATTCCAGCGTTGTTCCCGGTAAGCGCCGATCATTTTTTCATGATGGGCCGCCAGCTTTTTAAAATCCTCATTTTCTCTCAGCATTTCCCCGCCTAAAAGCGCGAAGATCCTGACCGGCTTATTCTTTCCCTTGACCCGGATGAGATCGATCTCAAGTGCCGCGAATCCCGGCGCTACGGCAACGGTATTTTGGCCCATGATGGCCGTGACGCCATATTGTTTGGAAAGCCCTTCGATCCTTGAGGCGAGGTTCACTTCATCGCCGAGCGCCGTGTAATCGAAACGCTGCTCCGATCCCATGTTGCCGACGCAGGCATTTCCCGTATTGATCCCGATCCCGATGCGCACTTCCTCAAATCCCGGAGTGGCCCGGAGGTATTCCTGCATCACGAGGGCCGCCTGGCAGGCGTGCAGCGCGTGTTGTTTGTCTTCAAAGGGCGCGTTCCAGAACGCCATGATGCAATCGCCCATGTACTTGTCGATCGTCCCGCCGTGCTTCAGGATAATATCGGTCATGGGCGTGAGGAAGCTGTTCATGAATTGGGTCAGCTCTTCCGGGGTGAATTTTTCGGCGATCCCCGTGAAATTCCTGATATCCATAAAAAGAAAGGTCATCGGGCGCATCTCGCCGCCAAGTTTTAGCTGTTGGGGATTTTTGGCGAGTTTTTCAACGAGGGCGGGGGAAAGATAACGGCCGAAAGCGCCGCGGATCTCGCCGCGCTCTCTTTCCGTGCCGAGAAAATTCAGGAACGAAGACGCCAGGTAGATCCAGAATACGGCGAAGGAAGGGAAGACCGGATCGATCAAAAAATGCCAATGGACGAACGCATACCAGGAAAATCCAACCGCCGAGGCGATCGCCGCAAGGGCGATCACGGCGGATCGGACAGCGCCGGCCTTGGGAAGGATCAAGATCAGCAGGATCCCGAGAAGCGTTAGATAGGTGAATTCCAGCCCGGCGGCCCAATCCGGCCGCTCCAGGAAATCCCCGAGGAACATTTGTTCCACGATCTGCGCCTGAACTTCAACTCCCGCCGCGCGGGGATTGAGCGGTGTGGGGCGCATATCTTTTAGCGCCATGGCGCTTCCGCCGACGAAAAGCACTTTTTCTTTTAAATCGATTAGGATCTTGTCGTCCGAAAGGATCTTCCATGCCGGGATGAAACGCTCTTTTTTATAACCCGTATCGTAAAGCCAGATCCTGCCGTTGGCGTCGGTCGGCACTTCGAGAAGCCCGGCTTTGATATCGACAAGCCCCGTTTGTTCGCCGAAAGAAGTTTCGCCTGTCGCGCCGGCCATGGTGATCTTGTAAGTCGAAGCCCCCTGGAAAACGCGAAGGGTTTCGAGGGCCAGCGCGGGATAGAGCGAGTCATTGAGCCGGAATACCGCCGGAACCCGGCGGACGATCTGGTCCCATTCAGGGCCCATATTGAAGCAACCGTTCCCTTTGGCCGCTTTCTCCAGGATGGGAAGATTCACGACAGCGCCCTTGAAAATGGGCCAGATGTAATCGATCGCGCGGTCTTTTGCGGCGCCGTGTTCAAGGAACCCGGCTTTTAAAAGAGGGGTTTTTTTTAAGGGTTCATTGATAAGCCCGAAGGCAAGGACGACCGGCGCTTTGGAAATAGCTTCCGCAAAAACCTTGTCATGATCGGGGATGAGCGCCAGCTGGGCCCGCAAAAGCTCGCTGGTGGCGCCTTCTCCCCATAAAGGAAGCATGTTCTCCGGGGAGGTGCGGTCGGGTTCCGGGAAAACACCGTCAAAAGCGATCACGGTGGCGCCCCCGGAAGCAAGCCGCGAAACAAGTTTCCCCAGGATCGTGCGCGGCCAGGGCCACTGGCCGATCTTTTCGAGACTTTCGTCGTCGATATCGATAATGCGCACCGGCGTTTCCTTATAAACACGCGGTTTGATCATCTGAAAAACGTCGAAGACTTTGGCGCGGAATGATTCGATCTGCGAGGGAAAGCTGTACTGGAGCGCCAGGACGCAAAAAAGGATCAGGGCAGGAATAAGGTAGGAAAGGATTTTGCGCATGGGGGATTATAGCTTTTTTCGCGCAAAGCGCAACGTACTACCTGCCTACCGGCGAGGCAGGCGCGCAACGCCTTGTTCGAAAAAGACAGGGACTCGTTACTCGTTCCTCGGGGTTCGCATTGGTTCCTCGTTTTTCCGAGTCCCGAATCCCGAGCTACGAGTCCCGCCAAGAATGCGGCTTCTTGCATTCTTGGAAGAGATTCATTAATATCTTGCCATGCAAAATTCCGGACAACCTTATCAAGCCGCCCACGAAGTCGGCAGGGTCTATGACGCCATCACGGATAAAAAGGTCCTGGCTGATTTTTTCCTGACCACCGTCCTTCAATTCGTTCCTGCCCAAAGAGGTTATCTTTTTCTCGCGACCCAGAATAAAACTCTCTTGCCGGAAGCAGCGGCGCCGGCCGGGACCGAACCTTCCAAAGAATTGATTGCGAAAGTCCGGGAGGCCTTCGATTCGGGAAAACCTTTTGCCCGGGAGGGGCAGCTTTTCCTACCCTTGGTCGTTCGTAACAGCGCGCTTGGCGTTGCCTGTTTTGAAAGGGCCGCGGGGGAGCCCGCTTTTACGCCCAAGGAAGTAGAGATCGGTTTTGATCTCGCCTCCCAATTTTCCGGCGCCCTGAAGAACAACATCCTTTTCGAGGAAAACCTCAAGATGGAGCGGTTGGCCGCGGTCGGACAGGCGATGGGGATGGTGATCCACGAGATCAAGAACATCATGCAGCTCGCGCGTTTTTCCGACGAAATGACGCGCATGGGGATCAACGAGAAGAACCCAAAATTCATCGAGCAAGGCCTCGCAAAGATGAAAAAGACCATGAAGGAGATGGAAGGCCTTATTTGGGAAATGCTCAGTCTCACCAAGGATTATCAGCTGGAGCCCGAAAAGATCGATATCCCCGCGATCCTTGAAGAACTAAAGGGCGATCTCACAGAACGCGCGGAGGGATACAAGATCCGGCTTGATTTCAAGACCGATCCCGGTTTTCCTTCCGTGGAGGGAGACGGGCGGTCTCTTTACCGCGCGCTCCTTAATCTCGTAAAAAATGCCTTTGAGGCCTTTTCGGACAAATCGGACGCCTGCATCAAGATCCGGGCCAGGATCAAAGACGGGGATTTTTATGAGCTGACGGTCGAGGACAATGCTTCCGGCATGAGCGAAGAGGTCCGGGCCCGGCTTTTTGAGGCGTTTTTTTCCACCAAAGGCAAGCGCGGAACGGGATTAGGGCTCATGGTCGTCGCGCGGACCGTCAAGATGCATCAGGGGACCGTCACCGTTGAGAGCCAGCCGGGCGTCGGCACAAAATTCATCCTTCATCTGAGAAGATTTTTTCCAAAAACTTCCTAGAATCCTATAAAATCGCGTTCGTTTTTTATTCTTTAAATCAGCAAGGAGCTTTTTTATGTCTGGGCGCAAAGAGATCGGGCTTATCACGTCGCTTACCGGCGAGATCTTCAAGGCGGAATATTTCGTCAGGATCATTTCCGGGATCATCGACGCTTTTTATCAGAGGGATTATCAATTCAAGATGATCATGGTGCGCGACTCCGAAGACCCCAGGGTCCGCCTTGAGGAAGAATCGGTCCAGGGGCTTCTTTTCCTCACTTGGACGATCCATCAGCATTATTTGGAAGAAGCCCGGAAAATGAAGATCCCCGCCGTCGTGATCAATGATTTCAACCCGGATTTTAAGGGCAATATGATCTACGGCGATAACCGGGCGGGCGTCGAACAAAGTCTCCAGCATTTAAAAAAAGCGGGGCGCGTGAAGGTAGGCATGCTTCAGGCCCCGGACGACGCCTCGATCGATTCCCGGGAGCGCTATAAGCTTTGGTGTGAACTTTTGGATAAGTATGAACTGACCGCCGACCCGGCTCATTACCGCAAATGCGAATATTTTTTTGAACAGGACGGGTACCTTAAAATGATGGACATCATCCAGAACAGCCCGACCATGCCCCAGGCCATGCTGTGCTTCAATGACGACATCGCGATCGGCGCGATCCGGGCCTTAAAAGAAAGCTGGATCATGTGCCCTGCCCAAGTCGCCGTGATCGGGTACGACGGGATCCTGAAGGGTAAATTCGTTGACCCATCTCTTACTACGGTCAGCCAGCCGCTTGAGCAAATGGGCGGGGAGATGGTCCGGACCGTGATCGATCTGATCGAAGGAAAGTTGAAAGAACCCGTTTGGAAAAAATTTGCCCCCGAGCTTGTGATCCGCCGTTCCTGCTAGCGGTTCAAGGGATCACGATGGTTAGCGCAGTAATATCGTCGTGTTGCTCGGCACCCGTCGTGAACTTCCGGACATCGGCGAAGACCCTCTCCGAATAGGCCGCCGCCGACGCGGCCCTTTCCTTCACGCATCCCGCAAGCCGTTCGATCGAATATTCCTTGCCGCGCCTGTCCCGGGCCTCTATCACGCCGTCTGTATAGAGAAATAGAGCATCGTTGGGTTCCAGGTGAACGGTGTTCAGGAAAAAGGCCGTTTCAGGCAAAAGGCCGAGCGGCGGACTCTGAGCCCCTTTGAGAACATCCGCGGTTCCGCTCTCCGATTTTCGTAAAAGGATCGGCAAATGCCCCGCCGAGGAATACTGGACCGTGTTCGTGTGTTTATCGATCACAAGGCAGATCAGCGTCAGGAACATGCCGAAAGAACTGTTCATGGAGAGGCGCTGGTTAAGCGTCATCAAGAGCTCGGCCGGGTTTTTTGCCTGAGGCGCGAGAAAACGGTATTCCGACATGGCGCGTACCATATAAAGCGCGGCCGGAACACCTTTGCCGGAGACATCGCCTAAGATGATCCCGATCCTGTCCTTATCAAGCGTGATCACGTCATAAAGGTCCCCGCCGACATCAAAGGCCGGTAGCGTTAGCGCGCAGAGATCGATCCCATAATGACGATTCGCAAGGTCAGGAAGGAAATTCTGCTGGATCTCATGAGCGATCTTGAGCGCCTGCTTGGCCTTTTCCTGCTTCACGATCTCGCCGTGGAGCTGGGCGTTTTCGATCGCCAGGGCCGCCTGGTCGGCAAAGGTCTGAAAAAGCTCCAGGTCTTCCTGGCTGAATTTCTCCCGGTCCACGGGATTGATGGCCTGCAGGACGCCGATGATCTTTTCCTTGGTTTTCATGGGCACGCAAAGGATGGCCTTGGTAACAAAGCCCGTCGAATCATCGAACCGCTTGGCGAACCGGGGGTCTTTGTGAGGTTCGTTCACGATCTCGGGTTTTCCCGACGCCGCCACCGAACCCGCGATCCCTTCGCCCATCTTGACCCGGAATTTTTCTTCCAGTTCCGCCCCCTTGCCGCCGAGCGCTACCCGGAAAACAAGCTCGTTGGAAACCTCATCGATCAGAAGCAACGAGGCGACTTCCGAGCGCATGACCTCGGAAGAAGTTTTCATGATAAGCCCGAGCAATTCGTTCAGCTGAAGCGTCGAATTGAGGACGCTTGTCAGGGCGAGGACTTTCCGGAGGTTCGCGACCGTCTGGTTTTCGGAAGTTCCTTCGGGTTTTGATTCCGGGGCTTTACTCATGAAGACGTCCTAGAGAGCCATTTTGAAAAGCAGCGTGACTATGACCGCATAGATCATGCTCATTAAAAATCCCTTCAGGTCCCGTAACGGCTTGAAAGGAAGGCGAAGAATGCCGACGCACGGGGCAAGCAGGGTCATCCAGGGCGAAACGCTGAAAAGAAGGATGCCGCCCACAAGAGAGCGCTCCACGATCGCATGGACCATTTCAGGCGAGCTGATAAGGTAGCGCGGGGCGTGGCCCTTGAGGTAGCTTTTCGAAAAAGCGTTCAGGATATAACTGCCGGCAAAAGTGAGCGTAATAAAGAAGATCAATCCGATCGTCCAGATGTTATTCCGGTAAAGGGTATCCAGAAAAGGCAGATCGGGGAACCCGCGGACTTCGCGGCTGATAGGGAAAAACAGGATCGCGGCGGTCGCGAGGATGTGGCAGGCCTGGTCGATCATGAAATAAGCAAAGGTATGCGCCGGTATTTTGCGGGTGAGGGAATATTTGATAAGGTCCTGGATCAAATGGACCACGACGAGGCCGGCCACAAACGCCCATATAACGGGTTCGTTCAGGTAGGGAAAGAGGAGTATTAAGGCCACCAGCCCCTGGATCAGCACATGGAACAGCTGGCCGAGGAAGCTTCGGACTTTTAACTGATAGAGTTCCTCGAATTGGAGAATGAAGTCAGCGATCAGGTGCGCCAAGACCAATTTCAAGAAAAGGAACATATTTACCCCGTTAGAGATAAGAAGTGCCCAAGGCAATCCTGCGTGTTTCCGAAAAAATGTCGAAAAACACAATTTTAAATCAAAAAGACTTTGAAATAACCCGCCCCCCATCTCTAACGGGGCAAGTTATTATGTCATTTTTTCGTTCCTTGTCTCTTATTTTTTTCTCAAATGGTTGACATACTGATTTTTATTAAAAATCGATGGTAATCAGTATAGTCCCAACCAACCTTTCATTTTTAAAGAGGTTGGGACAAGGACCGCCCCATCCCGCCTTCGTAACGGCGGGATGATAAGTATTGGGACGGTCCTTGTCCAAAAAATTCTCTGTCTACGGCCTGAAGAAACCCATTTCAACTGCGTTAGTTAAAATTTCAACTAACGCAGTTGAAATGGTCAAAGGCCGAAAGACCAATCCAGTCTCGGAGGTTGGATTGGTTTCTGGGGCGCTGATGCCCGACGAGAAACAACTTCAGCCAATCTTGACCGGACCATCTCAATACGTCCTAGCATGTTGTATTCTAATAACCATCCAAGATCATAAAAAGACAGTTTTAGATATATTTCGCTATAAATGCTAGTTTTTGCTATATATAATTTTGATAAAACTATTGAAAACATTTAAAAAAGATGTTAGTCATTTGATGAAGATTAATGGCTTTTAATATTTGGGAGAATGGGGAGAATGAAAAAAATCTATTTCAAAGAAACGTCAAGTCATGCGACATACAGCGCCGATATTTTATATCGCCCTGTACTACCTCTTTTTACAAGCCCTATCCTAGAGCTTTTTTCTGATAGCTGGAGCATCGATGCCGGCTCCGTCATCTCCGTTACCGAATTATTCCAAAAGGGGGCGCGAAAACCATGAAGACCCAAAACGCAAGAAAGATCGTCGCCATTTTTACCGCAGTTAGTTTGGCATTTTTACAGGCCGCTCCGGCCGGATTAGCGATCGACGATCGTCGCGCTGTCCCCATCGATGTGACGGGTGTGCCTACTTCCGAAAAGCCCGTTGACCAAGTTTCTGAAGCTGGATCGGATGCCTTGCCGCTCGATCCGAACGCCGCCTTTTTAGGAGAAACACTTTCCCTGAAGGCAACTGTGGCAGTTGTTGAAGAGCCGGCCGCCGACACGAACCAGGAAAACTTACCCGCGGAAGGCCCCTCCGACGAAGAGTTGCAGGAGATGATCGATCGGTTAGAAGAAGAAGCGCGCCTTCTTCAAGAGCAAGCGGCGGTGCAATCGCAGCAAGCCGCTGAATTGATGGAGCAAGCCGCGCAGGCGCAGCGGGCCGCAGACCAGCTCAGAGAGCAGGCCAGGGAAGAAGCGGCAAGAGCTCAGGATCTTCTAAGACAGTGCCTGGAGGCGATCGCTCCCGCCCTCCCGCAATGGGTGGTTAAAAAACTGGATGAATATATTACGAACAATCAGTTGAAGCCCGCCGATTGGGACAGAATAGCGAAGATCCTCAAGGTGTTTTCGGCGGGAAGCCCTTCGCTTGCGCGCCGACTGGCGCAGGCCCAGCCCCTTTTTAATGAGGCCATGCGGCTTCTCGAGTCGTCTTCTCAGGCCAAGGCGGCTGCGGCCAAGCAGGCAAAGTTAGCCGGCGAACTACTTGAAAAAGCGTCTATTTTACAAGCGGAATCCTTGGCGTCTTTAGCGGAAGCGGGTGTTAAGATCGCTGAAGCGGAAGAGCTTAAAGCAAAGCTCATTCCTTCCGCTGTGCGCGCATATGCGGATCAACTGCAGGCATCCTTTGATGCCGCTTTTGGGGAAGGTGTTTATTCGGTAAGCGTGACAAGATCACCCGAAAAAGTACTTCCTCCGCGTTATCTCGTAACCGTTCTTTACACTCCTAAAAACCTACGCCCCGGAGAACTCCGGACCCTGACCATCAAAGTCCTTGAAGATGGAACCGTAAAAGGCATCGAAAACGCCCAATTTGACGGTATCGGGGAAGTGAACGGACAGCTCCTTTATGAAGCCGTAACCATGCTTTTAAAGGAACCGGTAAGGCCGATCGACCCTATTAAGCCGTCCATTCCAAAACCTTACTCTTATGTTCCCGAATCAGAGACAATCAAAGACCCCATCC
>JAKLIQ010000013.1 GCA_022709525.1 Candidatus Omnitrophota bacterium
AGGAACAGGCGTTCGATCTCGGGGTCTTTCACCTCAAGCCAGGATATGATCCGATCGATGCAATGCTGGTAGAAGGATTCCGTCAGGGCCTTGATCTTCTGGTCTTGGGTGAGGGAGAAGTAGTCCGAAGGATCCGGGTAAGCGGCGGTGAGCCTGGTAATGGCCTGCCTTTCCCGGTCGTTCTTCTCGACGGCCTCACGCATCACTTTATCGACAAAATGGAGCCAGCTCACCATGGTCGCCCGCGGGTCCCGGACATGAATAACGATCTTCTTGCCGCCGAAAAATTTAAAAACCCTCAAGTTCCAATCCGTGGGCCGCATATGAGAGACCGCGACCATACCGCCGCGCTGAAAATCGTACATCATGGAAGGGAAAAGGAAGTTGTCAGGAAATGCCGGGGAACAGATTGTTGAACAATGATCATATCCCAATGATTTCGCGAGCGATTGTGAAATATAAGAGGTCGCGCTCTTGGGGATCGTCACAAGGAAAATACTGGGACCGGCGGCGCTGATCTTCGATCTGGGTATGAAGTTCCTTCTCCGGGTCAAATGAAGTTCTTTTGAAAGTTCCTGATTTTGGCTGCGTAAACGGTTTAATTCCGGCTGTTTTTGACGCTGAAAAAAAGAACTTAAAATAGTTTTTAGCTTCGAACCGATTTTTTTGATCCAGGGACGCTTCAAGTCCAGACGTTCTATTAACGCTTTTATTTGCGCCAAGCCGGTTTCCGTTATCGCGCGCGCGCGCTCCAAATCTTTTTGAAGCTCTACGGCTTTTTGAGGATTAGCAATGCCTTGTCCGCTCTCTATCTGATAAGTCATTTTATGCAGATATTCATACAAAGAATGTTTTACTCCGTAATGATCTTCGCTGGCTAAACGGGCGATATCGAGTTTTCCAAGAAATCGCTGGACCCAAGCGCGCTGGTCGGAAGAAAGGGCATCCAGGTCAAAATGTTTGTTAACGAAAATAGGAGACGGCGTTCCGGCAACACCGGCCGCCTGGCCGATGATCTGACGCGTATTTTCGTCACTCAGCCTTTCCGTTTGGACAAAAAACTGTTTCGTAAAAAGGTTTTTATGGTTTTCTATAAGCTGATGGGTTTTGTCGTAATACCAGTAGAATTTTTTATCGATAGGCCAGCGGTCCCATTCTTCCCTTGTGGCTTCTCCGAAATGGAAAGCGGCCATGCGCCTTCCGACCGCCTCTCTTGAAGCGGCGTAGTAGCGGTGGTTCACCGGAAAAAGCTCCGCGTTCCGGACCAGGCTTGCCACGCAGGCGTCACGATCGTGCCGTTTTAGATGGACAAGCGTAACGCGCTCTCCGAAAATCTCCGCGATGAGAGGAAGCGTCATGGCGTAGCCGTTGCCGACGACACAGTCATAAGGACAGCTTCGGAAAAGATCGCGTATTTTCTCCAAGGAGGATTCATTACCGTTTTCTTTAAAATCACAAAAATGCGCGTAAATATCCATGGAGGCCCATTCGTGCATGACGGTACGCCCCTTGCCTTCCCGGTCGAAAGCGGCTTGGATCATCTGAGCAAGCGACGTGGTCCCGTCCCGTCCGGTCCCGACGCATATTAAAAATTGCCTTTGTGAATTCATTTATGCGATCCTCGCCGGTTTTGTTTCAAGGCGTTTTTGACGTTTAAGCCGAACGAGCCTGTAGATCTCGACATCGAGGGAACATTTCCTGAGGATCTGTTCTTGTGTTTCGCTTGAAATAGACTCTTTAGGCATTCTCGCGGGCGTTTTATTCAACCAAACGGCCGGTGCCGAGATTTTGGCCCCAAGAATTCCGAGCAGTTCTTGACAATCCTCGGTAAAGTGCTCGTAAAGACCCGGAAAATCGATCTCCTCCAGCTTGTCTTTGATCATTGGGAGAGTTGTTTCATCAAGTTCGCTGTCTTTAAACCTTTCGCCGAGAAGGCATCTGGCCAATCTGTTTCTTTTGACGCCGAAGGCGTTGGGGTCTTCTGTTTTGATATAGGTATCGAAATCATAACGCAGCGCCGCCATGATATCCGGCCTTTTAGATAAAACGGGATCTTTAGCAAAAGACCGCAAAAAAGCATAGACCGACGCCGCCTGGGTCACGGGATCCCTGAAAAACATTACTTTGTATCTGTCCTTCTTGTGCTTGTCCAGATTATGAAGGTACATATGGCCAAAAATAATGTCAAAAGCATCGAGCTCTCCCGCTTCGGCCCTCTCCAAGGGCCAGTTCCCTGCATCAAGATGCGTTGCGTCCGGAAAAGCGGACAAAAGCTCATGGCGCAATGAGGTCCCGCCTGTTTTAGGCACATGAATGACTGCGACCTTGCGGTTCGGCGCGCGCAGATCGGCGGATCTGTTTTCACGGAGTTTTTGATAAGCTTCCGAAATAATCCTGATCCTTTCGAGTCGTTCGCTGCTTTGCGTCGCGGCCTCTTCATAAGCGCGCTTGTATCCGGAAAAAAGCCGCGTCACCGCCTGGGCAACGGGGGGTTTTTCGCCGGTCAAAGAGGTTTTCTCGCGCTCTATGGTTTTGTTTAAATTGCTCAGTCGCGCCATTTCAAGACGCGTTATCCCTTTAGAAAAAATTCGTCTCGCTTTTTTGATGATCCCGTTAAAACCACCGGAAGCGCCTTCCATTTCAATGGCTCGCTCTGCCCGCCCTTCGCCCGCCGGGGTCTTGACCGTCCTTAAGCGGTTTTCCCGAAGGTCCTGATAAGCCCTTGAAAGCAGCAGGATTCTCTCGAGCCTTTCGTTGCTTTGTTCTATGGTTTTTTCATATGCCTTTTTGTAACCGTAACAAAGTTTCCATACCGTATGGATCAACTGGTTTTTATCTTCGCCGGAAAGGAGCTCTTCGTTTTCGGTCATTTTTTTAAGTTCGTCTAATTCGGTCTCCCGGGCGTCGGTGAATTTAAACGATGCGAAAGAAAGAAACCGCCCGAACAGGTCAATGAGCCTCTTAAAGTGATCTTTCAAAGCCATCAGGGTCTCTTTTCATGGAGAATAAATACGGCTCCGTTAAACCCGTAGGTAAAAAAATCGCTCGCCGTAAAGCGTTTTTGATTCTCTAAAAATTCGCGGAATGCCCGGCGTTCCCCAAAATAAGGGCTCGCTTTGTTGCAATTCCAATCATCGAACATAAGGACGCAGCCGTCTTGAAAGATATCGTGTTCAAACAAACCCCAAAGGACTTCTTTTGCTGATTGATACAAGTCGCAATCAATATGAGCGAGCGCGACGCGGGTCTTGGGAGGGTTCTGAAGCGTTTCGGAATAAAAACCGGGATGTATTTTGACGCGCTCCTTTCGGATCACGCGCGAAAGACGCTGCCGGATATGTTCATCGAGGCTGCTGCCGAGCTTGGCGACAAAATCTTCGGGAAATTTCATTTTTTCCGGCCAAAGATCGCGCGCGGCGATCTCAAAGCTTGTTTGATCGACCGGGGACTGGTATTCCGGCAATCCCGCAAAAGAATCAAAAAGGTGCAAATCCCCCATGACCATAAGATCGCGCATGGTCTCGGCAAAAAGACGGGCCGACCATCCCCCTAACACGCCGAATTCCATAACATCGCCGATAACGCCCGAGATGCTGGTATATTCGAGCGCTCTTAAGACGGCTTCCCGGTGCACGGCTTCGGCGCGCCGGGGATCATAAAAAATATAACAATTCCGCGTTATATCAAGACGGGTTTTCTGGGAGGCTTCCATGCTCGCAAGCGCTTTTCTTGCTTTCGAGTTCCCGGGATCCGCCTCGACGGCGGCCACTAGAAGTTCCGTCGCTTTTTCTGTTTTCTTTTGTTTTCTAAGGATTCCGGCGGCGGCTGTATATATCTTCGAGATCTTTTTCATCTCCGTCGCTGCGTCGGGAAACCGGTGTATGATGGCAAGAGCGCGCTGAAAATATCCTACGGCCTCGGGAAGCGCCGCTTTTTTTAAAAAAGCCCTTCCCTTTTCAACGTAAAAGGCGGCATCCGAAGATTGCTCTTGAGGAGGAACGACCTGTCCTGTTAACGCGGCTAAAAAAGAAGGCGGTAGCTTTTGGAGGATGTTGGGTTGATCGTTATTATTTTTCATGTAGAAACCGTCGTTTCAAGCGAGTTCATTTTGAATAAAACAAATTAAAAATACGGGATAAATTTTTTTGCAGCCGCAAAACGGCTTGCAAGCCTTTATGAAAGAATCCGGTTTTAGGGGATATTTGGGAATGCGAAGTCGCGAGCTCGAGAGGAAGCCTGAAAGGCCTTGATCCGCGTTTGCGTAAAATCACATTAAGATTAAAACTTGGTAGTTTTAAAAGCCCGGGCTCGCAGACGCCGGAGCGCGGGATCTCGGGCGTTTCAATGTTACGGATATCGGCTCCTTCAAGGGAAGCCTGGCCGGCGAGCGTATACCACAAATCCATGACTTCATAGTCATTGGTTTTGGCAAGATCTTTTAAGAGCCCTTCGTGATAGCAAAAATAGCCGTGATCGGTATAGCCGGCGGCCGGAAGCTGGTGAAAAAAGATCCCTCCGGCGCGAAGGGCGTTGTGCATGACCCGGAACGAGTTCGACTGGTTGAGGATATGTTCGGTAGTGCCAAAATTAAGCACGATATCGAAATGCGCGCGGTATTTGCGAGGCACGTTCTCTTTGTTCAGATCGAATATCTCGGTCTTCAGCGCGGGGCAAATATCATAAGAAGTGTACCGGATTGTAGTTAGGTCTAATAGCTCGGAAACATAGCTGGTGCGCTCCCCCGGACGCGGCCATGAAAAATAGGAGATACGTTTGGCTTCTCTTTCGAATGCTTCCTGGTTTGAAATGCGGCCGTATTTTTCGACAAAGGCCCGGATCGCTTCCGGCGTAGCATGATAAAGACATTGCGAACCAATATCGAGAATGGCCGATCTCGGCGTCAAATAGCCTTTGCCCGAAAGATACTCCAGGTTCTTCATTGCAAGGCCCATGTATGCTCCTTCCTCTTCGATCACCCTATGGCAGGCATAGTTTTGAAGAGGGAAATGATAGCATGTGCGAGGGGAATTTACCAAGACTGTGTTTAAGCGGGGAAAAGGCCTTTTTAGGCGGTAAAAAGGTCTTTTTTTCTTGTTTCGTAAAACGAACGGCTGATCCGCCCGTCGGCGAAATAATCACGATTTCCCGAAAGCTCACATTGCTCTCTTAGGGTCCGGTCGGCGTCGGTCGCATCCATCACAACGCCTTTTTCCAGGCGCGCTAGCATTTCGCTTGTGGCGGACGCGATCTCTTCAGCGGTATTTGTCTGAGGAATGATCCCGAGCTCATCCAGCTGATTGATATTAAAGAGTTTCCACCGGAAGGCGTTATGGGTCATTTCAGAAACGCGTAAAAATCTTTGTTCTTTTTTGTTCCATAAAGGCTTGAAAATAAAAAGGACCCGGTTGTTCCAAAGTTGGAAATAGTTCGAAATGCAGTTGACCAGCAGGCAGGGCGTCCCCAAGCTGATCACCGCATTGGTCAATCCCGACGTCGTTCCGATGAAAAAACGGGCGGCGCCCGCAAGAAAAATATCCATCCACGCCGATTTGGCGTCGCTATGCGGGTAATCGATAAGTCCCGCAAGTTTCGGCGCCGGCTCCATATGCCGGTCGCCCATGCGGATCACATAGCCCCCGCGTTCCGTGATCTTCCGAATGGCGGCAGCATAGTCCGAAAGATCGGCGTTGCGGTGTTTTTGAATAAAGTGTTTTGATTCCCGGTGATAGCTTCCGCTGCGGGCATGAAGAGCGACGAACCAGTCCCCTTTTTTGATCCCGAATTCCCTGAGTTTGGCATACCCTCTTTCAAGAAGTTTTTCCGGCAATTTCAGGAGCGGTTCTTTTCCGGCGCCATCCCAGCGGATATGGCCCTGCGCACCGAGTTCGGTCCAGCAGCGGGCGACGCCTTCGTTTGTGATGTAGCCGTTGAATGAATCACCGCAAAGACGCTGGTAAGGAAAAAGATCGTTCACAAGCGTCTCATCTTCAACGACGCAAAAATATTGACGCCAAAGATCAAGATAGGCGGGGTTAGCGACTTTTACTTTTGGAGCAAGAAGCACGGGCTTCCCCTGAGCCGACATCCCGAGTTGCTGTAATTTCAGGTAGGTATCAAGCAGGCCGATATGGCCGATCAGCGTCACCCATTCATAGGGCAAGATCCTGATGGGAGCGTCCATGCCGATCCCGTAACGGGTCATAAGACGGGACTTCAGTTCGCCGGGAAGGTCCATTTCGGCAGCCAGCGACCTTTGCTGCTGAATAGCTTTCCCGAAAAAGCGAAGTCCTTCTTCGCCGCGGCCGACATGGATCAAGCGCTCTCCAACGATGTTGCAGGCGTCGTAAAGCGCGATCCTCGGGTCGCGCATCAAGTCCAAGGACCGCGGTACATATTTGTTGTAATTGTAAAGTCCGGCGAAATTTTGATGAGCCATGGACAATTTCGGGTTTTTCTCGATGGCGCGAAAAAGAAATTGCGCCGCTTCTTCTTCCTTCCCCAAAATCAATAAAACATGCCCAAGATTCAATAACGCAGAGGCGTCGTCATCTTCTTTATTTTGGTCGTCGTATTTTTCGCATGTTAATGAGAACCGGTACGCCTGTTCGGCCTCCGGCAGCCGGCCCGCAAGCTGGGCGGCCAGTCCGATAAGATATCCTATTTTTCTAGGGTCCGGATGCCACGGCGCCACGGCCCAGAAACAGGTCAGCGCTTCGGGATACAGGTCCATGTTGAGAAATAGCCGGCCGCGGAAACAGACCCATGCGGCAAAGGCCTTGGTCCAGATTTTTTCAGGATCGAGCTTTTCCCAAACGGCTGATTCGGGCCCTCGCAGGAAAATAAGGAGCAGCCGGTCGACCATCGGCAAGGTGAAATCACGTAACTGCTGTTTTAGCCGGGATCTTTTGCTTGCCTTGAACGACTTTCCGGGCCAGGACCGGCCGACCTTTCCGAATAGCCGGTAAAGGCAGTAATGGATCAAAAGGAGCATGGAGATAAGATTGTCCGTTGCCTTAGCCAGCCTCCTGGAAAAACTGTTCTTTTGATCATTTTGTTCGCTGGTTTGTTTTTTTAAAGAAACGTTTAGCAGGCGAATTAAGCGGTCGATTCTTTCGGGACCGGTTATTTGTTCGGGGGCGATCCGGACGAGAGCCTCCCGGAAAGCCGCTTGGGATGAGGGTTTAGATGAAGACGGTTTGGCTGCGGCCATAAAAGAGGTTTTTGATTTCCCGAAGGGGTGTTGGGAACGACGCGTCTTTTTCCATCACATCTTGATCAGGCACCGGCCGCTTATTGTTCCGTTTCGCATGCCGGTAACCGCTTCGTTGATCTGATCCAGCGTAAAACGATCCGTGATCAATTCCCGCAATTGGATCTTTCCTTCGCGAAAAAGCCCGTAATAGAGAGGAATGTCCGCTTGCGGGACCGCTTCTCCCCCGTGGGAGCCGGTCAAGACCTTGCCAAAATGCAGCGGGAGCGAATAAATGCTGATATGACGGCCTTTTTGCGGAACGCCTACCAGGATCACGCGGCCCTGCGGGCTGGTGATTTGATAGCCTGTTTCGATGACGGAAGGCTGGCCGGTATTATCGATAAAAACATCAAGACCCTTCCGGCCCGTAACGGCAAGGATCGCTTCTTTCGCATTTTCGCGCTTGGCGTTGATAACGTGAGTGGCCCCTATTTTTCGGGCCAATTCAAGCTTATTGTCATAAAGATCAACGGCGATCACAGGGCCGGCGCCGGCAAGCGCCGCCGCTTGGATCATATTAAGACCGATCCCGCCCGCGCCAAAAATAACGACAGACTCTCCCGCGCGAAGCTTGGCGTTATTTTTAACGACGCCAAAACCTGTGATCACGGCGCACCCAAAAAGGGCGGCGACCTCGAGATCGCTGCCGGCGGGGATGGCGGTGACGCGGTTTTCGGAAACAATGGCGTATTCGTTAAAAGTAGTGACCCAGCCCGCGTTGATCTTCCGTCCGTTCCAGGAAAAAGAAGGGGTTTCAGATTCAAGGCCGAGGCCTTTGCGCCAGTGTAGAACAACCTTATCGCCCGCCTTGACCTGTTTGACGCCGGACCCGGTCTCAAGAACGGTCCCCGACGCTTCGTGGCCGAGCAAATGAGGCAGGAATTTATCCTCGCCCTTGACGCCATCAATCTCGCCGAGTTGCGAGCCGCAAATACCGCTGAAATGGATCTTGACTAAGACCTGGCCGGCAAGAAGTTTTGCCGGCATTTGGATCTCGGCGACCACAAGCGGGGCTTTAAGCTCGGTTAAAATAGCGGCTTTCATGGTTTTTGGCATGGAAGACATGGGTATCGCCTCACTCAAAATAGATAAAGGAGTAATCGCCGGTGTATCCCGCGTGCTTGAACCACCATTCCCATTCTTTGGGGGTATTGAACGCTTCGCAGGTCACTTGCCAGTAAAGAAGGTTGGCCTTTTCCTCTTCGTTGCGGTAGGACTCCACGCAAATATATTTGTTCTTTTTACCGACCCTCTCGATCTCGCGCAGGGCTTTTTCCAATTCGTAACAATAAAGGTTGTGCAGCGTCGTGATCGAGATCACAAGATCGAAAGAGCGGTCGGGAAACGGCAACGCCGTGGCATTGCCGACCTGCAGACGGCTGCGAACCTCTTCTTTAGCGTTTTCAACGGCGTATTTTGAAATATCAAGGCCTGTTACCTGAACGCCCGGCACGACTTTTGTAAGATCATAAAGTAAAAATCCTTTCCCGCAGCCTACGTCCAGGATCTTGTCGCCCGCTTTGATGCCGTAGTGTTCGGCCATGGCCCGGGCCACGCCCTCCCACCGTCCTTCCATATAACGGTAGCCGCCGTAACATATTCTCCGGTCGCCGTCCCAGTAATCAAACCCCCATTGTTTGGCAAGGGCGGCGGCTTTGGCTTTGGGGTATTCGGGATCGTTGACGCGGGCAAGATAATCGCGTTTTGTTTTATTATGATTCGCGGAAATAAAATCGATGTAGGCCATTATGCCTTCCGTTCCAGTTGGTTGAGCGAATCGAGGAGCTTCCGGGCTTTTGAAAGCTGTTCTTGTCTCGCCCGGTCCATGTCTTCCCCGGAGAATTTTCTGCGCTCGCCGTCCTCGGGTAAAAAATGATTGAGCGCGATACAGCACCATTTTAGTCGGTAAAGCCTTAACAATAAATAAATTCTTGCGAGCGTTTTGGCCGGATCGGGGGTCAGCGCCGCGGTCTCACGGGCAAAAAGTCCCAGATTTTCAACGGGGACCGGAAGGGCGAGCTGGGAAAAGAAATCTCCGGCCGTTTTGGCCGGATCGTCCCAGCCGGCATATTCAAAATCAAGAAAATAGAACCGCCCTTCTTCCCCGACAAGCGCGTTGTGGAAACCGAAATCCGAAGGAGAGATGATTTTTTCGGCCGGCGTCAGCTCCTCGCCGGTCTTTATCCCGGCCGTTTTCGCCCGCGCAAGGATCTCTTTTCGAAGCGTTTCCCATGCGGGGGCCAGGCGCTCTCGGATGAATCCCGCCGCTAAGGGGTCCTTGACCGGGACCAGGCGCTTGATGCGTTTTTCAATAAGCTCCAGATGGTCGTCGATGGAAAAGCAGGCTTCCGACGCGGCCGGAAGGTCGGCTTTCGCGCGGCAAGAGGCCCGGTTAAGTTCTTTTAAAAAATCAAGCGCGGCTTTAACGGCGTTTTGGTCGATCTCCTGAGGGCGTGGTTTTGAGCCTTTTAAAAAAGAATAGATCCCGAGATCGTTCTTGTCGTCACGGGCGACGGGCCGCGGCAAGCAAGCGATGCCGTTTTGGAACGCAAAAGACGCGAAAGAATATTCCGCGTGAAGACGGTTCCTCGGGTCCTTGGCGTGGGTGAAATAGTGTTTGGCGATAAAATTTTCTTTGCCGGCGGTCAGGAGATAAAGCCGGTTGTTCCCGCTAAAAGGAAGCCTTTCGATCTTCAGGTCCTTTACCGCCGGAAGCAGCGCCGCTATTTTTTTCTTTGTCTCTTCTTCGTTATAAAGGGTCATCGGGCAAAAGAAACCGGGAGATCTCATTCCATGTTTGAAAAGGCAAAATGTCGCGCGGCAGGAAAACGTTTTGAGCCGGATCGGGAGAAAAAAGCAGTTTTTTTGCGGAGGGCGGGAAAGCGGGCTCGGCTAAGAATTCTGGAAGGTCATCGATAAAATGCGTGCATCCGCACCTGCTTATCTGTTCCAGCTTCCCTTCCTTTGTTTCCATCAAAAAAACGTTTTCCATGGAAATGCCCCGGTCTTGAAGCCATTTCCGGGCGGCGGCGTGCAGGTCGTAGTCCTTGCCTTTGTAAGGATGCCTCGTTTTGTGGCTAATGATAGAAACAGGGATCTTTTTTTTCTTAAGCCGCGCGATACATTCGAGCGCGCCGGGAAAAGGAGACACATCATTCATTCTCGCGCCGTACACATAGCCTTGCAACTCCGTCCAGGCGTCTTCGGCTCCCGCGCTGCGCAGGTAGTCCCGGACGCTTTTTTTGTTTTCCTGGATACCGCGCGGGATCAGTTTTTTTTCCAAAGCCGCCGCGTGAAAGATCCCGTCATAGCAGGCGATCGTGTTGTCAAAATCTATGCCGACCGAAATAGCGGAGGGAGAGGGCATCAGGCGATGTGGTCTTTAAGGATTTTCGCCGCTACGGCCTCGACGGTAAGTCCGTATTGCGCCCGGGCATAAGGCTGTTTGCCGCATGCGTTTAAAAAATAATCTCCCGTCCCGAACCGAAGAAGCCTGCAGGCAGTGATGTGCCGGTCTTCCATCCATTCCGAAACGGCGCTCCCCGCCCCGCCGATCAGGCTGTGTTCTTCCAGAACGGCGATCGTCCGGTAAGCGCCGCATAGCTTTTCAAGCAGCGCCTCATCCAGCGGTTTTATGGTGTGAAAGCTTTCCACGCGGGCGGAAAGCTTGTTTTCTTTTGAAAGTTTTTCCGCAACCGCCAGCGCGAGCGTCATCATATTCCCGACGCTTAAAAGACAAAGGTCGTTCCCCGCCTTTACGGTGATGGACCCGCCGATCCTAAAATCCGGTTCCGCGGCGTGAATATTGGGTTCGCCCTTTTTCCCGATCCTTAGATAAACAGGGCCGTTGTGGCCGATCGCGGCGCGCAAGGCGAGCTTCGTTTCGACGGGATCGCAGGGACAAACGACGGAAATATTGGGAAGCATCCTGAGAAAACCGATATCGTCGCAGGAGTGATGGGTCGGACCGAGCTCCGCGTAGGAAAGCCCCGCCCCCGTCCCCACGATGGTCACGGGCAAGTTGTGATAACAAATATCCACCCGTATCTGCTCAAGACACCGCACGGTCGCAAAAGGCGTGATAGTGTAAGTGACAGGATGAAAACCCCCCATGGCAAAACCGGCGGCGACCCCGACCATGTTGGCCTCCGCCACGCCGCAATTATAAAACCTTCCGCCGGCCGCGGTTTTAAACTCGTCAAAAAGTTTATTGCCCATATCCCCCGAAAGAAGAAGGACCTTCGGGTTCTTTTTCGCCAGATCCGTAAGTTCTTTCGCGAACGCGTTTCTCATGGTTTGATAAGCCCCAGTTCTTTTTTGGCCGCTTCGACTTCTTCCGGTTTGGGGATCCGGTAATGCCAGTCATTGTTGTCTTCCATAAAAGAAACGCCTTTACCCTTGACGGTATGGCAGATCACAGCGGCGGGCTTGCCGGAACCATCCGGTAATTTTGAGAGGACCTTGATAAGCTTCGCGATGTCGTGCCCGTCCGTTTCATAAGCGCTCCAGCCGAAGGCTTTCCATTTTTCCCTGAAAGGGTCAAGCGCCATGATCTTTTGGCTCCGGCCGGTCGCCTGCCATTTATTGTAATCAATGATCGCGATAAGCCGCCCGGTCGCTTGGCTCGCCGCGAACATGGCGGCCTCCCAAACGGATCCTTCGTTGCATTCGCCGTCGCTCATAAGCGCGACGGTCTTGTTGGGAATATGCTTGATCCTGGAAGAAAGCGCCAGGCCCACCGCGATGGACAAACCGTGGCCGAGTGAACCGGTCGCGGCCTCGATGCCCGGCACGCCGTGCGCCGGCGGGTGTTCCGCGAAAAGACTTCCGTCTTTGCCGTAATTTTCAAGTTCCGAGGACGGGAAAAATCCACGCATGGCAAGAACCTGGAAAAGCGCGGGGGCGGCGTGCCCTTTGCTTAGCAGGAACCGGTCGCGGGTTTCCGCCGCCGGGTTCTGAGGGTCGATATCAAGAATATGCCAGTAAAGCGCCGTTAAAATATCGACGCAGGAAAGACATGATCCTAAATGCGGGACTTTGGCCTTGCAGGAAGTTTCGATGATCTTGCCTCGAAGCTCCGCGGCGATGCTCTGAAGTTTTTTCGTATCGGCTTTTGCCATGATTAAAACCTTCGTCCCGTTCTAAATGAAATTATCGTGCGTTTGAGGATGGCGCATGCGCCAGAGATAGTTGTTGATCGCGTCCATGCGGCATGTGATGTGGCAGGTGTGCGGGTTGAAATGTTTTTCGCACCACGCCAGGTTTTCAGCGCGTTTTTGACTGTTCCATATTTCCGCGAACCCCGAATCGCGTAAATTGCCGTAATAAAAACGGTCTTCCCCGAGGTGCCGGAAACAAGCCCAGACGTTGCACTCGGCGTCCACATAACACCAGAAAGGAAAAGACAGGCAGCGTTCGTAGGAATTTTCCTTGGCGTCCCACCGGTCCATGGTAGCGTGGCGGAAAATGATCTGAAAGTCGGGCCGCGTCTCAGCCTGCAGGGCTTCGGCCAGTTTCATGCGGTTTTTGTAGCTGATATCCCCGTAACGGTTGCTGCGGCTCTGAATATTGCGGGTGTAAGGCTTGATCACCAGATAATCGAACCCCAGGTCGCGGATCCGCCGCGCCAAAGAGATCATCTCGTCGTGCGTTTCGGGGATCAGAAGGCATTGAACGCCCAGCGTGCACCGGCTGCCTTCCTTGGCCCGGATCTCGACGGCCGCCGCCATGTTGCGGAGAGCGGTGTCGAAATCTTTCGCCGGCGCGCCGTGAACCAAAGCGTAAGTTTCGGGAGTGCCCGCGTTGAAACTGACCTTGATCCATGAAGTGATCGGCAGTATCCGGCGGGCTTTTTCAGGGCTAAGTAAAACGGCGTTAGTGGAAAACGAAATGTCGATGCCCGCGTCTTTGGTCGCTTGTGCGATCTCAACCATATCTTTATGCAAAAAAGGTTCCCCCTCGCCGGCATACATGACGGATTTGACGCCCAAGGCCCCCATTTCGCGCAGCCGTTCTTTGATCAGCGCGGTCGGCAGAAAAACGGACTTATAGCCCCGGAAATCCATGGAACAAAAAGCGCACCGGTGGTTGCAGGTGCCGGAAGGAGAGATCTCCATATAAACCGGATAAATATTCTCTCCCCGTTGCCATTGCGCGACGCGCTGAGGGTGCAAATGCAGCTTATGAGAATCGATGTAATAGTTGTAGTTGCTCATAAAGATACCGGGTTCTTTTTCCCTGATGGCTCTATCATACAGCCGCCGGCGTTTTGACGCCACGCCCGCGTCAACGGGCCGCCGGAAAGGCTATGGTTTGTGAATATAATCCGGAGACTGGCGCCCAAGCGTTTTAAGATTGTTTTTCACCCAGGAAATGGTCTCATCCAGCCCTTCGTCCAGCGAGATCTTCGGGTTCCAGTTTAAGAGCTTCCGCGCCTTTGCGTTATCAAGAAGGTAAGCGGCGTCCTTTCCGGGGCGTTCCCCGACGGATTCGACGCATGCGTCAAAACGGACCCCTGTCTTTTGCGCGATCTTTTCGACCACTTCTCTCACCGCGAGATTCTGATCCGTGGAAAAATGAAAGATCTCTCCCGGAGAAGCCTGCAACATGGCTTTCCACGTGCCTTCCGAAACGTCCCGGATGTGGATAAAAGAACGGACCGAGCGCCCGCCTCCGTGCAGCTTCAGTTTTTTTCCGGTCAAAAAGAAAAAGATGGCTCGCGGGATGATCCGGTAAAGCTGCTGTCCCGGGCCGTAAACGTTCGCGGCGCGCGTAAAAACGACCGGAAACCCGTAGTGTTTGAAATAAGTCGTAAGGCTCATGTCCGCGGCGGCGCGCGAAACGCCGTAAGGGGTGCTTGGGTTATAACGCGTTTCCTCCGGGATCAGCCCCGTGCAGCTGCCGTAAACCTCCGGCGTCGAAATATGGATATATTTTTTAAGGAAATCGCAGCCGCGAAGCAGTTCGTGGAGCCGGACCGTCGAAACAACATTTGTCATCATCCAGTGGACGGGATTTTGCCAGCTTTCGGCCACCATGCTTTGCGAAGCGAAGTTAACGACATAGGAAGGCTTGAATTTCCTGAGGATGCGTGAAAGCGCCGGCAGATCGCGGTTGATGTCGATCGGATGGAATTTGAAACCTTTTTGGGTTTTGGCCGGAAGCCAGCGGTAAGGCAAAAATACCGGAGAGGGCTGTCTGGAACGGCTGACCCCGACGACCTCGGCTCCCCCCTCAAGAGCGCGGGAGACAAAACTCGCCCCCGAAAACGAGTTGCTGCCGATGACTAATATTTTTTCCATCATTGTTTTTACCTGCCGTGCCGGGCGGTTCTGCCTGGCGCGGCGTTTCCAGTTTACCGTGAGGATCAAAAGAACTTCTGTTCGTTCCAGTATTCGTAAAACTTGCCTTTTTCCGCCAAAAGCGCTTCGAAGGCGCCTTCCTCGACAAGCTGCCCGCGGTCAAGAACGACGATCTTGTCCGCATGGCGGATCGTTGAAAAACGGTGCGCGATCACGATGGTCGTTTTCCCCCGGATCGCCTCCTGGATCGCCTCCTGGATCAGCTTTTCGGTCTTGGAATCCAAAGCGCTCGTGGCCTCGTCAAGGATCAAGATGTCCGTGTCCCGAAGCAGGGCGCGGGCGATGGAAAGCCGCTGTTTTTCCCCTCCGGACAATTGAACGCCGCGGTCCCCGATCTTGGTCTCGAATTGGTCCGGAAGCGCCATGATAAGCCCGTAGATCCTGGCTTTTTTGGCGGCGTCGATAAGTTTTTCCTCCGGGACGGGGCCGGCAAGCCCGTAGGTCATGTTCATTTTTACCGTGTCGTTAAAGAAAAAAGCGTCCTGGCTGACATAAGAAAAATGGCGCGTCAGCGATTTTAAGGAAAAATTCCTTATGTCTTTCCCGTCCAAGAGGATCTTCCCCGGCTCGCAGTCGTAGAACCTCAAAAGCAGATGGGCCAGCGTCGTTTTCCCGGCGCCGGTCGGCCCCACGACGGCCGTCATTTTCCCTTTTTCAAGGACGAGGGAGATATCGTAAAGCACCTGCCTTTTCTCGTCATAACAAAAATCAAGATGCTTGAATTCGATGCTTCTTTTCAGGCCTTCAAATTCGGCGTCTCCTCCCGTCACGATGAATTTTTTCTCATCGCTCAGGATCTCCCCTATCTTTTCGATCCGGGCGCTTGAATGGTTTAAGGCGATGCGAAGCTGGCTGATCGCCGTGAAACCCGGGAGTGAGAGACGGACAAGGTAAAAGAAAACAAGATAAGAAGCGATGTGCCCCTTCTCGGCCGGGATCAAAACCGTCACCACGGAAGCCAGGATCAAAAAGGCGATCATCATGTTCACTTCCTGGATCGGATGGATCAGCTTCTCCCTTTTGTCCAGCTGGAAAGAAGCGGCCGCTTCCGCCTCGCTGACCTCCCGGAAGATCCGTTTCTCGGTCTCTTCGGTCCCGTGCGCTTTCACCAGAGGGATCATCGAAAGAACGCTTAAGATCCTCTCGTCCAAATGCGTCTCCGACTCCGCGTGTCTTTTGGAAACGCCTTTGAACTGGGCTGCGGCTTTCCGGGATAAGAACACGAAAAGGGGAAAGATGCTGAACGTGAGCAGCGTCAAGGGCCAGGAAATGAAAAGCATGATCCCGAAATAAGCGGCCAAAGAAAAAACCTGGCTTGCGAGCCTTTGCAGGGAATTAAGCTGGGAAGAGATCGCATGGGCGAATTTGGTCAAAACGGTATTAAGGCGTCCGAGATTGACCCGGTCGTAATAAAGTTTTCCGAAGGTCAGGTAACGGTCAAAAATGGTTTCCCTCAGGCTCCGCGTGGCTTTCTTGACTTGGACCCCGACGCTCAACGCGGAGGCGTACTGGAGGGTGCTTTTGGCGAGGGTGAACAAAAAGATCGCGGTGATCAAGACCCCGAAAAGCGCGTTCGAGGTCTTAAGCTCCTCCGGGAACTGTTTCACGATCCCGGAAAAAAAGCGCATTTTTTCCACGAATTCGAAATCCCGCGAGATCATGCCCTTTAAAAGGGCCATGAAAAGACGGAGCGTCGCGATGTTGAAAAGGGTCGCAACAAAGGAAAGGATGATGGAAAAAAACAGGCTTCGGCGGCTGACCTTCATGACTTTCATGAACGCGAGCAGCTGCCTGACGTTCGCGAAAAGCCCCGACCGGTCTTTTTTGTCCTGGATCTCCGCTTCGTGAGAAGGTTCTTCGCTCATAAGGTTCTTGTGGTTCCTGCGTTCAGGGCCGAGAGGGGCTTTGCCTCTGAGAAAGTGTTTTTGTCTTTGAACGGATGCTCCTTTACTAAATCAAGAAAAGGGGCATAATTCTAGCAAAAAAGCGGGGGATGCCCTAGCGCGAATTATGACCGGGAAGAGAAGGCCGTATTGATGAAGATTTTCGCCGTGATCCTTGAGGTGCTGCCCAAAAGCGTGGAGATCCTCGCCGGAGCCGGGCTTTTTGTCCTCCCGGTCTCGAAAACGGCGGCGGAAACGTGCTTTATCGCGGCGCTCGTATGCTGGCTGCTCCTCAAAATAGCGTCAAAAACCCCTCTTTTCCCGAGATCCGCCCCGGCGTTCTTTTTTTTACTGTTCCTCGCCGCGACGCTTTTTTCTTTGATCCAGATCCCGCCCTCCCTTTTCCCGACGGGCCTGAAAGGGGCCTTAAGGTGGTTAAAATATCTCGGTATCTTCTGCATGTGCTGGGACATTTACCGCTCTTCCGGGCAGCGGTCGCGGCTTTTCTGGATCTTTTTAATTTCGACGGCGGTCGTCGCCTTTGACGGTTTCTGGCAGCTTTACACGGGAAAAGACCTTTTCTTCGGCCGCCCGCTTGACCCGGGCCGCATCGTCCGGATAAAGGCAAGCCTCCCCGGCCCGACCGACCTGGCCTCGTTCCTTCTTTTCGCGATCCCCTTAAGCGCCCTTTTCTTTTTCCGGGCCGTTTCAAAAAAACTGCGGGCGACGGCGGGGTTCCTTTTCTTTTTCTTCCTGGCGGCTTTTTTCTTGACCTTTTCCCGGGCGGCCTTTTACGCGCTGGCGGCGTCGCTTCTGCTGAACCTTTTTTCCATGAAAAAAGCGAAAGCGGCCGTCCTCCTCTCGGTTTCCCTGGCCATGCTGGTCTTCGCGGTCCCCTCGTTCCGTTACAATTTCGTGGAAACGTTTGAGCGCAAGGACATCACGATCACCGAAAGGCGGGCTTACTGGGACGTGGCGCTCGCGATGATCAAGGACCGTCCCCTTCTGGGCGTGGGCGTCAACACTTACCACGTCCGCTTCCCGGACTACGTTTCGAACGCGAAAACGCGGCAGGCGTACCCTCATAACTGTTACCTGCAGATGGCGAGCGAGATCGGGATCCCCGGCGCGGTATTTTTCCTTTTGGGGGTCCTGGGAGTCTTTGCGGGTTCCTTGAGGCGGGCGAAAAACGGGGACCGTTCCGCGGCGGGAGCGCTCCGGATCGCCCTGACCGCTTTTCTGATACAGGCCGTTTTCGACACGAATTTTTACGCCCTTCAAACCGCTTTTCTTTTCTGGGTTTTCCTAGGCATCCTGGGAAGCATAGCGTCGGGGAAAACCCTCCCTTCCGAAAAATAAAAAAGGCGCCAAAGCGTTGCCTTGGCGCCTTTTTTAATCGCCTTGTCGTACGGAGCACTCTAAAAGCTCCGACGGCAAGGTGCTTGTTTACAGCGTCTAGCAGTCCCGTGGGATTAGAAACAAGCGCGCCCGGTCATCGTACGAGACTTTCAAAAGGTCTCGGCGATGCCGTACTTGTACATCGGGTACAAGTGCGGCAGGAGTCGGCGCCCTTCACTGCGTTCCGGGTCGGCCACTCGACCCAGAAATATGACATTAAGTCATGTTTCTAAACAGGTCTCACTTCGCCTCCTGCAAATACATAATAAAAAATGGCACAGCCCATAAAGGACTATGCCATTTTTAATCGCGCCCGGCAGGAGTCGAACCTGCAACCTTCTGATCCGTAGTCAGATGCTCTATCCAATTGAGCTACGGGCGCATTGATTCTTAATGAATCAATACGTTGCCGTGGCGGCTTAAGGTGGGCCGTCTACGGCGAACGCAAACCTCATTAATTTTTCTTTATTAGAGCGCTTGAGGGGCGCCATTATACGCATTTTGGGAGGATTGTAAAACCAAACTGCCCTTTTTGCGGTTATGCGGATTTGCTCGGATGTGGCGCCGAAGCATTGTCCGGCGGCATGAGCTCGCGCATCCCTTTGGCAAGGAGGACCGCGTCAAAAGTGACCGTGGCCTTGGCATTCGCGCACGACTCGGGATCTTCCCCGCAGGCCGCGGCAATACCCTGGTTCATCAACCCCAGATATTCCCATCCGTCGATCTTGACCGGATGGCCGTATTGCTTTTCAAGTTCGCCCACGTATTCGCTGATGAACATGGCCTTCTGGTAATCCGTGAGCTTGAACCAATCCGCCGCCATGACCTTGTTCCCGTCCCACCTTGCTTTGCCGGCCGGGAAAAAACAGGTCTCCGGAATATCGTCTTGGGAATATTCGTAAGCCGCCGCCTTGTTCGAAGGAAACGGGTCGCCCTCTGCCGCTCGAGCAATGTCGCACACCCCGGCCGCCAACAGCGCTATCGAAAAAATCACGGTCAAAATGTGTTTTGTTATTTATGGGCCTCATAATATTTATTCAGCGCCGGAAAATGTTTCGCGGAAACGGAAAGGATGATCTTGCGCCACTTGGGCGGCAGCTTTTTCAGGACCGATTTAATGCGTTCTTGTTCTTTTGGGTCCTTGAAAAGGAATTCCAGAATACCGACCGCCGCGGCGAGGTCCTTTTCACGTTTTTCGGGCTTTTTCCGTTTCGAATAAACGATCAATTTATGGAGTGCAAAAACAGCCGGCTCCGGCACCGTAACGGTAAGCCCTTGATATTCGACTTTGACCGGATGAGCCGCCAGAAAATTCAAATACCGTATTTCTTGCGCCTTAATATGGAAGTCGCGGATCGTGACCGGACCCGAACTTCCCTTCCCAAGCTCCGGGATCAAGAACTCCAAACGAAGTTCCGGATGATCATAGACCGCGAGCCCGCTTTGCCCATGGAAAGTCGGGGCGAACCCGAGTTCCTGCAAGATCGCCGGAATATCGACTTTGCGGCCGGGATGAAAAGGCCTCGGAACGAGAAAATCGATATCCGTCGTCCGGGACATGCGCAGGCCGTCAAGACCGCGAACGCCGTAACGGTAAAAATGAAGGCACCAGCTACCGATCAAGATCAGCCGCTGAAGCACGCCCGCTTTCTGGAACCGGCTTAAGATCTCCAGAACTGTTTCAGACTGCGTTTCTTCAGTCACGGATCATCCTCTTTACTTCTTTTAAGTTCGCCTTCACCTCCCGCAGTTTTTCTTCATAGCGTTGCCGGAGCTCGATCTTTTTCCCCAGGTCTTTTAACTCCTCCGGCTTGAGATCGCCGACATATTCATAGACCACACGCTCCCCTTTGCGGTAAGCGCGATAGGCGTAATCCCGCTCCTTGATCTTCTTGATCTGAACGCTGCCCTTCGGAAGCTTCCCGATCTCACGCTCATAACTTCCCTGCGCTTCCTTAAGGCGCTGCTCTTCTTCTTTTAAGATCCCTTTGAGCACTTTCATAACCCCTCCGTTAACCAACAAGTATGATATATTTATATCATGTTAGGTAACTGTCGTCAAGCAAGTTAACCAACAAAATGATCAAAACACAAAAATTTGGTTAACCGGAGAAATGCGAGCCGCGGACACGTCACACCTAACAAGTGCCGTGGTCGTACTGATTCAAAAAAATCAGTGCTAGAAGTTGTTAGTTAATGATAGGCGGATGGCGGGGTGTTCTTTGAGGGGTGGACTAGAGGTTATAAGCTGCTTGCCCCGTAGCGAAGCGGCTTGGGGTGGTCTCGGATCGGACGAGATTGTCAAAATCTCGCCGAAGCCGCACTAAATCGTTGGGATTTAGTGGTTGGCCGTAGTCTCTGGTCTGTAGTCTGTTGTCTATGGTCTTTAGTGGTAGTCTGTAATCTCTGGTCTGATGTCTGAGAGCTGGTGGCTGTGGGCTATGAACTACCTGCCCTGTTGGCGAAGCGGTTTGGGGGCGGCGGCTGGTTTACGGTTTATTTCTATTTTGCTTTGCCATTCTTGTATTTTTGAAGCAGGTTTTGGGCGGAAACTTCCATCACCTTGCCGTTCCGATAGATCACGACCGGATCATTCGTCCTCGCGTGATCTTCCAGAGCCTTCCGGACCGCTTCCCGAAGCGCCGCTTCCGCCAAAACCACGAGAGATTCCGTGTTTTTCTTTTTCATGCAACACCTGCCGCTTTCTTGATCTTCATAAACGATACCGGATCCATGGAAACCACTTCTTGGGTTCCGATCCGGTAAGCAATCGTTCTGGATTCCGGGCCGGAATTATCAAAGATCATCCAACTTGAAACAAGCGCGTCATAGAGCTTGAAAAGATTTTCGTGTGCGGCGTCAGCGAGCATTGGACACGGAGGGGTTAAAAGTAGTTTGCAGTTTTGATTGATGGTTTGGGTGGCAAGAGGGCTAGAATACCTGGCCCAAGAAAGGAAATGATCATGGA
>JAKLIQ010000014.1 GCA_022709525.1 Candidatus Omnitrophota bacterium
GACCTGGAAATCAGCCGACGGCAAGAAGAGCTACTCCTTAAGCAAGAACATCATCAATGTCCTCCAGGCCGACGGAATAACCACCACACCGACGCCCAAATGGAGTTTCGCGATCCAGCAGATAGCGGTCAAAGCTCTTGTGGATGGCCATGTGAATGATCTTGCGCCCGCCGATACGACTGACCCGAACGCGATCGAAATGCGTCAGCAATATCTCGCCGCTCTCGCCTTGGGCGCCTATGATGAACATGCGGGGTTTGTGATGTCGACGAGCGGAGAAGATATTATTTTCAGCTGGGCTTCTGCCGACGGGAAACAGTCGTATTCTTTGTCAAAAACGGTTACTCAGGTTCTTGTTTCAGAGACCAAAGACCCTAATACGGGCCAAATTCTGACACAGAATTTCAACGATATCGCAGAGTGGAATTTCGCGATCCGTCAAACCGTTTCGGTCGACTATGCGCAAGCGAAGCTCAGTGGTTTACCGCAGGACCAGCTCGCGCAGGCGAACGCGGCCCTCGCTGAAGGCGCCTATGATCCTTACGCAGGTTTTATGATGTCGACGAGCGGCAAGGGATTCAGTCTTGCTTGGAAGAGCGCTGACGGAAACAAAAACTTCGCGCTATCGCGGTCTTTTATCCAACAGGTTTCGAGCGAGACCAGGGATCCCGTCACGGGAAACATCATAAGGACCTATGCCCCGAAAATCGTGACTAATTTTGCCGCGCAACAGGCCGTGTCGCTGGATTACTTCATGGCGAATCTTTCAAACTTGCCCCAAGATCAGCGTTCGCAGGCCACCGCGGCCCTTGCAACCGGCGCCTATGATACCTATGCCGGATTTACCATGTCGAAAAGCGGGAGCGAGACTATTTTTTCCTGGAAGTCGTTCGACGGTAAAAAAGCGTATTCATTGACCCGGAGCGAAACGCTTTCAACCGGGGTCGTTCGTTGGAGTTTTAATGTCCAGACCCGGGTTTCCAAGCAATATGTTATTTCCTACAAAGGCCCGTTCAAGACCGCTGAAGAGGAAGCGGATTATGACGCGGCTTTAGCGGATACAAATACTTTTACTGTTTACACAATGACCGAGAGCGGAATGGACACCTCGTTCAGCTGGAAAGGCGTTCAAGGCGCCAGGACCTATTCGATGTCCCTATCGACGATCCAGATACTCCAAGAGGACGATAGTTATCTTCCGAGAGATACGTACAATTTTTCGATCCAGGATTATATGGTAAGGGATTTTGTGGAAAATCATACCGCCGATCTGGCAGCGGATCTTCAGGCCCAATATCAGGATGCGTTAAAAGATACGGACGTAAACACGGTCTATATCCGCACGATCAACGGAAGAATCCACAACCTCAATTGGAAGAGCGTTGACGGCGCAAAAAATTATACTTTGAGCCGGGCAGCCACGGACGTTTTTGTGCCTTCCGGAGCTGTGGCTTTTCCGGCTGCATCAACAGCTCAACCGGCCATTCCGGGCGCATACGAAGAAAGTCTCAAATGGAATTTTGTGGCACAAATTGCGGTAAGCCGCGCCGAGCTCGAATCCCACCTCAATGAATCGAGTCTTTCCGCCGAGGAAAGAGCCCAGCTTCGGTCGGTTTTTGACGCTACGGATGGCACAGTTGCTTTTTCCAAAACCATCAGCGGCGCGAACGAAGTTTATAGCTGGAAGGCCATGGACGGGAAAGCTACGTATACTCTGTCGCACACGCTGAAAAAAGAGTTGGATACGAACGGTTCTTACACTTCGCGCCCTAAATGGTCTCTGACCAAGCAAGAGTATGTCGCGAAGGCGCTGGTTTCGGGCCATGCGGCAGATCTCGAAGACCAACAACTTAAGGATCAATACAGCGCCGCCCTTGAGGACGCCAATGCGACAACGGATTTCATCCGGACAACGAATTGGAACGCGGCCGGGGAACAGCAAGGATACGCATGGACAAGCATCGATGGGTTTACCGGTTACACTTTGAGCCGTTCCGTAGAAAAAATACTTACAAAAGTCAACGGAATCGAAACGCCAACAACTAAGACCGCTTGGACTTTTAACGCCCAGGTGACGGTGGACGCGAGCATGATCCAGGGGCGTGAAGCGGCGCTGGGAGATGATACCGATCTCCGGGAACAGTATCAGGATGCCGTTTTGAACGCTGATCTGGCGGCCGGGATCACGATGACCATCAGCGGAAAAAACATCGCGCTGATCTGGAAAGATAAGGACGGAGCCCGGGGCTATACATTGAGCTGCAGTGTTTCATTTGAGGAACAGGTTGGCGGCGGTTTTATAGATGTCTGGCGCTGGAATTTCATGGAGCAGGTGGCGGTATCAAGCAATGTGGTAGCAGGACATGATGCCGATTTGAATCCGCCGGCCGTAGCCGATCAATATCGCGCGGGGCTTGCGGACGTGGATCCGGATACTGTGGAATATACCCGCACCGTGAGCGGGCGTAACACAAATTACAACTGGAAGAGCGCGGATGCTCTTACCACTTACACGCTTAATCTTGAAAGCTATCAGCAGCTGCAGCCGGATGGCGTCACGTTTATCCTTCAGCCGAAGTACAGTTTTTCGGACCAGGTAACGGTTACCGCGGACTTTGTGGCCGGCTATCTCGCTTCACTGCCTACGGCAGAGGCCCGAAATCAATATGATCAAGCGTTGGGAAGCGTAAACGGTTGGACCACGTATTCAAGGTCTACGGCTGGAGACCGCGTTAATTATTCCTGGAGTTCTGCGGACAGAAAATACGCCTATGCGCTTTCCGTGGCAGACATTCCTTGCGCGGATGGCGGCGCCGTTACCGAAGCGAGTTTTTCCGTTCAATCGCGCGCCAACGCAGCCACGTTAAGCGGCGTCACGGGGGTTCCGACGGACCAGCAAGCCGACTTTAATGCGGCGCTTACGGCGCTTTTAGCCGCGCCCGCGGGCAGCGATGGTTTTCAGAGCGGTTTTGTGACGAAGACCCAAATGGGGCCGGATGTTTCCTGGGGTTGGCAAGCCGTGGATGGGAAGGGAATGTATACACTCGCCAGGACCAAGGTCACTTATTTAGATGGAAGCGCGGATATGATAACCGGATTCTCTTCGCAGGTTTATGTGACAAAAACGGAGGTGTTGGCGCTTAGGGATGAATTGCCGACAAGCGAACAAATATATTTTAACGAGGCGCTCGGCGTCGGCCATACCGGGAGCGCGACGCAATATTTGCGAAGCAAAACAGGAAAAGACTCGAGTTTTACGTGGGATTCTACGGATGGGGTCCGGTCCTTCATGTTCTCGCAAACGGCCACAAAGATCCGGACCAACACAACGGAGCCGGCGGCTTATGCCCAGCCCGAATCGATCACATCGCATTTTTCATATACGGAGCGTATCGCGCCGTCCTCTGTTCTTTTGACTTCGGTTGACGGCACGATTTATTTGAACGGGGCGATCTCGGCCGCCACCGATGCTGAAAGGGAAGCTCTATCGACGGTCCTGGCAGATCCTTTTGTGAAAGTGGTACGCACCGTGAGCGGAACCACGACAACTTATGACATTGTAACGCCAAGCCAGCCCGCAAGATCATGGTCGCTTTCTTATAATGGCGCGATCGCCGGAGCAAAATGGGACTATGTTTCCAGGATCCGCGTGACGGCGGCTGACCTTGCGGCCCGGATGAGCGCTGACAATGAAGCCCTCCTTCAAACAATGGAGCCCGGGATGCAGGACCAGTTCCGTTCCGAATTTTTGACGCCTTACCAGAGCGGCCAGGTTTTTTCCGACGGAAAGGGTCCGGTAGCTTTTTATCTGAACGAGAGCGGATCCGGCCAAAGCTATACATGGATCGTCAACGGGGTCAGCGGCACCGTTTCCCTTACCACCGATGTGCCTCCCGGATCGGGCGTGACGGCAAGCTACGGCCGTATGATCCAAGTGGCAAAGTCGGTAGTTGAAGTTTATGCCGTGGCTTCCTATGTGATCGATCCGAATCAGCTTTCCCAGCTAACCGATGCGCTTGGCGCTGCCGATGAGTTTACGGCCTATAACTGGTCGGTGAGCGGCGCGATCGAAAGTTTTTCTTGGGTTAGCTCGGGTGGCAATGTTTCCCACTCCATCAATCTGGACAAGGATTATCCGGCCGCGGGAAATACCGCAAGAACGATCGCCAACTATTCGAAAACGACTTCGGTAACGCGCGACGAAGTGATGGCTCAGTCCGTCCATGTGATCGATCCGGCGGAATCTTCCGCGCTTTCGGCGGCCCTAACCGCAAATATTCCGCCGCTCGCGACGAATTTCATGAAAATGGAATCCGGGCTTAACAAAGTCTACAGCTGGAATTCCATGGACGGAAATACCTCCTGGAGGATCAACGTTGATCAATACGTGCCGTCGGGCGCCGGTGTCACTGCGGGTTACGCGACGGTCTCGAGTTTTTCAAGGACAGAACGCGTGAGTTTAGCGACCTTGCAGGGATTGGCCGCATTAGTTCAGGACTCCGCCCAAAGACTCATGCTCGAAGCGGCTCTTGCGGCATGCACGTTCGAAGCATTTTCGCTGATCACGACCGGGAACAAACAAAGCTATGGATGGTCTTCGCTCGACGGGAACACGAATCATTCGATAGGGATCGAGCTCGATCCGGATAAAACGGACGGTTCCCTGCGCGCCAGCTATGGCCAGTCGGTCCGCGTTGCCCAGGATGCGGTCGTGCAGGATCTTTCAACGAACGCGGCGGCCGGCGACTTGCTAAAAATAACGGATGCTGATCAACGCTCGCTTCTCGCTTCAGCATTAGGTTCGATCGATGCCGGCGTTACTTTTTACAAACAATTAAACGGCGAAAGAGTCGCTTATTCCTGGTCCTCTTTGGACGGGAACACGAACCACTCCGTGTCGTTTGACGCGGCGGGCCCTGATCGAGCGAATTATCTCAAGCAAGAAAGAATTAGCCGTGAGCAGATCGTCGCTGAGTTGGTGGCCAAAAATGCCGTAGCAGCTCCTTCGGCGGCCGAAGCGGTTCCGACAGAAGGAAACGCGCTCCTGGACGCTTTGCGGGCTTTTGCGAGTTTCTTTTTCCGCGCTATTTCCGGCGAAGATATTTCCTATAGCTGGACACAGTCTCCCGCGATAGCGTTAGGCCTTGGGATCGCCCATGTGATCTCCGCGGGATTGAACGGCGGCTATACTTGGGCGGTGCAGGAGAATGTCGGCCGCGCTGAGGCGGAATCGGCCGGATTCGGTTCTTTCGGCGTGGATTGGAGCAGCGAGCAATGGAAGAACCAGGACATAACACGGTCGCGGACTTACCGGTCTTCGATCGCGACGGCGCTGAATGGAGTTTATGAGACAGAAACCTACACGGTTTCATCCCGCGACGGACTTGAAACATTAAATGCTACCCGCCGTTCCGGTGAAACATTGTTTACGAGGACGCAGCAGATCCAGAGACGCGAGGCGGTCTTCGAAGGGAGGGCAGGGGATTGGATTGAGACGAGATCTTATCTTGGAGATGGATTTGAGGCCATCGCGAACACGACCGAATACAGCGCCACCCTCGTCGAGCGTTGCGCAGCGAGCCAGCCCTCTTGCGGCCCTGTCGGGAAAAAGACGGGGGTAACCTATATCATTGATGCGGGGACCGACGCAACTTTTAACCCGGCCAGCGGTCAATACAAGCTTAACAAACAGGTTGAGTTGAAAAACGCGACCTATCAGGGGCGAACGGGGGCTTGGACCCAGAGCTTTATGGATATGGGAGCGGGTTTTACGGAAGTTTTTAATAAGACCGAGTACAGTCTCCAGTTTACGGAATATTCGATCGCTGAAAGAGCGGAAGTCACCCTTTCGATTTCCGGCTATCTGGATGGCTCTTTCACGGCCGGCGACCTTGAGATGTCGAAGCAGTGGCAGGAATTCGGGACCTTTGGCGGCGCCGGTTCCGAGACCGGGGAGGGAGCAAAAACCGGGATGTGGACACGTATCGTGAGCGGACTCGGCGCTGATTTTACCGTGATCGGGTCTACCGAATATTCCAGGACCCTTACGGAGGTTGACGCGAATGGTTTCAAGACGGGGAAGATCTATTCGATCGGAGGGTATGCTTCGAATTTTGAATATACCGCTCACCTTGAATATTCCTGGCAGATGAAAGAAGAAACATTGAGCGATCATGGAACGGGTATCAGCGGTTATTGGGTTCAGAGCGTGAGCAACCTGGATGCGGGTTTTACGGATGCGAGTCAGCGCGGCATTTATAGCAGAAGCTTCACCGACCCCGATGAAAAAAATATCACTTATATCATTTCCGGCTATGACAACGCTTCATTCACGACCGGCGCCCGCTTGGAATACTCGATCCAGAAAAAAGAACTTCTTTCGACCTGTCAGGCGGACAAATGCGGCCGCTGGACACAATCATGGAACAAGCTTAATTCCGACTTTACGCACAAAGAAGGGGAATCCAAGTACAGCCGGCAACTGGCGGAGCGCGACGCTTCCGGCGCAAAAACCGGCGCAACTTTCATCATTTCGGGCTATGAAAATAATAATTTTAACAGCGGCCATCTTGAATATTCCATGCAGGTCGAAGAAACGGCAAGCGATTGGGTTCGTTCCATCACGAGCTTGACAAGTTCTTTTGGTTACCAGGCCTCCACCAAATATTCCCGGTCGAGAACGGTGCGTAATGAGAGCTTTACATTCGACCGGACGGGGGATGACGGGGTTGTTTTCCAGGAAACTTTGAAAGGCGATGCGACTTATACGATCAGCGACTACACGGGTGACCGGTTCGATGATCCGGCGGAAGGCCTTAGTTATAGCAAACAGATTAAGGTTTTTGCCGTCACTACAGATTTTGGGACAGGGGACTGGACGTTCGCCCTGAGTCGCTTGAATTCGGATTTTGCCGTGACGGAAGAAACCCAGTACGGGATGCAGCTGGAGGAAAAGGGAGCCAGCTACGGCGGGGATCCGGATGCCCAGCCGCCTGTTCCGGATAAGAGAGGAGATTGGATCAAGATCTATAGCAATTTAACGTCCGGCTTCTTGGCCCAGGAAGCCACAAAATATACGCGTCAATTGACCGAGAACGATGTTCTTTTGGACAGCGGCGTTGTTGGAGAATCCGGCAAAAAAGGCGATGTGACTTACACGATCAGCGGGTATGACAGAAGTTTTAATACGGCCTGCGGCGCCTCGTGCCCGGCTCTTGACTATAGCATGCAGGTTAAGACCTACCAGACCCTCATGATGGGGCAAAGGGCCGACTGGATCTTAAGCTACAGCGAGCTTGCCGCGGGTTTTAAGGAGGTCGCCGAAACTAAATACAGTCTTCAGCTTGAAGAAGGCATCGTGGATTATAACCCGGATAACGGTGAAGCTCATTTCAAAGGAGAGTGGCTCAGGATCTACGGCAATCTCAACTCATCGTTCGGAGGATCGGGCGTTAAATACAGCCGCCAGATGACCAAAGGCGATACGACTTATATTATTTCAAAATATGACAGTGATTTTAAAGATAACGGTCGCCTGGAATTCACGATGCAAGTTCAAACCTATAACAAGGAGCATTTTGGAAGGACGGGGAATTGGGTCCGGATACAGAGCAAACTCGACAAATTTTTCGAACCGAAGGCGGGGACGGATTATTCGCTCCAGCTTTCCGAGCGCGAATACACTTATACCATTGCGGGCTATTCGGACAACAGTTTTAGTGACGCGGAAACAGGGCTCAGTTTGAGCGTCGGCTATGAGCTAAGCGGTGCGTCCGGCCTTGCGCAAGGGACCGATTTCGGCGACCGCAAAGCCATGGCATATTACGGGATCAACAGCGTGGATGGGTCGGGGAATGTTATCGCCGATGCTTTCACGGATTGGCGTTCCAACGTGATTTCCTACAGCGAACAGCTGGACGTTTCTCTGTCGAATGACGGGAGCGTGATCCGTACCGCCAGCTACGTGATCGATGAAGATCATTGGAAATTCAATACCGCCACGAATGATTGGGACCTGACCAAAGAGCTCATTAATACTTCGATCACTTATAATTCTCCGGACGGAAATACGAGCGAGATATGGGTCTACGCGGACACAGACCTCAGTTTTACAAAAGTCGACAACATCAGTCTTCAGGAAAAGCAGGACGATGACAGCACGCTTATCACTTCGTACGAAGTAACGAATAACGCCAAAGGCATCGAGAACGGTTGGTCCCGGAGCATTGATCTTTCAAACTTGATCACGCGCTCTGTCACCTACAAAGATGCTTCCCGCACTTCGATCAAGGATATCCAGGATGCTTACTATGGCGTGATCCCCGGCCGCGGCCGCGCGGAAAATTATATCGTCGGCTACGATTCCGCGGCATTCGGAGAATTGTCTTATAACCAGATCCTTGCCAGCGCGCTTCTTAAAGCCGAAACCTACACAGAGTATGTCTACGACAGTTCCGGAACATTGATCGCGACCCCGATCTATCTCATCGCATACCAACCTTGGTATGACACGACCGATGTGGTGCAGGGATCGGAAGGCCAGCCTTCGGGCGGCAGCGTGGTCTACGATGTGGATATGGGGCTTCCGACGCAAGACTGGGTTCTTTCGGGAACGGTCATAAATGATCCGGAGATCTTTAACACGAACTTCGCCGCCTCCGGCGCCACCACTTCCTCTTCATTTAACTTCACGGGTTCGGGAAGCGCGTCGACGGCCAGCGGTTCTATCGCGACATTCACCGGCACCGGCACGGGGACTTCTTATACGGTTT
>JAKLIQ010000015.1 GCA_022709525.1 Candidatus Omnitrophota bacterium
ATTGGGAATAATTACGCTGTATTGTGATCGGTGTTTGATTGTGCTGTTATCTCTCTTTCGGATTATATCCATGTCTTGTAGGGTAGTGCTATCCATCAGCCATGTATGCGCTATGGATGGCTGACCCCAGGGACCCATGCCTGACCCATGTTTTCACCATAGGCAAAATGCGCGTGAAAACTTTTTGAAATGGCCGGTTTAATCCATGCGCTATCCATCAGCTATCCATCCCTGACCCATCAGCCACCCATCCCCGCGCATACAATACAATAACAGCCGCCGAATTCGTGAATATAAATATAAAGACTTACGGCCTGCGGCGCGTCATGGCCCGCAGGAAGCCGGACAGCGCGGACGCCAGCCCTTTCTTTACCGCTTTAACCGGAGCCGCCGCAAGGGCCGCGCCTGTGAACGCCGCCGTCGGCTTGGTGTAAGGGGCCTGCGCCAAATGCGCGAGCGCGGTTTCACGCTGGACCTTTGCGCTATGGGGTTCCTTGTTCATGGTTTTTATGCCTCCGTCCGATGTTTTATACAAAACTTTGTAGGAAACGCGCTTGCGGACCCTATTTTGCTGGCTTCTTGCCCGCGCCTGGCTTCATGTCCCAGGCCCCGCCGGTCCCGGCCGTGTCGTCCTCTCCGCTGGCGTCCGAGGCAATCTCCCCGGTTGCGGCCCGCGCCGTGGCTTCATCTTCCCCGAGGAATTCTACGCGGTATTCCCACGCCTGCCGTATGCCCGCGTTTATTTCCATGATGAAATCGGCCTTGCGCTTGGCCTTGTCCTCTATGATGGAATCGTCCATCGTTACGGATATTTCACCGGGGGCCTTTACGCCTTTAAGGGCCGCTATGGCCGCGATCATGTCCGCCAAAGCGTCCCGCAGGCCGAGGTTATGCTTTTGCACGTTCTGATAAAGCGCGGACTTTTCGCTGATAACCTGCGTCGCGGTCTGTATGGTCCCCTGCGCGTATTTGAACCTGTCCGCGCCGAGCCCGCATTTATCCGAGAACCGGCTTAAACAGTCCTCAAGCGCGGCGATGTGTTCCGTGGCGCGGATCGTGGGCTGTGTAACCTGTATTTTGTTGTCCTTGTTCTCATCGGCCTGCCCCTCAAAGACGTAAAACAGAACGTCGTTAGGGTCAAAGACGGGTTTCTTGCTCCCGTCCGCGACCTGCTGGACCGTGGCGTATTTCATGGGGACATACGCCCGCGTCTTGCCGAGGAGCATATCATTTACGAGGCCGTCAAAGGCTATGTCGACGCCTTTGGCTTGGTCGAGCGCGTTGGCGAAAACGCTGATACCCAAAGGCTGACGCAGGTCAATGTTATTGACGATGTTCGGCTTCACGATCTGGAACAGCTTCGCCGGGCTTTTGACTTCTTCCGCCACGCCGTCGGGCAGGGCTATTTCCTTACCCTTTTCGTCGATCATCTTGTTTTGGACAAGGCCCTTGCGGTGAACCTGTATGTAATACCCGCCCTTACGCTCGGAGGCAAAGGCGCATTCGGTTATTTCCCCGTTCTCCACGGTCAGGGGGAATATCATATCGGCTTGGACGTAATCAATTACGACCGCGCCGTCCGAGTCCAGCCATTCCACAAAGGCCCCGGTCCCGAGGGCGAAAGCCTTTTCGATCAACTGATTGCCGCGTGAATAGAATTTATTGGCGTTCAGGGTTTCCGCGAGCATGACCTGAAACTTTTTGTTTTCAGTGGTCAGGATAACGCGCTCGTTCAAAAGCAGGTTCGCCCATTCCTCGGCGGCTTTCTTGCACATACCTAATTGATACCGGGTTCGCTCTATGCGCTTTATGCCGGTGAACACCCGGTATTTGTGGAAACTCTCGACGTGGCCCCTATACCATTCAGCCCAACGGGCTATGCGCTCATAGTAAGCGCGGTCAAGGACTGCGCCCTGCGTTTTCAGATATTTCAGTATGGCTTCCATGTGGTTAAACCTCCGCGATTAATTGTTCCGCGACCGGCTCAAGGGCGTATTCCGCCGCGTCCAAAACGTCAATATTCACCGTCCCGTCGTCCAGCCGTTCATCTTTGTCTATGCGCTTATCCCATACGGCCTGTTGAAATGCCTCGATGGTCTTTACACAATGGCGCAGGATTCTAAAACGGTTGCGCCCGATCAGCAGGTTTATAAGGTGTATGCGGCCGGTAATGGGGCCTTTCTTTGCGTTGCGGATATTCAAAACGATCTTCGCCTTGAAAGCGGCGTCCTCAAGCCCCGCCTTTAATGTCTGCTCCGCGCTGTCGACGTATGCCTCGTAAACCTTATAGACCGCCATTTGCTTTTTGACAAATTCACAAAAGCGGGCGTTCAAAACCTCGGGCGTCTTTATCCCGGTAACGTGTTCCTCGTCGATGATAACCGGGCCTTGCTTTGTAAAGCCCACGGCTGAAAACGCGTCGCCGCTTTTATTGCCGCCAAAGTCTACGCCAATATTAACATATTTTATGCTGGCCGGGTCTATCTTGTCAACGACTACGCGCTCCGGCGTGGCCGCTATTACCGGGTAGATAACGCCCTCGGCCTGACACCATAGCCCGTCGATGAACCGCTTGTAATAGACGGTCCCCGCATATTCCTTTTTGATGTTCTCTATGTAGTCCCGGCCGAGGAATATATTATCTTCCAGCAGGAAACGATGGACGGCCTTATCGAGGCCCGGCTTGTCTATGATGTCGGTTTTAACGTAATTCTTTGGATGGTCGGGGTTGCAGGTTCCAGTAAGGCCCGCGCCTACTTCGGACAAGCGGCCTAAAAGCATGGTAATAAACGACGGCGGGTAAAGCGCGATCTCGTCGCAATAGGCGTTTTTGTATGTGCCGCCCTGTATCTTGGTTTCCGCCTGTATGTCATTCGCGCCCTCAAGTTCTACCTCGTGGCCGAACAGTATGCCGGTCTTTGTGGTAACGGAAAATTTAAAATTTGCCTTGCCGACCATCTTTTGCAAAACGGTCAAACAGTTGCGCCGGTTCGCCGTCATGGTCTTGCCTGTAATCAGAAACACGCAATCACGCGGCGCGGGGGCCACGGTCTTGATCGCCCATTTCAAAAGCGAAACCTTGCTTTTGCCCGAGCGTATGGACCCCTCAAGTAAATTGATACGGCGATCCGGGGCTTTCCAATATGCAAGCTGTTTCGGGGATAGGCTAAACGCGGGCTTTGCTGGCTCCACTACTGGCGCGGGCGCGGTCATGCGCCGACCCCTTTCAGGTATGCCAGCACGTCCGGCAGGTTGCCGCTATCCTTACCCTCGTCGTCTTTCAGCAGTTTGAGAATACGGGCGGCGAGATCGTGCGCTTTGTTCTTGTCCCAAAGGCGGATTTTCTTGATATACCGACAGGGGACCATTTCGCCCTTTTCATTCAGGACCATGCCGTCGTCGTAGTCAATGCCGGATATGCAGGCCGCTACTTCCTCCGGCAGTTTATGAATGGGGATAAACTCTCCGCGCTCGTCGTAAAGCCTTTGCAAATTGGAATAGGCGAGCCGCCCGATTTCTTTACATAGGCGGTCAGCAGAAAGCCCGGCGGCTTCCTCCGCAGGAGTAAGCAGGCGTTTGATTTCGGCCTGAATACTTGCTTTTAATAGCAATCTTGGCCCGAGGTTATTGGCTGATTTTTGGGAATATCCGGCGCGGATCGCGGCCTGCGTTCCGTTATAGTCTTTGATGTATTCTCTACAAAAGGCAAGCTGTTTCGGATTTAACGGTCGGGCCATGCTATCATTATAATAGATAGCACTTGACGCCGCAAGGGGGGATTATTTTGCGCTCTGGTGCTTTTGACCGTATCTTATTGCTCGGAGGATGGCATATTTGACCTCTATGCGGAGTATTTCTTTCTCCGTGAACGCGAGGTCGAGTTCATCGTTGACGTATCTGGTCACTTCTGCGGCTCTGCGTTCTGCGTATCTTTCAAGCGGCCACTTATGGGAAGCGAGGCCCTCGAATCCTTTAGGCCTTTGTATGTTCGGCATATTTCATTCCTTTACCTCAACGACCGTGTTTTCCGCGCCCTTAACGTAGCGCACATTATCCCACCGCAGGCGGCAGGCCTGCCAAAAGACCTCGAACAGTTCCACCGGGACGCAGGGCGCAAACTCGGCTATTTTCTTATAGCCCCTTGCCCTGTAAATCGCTGTTTTACCGGACTTTTTTTTTGCGTTATTCATTTCCATTTGTCCTCAATGCCGATTAGTCTTGCCAGCTCTTTTTCTACGGCTGGGAAACCGCCGTTGAAATATGACATACAAAGTCTGTTAGCTAATTCATCTATGTTTCTATCTAGCATTGTTTTCGTCATAACTAGCTCATTGGCTATTGAATATTTTATCATCGCGGCCTCGCAGAACGGCTTTGATAATACGTCTTCTAGGGTGTAGGCGGGGGATATATTTGTGGCTTCGCAAGTCATAGTTAAGTCATATTTGTCCGCTTCTCCGGGGAAACTGTAAATGCCTATTCCCCACCCTATTTTATCCATCGGCTCCGGCGCGTCCTCCCCCAAGAACTTCTTTAACGCCTTGCTCAACTCGTAATTAGTGTGTGTCATTTCTTGTCCTCCAGTGTGTTCAGGTATGCTCTGGCTTTGGATTCGGCTTCGGCGTAGGTTTTGCCTTTTCCCTTTTCTCTAAAACACCCAAACTCTATAACCCAATAATGTTCTCTGCTTAAATATCCTTCAACTTTTGCCGTAAGCAAAGAATTAAAACCCTTCCTATCAGCCAGCACCGCCGCGCAGTCCCCGCAGTAAAGGACGCCGCGATCTGTGCGGTAGAATTCAAACGCCTTGAGGCCGGGGTCTGCCGTGAGTTCTTCGAGGGTCATATTTTGCCCTCTGCTCTTTTAATGGCGTCCGTTATTTCTTCGTAATCTTCCCTGTCCGCCCCGGTCTGTTTTAGTTGGCGGACGGCCTCTTTACAGGCCAATAAAAGAATGGGCGCGGAGGCGGTTAATGTGTCATGCTTCATGCTAAAATGCCGCATAATTCTAAATCCAGCCTCAACGATCTGCCGTGCTCGCTCTCTTGATACGCGCTGTTCTTTGCCTATTTCTGTAAAACTAAGCCCACGCCCCCGCAGATAAGCGCAATTCATTCTTCGCTCTGCTCTATTCCTTTCGTTAATTGTTGGGTATCTCATAATTCCCCCCTCCGAGCCCTCGCGGTCCTAATGAACACGCGCAGGATAGCGACCGCCACCTTGCGCCATAATGGGATAAACGCCTCGGGCTTTTTGGTGTTGCCACAAGCCGGGCATTTCTCCGGTATCTTGCCGCAGACGGTCATTTGAAAATGACACAAGGGACATTCCGCGATCATATCCGCACCCTCAAGCCCGCCGCTATGAGGTCCCGCATTACTTGGACTATGGGGACCTGCCGGGCCTCCGCTATGGCCCGTACTTCCGCCAGCATATCCGGGCGCAAGCGCAAAAGGAACGCGTCGCGCTTAATGGCTTTTCTCTTTTTCATTTTATTTAACCTCCGTGAATTTACCATCTTTCAGGGTGTACCATGTTTCTGCTTTGATTTTCTTTCCGTCCACGCGAACAGATTTAACCGCTACCCTGTGCCATTTATCTGAACATTTCCACTCGGCGCAGGTTAAGAACGCGCCTTTAATGCCTTTAACTTTTGATTCAATTCCCAAAGCAATGGCGCAAGATTCCTCGCCCGTCGCGCTGGCCGCGCCCTGATAACCCGTCGCGCTGGCCGCGCCCTGATCGCCCGTCGCGCTGGCCGCGCCCTGATCGCCCGTCGCGCTGGCCGCGCCCCTTGTGCCCGTCGCGCTGGCCGCGCCCTGATCGCCCGTCGCGCTGGCCGCGCCCTGACAACCCGTCGCGCTGGCCGCGCCCTGATAACCCGTCGCGCTGGCCGCGCCCCTTGTGCCCGTCGCGCTGGCCGCGCCCTGATCGCCCGTCGCGCTGGCCGCGCCCCTTGTGCCCGTCGCGCTGGCCGCGCCCTGATCGCCCGTCGCGCTTTTTTCCGTGGTCCATTTGGCGCGGTCAAAAACAAACTTAACCGCGCCCTGTATATATGCGCTCAATGATATTTCAGCACCTATCTTAAGCGTGGAGCAGGCGACTTTTGTGTCGTCGCTGTGTTTATCCAAGGTTCCCGCCCCCTCTACTTCCGCAAAGCGATTTCCTGCGGGCGGATAATATGAGAAAACATCAAGCGGGTGTTCGCAAAAGTGAAAGCCGGACGAACACGCCTTAACGGGTCCGTCGTGCTTAAACTCCGATTCCGGCTTATACTGGAAGCCGTTGCATTTGAAATCCTTATCGAAACCCTTAAAACCCTTTATTGATTTTTCCATTTTGTTTTTTCTCCCTCTCGCGCTTGGCGAGTTCTATATCGAGGTCAGCATTGGCCTTTACCGCGCATGGCTCGCAGTAGCCATGAGATTTAAGGCCGTCGGGTTTGCCATCATCCCCGTAGACTACTTGGCAGACACAACAGACTTTTTGCATAATGCCCCCTTAAATGCCAGCCTGCCTTGCCTTGCGCCGGGCGATCCGTTCCTCTTTGCGCTTCTTGGCTATGGCGGCGGCTTCAATGGCGACCGCACGTTCAAAGCAGGCGACCGCGCTTATCTGAAAGCGGGACCGCTTGCCTTTAAGCCTGAATGTCAGGACATGGGAGCCGATCTCAACGATCAACGGCCTGCCCCGGTATTGTGCGCCCAATTCGCGCCGGACTGTTTTACCGCTTATAAGGACGGTCATATTAGCGGCCCTCGGCTTTGTCTATGGCTTGTTTGGCGTGAGCGATAGCCGAAAACATTTGGCCTTTATATGTGCCGTTTTCATGCACGTCTACAATTCGCTGTAAAGCCTCATACATATCTATCGCGGCTGATAATATGCGGGCATTGGCCGAAGCCTCCGGCATTTCTTGGCGTTCAAATTCGCTTTGAAACGGCAGGCGGCAGACATAATCGCCACGGTCCAATTTTTCAGCGTTTTTGATTTCGCCGTAATCCGTAACTACCCACGGCCCCGGAGTATGCTTTGCTTTTTCGTTTTTCATATACTTTACCGTCCTTGCCACCGTAACGCCGTGGCCGCGTCTTACTGATATATATATTGTATCAGTCCGATATCACTCTGTCAAGGGCTATTTGGACGGTTAAAAAGATTTCCCTTGACAGCATAGAAAAATCCTTTACAAGTCAAGGGGCAGTAGCGGGTCAGGCTCCGGCGGCGGCTTTGGCTCATAGACCTTGCACCCTACGTCGACCGTCGTTACCGGAACCGGCTTAACCTCCCCGCCTTTCTTTTCAGCCCACCACCCGCACCCGCAGGGGAACACAAGCCCGCCCACGCGGACAAAGCGGCAGGTCCAGCAGGATTTATTATTTTCCATATTAAAAAAGTTTCAACTGCGCCCGTTCCGCGTCTATGCGGGCC
>JAKLIQ010000016.1 GCA_022709525.1 Candidatus Omnitrophota bacterium
GAGAGAAGAAAAGAAACGATTGACCCTAGAAAGACGCAAGCTTTACAATCTCAACCGCGACCCAAACCACGGTCAAAGTGCAAACTCAAATCCTGAAACCGTGTCCAAAAAGGTCTGACGACATACACTGCTCGGCGAGTTTTGGACAACTCGTCCGAGGCTGTCAGTTTTGCTGCTGACGAGAACAATTTTGTCGCCGGGTTTGAGAGGCTTTTGGCACTTGCACCTATGCGCAAGTACGATGCCGTCACTTTCACGGTCAGCCGTGTACGGCATCGACGAATTTTTTGGCCTGCTTGCCTTCTTCGGTCATTTACTTTCGGTCTTCCTGCCGGGCTCTTCAACGAACCAGGTGGTGACGGGCTCGGTGATGCGGCCTTCGCGAAAGGGCTCCTCAACGGAATATCCGGCCGGCTTCGTCGCCAGCGCCTTTTCGATCTTTTCGATCGTGCTCGTTGAAAGGTTCTGGGTCCCGCTTTCGACTTTGGCGATAAACTGCTGAGTCACTCCCATTTTTTTGGCCAACTCCGCCTGCGTTATTTTTCGAGCGCGGCGACGGTTACGAAGATCCAAGGCGAGCCTCTCCCAGGCCGGATTTTTCAAGGCCTCCTTCTTGGGCCTCCGGAACTCGATCCCCTTTTTTTTGAACTCACGCACAAGAAAATCGTGGGCCCCGTCCCAGAACGGGATGCGTTCGTCGTTCCATTTGTCCTTGCGCATCCGGCGTTTGATCGCGGGCCAGTGACGGCAAAAGTCCTCTTTGCGGATGTAGGTGCCGAAGATCTCTTTGGGCAGGCCGGTGTGGCGGGAAAAAAGCAGGGCCGCATAGTGAACAAAGGCCTTGTCCTCCGGGTCCGCAAGGATCCGCTTGATCTCCGCTTCCGTCTTGTTGATGTTCCAAAGCCAGGGTTTTTTCATACGCCTCCGGTGACCTCGCGCATCAGGTCTTCGATCTCCTTTTTGAAATGCCTGCTGATCTCCGTGAACTCCAGGGGGTTGGGCGTCACGATATCCCCGAGCCCCAGGCTCATCTCGATCTTATTCAGGGAATAGTACCATTGAAAAAGCCCGTGGATCTCCACCCTTTCGGGATACTCTTCGATAAAACATTTCAGGTTCTTGTAGGTCTTGGATAAATGGTAAAGATCGAAAAGGTCCCGGGCCTCCTGACGCTTTCCTTTTGTCTCGGCCTTTCCGAGCCGGTCTTTTCCTGTGATAATGCCCGTGGCCGCATAGATCTTGCGCAAATAGATATCATCCAGGGACGCAAAATCGATCCCTCCGATCCGCTTGAAGGGTTTCACGATGTCGGCGAGATCTTCTACGAAATCGATCTTGAGCGGCTCTCCTTTTCCGAGCGGCATGGCGTAACGCCTCATCCGGAGAAAGCCCTTTTCCCCTTTGGAATCCACGATCTTTTTCAATTTCTTCCCGGTCCGCTTCCCGATCGATGCCGCAGCCGCTTCGATCTTTTTGACCGAATAATCCTTGGTAAAAAAATCCAGGTCATAGGACTCGCGATGATGAAAGTATCCCCTAGCCAAGGCCGTCCCCCCGACAAGGTAAAAACCGTCCATTTGGCCGGCCACCGCCTTGAGAACTTGCTCCTGGGCTTTAAGTATGTTCCTTAGATCAGCGTTCATGCCATGATTATACAACCTAAAAGTTGTATTTTCAAGTATTTTACATATTTTTGGTTGTATTTTTTCTGTAAGCTATTGAATGGAAATGAGTTGTGAATATATATAATTCGGAGACAGGGCGGTTACTCCCCATCCGAATTCCGGCTTACAACTGATGCCTAGCGTCCTATAGCCAGCAGCTGAAAGTCATAGGTTAGACAAGCCCTCGGGCCATCTGGTGGAGACGATCGTCAGCCATCGCTACGAGCCGTTTTTTGACCACGCGGTAGTAGTATTCCCGCTCGGTCTTGGTCATGGGTTTTCCGGCAAGACGTTTCGCGAGCAGTTCCTTCTGCCGCGGCGTAAAGAGCTCGGAAAGAAGAAGCTCGTACTCCAGCGCGTTTTTCTGCGCCTCGAGTTCTTTCCCGGATCCGGCCTGATGGACCACATAATTCCTGAAACCGGTCTTGAGCCGGTCCGCACTAAGGCGCAACCCATTTGCCTTCACTTCTTCTCCGGAAAAATCCTTTTCCGTCCTTTCCAGAGCCTCTTCCCCTTCCGGATCCTTCTGGAGAAGTTTCAATGTGCGATCTTGGGAGTTCTTTTCAACACCAAAAAGTCGAAAAAGTAAAAGGCTCACGGCCATAAGGGCTTCCCACCGTTCTTGGGTCTTGGCCGGAAAAACCTTTCCGGGACGCCAAGAGCTTTTCTCCCACTCCAAGGCGCTTTCCCGGGACAGGGCATTGGCCAACACGACCGGGAACCCTTCCAAAAGCCGCGCGTCATCCTGCTTTAGAAGCGCCTCGAGAACTTTTTCGGGGGCAGCTGCAGGGGCCTCGGGCAGGGACAGCTCGTATCCATACCGGGCCAATTCGCTGAGCAATGCTTCTTTATTTTCCTTTTTTGCCATCACATTTCTCCTTCCGCCGCATTACGCTGAGGAACTTTCAAGCCGCTTCAGCAGTAATTCCAAATTCCTCAAAACTTTTGCTTCACTGATGTCATGTTGCGCGGTTTCCCGGTAACGTTCTTTCAATTTTTCAAGATCGATCTTTTCTTTCGCCAAAAGCAACAAACTATCCTGAATGTCCACTTCGACCCCACGGAACATCTTCGAGATGATGAGGTCGAGCGGGTTCAGGATCAGGACTTCGATCTTTTTTAACTTTTTCCACGGCCTTGTCCCTCCCCGAACAAGCGGCGAGGTTAAAAGTTCCGTTTGATAAACTTTTTTGCCGGGATAAAGATCGTAGACGATCGTTTCTTCGCCGCGTTTCCAGCCGAACGAAGTCGCCGGCCGGTATCCCGCTTTCGTAAGAAAATCAATAAGGCGTTCGTATTCTTTTTCCTCCGGGACCAGGAAATCCACGTCCTTCGTTGATTCCTTGTACCCCATGAGCGTCAAGGCCGTTCCGCCGCAAGCCACCAAGCGGATCCTGCCGCGACCGGGAAGAAGCTCGTCCCAAGCCTGCAGGGTTTGTGCTAACTCATCTTTCTTGATCCTGTATTCCATAAGGCCTCCCGATCCATAAGATACCCCAGGATCGCTTAAAAGTCAATAGAAAATGTATGTTTTTATACATATTTATGTATATATTAATACATTTATATGTATATTTTAATACATATTTACTGCAAGTCCGCTCTCGAGGAGCAGGTTGTTGAGGTATTGTTCCTCCCCTTTCGCATCGGTAAAGAACACGTCTGCGAGGTAGCGGGTGTACTTATCGGTTTTACTGCTGACGAGGATGATCTTGGAGCCGGGTTTGAGGCGGGCTTTGACGAATTCGGCGGCTTGTTTGCCTTCTTCGGTATCCATTTCCGGACAGTCCAGACCGCGCAACCGGAGTTTTTCGCGGACTTTGGTGCCGAAGCCGAGATCAATGACGGCCCAGAGCGTGTCGCCGTCAATGACGCGCTCGACCGTAGCTTCGTAAGCGTACGTGGGTTTCGCCGTGACCGTAACGCTTTCATATTGAGCGCGAGTGAGTTCGCGGAAGACATAGAACCCGCAATCGACAACGTGAGTTGTCGCCCCCGTGGGGCTACCGACTTCCCCTTTTTTATACGTGTGAAGCGTGAGGTCTTTGGGAGGTGTTAAAAGCTCCGGCGGCTCTTTTTTCTCGTCCCGGGCTGCGGCCACCTGTTCCCGGACAAGTTCTTGGCGGACCAGTTCGCGCAATTCGTCGCGCTTGAGGTTTTCTTTTCCGGTACGTCTTTCAAGCTGCAGACGTTTTCGTTCATCCCGGATCGAAAGCAGTTCGATGTGCTGGGCCCAATTCAATTCGCCCGCGGGCGGGCTTTTTGGGTATCTTAAATAAAATTGCCGGAAGCGTTTCAGATTGGTTTCCGAAAATCCCTGGCCGAGTTGTCGGGTCAGATCTTCGGAGAGCTTGGGAATGATATTGTCGCCGTAGGCGGCCCGGACCTCGCCTTTCTGCTCGACCTGGACCATGCGCTTGCCTATTGTCCAATAAGCCTCGACAAGCGCCTTCCGCGCGCCCTCATAAAGCGAGGCGATATCCGTGATAAGTTTTTTGTAGGTTGCAGCGGCTAGTTTCGCGTTCGGCATCAAATCATTGGGTTTTGTACATTCAACCTGCCCCGATTTATTTTGATCCTGATCCTAAGACCCTTTGATCGCGTGGAACCCCACGGCCGTAAGGCCGTGGCACCTCCGCTTCGGCGGGACCCCGCTATTAACGGTCAGATCTTGACGGAGCTCAGGTTCTTGAGGCCGACAAGTTCGACCTTTTTATCAAGCCGGACGGCCTTTTCGCCGGGGTAGATCACATGAAGCCGTTCGAGTTTCAAGTCGTGAAGCGCAATGCGCATGGACTTTGTGACCTCGGGACTTTCCGTGAACTTAAATTCGAATCCCCATTTCTTTCCTTGTCTCAAAAGTAAAAGGTCCAGTTCCGCGCCCGCGTGGGTAGCCCAAAAAAAACTGTCCCGCTCCCCGAGCCGGCTTAGGACCTGCTCCAGGGCAAATCCTTCCCAGGAGGAACCGGCTTTGGGATGTGCAAGCAGATCGCGTAAACTTCCGATCTTGAGGAACTGATGGAGCAGGCCGCTGTCCCTGAAATAGATCTTGGGAGATTTGACCAGTCTTTTCCCGGCATTCTCATACCACGGTTGAAGCTGGCGCACGACATAGGCGCCGGTGAGAAGGTCCAGATACCGCCGGGATGTGGTATGCGCCACGCCAAGAGACGCTCCGATCTCCGATCCGTTCCAGATCTGCCCGTGGACATGAGCGATCATTTGCCAAAAACGGCGGACCGCCGCGGAAGGAAATTGAAAACCCATTTGCGGCACATCTCTTTCCACAAAGGTCCGGATGAAATTCTCCCTCCATTCCTGGCTATCTTTCATGGAACGGGCCAGGAAAGACCCGGGCATTCCTCCCCGCAGCCATAAAGCGTCCTGCTTGGAGGGCCCTACTTCACCGAGCGAAAAACCGTTCATCTCGATGAACTCTACGCGGCCGGCGAGTGATTCCGAAGACTTGCGGATGAGCTCGGGCGATGCGCTGCCGAGTATCAAGAATTTTGCGGGAAGAGGTTTCCTGTCGGCGAGAACGCGCAAAACCGGGAACAGATCCGGCCGCCGCTGGATCTCGTCGATCACAATAAGCCCCTTGTCAGCCGCTAATACCGTTTGGGGGTTTTTAAGGAGCGCCGCGTCTTCCTGGTTTTCGAGGTCGTAATAAGCTGTTTTGCCGGAATGGCCCCGGAAGAAATGCTTTGCCAGAGTGGTCTTACCGCACTGCCTCGGCCCCAAGAGCGCGGTGATCCGGCTCCGGCGCACCGAGGAACCCAACTCTGCCATCAGAGCTTCACGTTTAATGAACACTTTTTGTCTCCTTGATAATTGAGCGTATTATACTCATTTTTCAATGATTGAAAAGAAAATTTTCGAGACCGCGCAAAGTCTCCATAGACTGGTGACAGTCATTCGTTAACGCGAGCCTGCCCCGATTTATTTTGATCCTGATCCTAAGACCCTTTGATCGCGTAAAGCTCTACCCCGGCTACAAAATTCAGACTACAGACATCAGACTGCCACTGAATCCCAACGATTCAGTGCGGCTTCGGCGAGAGGTTGACTCTCTCGTCCGATCCGAGTCTACAGCTTATAAATTATCGAATCGAAAGGTACAATGGTCCGTATTCTAGACCCGCTTCTGCCGTGGGGCAAGGATTAGCACTTGTCGTTCATTGCGCCAAGTACGGCCTGTGGGATTTTGGATACTCCCTACCGGTCGACGTTCCCATTCAATCCGAGACCACAGACTTTAGACTACAACCCATCCGCCTAGCAATGATTCCTGTGAATCATTGCGTTCGCATCACTCCTTGAGGTGGTCGTGTATGCGACACGCACCGACTAGCAATAGATAACATATGGATTTCATAAATTACTTGCACTTGCGCCCGATGCGCCAGCACTACAAAGTCGAAGCGTAGCGTCAGCTTCGTATTTTACTTGCAATATGTGGATGCACATAGTATACTTATATCAGAAAAGGAGGTACTTATGCCGAATATGACACTCTCAATACCGGCGGACCTTAAGGCAAGAATGGACCATTTCAAGGAGATCAACTGGTCTGAAGTCGCGAGGCAAGCCATCTTTCAAAAGACCCTGCTTATGGACAAGATGAACCGGATGATGTCCTCAAGCAAGATCAGCGAACCCGAAACCCTGTATGAGGCCCGCAAGATCAGCCGTAAAGTCTCAACCAAACGTAAAAAGGCCTAATGATGGAAGAAAAAAACGGGATGCGGCACGGAAAAATCGTTTTATACAAAGACCGGCTTGAAGTCCGTCTTGAAAAAGACACGGCATGGCTCACGCAAGAGCAGATGGCTTCCCTATTTGGAACGCAAAGACCGGCAATGACCAAGCATCTCTCTAATATCTTCAAATCCAAAGAATTAGAGGAATCCTCAGTATGTTCCATTTTGGAACATACTGCCAAGGACGGGAAAATTTATAAAACCAAGTTTTATAATCTAGACGCTATTATTTCGGTCGGTTATCGGGTTAATTCTTCAAAGGCTACTCAATTTCGTATTTGGGCCACAGGCGTGCTTAAAAAGCATCTCGTGGACGGCTACACCCTCAACCAGAAGCGTCTGAAGATAGACCAGATCAAATATCGTGAGCTTCAAAAAGCCGTTGCCCTGGTCGGGAATATTTTTCAGATCGAAGAGCTTTCCGCAGAAACGCGAGGGATCGCCCGCGTGATCGCAGAATATGCCCGGGCTCTGGACATCCTCGATGCTTTTGACCACGAACGCCTTCCGATACCGAAGGGCATGCGGGAGGGAAAATACCGGCTTACTTATGAAAAAGCCCGGGAAATCATCGAAAGCTTGAAGCGGAAATTCGGCGGTTCTGTTCTCATGGGCCGGGAAAGGGACCAAGGGTTTAAAAGTTCGATCAACACTATCTACCAAACTTTCGGCAAAAAAGAACTCTATCCAACCGTCCAGGAAAAAGCGGCGCACCTGCTTTATTTTGTTACTAAGAACCACAGTTTTGTGGATGGTAATAAACGCATCGCTGCGGC
>JAKLIQ010000017.1 GCA_022709525.1 Candidatus Omnitrophota bacterium
AATGTGAAGTCGATCTTTCAAGCATAAACGAAAAGACAAAAACGCGGCGGGGAAATCCCGCCGCCGCGATCCGCGCGAACTCTTGGAAACTAGCTTAGGAAGCGTATCGCCGCATCCTCCACGGTTCGAAGCATTCGACCCAGACCCGTTGATACCAGGCCATTCCTTCAAGCGGATCTTTCGGTTTTTCCGGTTGCCAGGCAATCGCCGCCGTTGCCGGTTTGGCCGGTGGCATCAGAAGCATTTGCATGCCCCCGACCCGTTGAACAAGGTTCCGGTTTTCCTCAACCAGCATGAGAACCGCTTTTTCGAGGGATTCAATCCTTGCCGACATCCTGGTTACGGCATCATCAGGCACTTCAAGGGCCTTTGTCGGTTCTTTGGGTTCCTGTTTTTCGGAATAGGTGAGCTTTACATGCTCCGCCGCCGCCGAAGGAGTAAGCCCGGATTCGATAGCCAGGCGCATAGCTTCGAGCAAAACGACCGCCCCCAGCGGAACAAAAGACTTCTGTTTTTCCTTGATGAGGCAACATCCGAGAAGCTCAAGCCAGTATTTAGCTTTGTCCCGTGATACAGCCGCTTGTTTAGCCGCTTCCACGAGGGAAATTCTGTCATTCATCGATCTATTCCTTTTCGCCGCCGTTCGGGGCCGTTGCGGGAAATCGCCACCGCTCACCGCCGATACTATCGGCAGATATCGCGGATTCTTTTACAGAGCGGACCGCCACACCTGGTCACTTTCACCGGAGGCTCACCGCCGGTGAAACAGCGGCGGGATTTCCCCACCGCCGTTTTAGGGTCCGGGGTGTATTTTTCCGTTGTATCTTTCGAAGGGCACTCGAAATACGGAAAACCAGATCAGGAAAGGGATTTCGTGGTATCCCGATAAGATAGATTATGTAAACAGGTTCCTTCTTTTCCTCTTCAGAAGCGCTTTTCGTGGTTTTTGGTTCTTCAAGGGCACTGTACGGAGGGGAAATATCCTCCCGAACGAAACCCCGTTTTTTTCTTCCTGGCGTGCCCCAGGTTGAACGGAAATCTACCCGGTAGGGTTCCGGGTCCTTTTTGTCTTTTTGGGGTGGTTTTCCTTTATCTTCAAAAAAAACAGACAAACAGACAAAATTCTTCGATGGGTTACCCCTGTTAGTACTAGTACTAAACTTGGTTAGTATGTTTGTTTGTTTTTTATCTTTCTTGTTTGTGTATTTAGAGGGTCCGGAGACTCGCATCAATAGAGGTGTCTCCGGACCCAACTATCACTAAATGAAGGGTTAATATCACTAAATGAAGGATTTTCTATCACCGAATGAAGGGTTTCTATCACCAATTGAAGGGTTTTACCATCACTCGTTGACTTTTAGAGTGATATTAAATAAAATGATTGGAAATGGAGACCGAGGAAGAAAAAAAAGAGACGGGGTCAAAGCCACCAGAACCGCCACACGCGCGGCTCATCATGAGTCCGAAGGCCCTGGTTGTGAAGTCTAACAAGCTGGTTGAAGCCCGGCAACGGTTGAGCATCCAGGAACAACGGTTGATCTTGCTTTTAATCTCCAAGATCCGGCCCGAGGACGTTAATTTCCTTTGGTACAAGTTCCAAATCATGGACCTGGCCAAATTCTTAGGGTTGGAAAAGAGCAAGCGGATTTACATCGACGTCCGAAAAGCCGTTCGGAAGCTGATGAAGCGAATTATCACCATTGATAGGAAGATTCGAGACATTGATCTACACTGGATCGAAGGCGCCGAGTATGGTGATAAGGGAAGCATAAAAATCTGTATCAATCAGGTCCTAAAGCCGTATCTCCTCAACCTGAGAGCCCACTTTACCAAGTATTACATCGGGTATGTGGTTCATCTTCGGAGCACCTACTCCATCAGGATTTATGAGCTTTTGAAGCGGTTTGAAAATTTGGGGGAAACCACGTTCGAAGTGGATCGGTTGAAACACATTCTTGGTGTAGACAAGGATGAATACAAGCTTTACGGCCACTTCAAAAACAAGGTTGTCCTGGTTGCTCAAAAGGAACTCAAGGAAAAGACTGATATAGCCTTCACCTTCGAGGAAACCAAGGAAGGGAAGAAGGTTGCCGCGATTCGTTTTGTCATCAAGAAAAACGACCCGAAACAAAAATTTCTGGCCCTTCCAGATCCTCCGGCCTTTGTTTGTGAGGAACCGATAAAACCTCAAAAGCACCAGGCCCAGGAGGACCCCCGGCCAAGATCGGCAGAACCGCCGCCGGAACTCCCCGAGGAAAACGGAGACACGGAAGAAAACTTCACTCGCCTGGTTGCCCTGCTCCCGGCGAAGTTCCGGGAAATGAAGTCCCTTCAAAAGGTGATACAAAGGGCACTTCGGGAATACGGGTTTGACTTCGTGGCCCGGAATATCAATTACACGAACGTGAAGTCAAACGCCGTGAAACCGGGAAGTAATCCGGGCCGGCAGGGAAACTACGGCGCGTATCTCTCGAAAGCCCTGATCGGGGATTTTGGCCTGCCTTTCCAGGAAAACGAGGATCTGAAGGCAACGGAAAAGGCCCTCGCGGATCGCCGCCGCGAAGAGGAAGAGGGAAAGAAGCGAGAGGAAGCGAAGCGCCAGGCCAAGGAAATGGAAAGCCGCGCGAAGGCAGAAATGATCTTGCAGGCCCTTTCAGAAGCCGAGCTAACGGAAGTCCGGAAACAGGCTATTGAACGCCTTCCGCCGGATCTTCAGAAGAGCAAGTTTTCCTCGATGATGGTCAAAATGGAAATGCAAAAAATAGTTCTGGAACGGATCGCCGCCAAACCGCCGGCCCCGGCCCCCAAGGAACCGATCTCGGAATAACCAGGCCTGATCAATTTTTACCGGAGGTAGCCAAATGACCCGCAACCCGCCCGAAATCATGACCGCTCTTGCCCGTCAATTTCCCGCCCTCCGGAAGGCGCCCGGTGTCGATCCTTGGCACCCCGAGACCCTTGATGAATGGGGCGCTTCCGGTGCCGCCAGTTCCGGGGAAAAGGTGGTCGTCCGGTTCCTCCTGGCCGTTTGGAACGGTTCGGAGGATTACTGGAAGTCCGGCCCCTTTCGCTTGCGGGACCTGAACCAGCTCGATGATGCAAACTTCGAAGCCTGGCGCACCTGGTCTAGTCGGCCTTTTTTCCTCTAACCCATCAGACCGGGAGAGCGTTCCCCCGTCCGGCCGAGCGGCCCAAAGATGGACGGGGGCACGCCGACGAAAGACCCGCCAAAACGCGGACCGCTGATCGCGGCCCGCGCGGGATCCGGAAGCCGTGGCGGTCGTCCGCCGGACGCCCACCACGGGGAACCAACCACGACGGACCGCGAGCGCGGACCGTTGCCCGGAGCCGGGGATAAGCAGGTGGCGCGGCCCCGGTCGGCGTTCCGAGCCGGCGGCCGCGCACAAGGGCATTTCCGCGAGGTAGCGGCCCGACCGGGGGCCCGGATCGGTTGCCGCTTTTTGATTTGAACTCCCCCGCCCGCCCAGGGGTGCTCCGGGACCTGCTAACCGGCCTTCCGTTCGTCCGGTCGTGTTTTTTGGCTTGCGCCAAAAAACAGGGGTGGGGCTTAGCTACGGGGTAAGCTTCGGTCGGGGCGGGTCATGCTTTTTTCACTCCGCTTCGCTCCGTAAAAAAAGCACCGGGCTGTCCGCTCCGCTGGAGCAAAACCCGCGCCAGTCCCGGCCCTCCCTGGCCGGTCCTGTCACGGGTTTTGCGGCGTCGCCGTCTGATAAGGCCGGCCTTATCAGACGCAGCCCTTGACCCACCCCGCCCTCGGCCTCCACCCGGCGGGAGCCCGCCGGGGTCGGCTTTACATAACAGGTGTGTTATGCAAACTTCCCCCTACGCCAAGCCCCACCCCGCCGCGCTCACGCGCGGCCGACCGTCCCGGGCATCGGCAACCCGCCCCGCGATCCTGGGTGCCGTGGTCCAGGTTCCGCGGCTGTCGCCGCTCCACCTGGCCCCC
>JAKLIQ010000018.1 GCA_022709525.1 Candidatus Omnitrophota bacterium
GATCACGGTCATGGCGGCATCGCAGGTCGGCAAGACCGAGGCGATGTACAACATGCTTGGATTTATCATTGATCAGGATCCGGGCCCGACACTTATGGTTTCGCCGCGCGCGGATGACGCCAAGAGTGTTTCATATAACCGTGTCCGGCCGATGATCGAATGTTCGCCGGTCTTGAATAAATATATTCCGATCAATACGGATGACATTACGAAACTCGAATATCATTTTGACCGGATGATTCTTTATTTTGCCGGATCGAATAGCCCGGCCGACCTTGCGTCGCGGCCTATCCGGTATCTTTTTTTGGATGAGGTAGACAAGTACCCAAAATTCTCGGGCAGGGAAGCCGATCCTATCAAGCTGGCATCCGAGCGTCAGAAAACTTTCTGGAATAAAAAGACGGTCAAGGTGTCCACGCCCACCACGCGCGAGGGGTATATCTTCCGCGAATACGACAAATCAGACCAGCGCAGGTTTCATGTGCCCTGTCCGCATTGCCGGAAGAAACAAGTTTTTGTTTTCGGCCAGATCAAATGGCCAAAGGAAGAATCTTCGCCCGAGCGGATTAAAAATAACCGGCTCGCTTGGTATGAGTGCATCCACTGCAAGAAGCGTATTGATGATATTCACAAGCAAAAGATGATGCTGGCGGGTGAATGGATCGCGGAGAAAGACGAACATAATCGCAATCGCGGCTTTTGGGTGAGTTCGCTCTATTCGCCGTGGCTGACGTGGAGCGACATCGCGGCCGAGTTTTTGAAGTCAAAAGATTATGTCGAGCTTTTGATGAATTTCGTCAACTCATGGCTTGCTGAGGTCTGGGAGGAGAAGATCGAGGAAACAACGGTTGATAAGGTGCGCAATCTGGCGCGCGATTACGATCAGGGTGTTGTTCCGGATGAGGTTCTGGTGCTGACGGCAGGCGTTGATGTGCAGAAAGATCACTTTTATTACGTCATTCGCGGCTGGGGATATTGCGAGGAGTCATGGCTTATTCGTGCCGACCGGGTTGAGTATTGGGATGACATTATCGATTGTTTGTTTAAGACGGAATACCGTAGAGCGAATACCGCGGATACCTTAAGTGTTTATATGTCATGCATCGATTCGGGTTTCAGGACGGACGAGGTTTACCGTTTTTGCCGCAGTTGGCCGGATAAGACAAAGGCGATCAAAGGGCTTGAAGAAATTACCGGCGGCCGTTTCTACCGGGCAAACAAGATCGATATCAATTCAAGAACCGGCGCGGTCATTCCCGGCGGACTTGTGTTGTGGAATTTAAACGTCACGCAATATAAGGACAAGATCAACCGTCTGGTGACTTCGCAGAACCCGGGCAAGTGGCATATCTTTCGCAATCCGAGCGACGATTATCTCATGCAGTTTACTTCGGAGCATAAAGTTCTCATCCGCAACCGCACAACCGGCAAAGCAAAAGAGGTTTGGCAGAAAAAGAAAGAGGCCGCGGCTAATCACTATCTGGACGCAGAGGTGTACGCGCTGGCGGCCGCGGATATCATCCGTGCTCTTAATATGCGAAAAGAAGATGCGCCTCGAGTTCATCAGCCGGTTACGGAAGAATCAGTCCGGGGAGGGTGGCTTCGCAAGACGAAAGGATCGTGGATTTAATGGGGCGATGGATAGAAAGAAAATCAAACTGGCTGAGTAACGGCGGGAGTTCCCAGCCCCGGGAAAAGCCGTTCGGGCGACCGCCGAATGATTCATCAGATTATGGCGTTCGTTTTATTCCTATCCGATGTCCGAAATGCAGAAGTAAAAATACGCGCTGTTATTCGACACACCCGCCGATCCGGTATCACAGCTGTTATAAATGCGGGCATAATTTCAAGTCTGTTGAGGTAGATGATGAAAAATGACTTTTTACTACTCCGTAGTAACGACCCCATTGCAAAAGTATGAGAATTACATATTATTGAAGTTGATACACTTTTGCGAGGCGGCTGATCACCGTTTTCGCGCCCAATAGCAGTAAAAGCCATCTCCAGCATGCTGGCCGGAGGTGGCTTTTTTATTGGGTTCAAGAGGAGGACGTATGGCCGTACCTACAAAACAGGAAATGCTCGATAACGTCGAGACCGCAATCAATGCCCGGATCACCGGCGGTGCGGTTCAGTCGTATTCGATCGGCGGCCGCAATCTTCAGTACATTCCGCTTCAGGATCTCTACAAGTTGCGCGATCAACTCAGACGCGAGATCGCCGGTTCAGGCGGAGCGACCACATATGTGTCATTCGGGAGGCCGTCATGAAAACACCGCTGACCGAGAAATTATCCAGCGGCTTGGACGGCCTTATTTCTTTTTTCTCGCCGAGCGCGGGCCTTAAACGGCGCATGTACCGCGAAGCCATAAAAGTCACCAGATCGTTCAGTTCTTACAAAGGCGCGTCACGCGACCGTCTTCGTTCATCGTGGATGCCGGGAGGAGGATCCGCGGACGCTGACCTTTTACCGGAGTTGAAAGATATTCGCGAGCGGAGCCGCGATTTAAACCGCAACGATGCGCACGCATCCGGCATTACCTCAACCATGACCACCAATGTGGTCGGATCAGGCATTCGTCCGCAGTCGCGTATTGACAGGGATGAGATCGGACTTGGTGAAGAAGAAACGGCGAAGTTTCAGAAAGACGCGGAGCGTGTCTGGAAGAGATGGATTCCGTATGCGGATGCGGGCAGGCGCATGGACTTTTACGAGATCCAACAGCTTGTCGACCGCCAGATTCTCGAAAACGGGGAAGCATTGATCGTTCCGATGATGATCGAGGATCCTTCGCGTCCTTATAGGACGTCTTTGCAGGTGATCGAATCCGACCGGCTGGATACGCCTTCGGATAAACGGGGAGACAAGTCAATACGCGCGGGCGTGCGCATAGGCGAAAAGGGCGAGGCGGTTTCGTATTTTATTCAGAAGACGCATCCCGGCGAATCGCGTATTGCCAAAAGCGGCGAAAAAGAATTTATCGAAATTCCGGCGTTCAATGAATACGGCAGGCGCAATGTCTTTCACCTCTACTACGTTTTACGTTCGGGACAGACGCGCGGGGTGCCGTTCTTTGCGCCGGTTTTATCTTATTTCAAAGATCTTGGGGAATACGCGGAAGCCGAACTCGTGGCCGCGAGGATCGCCGCGTGTTTCTCGCTATTTATAACATCGGAAGCGTCTATGGATGTTTCGGCGGGCGGTGCTTACGAAAGAAATCCTTCCGGTCAGTTTATTGAAAGTCTTGAGCCGGGCATGATCAAGCACCTTATGCCGGGCGAAAGCATCACGTCATTTAATCCCCAGCGTCCGGGATCGAGTTTCGAACCATTTGTTGACCGCATCTTGAAGGCCATCTCTGCGGCTTTAGGTCTGCCGTACGAACTTGTGGCCAAGGATTTTTCGAAAACGAATTATTCAAGCGCGCGGGCGGCTTTGCTTGAGGCACGGCGTTATTTCCGGATGCGTCAGGAATGGCTGGCGCAGAAATTCTGCCAGCCGGTCTGGGATATGTTGCTGGAAGAGGCGTATTTAAGCGGCGAAATATCGGCGGACACATTTTACGAAAAAAGACAGCGATGGACTGGGGCCTCATGGATCGCCCCGGGATGGGAATGGGTGGATCCGCTTAAAGAAGCGCAGGCCGCCGAGGTGGGATTAAGAAACGGGATTGTGACGTATTCGGATATCTATGCGCAGGACGGCAAGGACTGGGAAGAGTGTTTCGAACAGCGTAAGCGTGAGCAGGAGAAGATGAAGAAACTTGGGATAGAGGTGCAGGATGAAAACAAAGCAAAAGAAAAGCAGAAAAATACCGGTGAAGAAGGCGAAGAGGATTCTCGTGGGGGCAAAAAACCGGATG
>JAKLIQ010000019.1 GCA_022709525.1 Candidatus Omnitrophota bacterium
ACCGCTCAGCAGCTGGCCCGACAACGTGAACCTCGACAAGGCGCGCAGGCTTCTTTGGCCCATCAAACAGAAATACGGCAAGAAAATCTCCTGGGCGGATCTGATGATTCTGGCCGGCAACTGCGCCCTGGAATCGATGGGATTTAAAACCTTCGGCTTTGCCGGCGGGCGTGTGGACGTCTGGGAACCGGAAGAAGACATCTACTGGGGCAGCGAAGAGGAATGGCTGGCTACAAGCGACAAACCCAAGAGCCGTTACACCGGCGAGCGAGATCTTGAGAATCCCCTGGCGGCCGTGCAGATGGGACTGATCTACGTGAACCCCGAAGGTCCGGACGGCAATCCCGATCCGCTCGCCTCCGGCCGTGACGTGCGCGAAACCTTTGCGCGCATGGCCATGAATGACGAAGAAACCGTCGCACTGGTTGCAGGAGGCCATACTTTTGGTAAATGCCACGGCGCAGGGCCTGCAACCCATGTGGGGCCCGAACCGGAAGCCGCCCCTATCGAAGAACAGGGGCTTGGCTGGAAAAGCAGTTATAAAAGTGGCAAAGGGGGAGATACGATATCAAGCGGCCTCGAAGGTGCCTGGAAACCGAACCCGACGACATGGGACATGGGCTATCTGAAGGTGCTCTTCAAATATGATTGGGAACTGGTCAAGAGCCCGGCCGGCGCCAATCAATGGCTGGCCAAAAATGTTGAGGAAGAAGACATGGTGGTGGACGCGCATGATCCCTCCAAAAAGCGCCGCCCGATGATGACCACAGCGGACCTTTCCCTTCGCTTGGACCCGATCTATGAGCCGATTGCGCGGCGTTATCTTGCCAACCCGAAGGAATTCGCAGACGCGTTTGCCCGGGCATGGTTCAAGCTGACCCACCGCGACATGGGACCGCGTTCGCGCTATCTCGGACCGGAGATTCCGAAAGAAGAGCTGATCTGGCAGGACCCCATTCCCGCCGTAAACCACAAACTGATCAACAAACAGGATACGGCCGCTCTCAAGAGCAAAATCCTGGCTTCGGGCCTGTCTGTTTCGGATCTGGTTTCAGTCGCCTGGGCATCGGCCTCCACGTTCCGCGGCTCCGACATGCGCGGTGGCGCCAACGGCGCGCGCATTCGTCTGGCACCGCAAAAAGACTGGGAAGTCAACGAACCTGACCGTCTGGCCAAGGTGCTTAAAACCCTTGAGCGAATCCAGAAAGCTTTTAACAAAGAACAGCCCGGCGACAAAAAGGTATCGCTGGCCGATGTGATCGTTCTGGCCGGTTGCGCAGGCATTGAACAGGCGGCAAAAAACGCCGGTTACAAAATTACGGTGTCTTTCGCGCCGGGTCGCATGGATGCATCACAAAAGCAAACCGATGCGGCTTCGTTTGGCGTGCTCGAACCGAAAGCTGACGGGTTCCGCAATTACCAGAAGGCCAGATACACTGTACTGCCCGAAGAAATGCTGGTGGACAAGGCACAGCTTCTGACGCTCACCGCACCCGAGATGACTGTTTTAATCGGCGGCCTGCGCGTGCTGGGTGCCAACTTCGGCGGTTCTCCGCATGGCGTCTTCACCTCACAGCCGGGAAAGCTGACCAACGACTTCTTCGTGAACCTGCTCGACATGGGCACGGAGTGGAAAGCCTCAGCGAACAATCCGGATGTATACGAAGGGTACGATCGCAGGACCGGCGAACTTAAATGGACCGGCACCCGCGTCGATCTGATTTTCGGATCGAACTCCCAGCTTCGGGCCGTGGCGGAAGTTTACGCCTGTCAGGACTCCCCGGAGAAGTTCTTGCAGGATTTTGTGGCGGCATGGAACAAGGTCATGAATCTGGACCGTTTCGACCTGGCATAATTTGAATTTCCGGGATCCCTGTTTCCGGACAACCACCCGGAGACCTACCCTGCTTGATACCCTGAAGGGTACAAGCGGGGCAGGGGAGGGGGAAAAGAATTTGCAGCTTTTAACTTTCCGCCCTATGGCAGGGATAACTATCGGTGATAATGGCAATTAGATGAATGAGCACCAATTAAAAATAAATTTTTAAAAGGAGGAGATGATAGAATGTCGAAAACCGAAGACGCGTTAAAGGAAGCTTTTGCAGGAGAATCTCAAGCAAACCGGAAATATCTCGCTTTTGCAGCCAAGGCTGACCAGGAGGGATTTGCCCAGGTGGCAAAATTGTTTCGTGCGGCCGCGGAGGCGGAAACTGTTCACGCTCATGCTCATTTGAGGGCACTTAAAGGCATTCGTTCCACCCGGGAAAACCTTCAGGAGGCCATCGAGGGAGAAACGCACGAATTTAAAAACATGTACCCGGCCATGATCGAATCCGCCAAAGCCGAAGGCCACAAAGAAGCCGAGCGGTCTTTTAATTTTGCCAACGAAGTGGAAAAAATTCATGCCGCGTTGTATCAGAAGGCGCTGGACAATCTGGACAGCGCACAGGAAACTTCCAGCTATTATGTTTGCCCGGTATGCGGGTACACCGTTGAGAATGAAGCGCCCGAAACCTGTCCGATCTGCGGCGCAAAAGGCAAAATGTTTAAAAAAGTGGATTAATCACTCAAAAAATAACAGGGAGGCGGATCATGACCGTTAGAAACGAAGTTTATAAATGCAACGTATGCGGCAATATCGTGGAAGTGCTTCACGCAGGCGTGGGAAAGCTCGTGTGCTGCGAACAGCCCATGCAACTCATGACGGAAAACACAACGGACGCGGCGAAAGAAAAACACGTTCCCGTGGTGGAAAAAGTAGCCGGCGGCATCAAGGTGTCCGTAGGCAGCGTGGCCCATCCGATGGAAGAGAAGCATTACATTGAGTGGATCGAAGTGATCGCAGACGGAAAAGCCTATCGCCAGTTTTTAGCGCCTGGCCAGGCACCGGAAGCCGTTTTTCCCATCGAGGCAGCCACTATCACAGCGCGGGAATACTGCAATCTTCACGGCCTGTGGAAATCGTAAGCAAAGGCACAGCCATAATTAAAAAAGGAGAAAGCATGGTTAAACTATACCGATGCACGATATGCGGCGACGCGTATATAGGCGCCAGCCTCCCGGCGAACTGCCCTTTCTGCGGCGCGCACATGGGGTATATTGTGGAAGCAAAAGAGGCGGTCGTAAACTTTGATGTAGAGCTGAACGCAAAGGATCAGGCCAATGCCAAACACGCGCTGAAGGTGGAAATCAGCAATTCAGCGTTTTACATGTGTGCCGCAGGTCAAACCGATGATCCCGAGGGAAAGATTCTGTTCAAAGCGCTGGGCAAGGTCGAAGCAGAACATGCCTCCATCTGGAGGAAGATCCTCAAGCTGGGATCCGTTCCCGCGGGCTCTGACGCCTGCCATACAGAGAATGTCGCAAACCTGAAAGAGTCGCACGCCAGGGAAACCCGGGCCATCGATTTCTACCGGAAAGCGGCAGCCGAAGCGGATCATCCGAGAATCCGGCAAATCTTTGAAGCGCTGGTGGAAGTCGAAACGGACCATCTGCATTTGTCGGAAGAAAGACTGAAATAATGATAA
>JAKLIQ010000002.1 GCA_022709525.1 Candidatus Omnitrophota bacterium
GAAGGTCACGTCTTTTAACGCCTCCACATAGATGCCCCCGAGACCGAACATGAGGATCGGGCCGAAATGCGGGTCGCGTTTCATGCCAAGGATCACTTCCCTTCCTTTAGGAGCCATGCGTTGCATAAAAACGCCGTCGATCTTGGCTTTAAGACGCTCACCGACCGACATAATATCGCGGAACGCGTGCTGGACATCGTCGGCGTTGTTTAGATTAAGGCGAACGCCCCCCACATCGACCTTGTGAACGATCTGCTGGGAAACGACTTTCATCACGACCGGAAAACCGATCTTTACCGCCTGTTCCCAAGCGTCTTCGGCCGTACGGACGAACGCCCACGGGATCACCGGGAATTTATAGGCGCTGAAGATCTCCATGGACTGATTGATCGGAAGAAATTTCTGCTTTTCCTTTTGGGCGGCCTCAATAACAACGTCCGCGGCCTGGCGGTCCACGGCGTAATGCTTCACGCCGGTGCGGGAGCGGTGCAACCACTGCTGGTAGCGGTACATCGCGGCCAACGAGCGGGCCGAATCCTCGGGGAACGAACAATGCGGGATAAGATTTTCCTTCAGGATCTTGACACCGGCTTCCACGTCGGAATGCCCCATAAAACAAGTCACGATGGTTTTATCGGATTCTTTATCGACATCCACGATCACTTTGGCGGTCGCTTCGGCCTCCGTCATGGCTTGCGGCGTTAACAAGACGAGAACGCCGTCGACATTCGGCTCCGCGATCACGCAGCGGAGCGCGTGCTCGTAGCGGTCATGCTGCGCGTCGCCGATCACGTCGATAGGATTGGAAAAATTGGATGTCGGCGGAAGTTTTTCTTTAAGTTTTGCCACCGTCGCGGGACTCATTTCCGCCATCTGAAGCCCGAATTTGACACAGGCGTCGGTCGCCATGATGCCCGGCCCGCCGGCATTCGTGACGATCGCGACGCGATTGCCTTTCATAAGCGGCTGATTGGCAAAAACACTCGCGAGATCAAACATCTCCTGGGCGGATTCCATGCGCATGACTCCGGACTGCGTAAAAACGGCGTCATACACCTCGTCGGAGCCCATGAGAGAACCCGTATGCGAACTCGCGGCCTTCGCGCCTTGGGCGGTACGGCCCGACTTGATCACAAGGATGGGCTTGGTCTTGGCGATATCCCCCGTGATCTCGCGGGCGATCTCGATAAATTCATGCCCCTTCACAATATCTTCCAGGTACATCATGATCACTTCGGTGTTCGGATCATCGCGAAGGTATTCGAGAACTTCCAGCTCCGTCACATCGACTTTGTTGCCCAAGCTGACAAATTTGGAGAACCCGATATTTTCGCCGCGGGCGTAATCAAGAAGCGCCGTTCCAAGCGCGCCGCTTTGGGAGATGAAGGCGACCTTTCCGTTCGTCGGGATCGTGCCGGCAAAGCTTGCGTTAAGGTTCAGCGCCGGATCATTATTGATCAATCCGAGGCAATTCGGCCCCACAACCGCCATGCCGTAGGCGTCCGCGATCCGTTTCACTTCTTTTTCGAGGCGCAACCCTTCCCCGCCGACTTCGCGGAATCCCGCCGAAATGATGATCGCGGCCTTGGCGCCTTTTTTCGCGCACGCCTCAAGCTCCGCGGGCACCGACGCGCTCGGGATAATGAAAACAGCCATATCGATCGGCTCTGGGATCTCCGCAACCGTCGGAATGCATTTTACGCCGAGGACGTCAGCGGCCTTGGGATTGACCGGATAGATCTTGCCCTTGTAGCCCTGCACCAGGTTTTTTAAAACGGCATAACCGACCGCTTCCGTACGCCGGGAAGCTCCGACCACCGCGACCACTTTCGGTTCGAACAACGCTTTCAGATCTTTTTTCTTCGATGCCATAACAGTCTCGGCGTTCATGTTCAGCTCCTCCTTACGCGGCTGGGGGTTGGGGAGCTTCGGTTTGAGATTTTGCCTGAGAAAGATACTCGAAAAGCCTCCAGCGCATTTCGACATCCTTCTGCGCTAACTGGAAAAGCTTCTTTGCTTCCGACGGATTGCTTTTTACAAGCATCTTGAAACGGTTTTCCATCATCAGGTACTGCTCGAGCGGGAGCGACGGAGCCCGCGAATCCAGCATCAGCGGATTTTCCCCTTTTTCGACCTTGCGCGGATCGAAGCGGTAGAGGATCCACTGGCCGGAAGCGACTGCGGCTTTCTGGTCCTGAAGCCCGTTGATCATATTGATGCCATGCGCGATGCAATGGCTGTAGGCGATAATGAGCGAGGGGCCGTCGTAGGACTCCGCCTCCTGGATCGCTTTAAGCGCCTGCTGGTCGTTAGCGCCCATCGCGATCGAAGCTACATAAACATTGCCGTAGGTCATCGCGATCAGGCCGAGATTCTTTTTTCCTGTCGGCTTGCCGCCCATCGCGAATCTCGCGATCGCAGAACGCGGCGTGGCCTTGGACGCCTGCCCGCCCGTATTGGAATAAACTTCCGTATCAAGAACGAATACATTGACGTTCTTGCCGGAAGCGAGCACGTGATCAAGGCCCCCGAATCCGATATCGTAGGCCCAACCGTCCCCGCCGAAAGCCCAGACGCTTTTCTTGACAAGCGTATCCGCCAGACTCAGAAGCTGGGTCGCGTCGGGATCGTTATTGAGCGCGGCAAGTTTTTTCTTAAGCTGCGCCACGCGTTCACGTTGATCATAGATCTCGGATTCCGTCTGCTGGGAAGCGCTCAGGATCGGCTTAACCAGATCCGCGCCGAGCTTATCCTGAAGCTTGACGAGCAATTCGGAAGCGTATTCTTTTTGTTTATCGATCGCCATCCGGAAACCGTAAGCGAATTCCGCGGCATCTTCAAAAAGCGAATTGGACCACGCGGGACCGCGCCCGTTGGCGTCTTTCGCCCACGGCGTGGTCGGAAGGTTCCCCCCATATATAGAAGAACAGCCCGTGGCGTTCGCGATGACCGCCCGGTCACCGAAAAGCTGGGATACGACTTTAACATAGGGCGTCTCGCCACAACCCGCGCAAGCGCCGGAAAATTCAAAAAGCGGGCGCATGGCCTGCTGCTGATTGATCATCGCGGTCTTGAGTTTCCTGCGGTCATAATCCGGGATCGAAAGGAAATAATCCCATTTCGGCGCTTCAATGCAGCGAAGCGGCGCCTGGGGATGCATATTGATGGCTTTTTTCTTGGGATCCGTTTTGCTCTTGGCCGGACAGACATCGACGCACAAACCGCAGCCCGTGCAATCCTCGGGCGCCGGCTGGATCGTGAATTTCTGGCCCTTGAAATCCGGCATCTTGGCATCCGCCGACTTGAACCCTTCGGGGGCCTTTTCAAGATACTTCGGATCATAGACCTTCATACGGATCACGGCATGCGGGCAGACAAAATTACATTTACCGCACTGGATGCAGATCTCCGGTTCCCAAACCGGGATCTCAAGCGCGATATTGCGTTTCTCATATTGGGTCGTTGCGGTCGGAAATGTCCCGTCGACCGGCATGGCGCTGACGGGAAGGTCGTCCCCGCGCCCTTCAATGATCGTTCCGAGCACGTCCTTAACGAACGCGGGAGCGTTCGAGGTGACGGGGGCAAGCCGTTTGATCTTGCTATCGGCCACGGCCGGCACCTTTACCTCATGCAAATGCGCCAGCGTCATATCAACCGCCTGGAGGTTCTGACGGACCACTTCCTCGCCTTTTTTACCGTAAGTTTTTTCGATGGATTTTTTGATCTCAGCGATCGCTTGTTCGCGCGGCAGGACGCCGGAGATCGCGAAAAAACAGACTTGCATGATCGTATTGATCCTCATCCCCATCCCGCTCTCGGCGGCAACCTTGTAGGCGTCGATCACATAGAACTTGAGTTTCTTGGCGATGATCTCGCGCTGCACTTCGATCGGAATATTCGGCCAAACCGTCTCGGCGCTCCACGGGGCGTTCAAAAGGAACGTTCCGCCCGGGATCACGTTCCGGAGCATATCGTATTTTTCGAGGAAAACGGTCTGATGGCACGCGACAAAATGGGCTTTGCTGATGAGATAAGGCGATCGGATCGGTTCGGGGCCGAAGCGAAGATGCGAAACGGTAATGGCTCCCGATTTTTTGGAATCATAGACGAAATACCCCTGCGCGAAATTTTCCGTGTTCTCGCCGATGATCTTGATCGAATTCTTGTTCGCTCCCACCGTACCGTCGGAACCGAGCCCGTAGAAAAGAGCGCGAACGACCTTGTCGGATTCAATGGAATAGTCCGGATCATAAGGAAGACTGGTATGGGTCACATCGTCATTAATGCCGATCGTAAAACCGTGTTTGGTCTTGCCCGAAGCAAAGAAGTCAAAGACCCCTTTGACCATGGCCGGCGTGAATTCCTTGGAAGAAAGGCCGTAGCGGCCGCCATAGACCTTCGGCGCCTGTTTGAATTTGGACCAGCCGTTCTGCGCCGCTTCCTGAAGCGCGCTCACGCAGTCAAGATAAAGCGGTTCGCCGATCGCGCCAGGCTCTTTGGTGCGGTCCAGCACGATCAAATTCTTGATGGTGGACGGCAAAGCTTCCACAAAGCGTTTCACATCAAAAGGACGGTAAAGCGCGACCTTGAGGCAGCCGATCTTCGCGCCTTTCGCGGCGAGGACTTTTACAGCTTCATCCGCCACCTCGACCCCCGAACCCATGATCACGATGACTTGTTCGGCATCCTTGGCGCCGACATATTCAAAAAGGCGGTATGCGCGGCCCGTGATCCCCGCAAATTTATCCATCGCGCGCTGAACCGCGTCAGGACACGCCTCATAGAATTTATTGACCGTTTCACGGCCTTGGAAATAAACGTCCGGATTTTGAGCGGTGCCGCGCAAGACAGGGTTGTCCGGCGAGAGCGCGCGGGCGCGGTGCTCAAGCACCCTGGCCATGTCGATCATCCCGCGGATCTGATCGTCGGAAAGCATGCTGATCTTCTGGACCTCATGAGAGGTGCGGAAGCCGTCAAAAAAATGAAGGAAAGGAATGCGGGATTCTAGGCTCGCCGCTTGCGAGATCAACGCAAAATCAGTGGCCTCCTGAACGGAAGCGGAAGCGAGCATGGCATAGCCGGTCTGGCGCACCGCCATCACATCGGAGTGATCGCCGAAGATCGAGAGCGCCTGACACGCAAGCGAACGGGCGGAAACATGCATGACCATCGAGGTAAGCTCCCCCGCGATCTTATACATATTGGGGATCATCAGAAGAAGGCCTTGAGACGCCGTAAAGGTCGTTGTCAGCGCCCCACGCTGAAGAGCCCCGTGCACTGTGCCGGCGGCGCCGCCTTCGCTTTGGAGTTCGGCAACGGACGGGATCGTTCCCCAGATGTTTTTCCTGCCCTCGGACGCCCATTGGTCCGCCCACTCACCCATCGGCGAGGACGGCGTGATCGGGTAGATCGCGATGCACTCGTTGATCCGGTACGCCACATGCGCAACCGCTTCATTGGCGTCCATGGTAATAAAACTTTTACTCATTTTTTTCGCTCCGGGTTTTTCCAAGGTTTGCTGGGCCATTTGATGATTCCTTTAGTTGATAAGTTCATATGGTTCGGTCAACACGCGGACAGAAACCTGCCGGCGCGAAATACACGAAGAGCTTTTCCCCTTCGCGCTTCATGCCCTCCGGATCTTCCAAAAATGAGGTCTGGAACGAGGAGCTTTGAATGGTCTTGAAGTCGTTCGAGAGCGCGCTGACGGGCTCTCTTTAAACCCCGCGACTTGTGGGCTGTATTCTATGATTTCAGGGCTGAAGTTTCAAGGACAAAAGCGGGAAATGGCCCGGCGGAAGCTAAACGTTCCACCATCCTTTCACAAAACTTCCCGGACCGTCGTAGAGCTCCCTGTAGTCCTCATTGAATCCGGTAATAGAAAAAACCTTTCTTCGCCCGGTTCGGCCCCAGGCAAAAACCTGATTATTCGCCTCGACGGAAAGCGTGTTGGTTTCGAAAAGATTGGCAAAAATACTCCCTTTCGCCGTCGTCGCTACGGCGATACGGCATTTCTTACAGCCAACAAAGACGCAATCCGAAAATTTGCCGTGCAAGTCAACGGTGTCGCAATCGATAAAAATGCAATTGGAAGCGTCGCCGGTGACGATCTTGATCCCTTCGGTGCGGATCCAGACATTCCCCTCAAGGTCCGGCGCGCCCATTTGCGGGGCCTGGGCTTTTATGAAATCAAAATAGACCGGGAGACTCGATGCCCAGTCCTGCCAAGTTCCCTTGACCTCCAGCCCTCCCAAGCCGATCTTGTGTTTCTTGAGATGTTTTTTGAAAGCTTTTTGAAAAACATTGAGTTTTGCATCGGGAAGCGTCAGGGTCTCGCTGACGAGCCCGTTAAAATCCCATCCGGCCTCATCCAATTCTTTGGCGAGTTTCTTTTCTTCCTTGCGGAATTCTTCGAACGCGGCCAGAAGTCCCTGCATCCCCTGGTGACTGAAATAAACCTGGAAGGTATTCCCAAGCGCCGTTCCTTCGCGAACAAGCGGGATCATCGCCGGATCTTTAGGTTTTTCAAAGAAGGCGACGATCCTCCCCGAAGGGTCCATTTGCGTGACGCCAAGTTGGCCCACCGCGGTTGCGACCGGAACGTCTACCTGCAGCATCACCATACCGAATTGCTCGACCCTTTCCCGGAGCCTTTCGACATTGATATCGAAATAATTAAAAAATTGATCGATCGGGATGATCATGACGGTGTTCTTCAAAAAAGGAAGGTTATGCGCCATGCAATGGAAAGTCTGGGCGATCGCGGGGCCCTTCGGGACCCGGATCAGGGCCTTGCTGGGCTTTCCTGTCGCGTATTGCAGCGGAAAGATCCTCTTCGACATCCCGGCGTCGTGGATATAAACGATCGTATCGGGCAACTGGGCGCCGTGAGGGTAGAGGTCCAACACCTTCTTGTGGGCTTCCAAAAATCCGAGCAGGTTGCCGTGGATGCTTTCGTCCTCCTCGAGTTTCAGGAACTGGAAGGAAATATCATCACCGTGCTTGCTGCGCCACATTTCGTCAAAAATGCGTTGAAAGGAATGCTCCTCGAGCGGAGCGTACCCGTTATAGACCACCAGAACGTTCTGCATAGATAGAAACTCCTTCTCAAGTTGGCGTGCTGAATAAAATGACGCTATCGATCTTTAAAATAAGCCGCACCCATGAAATTTTATTTTAGTGAAACTACACTTGCAATACCCTTTTGACAACAAAAAAATCCTCCCACGATCGAAAAGGTTCGCGATTAAGCCGCTGTCTCGATCGACTCCTTCGCTTGGAATGCGTTGTTAAATTCCTCGACGGCAACCGACCAGCCGCTCTTGCTATTCCGTTTGAGGAATGAGGACCCGGGCATATCTTCCAGATAGGTTTTCAAAAGTTCTGGATTTTTGGCGATCGCTTGCTGGGCGCTGCGGCTGAGTATCATATATTTGTAAAGCATATGCTGGACAATAAGCTTGACTACCTGTCTTGCCGCCGGATCTGCCAATTTAAAATGATCAAGGTTGGAATTGCAGAGCAAAACCCCCAGCTCGCTAAAACCTATATCCTTGCTGGTGATACCAAACCATAATTCTCGACTATCGGCGGTTATCTTGTTTGAAGCAAGCCGGTTCACGTCCTTGCCGGAATAGTTCAGCGGCGTGAAACGGTTTGTGACTTTGTGATAGCCGCGACCCGGCACATTCTCCTTCTCCTTGCCGTCATAAAAGACCACCAACTGGCGCAATTCCTCCAGCGACTCGATGATCCCCAGGATGTCGCTCGAAGTTCCGGGCGTGTGGTCCATAAGGATATTAATGGGCACGCCTTTCATTTTTGAGAGGAGTTCCGCGTTAGCCGCTACAAGCTGTTTTACGAGAGCGTTAAGTTTTGCGCGATCGTACTGCGTCAGCTCAGCTTCTGCGGTAATTGCAACGGGGGCGGTGGTCAATTCGCCTGCGATGATCGTATTGAGACGGCTGAACTCTGCTGCGGTATTGACTAGCCGCGCCTTATCTCCCAATCCGGTTTCAAACGCCGCCCAGGCATCCGGAATACCTAAAATGACCGCGTCGGCATTCGGCAGATTATTCAATATTTCAACAAACTCTGCTATCGCGAGATTAAAAAGCGGGGCAAGGTTGCTGAAACCACGCTCCCCGCTCCGCTTTAATTGCGCCAGCACATTTTTTACTTCCGCGTCTGAAGGGTTCCTGCCAAGCGCCGCCAAAATTTGCGCAGAATCAGAACCCGTCAATAAAGTAAACGAATTGTCAGGACTCACTACTGTGCGAACCTCGGCCCGCTTAAAAGCCTGATTGAAAGCGCTCTCTCCCGCCAGGGTCTTTGTTGCGTCATTCCGGATCATTTCCAATCCTTCGACCATTTTGACAACAAAATCATTCGGAAGCCGCTCTGGATCGGGATAACTCGATCGAGCCGTTTCCAGAAAATTCACTACACGCTCATCCAGAAAAGCGCGGTATTTCAGAAAGAAAGGAACAATGCCCGGCCTACGCCAATCCGACTCATCAAAAAACCTGTCCCATAGGATCTGCTTGGCTCGAGGGTCTTTTACAGATACCCCCCCATCAAGATCTCCGCGCCTGAAAACGGGGATTCCATTCTCCCTTTCGCTGCTGCACCAAAAATTATGAACGAAAGAATCTTCAAAATAGAACCCGAGGATCTCGCCTTCTCTTATCGATCGGAACGCTTGGAGTAAAAACTCAAGGGAATAAAACGCATAGGATGTCTTTTCCGCCCCCGGTTCTTCCGGAGCTCTCAGAAAAAAATCCATTATTGTGAACGCGCTTTTCGGAGGAACCCCGTACCTGTCCTCCAATCCTTCGAACGGTATAAGCTGAAATTCATCCAGAAAGTCGCTATCCCTGTAATTGCTTACCGCGATAGGCGAAGTCCAATCCGAAATAAGCAAGGGATAAACATTTTCTGCATCCCGCTGGTCGTCCGCCGCTATATTGGACATTACCAAGTGGGGAATCTCTTTTTGATTTTTACCGATCATCTCATCCGCAGCGTCCAATTCGCTCTGGGTGGGATAGACTTTTATGGCAACGAGTTTTTCAGGAATTTGATCCGAGCCCTGTCTCATTTGCATGGCCAACACGATCAGACTGCTGCCATCATATTTGGTCAGGCGTTGCAGCACTTCATAATACATCGAATCAAACTCGACTTTTTTGCCCACTTCCGCCCACCCCGGAGACTTTCCATACGGTTTATATTCCCGGGCATTTCTTGGAATGTTCTGAATTACCTTTTCAAATCGTTCTCGCCACTTCATCCGCATCTCAGCGCGGACCCGAACGCCTTCCTTTGACTCCAGAACCCCCCTTTCGATAGCTGCTGGTTTTTCGAAAGATTCCAGATCCAACCCCGCAACGTTCGGCAAAGTGATCTGGGTAGGGTCGGATATGCCGAGAATTCTGAGCAGATCCGCGACCGTTAAATCCCACAACTCCGGATTTTCTCCCGTCTTCTCCAAAATATCTCGCAGCAACTTTGCGGTAACTATGGTCTGCTCACGTTTTTCTGAAATCGAAACCGTACGAGCGTTATCCGGAATAATAAGGGCCTTTTTATAGCCGAAATCCAGCGTCGCAGAAACATACCCCCTATTCCATTCCCCCATTTGAGCCTTCCGGGCTAGATCACTATGCGAAGCGGTCAAAAATCCCAAAGGTCTTACGGGGCTGACCGCGACCCGGAGGTCCCGCCCGTATTGAATATTCAAAAGAACATTTCTTTTTTTCACGCCGGGTTGAATATAATTTTTGAGGATCTCCGGCGCGTCTTCGGCGGACATGCCGCTAAAAAGTTTGTCCCCGAGCCACGACAGCGATTCTTCTTTAAAATACCTCTCCTCCGCCGCACGCGTTTCAGCGCGGGTTTTCGGGCGATCCGTCCGACGAATGGTGATGCGCCCCTTCGTGTCAATTTCTCCTTCGCCCAACAAATCTTCTGCTGCAAAATCTCCGCTCCTGATCGTTAATTTTCGGAGACCGTCCCTTTCGGGGCTCGAAACGATCAAGTTGATCCCGTAACCGCTCGTAACATCGCTAATGATCTCTCCCTGCTTATACTGCTTACTAAAACCGGAAATAATTGCGTCGCTAAAATCCGGCTCTTCGGAAGCGCCGTTCATAAATACATGAAAAACAGATCCCTCGCCGATACCCCGCTCTTGCAAACGACCTATGGCTGTCGCTATCTGTTGTCTTAGCTCCGCGTCAGAAATATATTCGCCTTTTTTACCCGGGAAGAAGTGAGCTGCTCCGATCCTTTCCCCGTCTTCTGTTTGGATAAGAACGAACACGCATTGCCCTCCCTGCAAAGCGCCGGATTGAAAAAGCTCTTTTTCAAAAACTCGCATCCTGTTTTCGCGTACCAAGGTCGGCAGATTTCTTTCAATCGCCTGACCGCTGCGAATATCATACATGGGATTATTTGCATAGCCGTCATCTCGGCGCTTTCCGGTAACGAGTTCGTATGCCAAGTCTTTGAGGGGCTCGATCCCTGTCGTTTTCTGATACCGAAACGCGGCAAAAATATCGAGCATCATCATTCCGAGAACCGCAAAAACAGCAACCCACCCCATTCTTGCGATCGCTTCTTTTCCTGATATCCGCAGTTCAGAGCGAAATTCCTGGCGCGAAACTCCGGATTCGGGCTTCGACTCTCCGGACTTCAAAAATTGCGACCGCTTGCCTTTTAATTCTGGAAAAATTCTTTCAAGGTAGGGCCACGGATCACCAGGAGGAAAAACATAGAGATCATAGTCGACGGAGGTGATCGGGGTGCCCGGAGGATACTCGCTTCGAAGGTCTGCTGGGCTAATACCGCCGCCCAAGCTGTCCGCGTCAGGATCGCCATCAAGGTCCAAATAAACATTTGCTACGTTCTTTCCTCGCGGCACTAACCAAAAAGTCGGAACATCCCGAGCGCGACCTTCGTTGACAAAACCAATCCCGTAGCGACCCAGCTTATAAGGCGTTTCGGACAAGAGCCCGCTTACGGTTTCAAGTGGTATCTCTTCCCATAGGCCGTCTTCGGTATTGATAATGATCTTATCGGTATCATAAATTCCTGCACCAGGCCCGCCGGGACGGACAAACATGGAACTCGGCTGCCATGTTTTTAATGCTTCGCCAAGCCGAATACGGTCTGGGTCAAACTTTGCTCCTGAAAAACCAATCCTTGGTGAAGCGGCCCGAACATTATATTTCACATTTATTTTTAAATAATCAAAACGTCCTTCCTTGTCTTTTTTGGATGGGCTAATGGTCGCTACAAAGCCATCCGTCTGGATCATGCCGTTGTCGTCAATAAAATCACCGGTCACAACAACGCTTCCCTGAAAACCGCGTCTGAATTTAAGGTTGTCGATCCTCCCTTTATGGTGATAATTGCCATCGCCATCCCAGTATCCCGGAAACGGAATAAAACTCATGCCCCATTCGACCAAGATCGTCTCGGTCCTTCCGTCTGGCGTCTTGACGGTCACGGGCATGAGCGTTGCGCGCCAGTAATCTGGCTTGATCGAAATAGATTGGAAATAGTCCATAAGCACTTGGAAATAAATTTGTACTTCCGAGGCCTCGCCGGCCTTTCCCAAATTCATCATAATGGGAGTACCGTCGGTATCGTCGGCGAGTTTAACAAGAGCGCCATCCTTATGATACACTTGGCGTTCTTGAGCCATGCTTGGAGTGGGCAAAGCAACAGCGGCGCCCAGCATGACGCCCGCCAAAAGACTAATTAAATTTTTTCGAGAGAAAAATCCTCCGCGCGAAATCGGGCTTAGTCTTTCCCCTTGCCTAGCGACGGGCAGGCGCACTTCCGCACGGGATTTTTGATCGGCTTCGGCATTGAGGCGTATCGCCTCTTCGACGGCGCTTGGAGGTAATTGACCCGGATAGGCGTTGATCATGCCGGAGGAGGTCACTCCAAACACAACCACGCCATTTCCGTCTTCCCCATATCGTTCTGCATGATCAACAATATCGGGAACTCCTCCATAATAATCGGGAGCATCGGGATCCAGCGAACTTGTGTTATAGCGTGTTACGCTATTTGTATTTCGATCATAAACAAAAAACGCGTCGCCAAAAAATTCGGCGGTTTCAATCCGGGTTACATTTTCTTCGGCGACCCCATAATCAAACTCCTGCTGGAAATGGGTCGCATGAACCAATTCATGCAAAATGGTCCGGATAAATATTTCCCATGCTTCCGCCCGATCGCTCATGACCCAATCCATCGCGCCTTGATCAACCGTTACGATTTGTCCGCCCTGGACGGCATCCCCGCCTGCTCCGCCCTCATCAGGTCTACCCTCCATCTTTGGACTTATAAAAAAATGATCCTTCCAGTTCTCGCCAAAAAGTAGGGTCTTTAATTCAGGATTCCTCCCATCGCTCGCCAAGGCCTGAAGCTCTTGCCATGCGGCTTCTATGATTCTCCATTCAGCTTCTGAGGGTTGACGATATCCCTGCGGCACTTTTACTGGCGATTTAGACCAGCCAACATTGCTTTGGGTTGTCTCACACCCTGCCCCTAAAAATCCTACGGCGGCTCCTGCCGAGGCTAAACCGACTATTTTCAAAAAGGCGCGACGGGATATTTTCTTGGAGCTAAGACCTGCGGCAATAACAGCGGCAAGACCGGCAGCCACCAAACCTCCCCGTGACGGCCCTACGCGCTTTTGATCCCGCGCAAGAAAACCCCCAAGTGCGGGAACTGCTTCGTAAAGATTTTCACCAGCCCTAATCTCCGCTCTGAATGGAAAATCGAACCGATCTAAGCCCTCACGATCTTTCCAACCAAATGCGGCAAAATCAACTTTGACACCACCCGCTTTGGCCTTGAGAAGAAACTCATCGCGCGGAAGTTTTTGACCGGGAAAACCATTTGCAAAAGATTTCTGCATATTTTCAACATACAAGTTCTCGTGGATATATAAAACGCTTGCCGGTTTGTATTGATCTAAAAGATTGGAGAGTAACGCATAAACAGGACTTGAAACGTCTCCGGCATACAAATGATGTAATCCGGTTTCTTCCAATCCTATCATCAAATGGTTGCTCCCGGTCCTACGCTGACGATCTTCAACGAACTCCTCAAGCGAACCATAACCTAAATATTTAGCAACTCCCACGGTTCGTCGAAGTTGAACTTTTAAAGTTTCTTGGACTGCCAGGTCTGTTTTTTTATCTTTGAAAATCTCTCCTGCGCGCACTTTTTCAGCGGTCAATTTAAGCACCGTTGAGGAAACATAACGGACTTGCTGGTTTGCTTCTAGCGCAGGAAGCGCGCCCCAAATATGCTGCGCAGCGCCCTCGACAATAATGAGCGCGGGACCCGGATTAGCCCGAAGATGAGCGCTTACAGCACTTTCGATTTCAGCCCAACTTGTAATATCCCGTGAAATCGCGTTGGAGGGCTGGTTAGCCAAGGCCTCTTTGTAAGCTTCTTCGACTACTGGATCTTGCAGATCAAAAAGAGGCATTAAATCACTCAAAAACCCTTCTGCGCCTAATTGGCTTGTCAAATATTCCGCCCTTCTGTCCACGCTTGTTTTCTCCGAAGATTCATCACGAACCTTGGGCAACTCGGAAACCGGTTTTTCGATTGCTGGTGCAACAATGAGTGGCGCTACAACAGAAATCGCCCCTGTTGGCGCATAACCGAGGGGTATGCTTCTTGCTCCCGGCTCTAAGGGGCGCTGCGGAGGAATCATTGAAGGTTTGGCTTTGGAAACGTTATCTAAAAGCGCGGAGACGGTTTGGAGATTTAGTTCCTTTTTCGAAACCAACTCCCGGAGTCCCGTTCCGAATTCCTGGAGCTGCGCCTCGAAACGTTTCCAGATCCCGGCCAAGGATTCGTCGCGGAAGCGTTCGAGCTCTTTCTGGATCGCGGCGATGATCTCTTCTTTGCTTCTCTTCAACGGCGCTTGACCAAAACGTATTTGCGCGGGCAAAGCTAGGGCGTCGATATAACGGGTGTACTGCCCCACGTCGGCGATGGTTCCCTTTGCCGCAGCGTTGCGGATCAGTTGATCGCGCCAGGATTTTAGATTTCTGTCGAGCCCGGCCAGAGGCAACTCCATCAAGAGTTTTTGCATCGCGGCGCGGGCGAACGCGTCATAAAGCGTCGCATTGGGCGACGGCTTATACGAAACATCCCCTTTCATCACGCGCGCATAATTTTCGTAGCCCGTCAATGAATGGATCCGGGGCGTTATCACTAAATGCGAAACGCCGTTGGCCCGGAGGATCTTTTTAAGCCCTTCCGTGTGGAAACCTCCGGCGACCATGACCGCGGTCTTCTGTCCCTCCTTGTTCATGAGAGAGGTGAGCCGGTCAAAAAATGCCCGGTCGCGGGCAAGCGCATGCTCATAAAACTCTAAAGCCGGTTTGACCTTCTCGCGAAAATCCCGATCGCCTAACAGCCCGGCGAAGCTCTCGGGATCCTCCTGATAGGCCTGGAGCTCCTGATGGGTCAGTTCCAACTTAACGAGATCTTCCAGGATGAAGAGGCGCTCATATTTTTTCGCCAGCTCCCGCTCTTCCGGCTTTTCTGCCAACGCGGCCATGCTCTCCGGAAGGTATTTCTGCAGTTCATCGAAAAGGCGGCTTCCCTTGATCTCGGAAAGCGTTTCCGTATGCCCGAGCAGTTTCCGCATCTGCGGGGTTAATTTCGGCCGGAACCCTTTCGATTCGCCGATCCGCACCATGTAAAGCAGGAATTGTCCGGCGCTTAATTTCCCCGTCGAGAACGCCTGATATTTTCCGTAGAAATTCATTTCCTCTTTGACGCCGAACTGGCGGACATACTTCATTTTGAATTCATTCGCCATCTCGCGGATCATGGGCTCGAGGGCTTTCTCTTTGCCGGAACGGTCATAGCCGACCGAACTCATAACCTTCGAAAGCTCGGCATAGCGGGACGATTTGGAAGGCCTCAACCCAAGCGCGTTCAAAGCGAGGAAAAGCTCCAGAACGGAGATGCGCTCGCTGCGGAAACCCTGCCACGCTTCCTGGAAATCGTTCAGCTTCTGCGAATAAACCGATCTGCGTTCACGATCGAGCTTCTCCTTAAACGATGCGAGACTCTTAAGCAAATCGTCCTTAACCGCCTGGACCTGCAAGTAAGCGCGGTAGTTCCGCTCATAGAGGTCCCAATTCTCGATACCGTAAAAATTATTTTCTTTTTCGCCGAGGATCGCGGCCATCTCGGGCCCTGTCAACTCAGCCTGTTCCAGATAACCCGTCATGACCTTTTGCATGACCTTTGCGTCAGGGAACGCGCGGTAAAGCGTCGGGTCCAGCTTCTCCTTGCCGCCTTCCAAAGCAACGAGACGAACGCCCTGCTCCTTCTGGAGATATTCGATCAGCCGCTGAATGTTTTCCTGCGCGTCATTGACCGCGTGGGCGTCCTGAATGAGAATGACCGTCTTGTCGCTCGCCGGATCCCGGAACCTCGCCTGGATCTCGCCGAGAGTGTTCGGTATCGCGATTGCCGCGGTTTGCGACGCGGTCGCCGCAACGGATTGCGCAGCGCCCATATCCCCGCCGCTGGCAGGGACAGACCACGCGCAGTTCGTTGTCGCGAACACAAACGCGACCACGGCAGCGACTATTCGTCTCCCTTTGTTTTTTTGATACATAGTTTCCGTGTTCATAATGTCTTCTTTTTTAAGTCGTAAAATCTTTACACAGCCTCCTTCTCTGCATTCCGCAACCCTTTGCAACAACACTCGTTGCCTCTAGAAATATTTGATTTTTCCTCCAATACAAAAGTAGCATGATAGAGAAGATATTACAAGATATTGAAAAGATTTATATATTATTCAGAGGTTATAATAAGCTATAATTAGCTATATTTGCTATATATTGCTATGTTAGCAGAGGGCATAAATTGCAGAATTTCCCGCGACCCTGAAGCGCGCTCCCGCGCCCGAGCGGGCATGGAGATTAAGACAGGGCTTGCGATTCCGGCACCGGCGGTTCGTCATTCCTGCGATAACGACCGCCTGCGCTCTCGTCCCGCAGATTCCTCCTCTTGAGGAAACCAAGCTCTGCGGGACTCCGAGAGCTGCCTTCACGCAAGCCCTGTCTTATCGAGCGAGGGCAAGGGTGCGAGTGAGTCCCGCCTCGCCGGCGGCGGGACGAACGGCGAGGAAGGAGCGGCGGGAAATTCTGCAATTCTTCCAAAAATTGAAAATGACGGTTACGTTCTTGCATTCGGAGATGGCTTTGTTTAATATTCATACCAATGAGTCAAGAAAAGATCCGCCTTCTTCAATTCATGATCTGCAAAGACTTTGAGCCGGGAGAGCAAGACGCCTATCAAGCAGGCATGGTCCGCAGCAACCTGCATGTCCCCGCCTACCCCTACCGTTTCGACAACCTTTATGCCGTCACCTGCTGGCGGAAAGATAAAATGTTCCACAAGGAAGTGATCGAATATTCCACGGAGGATGGGCGCATTTTCAAAACAGCGCCCATGGATATCGAACCCGTGACCTCAAGCGTTCTTTTCCGGTGGCACAAACATGCCTTTCCGCCGGATTTTGAGATCAAGGAAGACGGGCTGCTCCATTTGCGGGTGATCCTGGATTGGAAAGTTAATTTTGAATCATACCTTATGATCGAGAAAAGGGCGGGGTAACGTATGCATCACGAATGGCTGCCGGCGCTTTGGACCACGCTCCCGTTCCTCGGGCTTCTTGTTTCGATCGCGGTCTTCCCGCTCGCTGCCGCAAAATTCTGGCATTCGCTCAAAAACCAGGCTTTCGTGGCGGCATTCTTCGCGTTCCCGGTCATCTACCTCTGCCTGGTCTATAATCCCCATCTTCTTTTTTCGGGGCTTGAACACTACCTGTCCTTTGTCATCCTTCTAGGATCCCTTTTTATCGTTTCCGGCGGGATCTGCATTACCGGCGACCTGGTCAGCACGCCTTTGGCGAATACGCTCATGCTTGCCGGGGGCGCGGTGCTCGCGAACTTTATCGGAACCACCGGCGCCAGCATGGTCTTGATCCGACCGCTTCTTCACGCCAATCATTACCGGAAACACCATATCCATATTCCGATTTTTTTTATCATGCTGGTAAGCAATATCGGCGGCCTGCTGACGCCGCTCGGCGATCCGCCGCTTTTTCTGGGGTTCCTGCTCGGCGTGCCGTTCTTCTGGACGCTGAAACTTTATCCATTCTGGCTTTTCGCGGGATGCGTGATCCTTGCTTTATTCTTTTTGATCGATCGCCGGGCATTTGACCATGAAACAAAACGCCTGCAGCGCGAGGCGCGCTCCGATGAGCCGGTCCGGATCCGCGGGCTTCAAAATCTCGGGTGCCTTATCGCGATCATTGCCGCGACCATCTGGGCGCCTCAACCCTGGCGGGAGATCGTGATGGTCCTTGCCGCGCTCATTTCTCTTAAGATCACGCCCAAAAGCGTCCATGAGGCGAATGGGTTTAATTTTTATCCGATCCTGGAAGTCGCGATCCTTTTCCTCGGGATCTTCATTACGATGGAACCGGCGCTCGAGATCCTCTATCTGCGCGGGCAGGAGCTGGGCGTGACGCAACCCTGGCAGTTTTTTTGGGTCACGGGGGCTTTTTCGTCTTTTCTGGATAACGCGCCGACTTACCTGACTTTTATCGCGCTCGCCCAGGGACTAAAATCAATGGGGCCTCATCTCAAGATCCCCGAGCTCCTCTTGACGGCGATCAGCGTGGGGGCGGTTTTTTTCGGGGCGATGACCTACATCGGGAACGCGCCTAATTTCATGGTCCGCTCGATCGCGCAGCACCGCGGCTGGAAGATGCCGAGCTTTTTCGGCTACATGCTATGGTCGGCGGGGATCCTGATCCCGCTATTCCTGGTGATAACGTTCGTGTTCTTTTAGGGATAAGAGAGAGAAATTACTTTTTCCGGAGAACGACGGTAAACGACGCGATCATCAGGAAGAGAATAAAACTCCAGCTTACGATAAGAAAGATCCAACCCGAAGATGTCATTCCGGCACCCTCCGCTGGATGACGTGCGGTTTGCGCCAGGCGATATAGACCAAGAAAACCATAAACGCGGCGATCCCGATCAGCATAAATCGGGCAAACCATATGTAAGGATAGTCCGCCGCCGAAACGCCTTTCATGGTCAAGACGCCCCATCCGTCCTGGATGAACCAGAACACCATAAGAGCCACAAGATACGCCAGCGTGACGTATTTCATGAGCGGAAGCACAAAGCGCGGCAAACGGATATCAGCACCTGAATTGATCTCTTTCCACGCATTGGCGGCGCCGAATACCCAAATAAAGAGGACCACCTCGAGGATCGCGAAAACCACGAGCCCGAACGTGCCGATCCAGAAATCGATCTCATTTAAGAATCCGTGCTTCAGGAAAAAGATCACGGGAAGCGTGAAAAAGAACGTCATCGTTCCCACGATCCATGCGGCGACCCTGCGAGAGGTCTTAAATTCCTCCTGCAAGAAGGCCATGATGGGCTGAGCCATAGCAACTGACGAAGTAACGCCGGCAAGAAAGAGAAGAAAGAACCAGATCGTTCCGAACACCTGCCCCAGGAACATCTTCTGGAAAATGATGGGCATCGCAAAAAAACCGAGATCGAAAGCTCCTCCGGCCGCGATCGTCTTTGTTTGAGCAAGGCCGAAAAAGGCCACCGTGACCGGTATCGCGATCGATCCGCCCAGGATCACCTCGCAGAATTCATTGGTCGTGCTTGTCGCGACACCTGAAAGCACCACATCATCCTTGGGTTTCAAGTAGCTTGCGTAGGTCTGGATCGCGCCGAATCCGACGCTTAAGGTAAAAAAGATCTGGCCGGTCGCGGCAAGCCAGACCTTGCTTTCCTTAAGCATGCTGAAATCGGGATTCCAGATAAAACCAAAACCGTTCGCGATGTTGTTCTCCGGCAAAGCCGGATCGGGGGTCCCGAGAAAGAGAACGCGGATCACAAGAATGGCTCCGAAGACAAAAATAAGCGGCATGGCGGTCTTGGCAAGACGCTCGATCCCTTTGGAAACCCCGCGCGAGATGATCCACATCATGCAGAAATGCGTGATACAGAAAAAAAGGAACGCCGTCATGATATTGGGAAAATAATTATTGGAGATCTTTCCCTGATAGGCGGCGAGGAAATCGGCCATACCCCGGAAGTCCAGGATGCCGGCGTATTTTCCGGTCAAAGAAAAAACGCTATAAGCCAGCGTCCAGGAAACGATGTAGTTGTAATAGATCACAAGCGCGAAAGGGATCGTCAGGCCGATCGCGCCGACATATTTCGCGAGCGGGTGCTTCCAGAGGTAATGGAACATCCCCGGCGTCGTCCCATGGCCGTATTTGCCGCCAAAGCGGCCGATCCCCCATTCGATCCACATGAGCGGGATGCCGAGCAGGATGAACGCGATAAAATAAGGGATCATGAACGCCCCGCCCCCATTCCCGGCGCACTGGACTGGAAAACGGAGAAAATTCCCGAGACCGACGGCGTTGGCAGCCATCGCAAGGATAAGGCCAAGACGGGTCCCCCACTGTTCGCGGGATTTTGGCTGGGAAGGCGGCTGATTCATGGAGAGAAGGTTAGCGAAAAAAAAGGCGAGGTTCAATCATTAAAATCGAATCGATAATTCCCATATTCCCAGAGATGGGGTTGCAGAATTTCCAAGCGATCCGGGAGCGCGCTCCCGAGGCGAAGCGGGCACGGTGCTCTTGAGGTCTCGATTCGGCACCGGCGGTTCTCGAATCCAGCGATTCTCACCCGCCTGCGGCCTCGTTCCGCAAATTTTCCGAACGAAAATACGGAAAAACCATGCTTTGCGAAACTCCGGCAGCTGCCTCCGTCGAGACCTCAAGAGCGAGCGTAGACGAGGGCGCGAAAGAGTCCCGCCTCGCTGGCGGCGGGACGAATGGCGCTGTAGGATGCTTGGAAATTCTGCGGAATTTCCAATACGAAACGCGGGAATTGCCAACAAAAATCGTATGGTTTACCGCGAGAGGAGCGGCTTAGCGTATTTTGCGGGCCTGGTATTTATTTTTGATATTGGATTCAAAAAAGCGGCCGTAAGAAGGGGCCGTGAGGAATTCCTGGTAAACCGTTTCGGGGACGTTCTCATATTGGTATATGGAACCGACGATGAATTCGACCTGGAGCATGTTGCGTTTATGTTCGTACCCGATCCACTCAATCTCACGAGATAAAACCATATTATTAATCATGTTGTCCCCCTTGGTTACTATGATTAACGGACAAAATGATGAAATCTTGAATTTTTTGGAACATTTTTTGTGAAAATCCTGTCCAAGACACACGGATCCCGCGTCATCACACGAGCTAAAAGCATGTGAGCTTTTTACCAAGATCCCTCGAAGAACTTTTTTCCGCTTCATACCCCAGACGCGGGAAAAAGCGCCCTCATCAGACAGATTAAGAGTTCGGATGTCTGCGCGGGTTTTCGAGCAGGACGCGTATTTCTTCATCAAGCGCTCCGAATTCTTTTGCGATGGCAATGAACTCGGGGCAGTTCTCGTACCGCTCCTCGATCAAAGCCTCTCTGAGGTAGATCAGGGCGGTCAACTTCACGGGATTCCGTGACCTCCGCCTGTATCTTGTGTTGATGCCCGGACTTAATGTCGGATTCATCTTTGAATCTCCTTTTATGAGCACGTGACTTACGGAACAAGTGAACGTAAGTCACTGTGCGAATTAAATCCGCCAACGCTTTGTGGCGGATCTTTTCCCAATCTCGAACCATTTCGAGGTCAGGACACCGCGTCCGCCAAATTGCTGGCGGATTCGTCCTACGCCAAAGACCGGCGCAGGCGAAAAAAAAGCCCATGACCGCTTTTCACGATCATGGGCTTTTGAATGATTCCGTTTTTGTCTTATTACTACCGGCTTACGCTTGGTCCTCCCGAGCGTCCCTCAAAAGCCCACGGCCGCGAACCGCATGGCGGCATTTCGTGGACAGAAACCACGCCTGCGCCATGACGATGTTCATGGGATATTTCGCTAAGCTATGGATCTGATTGAGGTTACGCTTTTTCATGATTTTCCCTTCGCGATAACTACGCCCCAAATGTAGCAGATTTCGGGATTTTGTCAATCCCTCGACCATCTCCGGCATAAGACCGAAGCTTGCTCGGGATTGACCCTGAGTGTTTTGAATCGAATGGGCCAACTGCAACGGACGGGAAGAAAAAAGAAAGGATCAGGAGTAAATACGGATACGGCGCCTGAATTCACTCCAGGGAAAGAATTTTCCGGGACACTCGGTGGCGGCCCCGGGAACATCGCGGTGACCGTTAATGTTCTGATCCGGAATGCGGTAGAATTTTTTCAGTGTGATCGTAAGAAAAACAAGGGAATCGAGCATCTTGTCAGGGAGCCCTGTTTCGCTATAGTTGCCCACGACCGCGATCCCGATCGACTTTTTGTTGTAATCGCTCGCCTTCGTGTGAGCGCCATCCATCTGTTTGATCCAGCGCGGGCCCACCTCGATCTGGCCCATGGTTTTCCCACGAGTGCCGTTGTCGATCAAGAAGTGATAACCCATCCCGTTCTCCCAGCCTCTCTTTTGGTGTAAACCGTCAATGCTGTAAGCGCTTCCCACATCGGTCGCGGTATGATGGATCGTGATATGCGTCCAGCGCGTCGTGATATAGAGCGGGATATTCGGCCGCGGGCCGCGCGTGTTGGGAACAAGGAGTTTCTGCCCCCGCTTGATCTGCCTCGGGTCCTTGATGTTATTGACCCGCATCAGGGTTGCCATATCCACGCTATAGATGCTGGAAATGCGCCACAGGGTTTCGGAAGGGCCGACTTCGTGGTAGACAGTTCGCAACGGGCCTGCGGGAGCCGGCAGGACGGTGCTGATCGCGGAAGAGGGGCCGGAAGGCTGATAAACCGTTTGTCTCGACGATGCGCATCCGGACAGAACGCCAACGCTCGCAAAAATAACGAGAAGCGCCCAACCCTGCAGGTTTGAGGATCTCTGTTTGGATATTGGAAGTCGCACGTGATATGCCTTTATTGCTAATAATTTTCGCCCAAATGCTCGAGGACTTTAGCCCCCTTTGTCTCAACTAGCGCAGTTAAAATTTTAACTGCGCTAGTTGAAAAGGTTAAGGCTTTAAATATGAAGCAATTTTCCTTTGGAAAGCATTCAATCCGGCCGGCAAATTGGCGCCGAGCTCCACCCCCAAAACAGGGAGTCCTTTGCTTGAGATCGCCTCATAATCCCCCATGGCCTGGGCGCGCTTTAGCTGGCTAAACCCGTAGACCTCGCCGGGGATCTTCACATCCTTCGCATCTTGAACGAAAAACTCGATAAAAATACCCTGTTTGGGACCGCCCTTGTAAAGCTGGCCGATCGAATGAAGGTACCGCGGGCCGAAACCCGACAGGACCGGGACTTTCAAAGCTGACGCGATGGTTTTCTGTAAACCCTGCAGAGCTTTTTTGCTGGCCGGAGAACGGTCAAGATAAGCCAAAAGCGACACGAAACCGTTTTTCGGAAGTTTGGCAAAAAAACCATCCAACAATTTCTTTTCCGCCGGCGCTAGTTTTGAGCTGCGGGCCGCCAGGATCTTGCCGGGTTTCGGCAAGGCCTTTTTCTTTTTAATGTCGCCCAAAAGACGGCTTGTGATGTTCTTGGATTCCGTCACATTCGGCTCGTCGAAGGGGTTGACCTTAAGGACCACGCTCGCAAAACTTGTCGCGACTTCCCACCGGAGGAATTCTCCGCCCACGTTCATGCCGTCATCCCAGACAAAATCCAAAACTGGAAACCCTTTGGTCTTTAATGGCTTGATGCGCGCTGCCCAAAGCTTTTCATTTTCGCCTTTCAAACGGAGCGTGACGAAAACCCGGTCGCTGCCGTAGCGGTCGAGGTTCAGAGGCGGTTCTCCCGCCACGGGAGTAATGCCCTTCCCTTCCTTGCCCGTGCTTTCGGCGATCAATTGCTCCGCCCAGTCGGCGAAGGAAGCAAGCGACGGCGATGTCCAAAAAGTCAGTTTATCTTTACCTTTAAGCGCCAGGACGCCTAAGAGAATACCGAGCGCGATCCCTTCGTTTTTTGAAATATCCGTCACGGCGCGCATTTGATCCAAGAAACGCTTCGCGTCCGCAAGGATTTGCCTGGCATCGATCCCAAGAAGCGCCGCCGGCACAAGCCCGAAGAATGAAAGCGCGGAATACCGGCCTCCGATATCCTGGGGATTTAAGAAAAGCCCGCCGAAAGTCTTTGAGCGACCGAGATCGGCGAGCGGCGAACCTTCATCGGTGACGATCACGAAACGTTCCGCGGCTTTATTCTCATCGCCTTTGTAGAATTTTTTCACCCGATCGAAAAAATACTGGTACTGGGACCGCGTTTCGATCGTGGAACCGGATTTGCTCCCCACGATAAAAAGCGTGGAAGGATAACGCACCGCCTTTTCAACCTTAAGAATGCTGGCCGGGTCGGTGGTATCCAGAAGATGGAACCGAATCCCTTTAAGCGCTCCCTTTATTTTTTGCGAGGGCTTCTTCAGAATGAGCGAAAGCACTTCGGCAGCCAGACTGGAACCGCCCATGCCAAGCAAGACGATGTCGCGGATCTTCGCCTTGGAGGCCTTTTCCTGGAGCTGGTCGATCTCATAGAGTTTCCCCATGATCTTCTCGCAGTTATCCACCCATCCCAAGCGGTTAAGGATCACTTTTTGGTGCGCGGCATCATTCGACCAAAGCGTCGGATCTTTGGCCAGCCAGCGCGCGTGAACGTCTTTCTTGGAAAGCTGCGCGATCGTATCTTTTACCTTTTTTTCAAGATCGGAAGTAAGCGAAACGTTGACTTTCACGGGCGATGCCATGGGAGATTCCCTTTTCTGTTCGAGGGTTTTCATGAGAGATTCGAAAGAATTCACGAAAGATTTCACGCCGTCTTTTTGCAGGCGGTCGCAAACCGCGTGAATATCAATGCCAAGACCTTTGAGATCCGCGATCGCCGATTCGGCTTCTTGGAGATTTTCTTCGATCGTATCGGGCCGGATCTGGCCGTGGGCCAAAAGCGCTTCCCACGTCGCCTGCGGCAGCGTGTTGACGGTATCTTTGCCGACAAGCGTCTCCACATAAAGCAAGTCGGGGTACGCGGGGTTTTTTGTGCTGGTGCTGCCCCAAAGCGCCTTCTGAACATAGGCGCCTTTTTTCTTAAGCGCCTGAAAGCGGCCCGAGCGGAACAGTTCTTTAAAAGAGCGGTAGATCATCTTGGAGTTCGCGATCGCGGCCTTGCCCTTGAGGTCCGTGAGAAGCATCCGTTTTGCGGCATCATCTTCGGTCGCCAGTTTCGTATCAAGCTGCTTATCGATATCCGTGTCGATGCGGCTGACGAAAACGCTCGCGACGGAATGGACTTTGGAAAGGTCCCCGCCCTTTTTGGCAAAAGTCTCGAGCCCGTCAAGATAGGCGTTCGCCACGTCGCGGTAGTTTTTCTGAGAGAAAATAAGCGTCACATTGACATTGATGCCGTCCCCAATGAGACGCCGGACCGCGCGGACGCCCGGCTCGGTCGCGGGAACCTTGATCATCACATTCGGACGGTCCACAAGCCGGAAGAGCCGCTTGGCTTCTTCCACCGTCGCATCCTCATTAAAAGCCAGATTCGGAAGCACTTCCAAGCTTACGAAACCGTGTTCGCCGCGGGTCTTTTTGAATACCGGCCAAAAAAGATCACAGGTTTCACGGATATCGGCCACTGTCAAAACATCGTAAACCTCAAGCGTGCTCGCCCCGCGTTTGAGAAGCTTTTGGATATCCCGCTCGTAACCTTCCCCCTGGCTGATGGCCTGCTGGAAAATGGAAGGATTGGAAGTGACGCCGAGCAACCCGCTTTCTTCGATATAAGCTTTAAGCATCCCGGACCTTAAGAGCTTCCGGCTGATCGTATCGAGCCAGGGCCCCTGCCCGGCCTTGTAAAGTTCAATGCTCGGCAAACGCGTCGCTGCGGTTTCCATGGTTCCCTTTCTTATCATGAATTATGTAAGAGAATTTAAGGTTTTCAGGAGAGAAAAACTTGAGAAGTATATCATGAGGGGATGGAGCGCACAACGACATCAAGAGGTTAAATTCTCCCGGACCTTCACGATCAGTTCTTTGACCCCCTGCTTGCGTGCGGCCGAAACAAGGACGCCCTCCGGAAAATTCTCCTGGGCCCTCGTCTTCTCCGCGTCGTTCAAAAGATCGGCCTTGTTTAGCGCGAGAACTTTTTTCTTGGCCTCCGCTCCCAATTCTTTCAGGACTTCGTCCACCACATATTTATGCTGGATGAAATGCTCGCTTGCCGCATCGACAACAACCAAGATCAGATCGGCATCAACAGCTTCCTCAAGCGTCGCATGGAACGCTTTGACAAGTCCGTGCGGCAGATTCCGGATGAACCCGACCGTATCGGTAAAAAGGATCGCGGGCTCCGTCCCGTCGTTATAGATCCGCGTCTTCGGATCGAGGGTCGCGAAAAGCCGGTTTTCCACATACGCGTCGGCGCCCGTGAGGGCGTTTAAAAGCGTGGATTTTCCCGCATTGGTGTAACCGACGATGGCCACCTGCCGCAGCCCTTTTTGCCTGCGGCCTTTGCGGATCTGAGCCCGGTGCGTCCGGAGTTTTTCCAATTGCGCTTGAATATACTCCATGCGCCGGCGGATCTTACGGCGGTCCACTTCGAGCTTTTGTTCGCCGGGGCCGCGCGTCCCGATGCCGCCTCCAAGACGCGACATGATCACGCCCTGTCCGACAAGCCGCGGCAGGAGATACTGCATCTGCGCCAGCTCGACCTGGAGTTTTCCATCGCTTGAAACGGCGCGCCTCGCAAAAATATCGAGGATCAGTCCCGTCCGGTCGACCACCCGGACGCCGCAATCCTCCTCAAGATTCCGCGCCTGGACAGGCGTCAAGTCGACACTGAAGATCAGAACATTCGCTCCGGTTTTGACGATCTCGTCGCGAAGCTCCCCGATCTTTCCTTTGCGGATAAAATGACTCGGGCTGGGATGAACCACATTGGCCGTCACGCTCGCGACCACGCTCCCTTGGGCGGATTCGGTCAGCTCCGTCATCTCCTCCAGGATGTCGCGAGGTTCGGGACAGTCCTTCGCGCCCGTTTTGATGAGGACCAGGCAAACTTTATCGCGCATAACCGTCACCCTCCGGACGACGCGGAAAGTCGGGACTAGGGACTCGGGACTCGCCTTGGATTTGACGCGCAACAAGTCCCGAGGGACGAGTCCCGCCGTCTCGATCAAACATTACATGATCCGGTCTTAAATAACTCTCAGAGTCCATTTTTTATCATTCTCAGCGCAAAATCTCGCACCAGTTTGATCGAAACGGCTTCGGGCCACCAGATCCAGCGGATACCGCGTTCGCGTTTAAACCACGTCCATTGCCTTTTGGCGAAATGGCGCGTCGCCTGTTTGATGCGGTCTTTCACTGTCCCCAGCGGCGTCTTCTTCAACCCTGTACACACCGGGTGTGTACAGGGTGCCACACCGGGTGTGTACAGGGTGCCAGGCGTAAGCCAGTCCAGGACTTCTTTATAGCCAACCCCTTGTAACGCGGTTTGGGAAAGTTTCTTTTTCGCCAGGCGCTTTACTTCGCGCGCAAGGCCTTGACGGAACATCCGGTCCACGCGGTCGTTGATCTTCCGGTAAAGCGCGGCCCTGTCCCGGTGGAGGCCGATCACGACCGGCTGGTAGCCAAGTTCTTTAAGTCCGGGTTTTTTAAGGATTGTTTTGGAAGGCTTCTTCCCCGAAACCTCGTAGATCTCCAAAGCGCGGAGGATCCGCCTCTGGTTATGGGGGCCGATGGCCCTGGCCCGCTTAGGGTCCAGCTTGAGAAGCTGCTTGTAGAGGGCCGGTAAGCCCTTTTTTAGGGCTTCCCGCTCAAGTTTCCGGCGTATTGGAAGATTGCCCCCCGGCTGAGGCGAAATCCCCTCTAAAAGCCCCCTAATGTAAAAACCCGTTCCTCCCGCCACAATAGGGGTTTTCCCCCGCTTCACGATGTCCTTGATAGCCTTGAGGGCAAATTGGCGGTAAGCAAAAACAGAGAAATGCTTTGTCGGCGGGATAAGGTCGATCCCGTGATGCGGGATACCGCCGCGTTCTTTTTTTGTGGGTTTCGCGGTCCCGACATCCATGTCTTTATAGACCAGCATGGAATCCGCGGAAATAACTTCACCGTTGAGTTTTTTTGCGAGCGCGACGGCCAGCGCTGATTTTCCGGATGCCGTGGGGCCAACGATGAAAAGAACCAAAGACGGTGTCAAAGTATCAAAGTGTCTGTGTGTCAAAATCTACCTCCTCTCCCTTGAGGGAGAGGACTGAGGTGAGGGGGATTTTAGCGCCCGGACGATTAACGCAAGCACACTTTCCATATTCTGAAGAATCTCATGATTCCAAAACCGAACGATTTGATAACCTTTCTTGGTGAGGTAATCCGCACGCAGGAAATCATTTACAGAATCTCCCGAATGCTGTCCGCCATCCACTTCGATGATCAATCTTCGTTCAAAGCAACAAAAATCGGCAATATATTTTCCTATGGGGTGCTGTCTGCGAAATTTAAAACCGGAAAGTTGTCTGTTTCGAAGATGTAGCCAAAGTTTCTTTTCCGTATCAGTTTGGTTACGCCGCAACTTGCGGGCTAACAAACCCTCACCCTTCCCTCTCCCTGAAGGGAGAGGGGTGCGTTTTACCGTCACATGCTCTCCGGCTGCGAGATCCCGAGGAGTTCGAGGCCGTTCCGGAGCACGATGCGGGTGGCATCGGAAAGAAGAAGCCGAGCCTTCGTAAGCTCCTGATCTTCCGTCACGATACGGTGATGGCTGTAGAATTTATGGAATGACGCGGCGACCTGGCGCAGATAATCCGCCAAACGGTAAGGCTCCATCGACCGGCTGGCCTGGATAAGAAAATCCCCGAATTGGGAAAGACAGCCGATCAATTCCGCTTCTTCGGGCGTGTTCAGCAGTTTGAAATCAACTTTTCCCGCCTTCGGACGGGACCCCGCCACAGGCGGTGGCGTGGTAACGCCCTTTTCCGCGAATTCCAAGAGGCTCGCGATCCGGGCGTGCGCGTATTGAAGATAAAAAACGGGATTTTCCTGCGACTGTTCCTTTGCGAGATCGAGATCAAAATCCAGATGGCTTTCCTGCCGGCGCATCACAAAGAAAAACCGCGTCGCGTCCACGCCGACTTCCTCGTAAAGCTCCCGGAGCGACACGAATTCCCCGGCGCGGGTCGACATGCGGACCGGCTGGCCTTTCCTGAAAAGCGTCGTCAGCTGCACGATCCCGATATGGATGGCCTCCGGCGGATAACCGAGCGCCTGACACGCCGCCTTCAAGCGCGGGATGTAGCCGTGATGATCGGGACCCCAGAAATTCACAAGAACATTGTAGCCGCGCTCATATTTGGAAAGATGATAAGCGATGTCCGGCGCAAGGTAGGTGTATTCGCCGGTCGATTTTTTGACCACGCGGTCCTTGTCGTCCCCGAAATCGGTCGAACGGAACCAAAGCGCGCCTTCGCTCTCGAAAAGATATCCTTTTTTCTTAAGGACCTCGAGCGCGTGCTCGACGGATTTTTTGGCGTAAAGCGTTTTTTCGCTGAAATAGTGATCAAAATGAACCTGCATCTTGGCAAGGTCGGCTTCGATGGAATGCATGAGGTATTTCACGGCATAGAGGCCGCAATATTCGACGGCCTTTTCTTCCGGTTCTTTGAGAAGCGAATCTTTCTTCTCTTTTTCGATGATGTCCCGGGCGATGTCGCGGATATATTCCCCTTGATAACCGTCTTCCGGAAAAGACATCTCCATTCCAAGAAGTTCGTTGTAGCGCACCCAGACGCTCCGGCTTAGCATTGTCATCTGCCGGCCGGCGTCGTTCAGATAATATTCCGAATGCACGCCGTGGCCCGTGAACTTGAGGATGCGGGCAAGGCAGTCTCCGACGGCGGCTTGACGGCCGTGCGCGATCGTAAGAGGCCCTGTGGGGTTCGCGCTGACGAATTCCAGAATGACTTTTTTGCCGCGCCCGAAATCAGAAGCGCCGTAGCGCGCGCCCTGCTCATGGATCTGGATAAGGATGGAACCCAGGTCTTCTTTCCGGAGATAAAGATTGATGAAACCGCCTCCGGCAATTTCGATCTTCTCGACCGGTGAATCTTTGGCTGATTTTTTTTCGAAAAGAGCGGCCAGTTTCGCCGCGATCTCGGCGGGTTTCTCGCATGTCACCTTGGCGAGCTTGAAAGCGACATTGCACGCCAGATCCCCGTGCTGGGTATCCTTCGGAGGATGAAGATCGTAGGCGAAATTGTCGGGTCTTACGGCCTTTTTCTGCCCGCAATATTCTTCGACAACGGAATTGATGAGATTTTCGAGTTTAGATTTCATATTTTTACGAGGGACTCGGGACTCGCACCTCGGGACTCGTTCTTTTATTTTACGAGTCCCTAGTCCCGAGCGACAAGCCCCTTTTTTTAGATCTTTTTCGCTTCTCCCCAGAGACGCTCAAGACCGTAAAATTCTCGGGTTTCGTGGTAAAAGACATGAACGATGACGGGCCCGAAATCAAGAAGCACCCACTTGCCTTCGGTCAGGCCTTCCACATGCCAGGCCGGCATCTTGCGCTTTTTCATCTCATCTACAAGATGCGCCGCGATGGATTTGACGTGGCGGTCGCTATTCCCGTGGGCGATCAGGAAATAATGGGCTAAGCTTGATATCTTGGAAATGTCCAGAAGGACGGGATCTTCCGCCTTTTTATCTTCCGCAAGCGTTCGCAATAATTCAGCGATCTTTTTGGGCTGCAAGCAAACTCCTCTTTTTGAAATTTTGCGAATTATAACACAACTCAGACCGAAGACTGAAGACCAAAGACTATCGCCTCCGAACTCGTTTTAGTTCCTCGTTTTTTCGAGTCCCTAGTCCCGGAGAACGAGTCCCTTTTTTTCGTATTCCAACAACCGGCGCTTCCACTGCTTCCCCGCCGAATACTTACCGATCCCGCCGGTTGCGGGAATGACGCGGTGACACGGGATCACGATCGGTAACCGGTTTTTCCGCATGGCGCTCCCCACCGCGCGCGCGGCGCCGGGATATCCCGTCCGCCTGGCAAGCTCGCCGTAGCTGATTACTTGTCCGGCCGGCACTTTTTGAAGTGCGCGATAGATCTTTTTCTCAAAAATTGTGCGGCCCGAAAGATCTAATTTAAAATTTATTTTTCTAGCCGGATCATTGAAATATTGATTCACGGCTTGGGTTGCCTTTATAGAGAACCGGTCTCTTTTTGTAGAGACCGGGTCTCTGCGGGGTAAGAATGATCCTGGGAACTTTACGGCATAAAGCCCTTTGGGACTTATTTCAAGCTTAAACGTCCCCCACTTTGTTTTTACAGGTATTGGGTAAAGGCTCTGCATTGGTTTCTGGCTATAGTCTGTGGTCTATGGTCTGCGGTCTCCGATTTGCCTACCCGGCAAATCGGTTCGTGATCGGCATGCGGCGGCCAAACCACGCCTTCGGGGTCACGCGCAGAATGGGCGGCGTCTGGCGGCGTTTATACTCGTTATGGTCGACCTTACGGATGGTGTCGGCCACGATCCCGGAAGAAACTTTTTTCCTAAGCTTGCGAATGATCTCATCACAGCTCATATTTTTCTCGATATAAAGCGAGAGCACTTCATCCAGGATCTCGTAAGGCGGGAGCGAATCCTGGTCTTTCTGATTGGGCCGAAGCTCGGCCGAGGGGGCTTTGGTCAAAATAGGTTCCGGGATCACTTTTTTTATGGTGTTGCGATAGCGAGCTAAGCGGTAAACATCTGTCTTATAAAGATCGCCGATCACCGCAAGACCCCCCGCCATGTCCCCGTAAAGCGTGCAATAACCCATTGCCAGCTCCGATTTATTGCCGGTCGTCAGGACCAGCCGGCCTTCGTGGTTGGAAAGGAACATAAGCTCCATGCCGCGGAGGCGCGCCTGAAGATTTTCCATCGCTAAACTCGGGACTTGTTCCTCGGGACTTGTTCCTCGATTGGGTTCCTCGTTTTTGCGAGTCCCTAGTCCCGAGCCCCGAGTCCCGGCTTGGTTTTGGAGAAATGTTTCATACATTTTTTTAATCGGACGGGTTTCAAACTGAATACCGAGACGCCGCGCTAATTCCTGTGAATCCTTCCAGCTCCCTTCCGAAGAAAAAGGGCCGGGCATCGTGACGCCTTTGACCGCGTCTTTACCCAAAGCGTCCGCCGCGATCGCCGCGACAAGCGCGGAATCGATCCCGCCGCTTAAGCCGATCACGGCTTTTTTAAATCCGTTCTTCCTGAAGTAGTCGCGAACGCCAAGAACCAGCGCGTCATAAATTTCTTTCGCCTCTTCGAACCCTGTACACACCGGGTGTGGCACCTCGGTACACACCCGGTGTGTACAGGGTGGAGCATCGAAAAAGAAAAGATCCTCCTTAAAGGCAGGCGCGCAGAACTGAACCCGTCCTTTTCCGTCGACAAAGAAACTTCGGCCGTCAAAGATCAGGTCGTCCTGGCCTCCGACCTGATTCACATAAAGGACCGGGAAACCGTAGCGCGCGGCGTGGCCTTTGACGAGCTTCTCACGAGCCGCGGCGACATCCCGGTAATAGGGCGAGGCGGAAATATTGATGACCAGGTCGGCTTTTTTGCGCGCGAGCGCGGCGAGCGGCTTCACCTTGTAACGCTCGTCCCAGATATCCTCGCAAATGGTCAGGCCGATCTTGCGGCCTTTCCACGGAATGACTTTCGTTTCGAAGCCGGGACGAAAGAAGATCTCCTCAAGGAAAACGTCATAGGTCGGAAGAAGCTGTTTGTGATAGATCTCGCGGATCTTTCCCTTCTCGATCCAGGCAAGGGCGTTGTATGAATTGCCCGGGACTTGGGACTTGGGACTCGAAATCCGCTCAATAAAACCAAGGACCACGGCGATGCGTTTGCCCCTGGTAGCAACAGCAATACGCTTGAGACGCTTTAGGCCTTCATTTAGGAATTGCTTTTTATTGGCAAGGTCCCAGACCGGATAGCCGCAAAGAGCGCATTCGGGGAAAACGACAAGATCCGCGCCCTGGCGTTCCGCCAGATCGATCCAGCGCAGGATCCTTGCCGTATTGGACTCGTAGTCCCCCACCGTCGGATCCATCTGCGCAATGGCGAATTTTATAGGGGTTTTCATAGGCGAGGATTATATCACACGCAGACTGGAGACTACAGACTTCAGCGATCAGCTTTCAGTTATCAGTCGTCAGTCACCAGCCAAAAAGATTTTGCTGAAGACCGAGGCTGTGAGCTGATATCTGATAGCTGTCGATGAATTACGCCGACACTGCGAAGGCCTGGGCGGCCTCAAAGGAGGCTTTGAGGATGCTGTCAATGCTCACTCGAGTTGACCACTTAAGTGCGCGCCGAACTTTAGCGATCACTACAAATCCTTCCAGTAATGCCGCGGCTTCGTTCTCCATGGAGGAAGCGTCAGCATCCAGCTGGATAACACTGAGTTTGGCATTTTCATCCCGACGAATACCCATTTTGGCCATCTTGGATTCGACAACCGCGTCAAGGGCATCATCGGACGCAACGATCACTTCAATAGCTGCGCCAAAATCTTGCTTCGCCAGATCGGCATCGGCTTCTGATGCTACGACAACGGCAACCGTAACGCCTGTGGCTTTCTTGTCTAAGATCTTTTGAATCTCGCTCGAATCATATTTTTCCTGCCGCAATAAATACTCGCCGCGATCCCTAATATCGGCGACCGGCGTCACAATAATACCTTGACTGCGCAAAGCATCCACAACACTCATGGTAAATTTCGCTTCCAATCCTTCGGCTTTAACGCTGGCAAGAAGATCGGGCAATGTCTCGTATTGGAACCTGATCGCTTGAGTCGAAGCGACTGCCCGTAACGCGGCTTCCATAGCTGCCCGCTGAGCACCCGCAACTGCCGGCACCTTCGAGGCTTCGGTTACCATGTCCGGAATTTCTTTTTTCTGGATCTCAGGAACCTCTTCCACCTCGCGAAGCTCAGCTCTCGATACGGATTCAAACTGTACGGATTCAAACCGTTGAATTTCAGCAGCAAGACGAATAGCATCAAGTTCTTGGTTTAACCGGGCAATGTTCGGTGCAAGTTGAGCGATTTTGTCCTCATCACCTTGAACCATGGCATTATCCATATCAATATTCAGCCGCTGGATCTCTGTCTCGAGTTTCGTAATGTTCAGTTCGGATTGCACCCGCGCCAGATCGCGTTGGGCTTGAGCTAATTCCTGCTGGCGTTTCGCGATCTCCTTGCTTAAGCGGATGGATTCAGCGGTCTGGCTTGAGATCCTGCTTCTGGCACTCGTCATATCTGCGATCAAGGAACTTAGTTCCTCGATAAGATTTTTGTACTCTTTGACCTCAAAGGTAAGCGTCTCAAGCGAAGTGACCGGCTCGACCCCCGTCCTCGATTCTGAACGCGCAATGCTCTTCAAGATCGCTTCGGCTCGAGGAAGCGCTTTCAAATAATTGGCAAATTCGGCTTTCGCTTCGTTGACGATCTCTTCGCCATTTTCCGGCACGGTCACCTTGACACTCCCCTGGCCTTTTGCGATCACATCCTTTAGCCCCTGGATCTCGTTACCGCCGTTCAATTTGAACTGCCCGGAAAACTCTTCCGGAAGGCCCGCGATATAAACTCCTAAGCTGATTAGTTCCCGATCGCTAAGATCGCTCACCTTCAGATCGTAAGTTTTGAAAGCCGTGACATCCAACATCACGCCTAAACGCCCTTTTTGATTCCAGATCGCCTGAGCGTTGGCTTTGGCGCGAAGAAGCAGATACGGAGCGGTTACAAGCGCAACGACCGTGGGAGGCTTGGCAAAATTGGTTTTATCCACCACAAGCTTCTCGGTATTCTCCATATTTTCGAGCGTGGTTTTTGAAGGAACCGCTTCCCGGCTCATGGCGGATAACGGAACGCCTTCTTGTTGCAAAATATAAGCCATAATATCCACCTCGGTATTCCAAGATTTGACCGCTTCCTCAATCTTGGCGTCCTTAGTCCGGTAGTAAACGAACGCGGCTTCCTTAAGAGGCTGATACCCTCTCCCTTCGCGGCCACCCGTCAAAATGATCGGGGCCTTCTTCTCAGATTTCAGCCAATAATCAGCAAAAAGCGCGTAGGCCCTGACATCCGGCGCACCGAGCAAAACAAAGACATCGGCCGGCCATTGATCAAAAACATCGCCTTGCGAAAGCATATCGACCAATTCCTGGAGTTTATCCGTAAATTGTTTCCTGATTTCCGCCAAGGTTTTTGGCTCTGAAACTTTGGCGTTTTTCATGGCTTCGCGGATCATAACTTCAGCGGCATCGATATTCTGCCAAAACACTATTGGCTGTATCTTTTTCTTAATACGCGATGAGGGTTGAAAAACATAATGACCCTTTTTATCAAGTGCTTGAACAGGAGCCGGAATATTTTCAGGATTCACAACCGCACGGAAATGCGTCATAAGCGCCATGAGATACTGCAACCGGGCATCATCCGTCGATGCATTACTAATAAAAACAGCGAAGGCCGAAGAGAACGCGCGCGGATTTGGACTCATAAGCGCGGCTTCGATGGCCTGATATTCTTCAAGTTGTGCAGCCAATTCCGGATGCTCCTGTTTCACCTTCGCGATCTCCGCGCTCAGGACGGCATAACTAGAAATGCCGACACTCCGATTCAACCAATCCCCAAGCGTCTTGACCGGCTGGACGGGAGGGGCGACTTTTTCGACTGGTAGAGGCGCCGGTCTTGTAGCCTCTTCTCTCGCCTTTTGCGTAGCTTCAGCGGCTTTGCGGATTTTTTCTTTTTCAGCGGCAATTCTAGCTTCCGCGATTATGTCCTCAGCAGCTTTTTGAGATGTTTTGTTTTGTTCGTTTAAAGCGGCGATTTTGGCGTCAAGTTGTTCATTCTTCGGGATATTCCCGAGAGTTTCATTAAGCTTTCGGATAACCGAACTCATCTCCGCATTCACCTTCGCCAATTCAGACTGCAGGGCTTCCAATGACATCCCGGCCATATCTTTCGCACCTCGCACTTCCGACCTGCCTTCCCGGATCCTCTTAGCGATTTCTTCAGCTAACAACTTTTGGCGCTCGGCTAAAGCGTCGAGTTTCTTCCCAACTTGCTCGACCGCTTGCATAAGTTTGGCTTGAGCCTCTTTTTCAACTTCTGGTATTTGAACTAGCTGTTCTTGAACAACAGTTTCGACCACAGGCGCTAGCGGCGGCTCTGGGCCTCGCTCAATTTCTCGAGGATTTTCATCGGTATCTCGCTTTAGAGCAATGGGCTCTCCCCACAGTTTATGAAAAAGCCAAAATCCAAATCCCACAAGACTGAAAACGAGCATGCCTACAACCAAAACCGTCTGCGGTAACATAAAAGCAGGTGTATTTCCCTGTAAAACAGCTGAAAATAGCGGCGGAGCACCATCAGAAAGCATTTGTGAAGAACCTGCAATGAACAACGAACCCTTAATGATTTTGGCCATTATGATGGCAAGGATATGCTGGGTGGTCCAATGATAAAAAACAAGCCCTGTGGCCCCCATAATTGCTACGCCAAGACCCCAAGTTAGCCATTGAGCCGCTCTTTGAGGCAAAAGATAGCCGCCTAAGAAATTTCCTAATGGCGCCAAGGCAAAACCGAGAATCAAAGTACTTGCCAAAAGATACCAAGCGGTTGGAATATACAATGCTAAAAATGGAGCGGCAAAACCTATTACGGTTAACGTTAATAGGGAAAAAACCAACTGACTGCCATGCAAACGGTAATCAAATAAAGAAAAACGTCCCTTTTCGGCCTTATCATGCTCAGCACTTAAATGTTTATTAATTCCAAACAGGCGATTCACAAAATCAACAAGATTTGCTATCGGTTGATATATAAAACTCATGAAAAAAGCTGCGATGTAAAGTTTTATGGCAACCCAAGAACGCTTACCATAGCCTAAGCGATCATAGGCAGTGCTTAGCTGCGAAGATTTGTAGGTTATAGTTCCATCAAATTGTTCTCCTAAGATATCTTTTTGAATCCATTGATTCTTCTCTGCCGCTTTGCCAATGTTTTGCACTATGATTCCTGAGTATAAACCTAGGGAGCTGATAACTATGCCTAGCAATAAACCGATCGTGCCACCCGCCATAGCAATAACAGGTACAGAAACAAACGAAAAACAGATTTTAGCACCTAAAATAAGCAGGAAAGCCAAAGAAACCGTAAGACCTCTACGCACATCTTCAAGTTTTACATACTGACGGGCAGCTTGTATTTCATCTTGTGAAAGTGCCGGATTCGCAGTAGCAACAGTACCATATTTATGAAAACGTCTTAGTACGATAAGATATTGAACAACCTCATAGATTCCCGTAACACGTGAGACCAAACTAAAACCCGTATATACTTTTTCAGCGATGCCAATGGGAACATCTTTAACAACCCACTTGACCGTGTCTAAGCCTCGCGTGATAAACCAGTCTCCAATTTTCAGAATAAACTTTGGCAACTTTCGTTCAACAGAGCTTGACAAGACCGGTTGTACTGGCCTATTCAAACGATTTAAAAGTGCTCCGACAAAAGTCATACCGCAAACAACAAAAAGCGTAATCGCAGTTTGGAACATAGCAGCATGAACACCCCCAAGCGCAAATAAACCAGCGATAGTGGCTTGAGCTAATGCGATAATAAGCGTAACAGCCCAAAAATCTTTATTGAAAAGACCATGGATTTCAAAATCATTCAGGAATCTTCCGCCATGCGTCAGAGGAAAAGATTTGCCGATAAATCTCTCATATAACGCGATGATATCGTTAATAAATTTCCACTTACTCTCTTGCTCATCTTGCTTGACTAAATTCTTTGTTCTATCATCGATTCCCATCGCTTTTTCATCGGCTCGCTTCATCCGTACCGTCTTGCCCGCATAATTTGAAATCTGAATATTGGCAAGATCTTGCCAATATTGAACCGGCATAACATCCAAGGCCTTACGACTAGCTGGGAACGGGCGTCCGAGAAACGTTAGATCGAGAACAAAATAGAAATAAATACCAAGTTGCAATTGAAGCAGAATTTTTTTGAGACCAGTACTTGTCGTCGCTCTCTCTTGAATGCCTTTATAACTCTCAATTCGTGTGAGAAGCGTCGGCATATACTGTTTTAATTTTTTAACATCATCCCACGTAGCGCTAACAATTTCATCTTCACCGTTAACTTTTGTTGGAATACCGTTTCCGGAATTCATCAACTGATCAAGCTGCTGTTGCGTCAAGTTACCCCCACGCTCTTTTAGCTCTTGCCCCAAAATCCTGAAAAGAATCCCCGAAAGAAGAATGGTTCGGGTATAGTAAGCTCCGTAAGGTAATCCTTTTTGCGGCTTGGACATTTCGGCTGACGATTCGGTTCTCGCAGTATATTTCCCACCGGCGCGATCGACGCCGGCAACTAGCGCATTTGCTTCCTGAAGCGAAGCATAGGATCGATGAGCAAAAACTCCGGACTCATAGTGAACCGTCGTTTTTGATTCACGATAGTCTTGTACGCCTTGTGCTAAGCCGATGTCTGGACGCAACATAAAGGCTTTCGCCTGATATCGGGTTGTTCCTGAAGTAACGTAATTGCCGCCATCGGCGGTTGTTGAAATAATGACTTTTGCTTTAAATTTCCTTTCTTCGGCCGATCGTGTTTCGCTTCTTGTCGGTAAAAATTGACCTAATTGTGGCAGATTTCGTCTCACGGCTTCCCCATACGAAACAAAAGGTTCATCTTCTGTGGCAATGCCGGCAAAGAAAGGTTCGCTTGAAAACGGCAGGTAAAGCTCAAGAATATCTTTCGTTTCTCCGGACGCTATCATTTCAGCTTTTGCCTTTTCAGTGGCATATTTAGGCCCAACTAAGAAAATTTTCCCGCCAAGCTCCACAGGGTAGACAATGCCTTCGTCAGGATTGGAAAGCTCTCCTACGCGTTTGCCAGGAGTACCATCTTCGCCATAACCAGTGAACGCCCCCCATTTGATTACGTTATGTTCCGGTTTTCGACCACCCGGCAGATAAGCCAGGACAACAATTTCGCTGCCTGGATGATAAACTCCTTTTTCATCGGTATAGGATAAAACACTCCAATATGGCTTCATGGCTCTTTGTAATTCGGCAAAAACACTCTCTAACAAAACGTTGCTATTATCGTCCATTGACATTTCGCGACGCTCTTGTTGCGTCCTCGCTTTCTGATATTTGGTAATTTCAGGACCGTTCACTAAAAGAACGCTCCGTTTTTGCTTCAAAAGATTGCCAAGAACGTTGCGCGCGGCTGCTTTCACCGCATCAATCATATCATCTTCTACGCTGCTTATTTTAACCGGACACACATCGGCTACCAATTGGCCTTCTTCGGCAAATGGCACCCTTTCGCCGTTCAGCCCTGTTTGATAAACATGGTCATTGATATCAAAAATATTCAATTGACGCCGCAAGCTCGCCTTTTCTTCGGTAACATCCACTCCACCTTGTTCTCTTTCGTAGATGCGATGTATTTCGTTATCAATTTTGTCGAGCTCACTTTCCTCAAGTTCAGGATGGCCGCCTTGCACCTGACTTACCTCCACAAGACCGCCCTGTCTATCGACGGAGGGCAAGGTAAGAATAACTAGGAGAACCATTGCTGCAATAGGAACCAATGCGATGGGATATGCCAAGAAAAACGTTCCAAAACCAGCGCTAAGACTTACATGCGCAAATAATTTAAATCCAACGATGGTAAGCGCGCCCATTGCAAATGCCTGGACTACGCCTTTCCAACGCGCTGGTGCGATAAACGTAGGCAAATAACTCAAATTGTCATACAAAATTTTATAAAGAAGAGCCACGCTAAAAACCACCAAAGGGTTAAAAGCAACACTATAGGGTTGAATGGTTGCCAAAAATAAAAGTACGTTGGTCCATGACAAGCTACTCATTACAAATTTTGCCAAAGCAATACGAAAATCACCCAAGCGTCGTGCGTAGGCCGATTGCCTTTCTGCAGCATCTCTTTTATTGAACAGCGGATAGGGATCAATAAACAAGTAGCGGATAGCCCGAATTAAAAAGGCAATGGCCGCCAGTATAATTCCAAGAAGAAAGACGCGCTGAAATGGACGCGTTTTATTGTCAAACCGGAGTATTTTGGAAAGCCACGTCTTTTCACTTTCGCTGACAGGAGAATAATGATCGGCAAACTGAGTGTCAAGTCGGCGAGAAGCAGCGGCTAAACTCGAATTGCCATAATCATCGAGCAGTAAAATACCCTGCTCGTCATAGTTGGGGAACAAAATATCAAGAACTCCGATACGTTTTGCAGGATCTGGATTCTGTAAATCTGCCAAAACAAGAAGTGTTAAAGGAGAAATGAGAGACGGCTTGGGAAGATCCTGCTGCTGAAAACCTTCATGCTGTCCTTGATAATAGTGGTTAATGAGTCGTTGATAGTTTTGCATCAATCGGTCATTAAACTCGTAAAGATCCACGGGTTCCAGGCCGCCCTTACGCTTCATAAGAAATTGAATACGTTCTAACAGTTCTCGAAGCATCTTTTCTTTTAAGGTCGGATCGGCTTTCCATTTTTTATATAAAATGCCTTCTAGCGTGTCTTTACCTTCGAAAGCATTGCGAGCATATTGACGCGCATCTTTACTTTGTGGAGTAACGCCTTCGGGCAAGAAGCTATAAGGGTTAACGGTGGATTTTTCACCAAAAATCCATCCCAGCGTATTCTGCATAACGGTTTGAATTTCGGGATTTTGCCATTCGGATGCCGGCACACTGGCCGCAATACCTAAATCCAGAAGACCATCTGCGGTATACAACATCCTAAAGAAATCAGGTCGACTGCCCGAATTTACTTTGTGGTGAGCCTGATAAAGCTCCCAAGCTAAATCAAACCAACTATCGACTTTTGCCTGATCAATGTCTTTATTAAAGGCATCGCTTGAAATCCTGGTAATTTCACTTTCCCGAGTCTTCGCGGTATCAAAAAGCGTAAAACTCTCACCGGCTTGTTCGCGAATCTGTTTTTCAATATTATTGAAATGATCGGAAACGCTTTTTTCCAAAACTTGAAGTTTTTCAAAAGCTTCTATTTCACGGTAAATAGCATCGAGCTTGTCAGCGCCCCCCGCTCTATCAAGAACCTGAAGCGCCCAATTATCAACCTTAGCGATTGTGCTAACGTCGCTTAAATCTAATTTAACGTTTTGGATCTTTTCTATAGCCGCCACAATATGGGGACGAATATAACCTCGCAACAAAACAACTTCGCCAGCAGAATAACCCTGGCTTAGCATTTGATCGGCAAACATCTTGATTTGACGCAAATCTAGTTTAATCGGATTCCCTTTAAACAATGTCATCTGATTTAATGCTTCGATGGCAGCTTTAATTTCAGCAATTTTCTCCTTGTGAATCGCGGCATAGTCAACTTCGCCTTGAGTAAGACGTTTACTAATCTCGTCTAAGCGCTGTTCTCTTGCGCCGCGAAGAGCTTTTCGGTTTTTTGCAATTTCAACATCACGAGCTGCCAATTGCCCAGATTCAAACTTTTCTTTGCGTGCTTTTTCTGCTAAATATGTTTTTATATAGTTATTGGCCCATTGCTCAATGAAATGAGACATGTCAGCATCGACATCTTTATGCCGGGCACTTAGCTTTTCGGGGGTGCTGATATTATAAAAAGTCGTTTGCAGAAAAATCTCATAGGCTCGTCGCATTTCGATCATGAATTCATAACGCGCCGCTGAAGTCTCAGCAAAGCTGAGCCCGGCTCCTTTCATCATGACATCGATTTGACTAAATTTTTCTGCCCACCAAAGTGACTGTAAAGGTTTGCGGTGATCACTCGCAGGCAGTTCGTCAACGGGAAGGTCTTGTTGAAAGATTAGTTTATACATTTTACGAATAGCTCGCAAATCATCGAGATTGACGGTTTCGCCACTTTTAGGAAAAACACCTTCGCCGAGACCGCGGAGATCCGCATCAAAGAAAAGACTTGTTCTAAATTCCCGCTCTAGAATTTTGCCAAGGGTAGGATGAATGACGGGTTCACCCTTCCGTGCATATTTTATAAAACCATCGAGCGTTTCGTAAGGAACAAAATAGTCGTGATTTTTATAAATCAATGCTTCAATTAACGCGGCGTCTTGAACCCAATAATAAACCATCTGAAGAACGCCTTCTGGAGTCTTCGGCGCATATTGGTAATCCCACTGTTGCATTTCGAGTAAACGAGATAACATGCCAATAATTTTGTCGCGAGGCATCTGAAAGCTATTTTGTGTTGCCCAATCTTTATCCCGAGGAATTCCGAGTCGAGTCAATTCATTCGACAACAGCTGAGGATAATCCACGGCAATTTCCTGATAGGGATTATTTTTGAGCTTTTTTCCTTCGAGAGCAGCGGAAAATAATCCATCGAGTTTTAGAAGTTGTGCGTAAAATTCGCGGGCAGTTTTTCCGTCTTTTTGTTCTTTTGAAAAACCCTCACGGATCATAACGATTCTTGAATAAGCTGCCAAATCACCTGTTTGTAAGCGTTTAGGCATCCCATCATCACCAACGTGGTACAACATATGTGCCGCTTGTAAATACATTTCGATTTGTGTACGCTGCAAAATATCGTTAAGGGTTACTTCGGCATTCGTTGCAGAAATCTCACGATTACGAATAAGCTCGGCAAGCCATGCTTTGGCCTGATCCTCACTGTACATGTCGGCTTTTAGGCCCGGTATTCCATCGGTTCCTTCTATAAAATTGCGAATTCGTTTCGCCTCACCAAGACTCATCCAAAATGGTTTTTCGCTGGGATTAGAAAGATAGCCGTCCAATTCTCTGATAAGGTTCTCTCCTGCCGTGTTGCGGGAATCTAAAACAAAACGAACCCAACGATAATATTGTTCTGCGGTAAGCCCAGGTAACTTTGTTTTAAGTTCTTGTAAAACCTCATCTTCATATTTAAGGTCTTCGCGCTTAACCAAAATGTTATTGTTTTTAGCTGCTTGATAGATTGTTTCCCGTCGTGTCAAAATTTGTTTTATTTCATCAAGAACTTGTTGCTGAGCCTTAGCTTCGGTCTTAGGCACCTCTTTCCCAAGCTCTCCTTTTTTCATACTCAACGCCAATTCACGAGCTAATGCAATAACATCGCCTTGCCGTGTTCGCAAATCTTTTGAGGTATAAAGACGGCTTCGGTCAGTGTTAATTAAATATTCATTAATCCGCTTTACACCTTCATTAGAAAGAATATTGTGAAAGAGCATGTGGATGAGAGGTAAATCAACAGCATTTCCTTCTTTATCAAAAAATTCAGCCCATGTGTTGTCCTCTAAACCCACTTCACGGGCAATGGCAATTAACCTCCCAATTCTATTTTCGGGGTCTTCATTTAAATTCCACTTAATAGATTCATTAATTTTAAAAGCTATTTTTAGAAGCTGCTCGGTTTTTACCAGTCGTTCTAAAACATCAACTCTCATCCATTCTTCACGTTCCTCTACTTCATAGGAAGCATACCCGGAACCATAAAGAATGGTCGGCAAAATACCCATGGCGCGGCCGATTTCGACACCGATGCGGACTTCTTCGATATTTTCCGCGTAACGGGTTTCGAGCTCCGCTCGATAACTTTTCTTAAAGTAATCGTGTACCGTTTTGTCTAGAGCAAGGCGTTCCTCCGGCGAGGCTTTTTGATAATTCTCGCGAAGACTTTTTCCCTCGCCGGATTGAAAGAATAGCGGATAGTGTTTGAGAAGGTCTTCCGCAGACATCGTATCAAAGGAACCGTTCAGTTCGCCGCTATCAAAACGCTTCAGGAGGAGTTTTGCTTGACGCGCAATGTAAGCGCCGGGATATTTAAGAATTTCGTCGTCTGTTAAAGGCGTGTAGTCCTTCATGGCATTCCGAAGACGAGCGATGATGTAACCGATCAAAGGCCACTGTTCGGCCGGGGCTCCGACGCCGCGCAAGGCGGCGATGGTCGCCTGAATATTAGCTTCTTCTTTGCGCTGAGTGGCATTGGATTGATAAGGAGTAAGAGTTCCATTCTTATCAACCGTCCCGCGAAAATAGGAGTAAGCGAGTTGGCCCATAAAATAATCAGGGTCGCGATCGCCCTTGCTGATATTGGCATCAAAAATCGAGCCCCATGTTTTATTTAAATTAAACGTAGGAAGCATAAGCTCCACTTTTCCACGGAAAGAGTCATCTTTGAGGGCTTCTTCTACCGTTTTCCCATACCGCTTCGCATAAAAAGCCCAAGCAAAAATAGTTCCAAATTCATTGGGGCTGTTGATGCTATACGGCAGGAAATCTTTCCGATAAAATTGATCTAAACTTTCTTTCGCATCTTTTAAGGACGCCGCGAGTTCCCTGACCCATTGCTGGGCATCTTCGCGGGTCAAAAGATTTAAAGTTGTTCTCATGCTTGTTTGGTTATAAATACGATTTGCAAATTGCGTTTGATAATCCCAAAAACCTACCCTTTCAAAATCAAATCCCTTTTTCCCTTTTGCCGGATCTCCCGATACCAAAGCATCCTGAACGTCAGCCGGAGCCGCATACGAAGTCCTCCACGGTATTCCCCAAGAGCGGTCGAGCGTTTCGCCTGGATTCAGCAATCCAGCGGTAATATTTTTTTCATCATCAAACTTCAAACCCGCAACTAAGGGCTGGGTATTCGTTTCTGAAAATTGTCCGTTTGCGGTTGTAAAGCGCTTAAAACGATCCCCCACGCGACCTATCACATTGCCTACCACGTTTTGCAGATAAGGATCCGATGGCATATTCAAAGCGTTCATTAAAAGCACCGCATCATCCGCCAAATCTGGATAAAGCAAGCGGCTTCCGTCAATTTGTTCCACCGTATGGGTAAACTTCATACGACTAAATTCCGAAAGCGAGACTTGTTCGGGGGCACTGACAGCCGGCTTAGCGGGTTCTGCCGGCAAAGAACCTGCAAATTCTTCTTCCAGTGGAGTTACCGCTTTTTGAGTGGCCGACACAGCTTCTCTGCTGAGTTTGTGTTGCTGTTCAAACCGCGCTAACTGCATTACGACCGAAAGATGCGTTCGGTAGGCAAAGTGAAACGCCAAATTCGCGCTCTGCACTTGATAGGTCAATGACGCAATGGAATCAAGACCTTCGTTATCTGTGGCTTGATTTTCTTTGACGGCTTTTTGCCATGCCTGAGTAAGCATTGTAACCGATTCCTGTCGGTTAAGAGCTTCTTGGGCCGTAGTCCCAAAACTATCCAAAAGCTCCAAATATTGCCGCTCGAGCGAATGCCTTTGTTTGAGTCCTTGGAATTGAATTCTTGCTTGTTCGAGTTTTTTAGTTTCCCAGTCTTCGCGAAAATTGCCGCCCCAAACCCGTAAGTCTTTCCCGATTGTCAAGTCATCCTGATCATCGATAACACCTGCGCGAACCCAGAAAGTTGAAAGCTGCGATAATATTTCTAAACGCTCAACGCCCGCTATCTCCAGGGCGGATTGATATTGTTTCATGACGGGACTATTCTTGAAAAACTCTTCCCAATCCATCCCCGGCAAGAGTTCGTCCGTAAAGGACAGAGTCTCCTTAGAAAGGGTGTCGCTTTCTACGCCTTTTGAAAGTTCAAAAATGTAGACCGAAGCGTCACGAATCCCCATAACAGTAAGGAGCTGCATTTTGGCGCGATTAAGAGCTTCTTCGGCTTCGAGTTCGGCAAGGGCGCGGTTACGAACAATTTGACTGACTTCAAAATCTTCCAGATTCGTAAGAGTATTTAACCTCTGGGCGCTTTTCATCAATTGTTTGAGATTTGCCACTTGCGCTTGCTCCATCGGCGTCAGAGCTTCCGTCACGATTCTTTCAGTTTCATAATCAAAAAGAGCCTGATTCAAATTTCCGAGTTGACTCTCTAAAGCAATTTGAGCCTTTTCACCGGCATTTTTGAGAACGATACGGTATTTTCTTCCTTGCAAGTTTAGGAGAGTTTCTACGGGATTAACATCTGCAACAATAGCGTTGTCATAGGGGGCGCGTTCTTCTTCAAAAGCCTCTAAGGAAGAAAGGGGGTTGACGGGGTTGTCTAAAAAACCCCGTATTTCAATGCCGGACCACCGATGAGTTTTTTCTCGGGCTTCGAACGCTTTTAATTCTTTTTCCAAAAAGGCAACTTGCACGGCCGGATGTTCACGAGCCATTTGATCGAGCGTTTTTCTGTCATCTACCTTCTTAGCGGCCTCCTGACGAATTAATTCATAATCAAAAACCATATGGGCGCGCAGCTGAGCTTCGGTCATCGTGCGATCGGTCTCTAATTTTTTCAATTTTTCGTTTAATTCAAATCGAATCACTTTGTAGCGATCGATCGTGGTTTCATCCCGATCAAAAATCCGGTTGGCATCCTGCTCCAATTCTCCAACTTGAATGCGTCCTTCAATATTGACACCCCATTGCTCAACGGCATCGCAAAGATTTCTGATGTGCTTTTCCTCTTCTACCAAGAAAGAGAAATGATCGACCAACGGGGACGCTTCACGCTCCAAACGATTCAAATCCGAGTCCTGCCATATGGCAAGATTTTGAGAATCCGTCGAGAGTCGTTCAATTTCATCTAAAATATTATAGACGCGTCTTGTCAAAACCTGCGCTGCGGGTTTCCCGATTTTTGACCAATTCAGGAATCGATTGGCGCCGTAGGCAATACCATTAAAGAAAGGGATTACCGGGGACAATTTATTCTTAAGGCCATAGCCGACTTGAAGACCGCCTTCCCATTTCCACAATTTTAAAATTTTAATATAAGATTGCTGCCTCCACTGAGCGGCAAACCGGCTTAATATCGCCTTCAATTCGGGCGCATCTGACGCGGCCGCAATAGCATTTCGAGAATTTTCAAATTCTTCGTGCAGAAATAGCTCTCCATGATATTCAAGAAATTTGCTTCTCAAGTAATCATTTTGCGCACGAAGCGCCGTAAAGAACGACTGACCCAAACGAGTAAGGCGGGCACCTTTTGAAAGGTTCTCATTTTGAGCCTGTTTTAACCAGTCGCGGGCCTCGACAAGTTGCGCTTTTACACTTTTAAGTTCCTTTTTCTCGAGCTCACGAATATCTCGGCTTACAAAATGCCGGCTCCACCAACTATCAAGACCCTTTTCGGCTTTATCAAATTTATCGATAAGATTATCGAGGGATCTTTGAAATGCTTGGAGCTTTTGAAGATCGATATTCCCTTCTGCATCCAGCAAGCGCGCAAAAGGGTCCAGGGGCGCCGCTCTGAGCGCTTCGTCGGATTCCCACAGAGGCACACGGTAAAGCGGAACCGGCTGCTGCGCTTCTTCTTCAGGCGTGAGCACTTTTTTCGGGGGCAGGGGCATGCCTTTAGCGTCATCATAAGCTTCTTTAATCGACCGGTGAGTCCCGAGCGTGAGAGACTTCCACTCCAGCATTGTTTTGGCAATTAAATACTCGAGTCCCTTAATTTTAATATCCATTTCCTTAATCGATTCATCCGCTGAAGCAAGTTCGATTTCGTAATGGTAGTAAGGAGCATTTCCTTTAGTGTCTGCTTTCTCTTCCTCGAGTTTGGCAAGAATTCCCTCTCGTATTACTTTTTTGGTATCCCGATTGTCCTGAGCGTTTTTCAGTTGTCCCACCAACATCTGAATAACATTTTGATAGGTTTCGATGTTATGAATGAGAGCGAGTTTTCTGTATTCGTACTGGCGTTCCGCTTCTTCGCGGCTGAAGGCTTGTTCAGCACCATAAGCTCCCGAAAAATAGGCGGGATTAAAAAGCGTTGCGCGCAGATAGATTGACAGATTCCATTCCCAATCCTGCCAATCGTAGTCTTCAAAAATTGAATTCAAGTTATCGGATGAGACATTGCCGTAGCTGATACCGTAACCCGCGCGCAAGCCAACGCGCAATACTTCGGGAACGTGATAACGCACATCTGTAACGCCAGCCTCTTGCTGGCCCAAAGTAAGTTGTGAGGTGCTACCTTCCGCTACAATTGAGGCTAAATTTTCAAAGGTCTTACGTTCCGCGAGAATCGGAGCGATCGCTTTTGCTTCTTCAACTTGAGCCAAAACGTCAGTTTTAAGAAAAGCGTCTTCAGAAACGTAAGCTTTTTCCAGAGCTTGTTTAAAAATTTCAAAGCGCTCCTTATTTTTATCTTTCCGGTCTTCAAGCTCCTTAAGAATTTTGGATTTCACTTCATCGAGCGTCTTTAACTGAAGTTCCATGCGTAAAATAGCGAGCTCCGTTCTTTCGATGTTTTGCTCCAGGCGCCCTCTTTTTTCAAGGGCCGCAAGATATTCCATGGCTTCTTTTGGCATGATGCCTTTTTCGTCCGGAGTCTTACGATAGCGAAGCAGGGCCACAACCTCGGGATTTTTTTCAAGTTTTGTAATCGTGCTATTGACTAGCGCCAGCTGATCGCGAAAATCTGTCAAGCTTTCTTTCTTATTTGCATAGTCTAGAGTCATGAGTTGTTGCAAGTCCCAAAATTCACGGATCCGCTGCGCAACCTGTTGAGCTAAAAACTCGAATTTTGCGTCATCGACCTGTGCGTCAAAGAGGTTGGTTGATTTCCAACCGGCATCCGCCTGAAGGACATGGACGGTAAAAGGAGACCCGATGGTATAGTATTCAGCGATCATCAAAACGTCGGCGCTCATGGCGGGGGTGGCCACACTTACGTCGGCTGCGGGTCGCTTCTGCGCGGCTCCTTTTTCCAACTGGGTTAAAATTTCGCTTAAGGCGATGTCAATAAATTCGTCATTAATGCCCAATCTTTCCGCATGACCACGAAGTGAATCCAGCGTAATGACTTCAAGCGGCGTCGTAAAAGCAGCGATTTGAGACCGGCCCAAGCTTTCTTTAATCCTTCTAATATAATCCCGTTGTTCTTTCTCCAAATTGCCGCGATCCGCTACCGCGGAAGCGATTTTAGCTTCAAAAATCCGAATGATTCCAAGGTCATCTTCAACGCCTTCGAGGTTCGTCCAAAACTTGACGGCGTTTTGAAGATCCGCAATCCGAGCGTTTATAATCTTTATTTCGGCATTGAGACGCCCTAATTGCCCGTAATAACCGAGAACTTCGCCCATAGCGGAATTTTGAAACGCCTTAAAAGCTAATTTGGCTAACTTTTCCTCAGCGCCGAACTGACCTTCAAGCCACGAGCGGATTGAATTGTAAACTTCAAACCGCAAAGAAAGCTCGAGGCTCTTATCGCGCTCTTCATAAAGCTCTTCCACATTCAAATCCGGATCCAAATCCACCTTGGCGTAATATTCCACAAGCCAGTTATCGCTGGGATTATTGACGGGATCGAGAGGATGGTCTCGTTGCAGTTTTTTATCGATCAGTTCACGGTGTTTCCCCAGAGCTTCCATAATCTCTGAAAGTGAAGCGCCGCTAAAATCATTTTTGATTTTGTCGTATTGCGCCGCGTAATAAGACGCCCAATAAAAAGCCTGTTGATACGCTGGATTGGTTGCAACCTCAGCGGGACTAACAGGAGACATCTCAACTGCCTTCCAAAAACCAGGACTAGTGAGAATTTCCTGCAAGCGTTGTTCTAAAACCCCGGCCGTTATTGGAGGAGTGTCCGGTAAATTAATCACGGTATCATCACTGATAGAATTCACACCGCTCAGGATCCATCTCCCTGTAGAGGAGGGATCTTTCGCGCCGGTGGGCACAATGTCTGGGCCGTGCTCTTCATAGGCGGGGGTCCCCTCTTCAGGGTGAGTAGTTGTGGCCACAAGATCAACTCCCTCATCCTGGCCTGTCTCTGTATTAACAAGACTGATCGCTTCAGCATCCCCGGGAACCGGTTCGCCCGTGGTGTCCGTTCCCTCGAGCGCAGCTGTAGAAGGAGCTCCGGCTTGAGCGTAAGTAGGAGAGCCCAGCTGAATACTGCCATCTGGTCCTGCATACCATGCATACGGAAAATTGATCGATTGTGATGTTGTCGTCGTGGTTTTATCCTGCGTAATGATTTTCTCGCGTGTGAAAATGCTCCAGGAACCCTTAAGATCCGCCTGGAACCATCGGCGATAGAGCTGAAAAGCCCGCATATGCGCCATCGCCATTTCGTAAGTTTTTAAAGCGATCAGAACATCCAGATTCTGATTTTTTGCTTCTTCTAAAGCATCGCCGATATCTTCCGGAACCGGCAAAAACTCAACCGCAAAAGGACTTTTACTTGTCATTTCCGCGGCACCACCCATCAAACCTGACGTCGCCGTTGCTCCGGCTACTTCTTTCTTAGCGGTAGTTTCTTCTTTTCTCTTCTCAAGGAAAATGCCCGGAGTCCCACTTGGAGGAGGAACCGTAGGCGGCAATATATCTGAACCTCCAGGACCGCCACCAGGACCAGTAGGGCCGGGACCACCTCCGCCTCCACCCGGACCCGTCGGTGGCAATGTAGGCTCACCAGGAATTTCGGGCTTTATCGGTGTTTTCTCAGGAATTTGGGTCGGCGTTGCTTCGGCGACTTGAGCTTGAGTAACTGCTTGACTTGCTTGAGACGACGCGTTTACAGCTGCCGGCGTGACTGTTGTCGTCGCTATGGGGAGAGCTGCTACGGCAGATGCGACTCTTTGCGCAAGAATTTGCAACATAGGGAGCGTTGTCGCCTGACGGACCGCGCTCTCAAGTTCGATCCGATTCGTAGATACTTGCGGCAAATTCCCTTGTATTTCTTCTAATAGTTCGATACGTTTTGCTTCTACTTCTTTGGAAATAGACGGCGTAGCTCCAGTCGCCTGATAAAAAGCACCGGCCTTGGCGGTTAGGGCAGCGATGAAAGCTTCCCTTTCAGCCTCATCCATTTGTTCGATTTGTTCAGGCGTTGTCGTGCCGAGGAGCGCGGCCAAATCTTCACCCAACTCGCGCTGCCTCACCAAAGTCTCCGCATCAACAGAGCGCATAACTTCAGGTGCGGCTTGAGCGCTTTGGGCGCCAAGCGACATGAACATACTAACCCCACCCAGGGCTCCAACCCATTTCAGTAAATCTTTTCCGCCAAAGGTATGGATTGCAGCCGCTTTGTTTTTGCGGGCAGCATAAAAAGCATTTACAGCTAGAAAAGCAATAAGAACTCCCCCTGCCATTCCTAAAATCGGCAAGGCGGGTGCGAGGGTCATCATGACTTGAAGAGAAGTCGTAACCCATGCCCCGGAAATTCCTACCTTAAAAACTAAGCCAACCACAGGAGCGACAAAAATAGCAATCGCGGCGGCATTATAAATACCAATCCGTTCGACGCCTTTAACTAAAATCCGCGCCAACAATCGCCATTTGTTAGTATCGCGATAAAAAGTTTGCTCTTTTTTGGCTAACGAAGTTGCTCCTTTAGATTGGGCGAAAAGTTGCAGTAAAGTAGAACCAAAATAAAATATGCCAAATACAGCTGCAAGCGTCCCGAGCACCATCGAAGCAGACGCGCCTAACGCAATGGCTAGCCATGCGGCAACGCCGACCCCAATGCCGACATAGGAACCTGCGCGAACCGGAGCATCTCCATAAATATCTTTTGCGGCTTGAAAGCTTCCTTCCTGTGCTTTAAAAAAACGCTGCTGAATGACATTACTTCCGTACCAAACCACGAGAATAAGCGCAACCGGCAAAAGCGCGAGAAGAGCTCCCGAAGCTGTAAAAATTGAAAAAACAGCATAGACAGTCCCGGCTGTGATTAAGGTTTTGATGATCGCTGCCTTATCGATATTGATATACTTAGTAAAGACGGGGAAGGAAAAATAATCCGGTTGGATTAAAATGGGCTTTTCCTTGACGGGACGACCCATCACCGCATAATGCGATTTGAGAGCTTTATTGAAACCCAAAATAGCCGCTGCAAGAATAACGGCAATTCCACCCATAATAAGCGCGAAAGAAGCGGTCAAACCAAGACTTACACCGAGAATGCCGAGCGCGCCCGGGATCGCAATTGCAAACAGGGCAATACCTAACGCCACTGTGGTTACATTAAAAAGCAGGTTTAATGTAGAATAAATAATGTAAGCCCCGAGGTCGACTGTCATTTGGACAAACGGTTTTTCGCCGGAGGGAGCCCAAAGACCCTCGATGCTTTCTTTTAATTTTGTCTGGGCGATATTTTCGGCAGAAATTTTCTTCATGATAAGATTCTTAAAAAGAAGGATTCCCAGGAAAATAGCAACTGCACCCACAAGTATCCCCGAAATAGTCAGCAATGAAAGCGTTGTAGCGCCTGCCACCAAAGAGGAGTTAGCTAAAAAGGCTGGGACAAATTTAAGAATGCCGGCGCTAAGGCTGCCCACGGAAACCCACTTCATAACAATGCCAAAAATCACTCCACTCCAAATGGCAACATTGACCCCTGCCATAACTAAAATACGTGCGGCTTTTGCTTTCCCAATGGGAGCCGCAGGTTTTGGCATTTCCAATTTCGGCATCTCAAGACGGATGATGTTTTTCCTCGCGATGCTTCTAATAGAAGCCTCGACCATTCCCAAATGGAGATCGAGTTCTGTACGCATCTTCCCTTTGTAATCCCCGACACGAACCTGATCGACCGCCATTTCTATTCCGGACCCGCGGAACATTTCGGCTTTAATATCTTCCGCACGCGTAATATAAGAAGACCGTAACACATTTACTGTATCTTGAATCGACATTGCTGCCACTTCACGAACCCGTTCTAAAATCAAAGCCTGAATTGCGGCATCGACGGAAAGATCTGCGGGGGTATTTGCAAAAAGCGCAATGAGACGATTCAGCATTTCAGGATTCATCCCTTGAATAAAAGCATCTGCAAACACAAGCTCCACAACAATGCGCGCACGGGCAGTGTCATCTTTTGCGGCCTTGAGACTGGCAAGCAGTGCGGTTTCTTTTTCGGGTGAGATTTTTATGCCTCTACTTTTTAAAAACTCGAGGGCTTCTTGAGGGGTTTTCCCTTTTAGCCCGGAGATTATTTCAGTCCGTGCGCCATAAATCACACGCTGAAATTCAGGCGAACTCAGTGCGGCATTCGCCTCAGAAATTGCGGCTTCAATCAGCTCGTTTCGTTTCGCATTATCCCAAACAAATTCATCAAACCGATTGATATCTGCATAGGCGGCATCATCCATTTCTTCTCTTTGGGCATCGGCTTGCATTTTCTCGGCAAGGATCGTATCCAAAATGGCTACGATTTCAGATTCAAATCCGCTTAAACCAATCCCGCGCTCGAAATTGCGCGGATGCTGTTCGGAACCGGCCTCCCACCATTTTTCCCGCCAACCTTCTCCTTTCATGGCAGCAATGCGTCCGGCCTCTTCGGCTTGATAACTTTTGCTGGGCATCCAATCTTGAACCGTGCCGTCCTTTTGAGCGTTCTTCCTTAATTTCGCGATCAAGGCAAGAAGGGGCTTGCGGTTCGAATCGCTGACGACCTGCGATAATTTTTCAAGGTCGGCGATGGAATAATACTGCTTTACGTGACCATAGGTCCCTTCACGGCCAACGCGACCGATTAATTGATCCATAATAATTTTCAGGGTATGAATACGGGTGAGATACAATGTTAAGCCGGTCACGAGCCCTGTTTCGGGGCTAACGATTTGCTCCAGAATTCTTACGTTAATACCGCGCGTTAGCGTCGCGTCGATCAGAAGCACGTGCCCAGGTTTTCCGGCCCTGGCAAGGACTGCGCTCCGCTCATCTGCCGAAAGCGTATCGCTATAAATCTCAACTGTTATTTTTCCTTCCATGCCTCGAGCTTTAACAACTGCTTCGATCTCGGCTTTTAAAGACGCTGCATCTTGAGAATCGATATCAATAAGATGGGGACGGTCGGGATTTTCCACAACATCAGCAACCACCTCATTCATCTTTTTGATATTGCCAACAAAAAGATTGGGCTTATAAATTTCTTTCGTGTATTTAAAAAGCCCGTCAACATGTTCGACTTCAAGCCCTTGCCCTGTTGCAGCGTATTTGATAGCTAAAGCTCGATCTCCCGTGGCTGTCATCAAAACACTTCCTGCTATAGCGGGCAATTTGCTCATTTGCGCCAAACTCATCCGGCTTACCGTCTTTGTTTTAGCCTGACGCTCAAGGCCCGCTTTTTCACGCAGTGGGTTTTGAAGCTCCTGCAAATGCATTCCATACATCGCCCGTTCGTCGCTTGAAAATGGAACGACCTCCCCGTTCACCACTATGAATTCTCGGAAAACTCTCTTTCCTTGATACTCGGAACCCATCACCTGACCTTTTTGAATAAAGCATTCATGCGCTGTCAGCTCAGACTCAACCATGGCTTTCCAGTGGTCGAAAGTAATGCCTTTTTCCTGGATTTTGCTCTTCTTATATTCACGACCGGCTGCCAGCGCTGCGGACCAAGTCAAAGTGACTTTGGCATTTTGGTCATCAATGGTGTAGCGATTGGTTTTTCGTTCCGTAGACGGAGCGTCCGAATTCTTTCTCAAGGTTCTCGCAAATGCCGCCGCGACTCCTTCGGCTTCAAGGAGCAATTTCGCGTTATCCGCTTCTCCGCCTGAAATAATGGCTTGGCTGGGGTCGGTAACTTCGGCTTGGTCTGCTTCATCTTTAATAAGTGCGATCTTTCCCCTGTTGCCCTCGTAATTTACAAAATGACGGCCGCCATCACTCTGTGCATAGAACTGAAATTCCTCATACCGGGCATAAACCGCATCGGCTTTACGCATGATGTAGTCGATCGGATCCTGATAATACCTTCCTTCCGCTGCTTCTCGCGTGATGTCTTCAGCGGTAATTTCGACCATGGCGCCTTTAGCGCGATTCCAAATCATGGCATGTTTGCCTTTAACATCGCTTACGATATACCCCACATGGAATGGTTCGTCAGGGTCGGCTTGCGTGAAATATTTCTGGCTTTCGCGCGCGCCATCCTCGGCATTTTTGTCGCTATTGGTTGCTATGAACACCTTGCGGCCCGCTTGAGCTTTAAGCCAAAGATAAGTTGTCAGAATTCCGATAATGGTTTTTCCCGCGCCGGTTACGGCCAAATCTAAGATATTTTGATTTTTATTGAGCGCTTCGAGATTTTTGAGGGCGGCTTTTAATTGACCTCGCACAATACGAAAAGCAACGGCTGCAACAGCATTAAAAATCTTCTGAAGTACGAGATTCTCTGTTAGCAGAGCATCGTTATCCTGAACTTCCTGATCGTGATCTTTTACATCAATTACCTCGACGGGCTTAACCTCTTCAGGTTTTGCGACTTCTGCGGTGGGCTGAGCTTCAACTTTAGGGGCTTCCTCGACTTTAACAGCTTCGGTTGCTGGTTTTGCTTCTTCAACTGGCTCGGCAACAGCTTGTTTTGCTCCTTTAATGGGCTTAGCGTAGTGTGCGACGGCATAAGGACTAAGACGCATGGTATAGGTGTTAAGCGACACATCATTCTCATAAAGAAGCCAAATCTGCTTCTCAATATGTTCAGCGCTGTGATTCAGGAGTAAGTGTTTAATGAACGGCTCAAAAGAACGCTGGGAAAGAATGGTCAAAACGCGATCTTTTTGTTCTTGTGAATATGTCGTATCACCGCGAATTCTTCCTCCCACATTCGCAAGCGCAACCAGCTTGTCTCGAAGGGTTGGAAACTCTATGGCATTCCCGTCTTTTCTGTATGCAAAACGCAAAAAGAGAATGTCTTTGGGTTCAAAATCTGGTTTTTCAGGATCGAGCAATATGGATCTCAGCGCATCAATCTTCTCTTTGATATCTGTGCTCTTGAGAAGCATCGCCTTGAATTTTGCATCCCTAAGGTTCTCGAATGTTCCTTCGCCAAAGGCATCCTCCATAAGCTTATGATTTTTTGTTACGAGATCAGAAACCGGCTGGATCATCGGCGGCTGAGCTTCTTCCACCGCTCGGGCCTCGGAACGGGTGCGAATCGAAGCGCCTTCAAGACTTCCCTTGACGAGATAAAACGACACGACACGTCCGTCCTGGGCGGGAATTGATCCGCGCCTGCCGGGGACAACTCCGGTCACCTCCGGTTTTTTGTTGGGCTCATGCAGGACAAACACGATGTCATGCCTATTCCCCGCAAAAATCCGCAGCGACGGATTTCCGTTAATCGTCGTATCAGATTTAGGATCAAACTTGGCTAAAAACTTTTTTAGTTCGCCTAGCGCTTTTTTCTCTTCGACGGTAGCGCTTCCATCAAGCTGCGAAAGTCTGTCTTCCATATCGTTAAAAACGCGAATCCGGTCCGGTCCTTGCGCAAGTAAAAGAGTTTCCGCAATCACAAGAGGGAAATAAAAGACCTCCATCCGAAGCTGCGAAAAATCCAGCGTCTGTCCTTCAGAAAGGATCATGCGCCATGCAGCCAATTGAAACCGCGGGTCATTCAGGACCGGCGACTTAGGCTGGAGGAAGGCCTCCGAAAGGACCTGCTCGATCGGGAGCGGGGTTTCGCGCAAAGCGGCGTCATAAAGCGCGCTTTCTTTCTTCTTATCGATGGTCTTGGTGATGCGCGGAGCGACTACTATATAAGAGATGTCCTTCTCGCGAAGGTATTTCTCGATACCGGGCGTATGGAAACCGCCGGTCACGATAGCGGATATCTTCTGCCCGCTTGAAAGGGTTTTCTCAACCGCTCGCTCGATCAGTACCTGGTCGCGCTCGAGAGCGGCTTTATAGAAGCGCTCCACACGCGGCAGATCCTGATCGAGGTACTCCACTTGGGACGGCAATCCGTAGGTGAAGTGGTACTTCTGCATGAGCGGTTTGAGAAAACTGACGAATGTTGCGGACTTGAATTCATCCTGATAGGTGTAGAAGAATTCAGCATCCTGCTTGGTAAGCGTGAAATCGAACATTTTGCTGTAGATATCATAAATGCGGAGGATGTGGTCGAGCTGGACTTGTTCGGGGGTGGTCAAGAGTTTGCTTTTGACGGTCTTTTCGAGGAATTCGATCTCATCAAAGATCGAGACATCGATCGCGTCATAAAGTTTCATGTACCGGATATAGGCGATCACATTCGCGTATTTGGCGTTCAGGTCTTCCCCGCCGGTCTGCGTCACGCTTAATCCCTTGATCTCATCTTCCAGATAACCGTAATAAGCGGCGCGTTTCATTTTCTTCATGCGGAAGTGGACGGTGTTGGTAAGGAAACGGGACAGTTTTTCGCGGGAGAGCATGCGCTTCAGGTCGTTGATCAGCTCATCGGTCTCTTTTTCGGCCTTCTCAAAATCGACCTGCTTTTCAAGATCGACCAGCTGAAGAAGCGAATGCATGCCGGGATATTCATCGAGCGCGATATTGTGGCTGCGGCCAAGCTCGACGAGATAGCGGACGTAAGCGACCAACTCCGGTCCGCCTTCCTGGAACGCGCTGCGGCGGCGGATCAGCTCGCGCATTTCATCGGAAAAAACAAAGCGGGTTACTCCCTCGAGAGCCTTGTTCAAGCCGGCCAGGACTTTCTCGTCCCGGTCTTTGAACTGAAGCGCGTCGACATAGGCCTGACGGTTCTCCTCGTAAAGCTCCTTATCTTCGACGCCATAAAGCGTCATGACGGGCTTTTCGACGATGGCCAGATATTCGGGCCCAGTGAGGCGCCCTTCTTTCAGGAAATAATCCGCGACATTGCGCCGCGCTTCTTTGTTCGGGAAGAAAGAAAAAAGTTCCGTGTAAAGTTCGCCGGAAGCGCCCTCAAGATTGACAAGTCCGAGCTGATATTTTTCGGAAAAGTAGCGGAGGATATTGGCGATATTGCGCTGGGCTTCTTCGTTGATGTGCGCGTCCTGAACATGAAGAACGACATGGTCCCGGTTTCCTTGGAAACTCGCTTTGACCGTCCCGTAGCTTTCCGGAAGATCCGGGCGTTCGACTAACGACGCGATGGTATTAATTTGTGAGGATTGAACGGAGGCGAGATTCCCGGGTTTTGCGGCCGCGGCGTAAGCATTGGCGCCGCCATCCCAGACAACCGAAGTGAAGGTAAACACAAAAACCGTAATAAAAGCTACGGTCCGTAGCCACGGCTTAAAGCTATGTGTTTGCCAGCTGATCATCGGATTGCCGTCCTCTCTTAAAGCTGATTAATACTTTGAATGCTGTAAGGAAAAAGGTTCATAATGTAAAACTTATTTTAAATGCTTATAAACCTCAATAGAAATATACACAGTGACCCTCACGAAGTCAAGGAAACCTAAAAAAATTTTAATGCTGTAACCCATTATTTAAGATATGGTTATGATAATATTAAAAAAAATTTTAGATTAGTTTGACTTATTTTATATTCCTTATAGCAATATATAGCGTATTAAAAGTCGTATTTTTAAATACAAAAAAGGCCAAATCAGTAAACAATTTTATCTATTTAATAAAAAGTCTTTTGAAATCAACACTTTGAGAAAACAAAGTCGTGGGTCTGGAGAAAAAAATTGACTAGCAATTCCCTCTTTGTTGCAGGAAAAAACATGACTGGAATTTCCAAGCGATTTTTGAAAATTTCCGCCAGTATTTTTCGAGGACAGGCGCACCCCATTTTGAGCAGTAGTTTCTAACCCGCCCCTTGCTTCAACGAAAACCGTGTTTCGCGAACGCTTGCCATGCCCCACCGAGGCATGGCGGCACTCGAGCGTCGGCCCTCGCTAAAGAGGAAACCGTGGCACTCGGGCTTCCTTACGTCGCTTAAACACACTTTCCGTCTTCGCTCTCCTGAACAAAAGGCGGAGGGTTGAGCCCAAGGCGCGTTCGAACGACGAGCGGGCAGGGTCCTGCTTTAGCAGGGAGCGAGGAGTGAGACCGAACGAGGGAATCCACGCCGGGGATTCCCGAAGTGTTGACGAGGGCTCGAGCCCGAAGCCTTTTGAATGGCCGTCACAAAGAAGGATTGGCTCTTAAGGACCTAGGAATTAACGGATGCAGAGTCGCAGAAGCGGATGAGGCGCTCAAAATTGGTGGACCTGAGGAGAGTCGAACTCCTGGCCTCTGCAATGCGAATGCAGCGCTCTACCAGCTGAGCTACAGGCCCCCGATTTTGAGCAAAAAATTAGAAAGCAGGACGCGTATTATACACAATCTTCGATGATTGTCTTCAAAACATTGAACACTTTTTGCTGGTCGATTTCATTGAAGATCTCGTGATAAAAACCTTCGAAAACAAACCGCTCCTTGCGCGGCGCCACTAACCGATCGAAGAACTTGCGCGATGCCACGGGGTCCACCACCCGCTCATCCCCCGCCGAAAGCATCGCGACCGGAAAAGGCACCGAAAGGATCGGCCGTTTGCGCAGATCCTCGATCGAACGCATGATCTCGCCCGCAAGGCGGGCGGAGATAAAGCGAAGGATCAACGGATCTTGAGTGTGGGTCGCGATCTCATCGGGTTGATGGGTTAACGTTTTGACGCGGACAGGATTCCAGAAAATAAATCGCGGAATGAACACAGCGAAAAACCAGTTCAGGATCCTAGCGAGCCACTCCGTCCGGAAATTAAAAAACGGCGCCGAAAGGACCAGCATGCGGACCGGTTCCGGATTCTTGAGAGCCCAATGGACCGCCACGAGACCCCCCATGCTGTGACCAAAAAGAATGAATTGCTTGGGAATGCCGTGCTTGACGCGAAGATGCTCGACAAAAGCCGAAATGTCGCGGAAATAGTCCTCAAAATGATGGATATCCCCGCGGGCGCCCTCGGAACGCCCCATGCCGCGAAAATCCATGATCGCCATTTGCGCCGGAAGGCCTTTTAAACGTTCCGAGAATTTTTGGTACCGCTCGGAATGCTCGCCATAACCGTGCAACAGGATCATCGTATGCTTGGCGCCGGGAGCAGCGAAGAACCGGTAAAAAATCCTGGTCCCGTCCCAGCTTTTAAAATAGTCCTGCGTCCAACCTTTGACGGCGGGATAGAACGAACGTGTCCCGGCTTTCCCGGAAAAGATCTGTCCGGACCCCTGATTGTCTTTTGAGCTCTGAAATGGCATGTTTTTAAAAATCCAGGTAATTAACGAGAGGTGCCGGACTTTTGGCGGACTTCCCACGCTTGATCGGTCTGCCGGTAAAGTTCGTCGATCTCTTTCTGATATTCTTTCATCACGATGCGGCGCTTGATCTTCAAGGTCGGCGTCATCTCTCCGGCCGCGAGCGTGAATTCTTTGGGAAGCAACATGAACGCCTTGACCGTTTCATAGCTGGCCAAACCCTCCATTTTTTGACTAAGCCGCTCCGAGATCCATGCCCGGATCTCGGGACATCCCAGCATCTTTTCGTACGTCATGTCCCCAAGTTGATGTTCTTGAGCATAGCGAAGCACTTCCTGCTGCTGGGGCACAAGCAAAGCGCAGAGATACGGCCGCTTATCACCGAGAACGATGGCCTGAACAAAAAGATTGTCCTGCAAGATGCGGCTTTCGATATTTTGCGGCGAGACGTTCTTGCCGCCCGCCGTCACGATCATATCTTTTTTTCTGTCCGTGATATGCAAAAACCCCTCATCGTCGAAGCGGCCGATATCGCCCGTGTGGAACCAGCCGTCTTTGATGCATTCCGAGGTCGCCTGCGGATTCCTGTAATACCCCTTCATCACGCAGGGACCGGATGTCAGGATCTCGCCGTCTTCGGCGATCTTCACGCGGATTCCGGCGATGGGCTTTCCTACCGTTCCGAATTTGAAATCATCCAGCGCGTTCACCGCGATCACAGGCGATGTCTCCGTCAGACCGTAACCTTCAAGGATCATGATGTCGGCGGCGTAAAAAAAGCGGGCCAGGTCTTTGGAAAGCGGCGCCCCGCCGGAGATAAAGAAGCGGATCCTTCCGCCCATCGCCCGCTTGATCTTTTTAAAAACGATCGCCTTGGCGATGCTGTTATAAAAAGCGAGCCAAAGGGGGATTTTTTGTTTCCGGATCTTCATTTGCGCCGTCCTCATCCCAACCCGGACTCCCCAGTGAAAAAGTTTTTGCTTCCAAGCCGGCGCCTTGGCGACTTCTTCAAAAATGCGGCTGTAAGTCTTCTCATAGAACCGGGGGACCGCGACCACAATGGTCGGACGGACTTTCCGGATATCCTCCCCGACCGACATCAGACTTTCGGCGTAGGCGATCGAAACTCCGTAGGCAGCCTGGTAATAATACCCCGCTAATCGCTCAAAAACATGGCTTAAGGGAAGAAATGACAGCACGGAATCCCGGTCGTCGATCTGGATGCGCTGAAAGGAGCCCTGATAATTCGCGATGAAATTGCGGTGCGTCAGCATGACCCCCTTCGGCGCCCCGGTGGTCCCTGAGGTATAAATAATAGTCGCAAGATCATCGGGGCTGACGTTCTTAACGCATTGCTCATAAAGACCAGGGTGACTTGACTCGTAAGACCGTCCCCCGTCGCGGAATTTTTCCAGACCCGGAACATTGGCAAAACCACCGCGATCGAACATGATGATCCCGGCCGGAAGGAACCGGGAGCGAAAACCCTCGATCTTGCGATACTGTTCTTGGGAAGAGACGAATAGGGCCTTCAAGTCCGAATGTTCGATGATATGGCGGGTGTCTTCAAGGGAGGCGGTCGGGTAGATCGGAACGGTCACGGCGCCCAAGCTTAAGATCCCCAGGTCCGCAAATGTCCATTCGGGCCTGTTCTCCGAAAGAATACCGACATGATCCCCTTTGCGGATCCCGAGAGCATGGAGCGCGAGGGCTACTTCCTTCGCGATTACCATCCATTCCTGCCAGTTATAGGAGCCGGCATACCCGCCTTCAACCTTATAGAAAAGGGCTTTCTTGGAGCCGAAAAAACGGGCGCGATCCTGAAAAACCTGGATCAAATTACCATTTTCTTCAACACAATCGGGAGGAAATTCGGAACGCTTGGTGGCCATAGGCCGTTTCTCAGGAAGCGGAAGTTTTCGCTTTTTCGGCGGAATTTTCTGTTTTGGCGGGCATTCCTTCAAGTTCACTGATCATCTGGGCGTTCCGCTGGGTCTCTTCGTGGATGATCCTCAATTTTTCCTGCGCCAGAAGAGCGCTCTTGGTCGGGGCTTTCTGGCTGGAGACCTGCTTCTGGGACGTCTCAAGCTCATTTAAGATCTTCTGATGAATGCGCGCCTGCTCCTGAACGCGCTGAAGCTGGGAGGACCGCCCGCTTTGCACGCTCTGGATTTTTTTGTTCAACTCCAGGATCTTCTGGATCTCCTGACGGATCTGCGGTACCGAGGTGCGGGGTTTGGGCGGAGGCGGTACATAACCCGGTTTTACAGTAGAAACTTTGGAGGATTTCCCTTCGGGCTTTGCGGCGAACATTTGGGTTGCGCCGGCGCCCGCAGTCGCGACGCTTTTAACCCTTTCGGCCATCAATTCCTTGCCGGTCTTGCGGCCGAAGAATTTCACGATCTGATCGCCCACGGCTTGCGGGGTAGCCACGGCGGCAAGTGCGCTTTGGGTTTTGGATCCCTTTGAAGCCGGAGAAGATTCCTTAGCGGCGCCGGGTTCCTGCGGACTGGAAACTCCCAAATGAAGCATGCACAGCACAAGGACCCCAATGCTCAATTTACGCATGATACCCTTTCTTCTTTCAGTGGGCCGTATTCGAATTTTGAGGGTTCATTATAGCTTAATTTATTATCGAAAAAATCTGTTTTTTCTTGAGAATTCCGCTTATATCACCTTCGTTCAAAAATAAGGGCGCTTCCCTGCCCGCCGCCCACGCATAAAGCCGCAAGGCCGAGCGAGGAACCGCGGCGTTTCATTTCGTGTAACAGCGTCACAGCGATCCTTGCTCCTGTCGCTCCTACGGGATGTCCGAGGGCGATCGCGCCGCCGTTCACGTTAACGATCCCCCGGTCGATCGCAAGCGATCTCTCGACCGCTAAATACTGAGCGGCAAAGGCTTCATTGATCTCGGCTAGCTTGATGTCTTTCAAGTTGAGTTTCGCTTTTTGAAGCGCTTTTTCAGTCGCAGGGACCGGCCCGATCCCCATTCGGCGAGGTTCGACCCCCGAAAAAGCCCAGCTTCGAACTATCGCAAGGACCGGCAGGCCAAGATCCTTCGCTTTCTCGCGATGCGTCACAATGAGCGCGGCCGCTCCGTCCGAGATCGAGCAGGCATTGCCGGCCGTCACGGTTCCTTGCTCCTTAAAAGCGGGGGGATATCCCTGAAGTTCTTTCAGAGTTAAAGAAGGGTTTGGACCTTCATCCTCGATAAAAGGGGGCGGCATTTTATCCCGTTTTGATCTTGGAGGAAGCGTTACCGGAATGATCTCATCTTTGAATTTCCCGGACTTCCCGGCCTGGACGGCTTTTTGGTGCGAACTTAGCGCAAATTCATCCTGCTCCGCGCGTCCGACCTTGAATTCCTGCGCCAATACCTCCGCCGTTTCCCCCATCATCATTCCCGACACGGGGTCGCGCAGGCCTTCCCAGAGCGCATCGATCATATGGGAATCACGGAGTCTTTTGCCGAACCGGAGATCGCGATTCACAAAAGGGGCTGAGGACATCACCTCCACGCCGCCGGCGATCACGAGATCGGCCGCCCCTGTTTCGATCATTTGAGCCGCGCTCACGATCGCCTGACTTCCGGAAGCGCAGTTTCGGTCGACTGTAAAGGCCGGGACATGCGGAGGGATACCCGCCATCAGGGCGATGACGCGAGCGACATTATGCGCGTCGGATTGCTGGCCCACGCAGCCAAAAATAACTTCATCCACCGCTTCGGGCGATAATCCCGTACGCTCTAAAAGCCCCCGAAGCACGACCTCGCCGAGCTTCTGGTTCGTGAGGTCTTTTAGCGCCCCGCCTAGCTTTGCCTGCGCCGTGCGAACAGCGCCTGCGATCACCACATCTCTCATAGAGAAGTCTCCGATGGAATAAGAACGATCAGCGGGGGTTATTCTAGCAGAAGCTGGCGTATATCCGCCAGCTGTTCACGGGCCTTTTTCATGCCTTCCGTGATGAACTTGTCAGCCGAAAAAAATTCGATCCAGTGAGCGTCCGGCACGGAAGCGTGGATAAAAATATCGGCCTCGCTTCCTTCCATCCGCGCGATCTCAAATTCGGTGAACATGATGGTATTCATGAGGGCATTGAAGATATTCGAAGTATAGCGCCGCTGGATCCTGTCCTTCGTTTTCATCCACATGCGCTTCCAATATCCTTTTTGCTGGAAATTCTGGTGAAAGGCCTTGCGGCGGAGCTCGTTGCGTTCGATCAGGTCTTTGGGAGCCGGCAGCACATTGACCGCGATGATCTTGCGCACCCCCATGTTCGAGAGGATCTTGACGGGCAACGGGTCCACGATCCCGCCATCGATGAGATAACTTCCCTTGTAGGGATAAGGCCTGAAAAAACCGGGAATGGAGATCGAGGCGCGGATCGCATTGATCACATTGCCGGATTCCAGCACGACTTCTTCGGAGGTCAGCAGATTGGCCGCCACCATTTTGACCGGGATCTTCAGGTCCTGAAAAGTCATGTCCTTAAGATGGGCGGATAGAAAACGCCCGATCTGGTCCCCTTTAAAAAACCCCCGGTGGATCGCCGAGATATCCCGGAACCCGAGCAGCTTGAAGAACGCGTTGTTCTTTTCAACCGACTTGGCGATCTTTTCGATCTCATAAGAATTGTAGCCCGCGGCCCAAAGCGCGCCGAGCAGGGCGCCGATGCTGGAGCCCGCGATGATATCGACGGGGATCTTTTCCTGCTCGAGGACCCGGAGAACGCCGATATGCGCAAGGCCGTACGCAGCGCCGCTTCCGAGCGCTAGGCCGACAAGCCGCTCCGACCACTCCTTAGCGAGAAAAGTAAGTGTTTTCTCATATTGGTAGCGCTGGTATTGAAGAGAGGGTAATGTGGAAAAAAGCTGAAGTTCCGCCGCTGATTCCGCAGGGATCTCTTTGCCTTCCTGGGACGGCAGGATGATCTTGATCTCATTGCGGTTAAATCCGAAATCCTGGCAAAGCTCGGCGACTTTCTTGGCAGCGAAAGTAAAAACATCGGCGCGCTTTTCGGCCCAAAGATAAACGCGGTCCGAGTAATTAAGCGCTTTGACGGCCACGGGGGTATTCCGGTCCGGCAGCGCGATCACGAGATAGTCGTAGCGGTAGGTCAGAAGGGTTAAAAGCGCCGTGAACTTCGTCTCCTCCTCGTCCAGGGCGGCATTCACGGGAAAGGACAGAAAATCGAAATTTTGATCGTCCGTCTGGATGGCCTTCTGGACGGCCGATTCGCTCGAGGGGTCCATGGTCTTGAGATCAAAACCCGCAATATCGCCTCGACGGAATTCCGCCGGCAAAAGACTTTTGATCTTCCCGGAGAGGTCCATCAAAAGCACTTTGCTTTGGGTTTCCTTCCGGAGGGCTTTGATAAAGTCCGTGAGAAAACGGGCCATCCCCTCTGACGAAGCCGCAAAATAAAATGAGGCGATGCGGACCTCGCGCCGGTGCTGGCTGTAGCCGAGCTCCTCACGCGTCAGATGCCGTCCGAGCGAACGGCTCAGGTGGAGGGCCAGCGTCGGGATCTGATGAAGAAGTTTCTGGAAATCCTCGGCGCCTATCTTGAGCGCGACGGCGTCCGTTTTGGCCTCGACCGAGGCGCTGTGGACGCTGCCTGTCAAAAGCGAGGTTTCTCCGAAATGTTCGCCACGGTAAAAATAAAGGAGTGTGGATTCTTTGTCGGGCCCTCTGGCGCGGGTAAAGAGGCGGAAGCGGCCGGAAATAATGATGTAAAAAGCGTCAGGAACCGCCCCTTCCTCATAGACGATATCGCCCCGCTTGAAGCCGACAAGACGAGAATGCTGCTCGATCAGCGCCTGCTCCTCGGAGGTCAGGGACGAAAAAAGCGGGATCGGGTCCAGAAGACGGGTTTCCTTGGATTCGGGCTTGTTCTTTTTCCAGAATGAGAAAAAATTCATCATGCCTAGTCTCGATCCTGACTTTTATTTTCTTTTCCAATAGGGTAGTTAGAATCGCCCCAATTTCCACTTCGTGGAAATTGAATAGCATTGGGACGATTTTCGTTACACTGAAGGTCGCTAGGGCCAGGCCCATTGACCTTTGAATCTTCTAAAAGAGAATCAGCTACGGAAGGATTATCGGCAGGAAATGCAGGAGACCTTATAGGGCGAGCCGGCAAGAAAAAGGGGCGCTCAAAGCGCCCCTGGGAACACCATTTTCCGAAAAGATTGAAGCGAGAACGACCGCAACACCGCGGCGAAAGCCACGCAAGAATGACGAAACGAAGCGCCTTAAGCGCTTCGCATTACCACTCCTGTACGCTCTCCGGGTCTGCGTAATCATTGACTTTAGTTTCAAGCCAGTGATTGTAAGCGTAATCCAGCACGCGGAATTTATCGACCGGATCCATATTCATCAGCCGGACCCCTTGGTCAAAACCCTGGTCCTTGCCTTCGGAAGGCCGCGACCACATGACCACGCCGGAACTGTAGATGGGTTTTGGATCATCGGGGATCGTGATCTCCAGATCAAGCTGCGCCCCTTCCTGGAGAGACTTATCCGAGTTGATCTTCAGCCCTTCCCGGCAAAGATCCCGGCTCAACCCGATCCCTTTGACCGAGGTCGATTCCGTGCCCGTGAACTTTACGCTCATATAAGCGTCAAAGCGCTTGAACCTGCGCTTATCTCGTTCCATTGCTTCCCCCTTTTTTTAGCTTCAACAATTACTGAAAAAAATCCGACTTTGTTTCTTTGTTACATTGAATTTTATCGACTTCCCCACTCATTTCATTTACAGCAAAACCGCTTTTTCTTGAAAAAAACCTAACACATCGTTGGCTACTTGACAAGGGAACGGCACGATTTTTTTGAAAAAATAATATTAAAAAATTTAAAGGAAAAGGGGTTTTTTTGCGGCAGAAAAACGGATCCTGGAGATGTTGTAACCTATTGCAATAGAATAGGTTAGCGAAAGTTGACGAACTGAACGGGGATCGTAAGGGGGGCGGCGCGGAGGTTCTGGATAACGGCTTGGAGGTCGTCCTTGCTCTTGGAAGTTACCCGGATCTCATCGCCCTGGATCGAGGCCTGGACTTTGACCGGGAGGTCTTTGATGATCTTGACAATCTCTTTGGCCTTTTCCTGCGGGATCCCCTGGACCAAGGTCACTTCCTGGCGGAGACATCCTTCGAAGGCCTGCTCGGGGGTTTTGAACTCGAGGGCCTTTTGCGAGATCTTACGGCTCGCCATTCGGGTCTTCAAAATATCCTGGAGGTTCCGCAATTTCATATCATCATCGGCGATGATGCGGATCTTCTTTTCTTCCTTTAGGAATTCCAGCGAGCTCTTGCTCCCTTTGAAATCAAAACGGTTCTGGAGCTCCTTTTTCGCCTGATTGACAGCATTGTCGATCTCTTGTAGATCGAGCTGGGAAACAATATCAAAGGAAGGTTGCTGGGCCATCGCGGAAAAGTCAGGTTTTTTGGGAAAGGGGCGTCAGAAAGGACTGAAGCCGCTTCCGGGAGAACTCGTCCATATCCAAAAATTCAAGGCCGGTATCAAAGTTCTTTTTGGAGGATTTCCGGTCCTGGCTGGGGATCACCCAGACGCAGCGCCCGGTGCATTGGACCGGAGGTTCGCCGTCCTTCAGCTCCAGCCCTATTTTGCAACGGTCAAACCGTTCAAGGGCTTCCGGTAGCATGACTGAAACGCCGCCCATCCCGACATCTTCAGTGCTGGCGGTAAAGGTTTTTTGTTTGCCGACCGGCTGGATCTTGACCTCGCAAGTCAGATGCAGACGCGCAAATTTTCGTTTATTGAAACCGTCCCACAAAGAGTTCATGACGGCGTGGACCTCACAAAGGCATCCTGGAAGGGTCTGGCGATCTCTTTGGCGCGGAATTTCAAAAGCTCCGCTTGAGCCATCGCTTCGGTGCGAAAACCCCCGATGTAGACAACATAATAAACCCGTCCGCTGGGCCGCGTATTCTCTTTGGCGTAGGCCCTCAGCCCCTCTTTTTTCAAAGCGGCGACGATCTGTTCCGCGTCCTGCTTTTCGGGATAGGTCACAACTTGGATCACGTAAGCACCGCCTGATTGCGTCGGCGAGGGCTTATCCTGGGTCGTCTGCGTTTTAACGGGGGCTGGCGTTATAACCACGGGACGCTCGACCGGCGGCGTCACGACAGGCGCCGCAGCGGTCTCGACCGGAGCGGGCGACGGAACCGGGATCGATGACGTTTCTTTGGGGATCTTATACCGCGTCCGAAGCGCCTCTTCGCGCTGAGAGTTGAGGGCGTTCACGCCCCAGAAAAGAAAAAAGATGGCAAGAACAATGACCGTCCAGAACGCAAAACGTCGGAGCGCCACGCGGCGCGGATCCCCTAAGGCCTTGAATGCCTCGACGATCTTCGAAAAAACCTCTTTCAGCGCCGTGCCGAACGCCGCGAACTTATTGACGGGGGAACGTTTTTGGCGGAATCGCGCATACGGATCAACATCGGAAGATGCCGGCGCGGCGGTCGTGGATTTTTTCTCAAAATCGTGAAGCGGTACATAGCGCGGTGCGGCATCAAAGGGCTTGGGCTCGGCAGGAAGATCTTTCCGCGCCAAAAGATCAGGCGCGGCCGGAACTTCCTTAGGCGCGCTAAAAAGATCCTGGGGCGGTTCTTTTTGAGGGATCGATTCCTTGGGAGGAAGCACCGACGGAACGCTTTCCCGGAAGTGATCCCGCTCGCCCGCTACAGCATGCGTCGTTTTAACGCTAAACTCGCCATAAAGTTTTTTTTGGATCTCGGACTCCGAAAGGACCGAAGCCGGATCCTCGGCATTTTTCTTCTTGCTAAAAAATCCCACGTTATACCTTCTCCTTCAACGCGTGAACGTCTTCGCGGAGACAAAGCGAAAGCTTAACAAGTTCGATCGGGCCGAGCACGATATGCGCGCGCTGGGTGAACCCGTTCCGCTTGCAAAGATCGATCGCTCCCGACATCTTGGAAGTGGTCTTGAACACAACTTCCTCATAGCCCACCTCCCGGCAAAACTCAAGCGCGCGGTCGATCAGGCGTTTCCCGATCTTGAGATTGCGGTGCGTCGGCGCGACAAACAGCCGGCGAAGCAGCGCGACGCGTCCGTCCTCTTTTTTGATCGCCACCGTGCCGACGACTTTTTGGGTTTGATTATCGATCGCGACAAAAAAGGCCTCGCCGATACCGCCGTAGGATTTTTCGATGCTTTCGACATCTTCGGTCGGATAGGCGTGCTTGGCATCATGGAATTCACGGTCCATGATGCTGTTGATGAGGTCGACCACCGCCGTTTCATCCTCTTTTTTTGAACGCCGGATCGTGATCATAGGGTTCGTCGCTTCCGCTAGGCCTTCTTGGCATCAGCGGCCGGTTTTGCCGCCGCTTTGCCGGCGGCCGGTTTTGCGGCTGCTGCGGCTGCGGGCGCTGCGGCCCCCGGAGCGGCTGCCCCTTCCGCGGCCCCCTCTTTGGCCTCTTTGACTTTCTTCATTTTGATCTTCAGGGACTTCACTTTTGGAAGATTGTAAGCGGTGCTTCGATCACTCCATTTTCCCATATCCTGGAGCTTTTTGATCCGTTCGAAGCGCTTAAAAACATTGCGGTGCTTGGCTCCGACGCTGTCGGAACGCAGGCTAGGATGCTGAGACATAAGACACCAAACTCCTTCTTTTTGTGAATTGGATCGGTCCGAACAGCCTCGCTGTTGGAGAAGCGTATTATACCGATGCGACGCTGAAATGGCTAGTCCCAATTCTTATCAATTTCAGAGTATCTGAAATTGGGGCAGTCCCAATCCCAATCAATCGAAGCGAAGCTGAGATTGGGGCTGTCCTGACTACTATTTAGAAAAAGAAATTAAAAGTCAGGACTGTCCTTGTCACCATTAAGAAAAGAATGCAGGACAAGGATAGCTGAAAAGTTCGGCGGGAGAGCGATTTTACTTCAAAAATCCGGAGGATTTGATGTTCGGTTACCGAACCATGGGCCGGACGTAAGCGTCGCCCGAAACAAGCTGCTTTGTCTTTAACTGTTTCAGAAGTTGGATCGCCTCGGGGCGGGTCTGGAACCCCCCGATGCAAACTTGCAGGTGCTTGCCGCTCGGGATCACAAAGGCCGTGTAGCCAAGCTTTGCCAGCTTCTGGATCTCCCGGTCGGCGGCGGATTGCGTGATATAGGTCACATGCTGGACCGTATACTTCCCTTCTGGCTTGGAGACCGCTGCGACCGGTTTCGGAAGTTCCGCGACCGTGATGGGTGTTTCCTTCGCCGCAGGTTCGACGGCGGCCACAACCGGTGAAACCGTAACGGCGGGTACCGGCGCGGGCTCAACAGCTTCCGGCAAAACGACCGGGGCGGAAGCTGCGCGTATCACTTGGCCATCCTGTGAAGATCTTTTGCCTTTTTCAACACCCCAGGAAAAGATCAGCACATAAAAAACAAGCAGGATAAGAACAAGACCGATCGCTTGGTCGAGGCGCAGCGTGATAAAAGTCTTTTCAAGAAAAGAAGGCTTCGAAACCGCTGCTTCTTCCTGGATGGTTGCCGGTGAAGGTAGATCGAATAATTCCGTTTGCATTTGTTAAATCCTCCGCACATGTATTTACGGCAACTTATGCTGAAAATTTAACGGCAATCGGAAACTTTTAGCGGGGGAAAAGTGGTAAAAAGACTACTTGGCAAGCTTGATCCGTTGGGGCGGCCACCAGATCATGAAGGCCTTGCCGACCAGATCCTTGGCGGGAACAAATCCCCACTGACGGCTATCGGCCGAATGGGCGGAATTATCCCCCAGCGCAAAATAATGGCCGTCGGGAACGCGGATCACCTGCCCCGATCTTCCAAATTCCCAATCCTCAACATTGTAGTAAGTATTCGCTGAAAAAGGCGGATCGGTCATGGGCTTCCCGTTGACCAATAAGACCCCCTTGCGGATCTCAATACTCTCGCCAGGAAGTCCGGCCAAACGTTTCACAAAATCCTTTTTACGGTCAAGCGGGTATTTAAAAACGATGATATCCCCGCGCTGGGGGGCGTGAAAACGATAGCTCAACTTATCGACAAAGATCTTATCGTTTTCCATGAAGGTCGGTTTCATGGAACCGGTCGGGATCTTGTAAGGCCCGAAAATAAAAGTGCGGATGAAGATCGCCAGGATCGCGGCGATCAGAAGCGGCTCTCCCCAATTCTTCCATTTCTGGAGAAGCCAGCGCCGCGTCTCAGTTCTCGCCAAGAGCCATTCGTGGGCCAGCTTGGACCGGTAAAGATAAGCCAGTATCAACAGGACCGGCAAGATCCAAAGATATCCGCGAATCGCCTGAAAAAAACCTTGCTCCATAAATTACTCCACCTTTAGAACGCTGATAAAAGCTTCCTGCGGAAGATCGACTTTGCCGATCTTCTTCATGCGCTTCTTACCCTCTTTTTGACGCTCCCAAAGCTTGCGCTTACGCGTGATATCGCCGCCGTAACATTTGGCCGTCACGTTCTTTTTCATCGCGCTGATCGAATCGCGCGCGATCACCTTCGCGCCGATCGCGGCCTGGATCACGACCTCGAACATCTGCCGCGGGATCACTTCCTTGAGTTTCTCCACGAGCCCTTTGCCGCGCGGGTACGCTTTTTCCTTCCAGGTGATAATGGCAAGCGCGTCCACCGGCTCGCCGTTGATCAGGATGTCCATTTTGACGAGTTCCGAAGGCCGGTGCCCGATGAATTCGTAGTTCAGCGAACCGTACCCCGCGGTAAGCGATTTGATTTTATCATAGAAATCCATCACGACCTCGGAAAACGGGATCTCATAAGTCAATACCGCCCGAGTTGCATCCAAATATTCGGTGCTCTTATAAGTGCCCCGGCGGTCCTGGCAGAGCTGCATGATCACGCCAAGCGCCGAAGATGGGATCATCACATGCGCGCGGATATAGGGCTCCTCGATGATCTCGATCTGCTGTACGGGCGGCAGTTTGGTCGGATTTTCGATCTCGAGAATATCGCCTTTGGTCGTGAGGACTTTGTAGACAACGTTCGGCGCCGTAATAATAAGCTGCAGATTGAATTCGCGTTCAAGCCGCTCCTTGATGATATCCATATGAAGTAGCCCGAGGAACCCGCAGCGGTAACCGTGTCCGAGCGAGGCGGACGACTCCGGTTCATAAACAAAAGAAGAATCATTGAGACGTAATTTTGCGAGCGCATCCCGAAGAAGCGGGAAATCCTTTGCCTGGATCGGATAAAGGCCGCAAAAGACCATGGGCTTCACATCCTGATAACCCGGAAGCGGTTCCTCGGCAGGACTGAGCGCCAATGTCAGGGTATCCCCGATCTTCACCTCGGAGATATCTTTGATATTGGCATTCATATAACCGACCGCTCCGACGCCAAGCTCCGGAACAGTTTCCGGATTCGGATTGAAGATCCCAACCTGTTCGACTTCGTGCTGGTTGCGCGTCTGCATCATGAGGACCTGGTCATGGGTCCTGAGTTTGCCGTCAAAAATACGGAAATACGCCACCACGCCCTGATAGCTGTCGAATTTTGAATCAAAAATAAGGGCCCTCAAAGGCTTCTCGAGATCCCCTTGCGGCGGCGGGATCTTTTCGATGATCGCCTTGAGGATCTCTTCGGTGCCCTCGCCTGTTTTGGCGCTTGAAAAAAGGATCTCTTTTTCGTCGACGCCCAGAAAATCAACGATCTCTTTTTTGACGCGTTCCGGTTCCGCGGTCGGAAGATCGATCTTGGTGATGATCGGGATGATCGCGAGATGACGCTCCATGGCAAGATAAAGATTGGTGACTGTTTGCGCCTGGATCCCCTGCCCGGCATCCACAAGAAGCAGAACGCCTTCGCACGCGGCAAGGCTTTTGGAAACTTCGTAGGTGAAATCAATGTGACCCGGCGTGTCGATCAAGTTGAGCCAGTAGTCCTTGTAATGGATCCGCACGGCACGCGCCTTGATCGTAATACCGCGTTCGCGCTCGAGCTCCATATCGTCGAGGATCTGGTCGCGGAATTCGCGCTTGGAGATCGCCCCCGTATGGAGAAGCAGCCGGTCGGCGAGCGTGGATTTCCCATGATCGATATGCGCGATGATGGAAAAATTGCGGATCTTCTTCGGGTCCATTAGGATGAATGCTTGCTTGCGTCCCGGAGTTGAGCGATAGCTTGCGCGCGGTCGCTTTTTCCGAAAATGGCGCTTCCGGCGACCAGGATATCGACCCCGGCCGCAACGGCCTTCGGCGCGGTCGCGGGATCGATCCCGCCATCGACCGAGATAAGCCCCTTAAATTTCGGACGCAAGGACTCGATCTTCCGCATCATATCCGGCATGAACGATTGACCGCCGAATCCCGGCTCGACCGACATGACAAGGATCAGGTCCAGATCGGACAAATAAGGCGATAACGATTCAACGGAGGTTTTTGGGCGAAGCGAAAGACCCGCCTTTGCCCCTGAATCATGGATCATCTTAAGAACACCGCGAACATCTTTCTCGGCTTCCACGTGAATCGTGATCCAATCGGCGCCCGCCTTACGGAATTCCGCGATATAGCGGGAAGGCGCGTCGATCATTAAATGAACATCGAGCGGCAGCTTCGTGACCTTCCGTACCGCGCTTACGACCAACGGCCCGATCGTAAGATTCGGCACAAAGTGGCCGTCCATGACATCGATATGGATCAAATCACATCCGGCTTTCTCGACCTCCCGAACCTCATCGGCCAAACGGCTGAAATCCGCGGAAAGCACGCTGGGAGCGATCATGATTTTTTTCACGGCAATCTCCTCAAGCTCCTTCGATCATAAGGTTTTTGGCGATCATGCGTTGCATTTTATCCGGTACCGGGCCGATCAGCGAAAGGTTCAAGTTCCCTGTGCGGAAGATGCGGCGGGCCAACTCACGGATATCTTCAGCCGAAACTTCCTCGATCTTTTGATAAATATCTTCCTTATCAGGCAATTCACCCGAACAAAGGGCTTTTTCCCCCGCCCAAAGAAGATGATCGAGCGTATCTTCCACGCCCAATGCGACCTGGCTTTTAAAGTAATCCTTGGCGCGGCGAAGCTCCCCCTCTTTAACGACGCTCTTTCTTACTTTCCCGAGCTCTTTTAAGATCACTTCGACGGCGCGCGCGGTTTTTTTTGTTTCGACGCCGGCGGAGACCGTAAAAGCGCCTGCGTCATGGTAGGCGGAGATGCTTGATTTGATCTCGTAGGCCAGGCCCCGTTTCTCGCGTAACTCCTCGAAAAGGCGGCTCGACATGTTCGCCCCAAGCATCACGTGCAAAAGTCCGAGCTTATAACGGTCCGGATGCATGCGCGGGAGCGCATGAAGACCGATCACAAGATGGGTCTGCTCGGTCTTTTTTTCAAAAAAATACGTTCGCGGCTTGGTTTGCCGGCTGTTGGCCGGCACAAAGCTGGATGGTTTTTTCTTAGAAGAAATCCCGTAGATCGACCCGACACGGCCGAGAAGTTCGCTATGTTCCACGTCCCCCGAAACGGCAATCAAGATGTTGGCGTTATGATAATAATCACGTTTGTAGTTTAAAATATCAGAACGCGTCATTTTTGCGATCGTTTCCGGAGGGCCCGAAAGCGTCCGCCCGAGCGGCTGTTCCGGCCAAAGAAGCTCCCCCATCAGATCATGCACATGATGAGAAGGAAGATCGCGGTACATTTTGATCTCCTCCAGGATCACGGGACGCTCTTTGGCGAGTTCGTCGGCGGGGATCGTGGCATTGAGCACCATATCAGAAAGAACTTCGAGCGCTCGCGGATAATGCTCCTTAAGAAGCTTCGCGAAATAGCAGGTCACTTCTTCTCCGGTAAAAGCGTTCAGGATGCCGCCCACCCCCTCGATCGACTCCTTGATCTGACGCGTGTTCCGGGTCGGCGTGCCTTTAAAAAGCATATGCTCAAGAAAATGGGAAACTCCCGAGATCCTTTTGGGTTCGTAACGGCCGCCCGTCTTGACCCAAACAGCGACCGCCGCCGAATCCCGGTTTGGCATCGGCACCGTAAGAACTCGCACCCCATTCTCAAGCGTCGTAAAATGGTAGACCATGAGCCCCTTTATGAGTTCGCTAAAGCGTTATCCAAATAATTTTGCAGAATGCGCTGAGCTGCAAGCTGATCAATGACTTCTTTCCTTTTTTTCCGGCTTACATCCGCGTCCAAAAGGATCCGTTCCGCCTCTTTTGAGGACAAGCGCTCATCCCAAAGAACGACCGGCACGCTAAGGCCCGATTGATACCACTCGGCTTCCTTAATCCTTTTTTCCGCAGCGATCCCGATCTCACCCTTAAGCGTCTTTGGAAAACCGATCACGATCTTTTCGGCTTTGTGCTCAAGGACTAATCTCTGGATCTCTTGCAAAGTTTTTTCCCGGCCCTTCACTTCGATCGTTTTCACTGGAAATGCGATCGTGGTACCCGCCGGGACAAACGCGACGCCGATCCTTTTTTCGCCAAGATCAAGCCCTAACAGCGCGCCGCTCATACTCCGTGCACGGCCTGCGACATTTTTTTGATAAAACGTTCAGCCGCAGGGATCCCGCGTTTCAGATGCTCGATCACGGCGCTGCCGACGATCACGCCGTCGGCCATCCGGGAAATATCCGCCGCCTGCTTCGGCGTCGAGATCCCGAACCCCGCCAGAACGGGTTTCTTGGTCATGCGCCTTAATTTGGCAAGATGGGCTTTTAGATCGGACGGAAGCGCTTTCCTTGCGCCGGTCACGCCGCGAAGCGAGACATAATAGACGAATCCCTGGGATCTTTGTACAAGCATCTTTGCTCGCTTATCCGATGTGGTAGGCGCCACAAGCTCTATCCGCCGAAGCTTACGCTTCCTGCATTCTTTCTGGAACGCCTGCTCCTCTTCAGGCGGGAGATCAGGAATGATCAAACCGCCAAAACCCGCTTTTTTCGCATCGCGCGCGAAATCTTTCGCGCCATACGAACACACCGGATTGAAGTAACCAAAAAAAACAACCGGCATTTTGCATCCCTTCGCGCGCAGTTTCGATACGAGCCGGAATCCGTCATGGATATTCACGTTCTTTTGCAGCGCTTTTTCGGAGGAAAACTGGATCGTCGGCCCGTCGGCAAGCGGGTCCGAGAACGGGAATCCAAGTTCCAGAATATCGACGCCGGAACGCTCCGCGGAAAAGATCAAACGCTCCGTCGCGGGCAAACTCGGATATCCTAAAGTCAGAAAAACGCAAAAGAGCTTTGCTTTTTTTCGTTTGGCCTGACTGATCTTTTGAGTTAAGAAATCTATGGTAGCCATATCAAACCTTTAAGTGTTCCTGGACCGTCCCCATGTCCTTGTCGCCGCGACCGGAGAGACAAATAATCACGATATCGTTCCGTTTTGTTTTCGGCATAAGTTTCGGAAGATAACCCACGGCATGGGCCGGTTCCAGGGCTGGCATGATCCCCTCAAGCTTCGTCAGTAATTCGAAACCCCTGAGCGCTTCACGGTCCGTCACGGCTTGATAAATAACACGTCCCGAATCTTTTAAATACGAATGTTCCGGGCCTACCGAGGGGTAATCCAATCCCGCCGAGATCGAATGAGCCAGCAAGACCTGGCCGTTTTTATCCTGCAGAAGGTAGCTTTTCATACCGTGCAAAACGCCCGGCCGTCCTTTTGTGATCGACGCCGCGTGATGATGGGTATGGACCCCTTCGCCGGCCGCTTCAATGCCGACCATACGTACATTCCGGTCTTTCAAAAATGGGTGAAAAATTCCCATGGAATTGCTGCCGCCGCCCACGCAGGCCATGAGATATGCGGGAAGGCGCCCGGTCAATTTCAAGATCTGATGGCGGGTCTCGTTCCCGATCACGGATTGGAATTCTCGGACCATTGCGGGATAAGGATGCGGACCCACGACCGAACCCAGAAGATAATGCGTGTCTTCGACGTTCGTCACCCAATCGCGAATCGCTTCATTTGTGGCGTCCTTAAGGGTCTTGGACCCTGAATGGACAGGCCGCACTTCCGCGCCGAGCAGTCGCATCTTGTAAACATTAAGCGCCTGACGCTCCATATCGACGGCGCCCATATAAACAACACATTTCAATCCGAAAACGCAAGCCGCGGTCGCCGAAGCGACGCCATGCTGCCCCGCGCCGGTCTCGGCCACGATGCGTTTTTTGCCGAGCCGCTTGGCGAGAAGCCCTTGCGCGAGCGTATTATTGATCTTATGAGCGCCGGTATGAAGAAGATCCTCCCGCTTAAGAAAGATCCTTCCGCAGCCAAAGTGCGAAGAAAGGTTCTTTGCCTCATAAAGCGGCGTCGGGCGTCCGGCATACGCGCCGAGATAGTAACGCAACTCTTCATTAAATTTTTTATCCTTTTTGACAGCTTGAAAAGCCGCAGCCAACTCCTCGCATGCCTTCACGAGCGTTTCAGGAATGTAACGCCCTCCGTAGGGACCAAAATGACCTTTTGCATCCGGAAGTTTTTTCATATTTTTACCTCAGCAATGTCGGAATCCTTGACCCAACCGCTTTCACCGTTCGTCAGAAGCACGCGGCTCCAATCCTCGCGCCGGTCAACCACAAAAACCTTGATCCCCTCGCCCATACGGAACGCGACCTGGTCGTGTTCCGAGGGGCCGTAGCGCGCCTCACACTCTTTTTGCATCACCACGGCATCGCGCAGAAGATTATCCTGCGCCTGTTTTCCAAAAACAACAAGACCGGCGATTAGAAGGATCATGAAAAGGAACCGGCGCCAAAAACTCCAAAAAACCCCGCGCCCTCTCAAAAAGAAAAGGATCCCTCCCGCGAGAAAAATAAAAAGCGTGGCTAAGGCGACCGTGTTCACTTCCTGCTCCGTCATGGACCTTAGCACCGCCCCCGTGGCTTTTATGTACCAGTTCCGCGTATCCTCCACGCGGTACTCCAGAAGACCTCGCGCGTAATTGAGATTCGCGCGGATATCGGCGTTCCGGGGATCCAAGAGGAGGGCTTTTTCATAATTCAAAATAGCTTTGCTTAAAGCCCCGAGTCTGACATAGGCGTTGCCAAGATTATAATAAAACACGGCGCGGCGCGGTTCTTGAGCGATTAGAGATTCATAAAGCTCGGAGGCCTTCGCATAATCGCCGGTCCGATAGCTTGTATTCGCTTCCTGAAAGGTCTTGGGGAGATCCGCCGCAACGCAAAAGGAAGGCCCGACGCACAGCGCGATCAGGAAAAATAAAACAAAGCGTCTCATTTTCGCATCCTCTCGATCCGGTTCACCGCATCCTCGAAGATCTTCAGGCCGATCTTCTTGGAAGCGGCGGGGATCGACCCCTTGCCGAACCTGGATTCATCACAAAGCCGGAAAAGTTCTAGGACATCTTGCAGGTGCGCGTCACCTGCGCCAAAATGGGCGGTGAGCGTTTCCTCGAGGTCCCGCCGCGTGACTCCATAGGTTGAAAAATTCCATTTGTCGGCAATGTATTGAGTCATGGCTTTTTCAAGTTCCACGAAAAAGAGCGCCACGTCCTCCTCTTTGGAAGAACGGGCGAGCTTTTTAAGCCGGCTCATATTAGCCATTGCGGTCGATCGTGCCGTTTTTCGGCGCCGCAACGCCTCGTCTTTGGAGAAAAGCCGGTCCTGGCGATCTTTCATCCAAAGCGCGATCAGCAGGATAAAAAGAAGGGCATTCCCCCACAAAAGCGCCTTGTAGACGGTGTCGCTAGTTCTCATTTTGGAAATATCGGGAAGTTTCTCGTTGATATAGCGAATGTCTTTTCCTTCCGATTTGACCCTTTTCTGAAAAATGGAATTTCCCGCCAGTTCCTGCGGCATCTGGAACGCCTGGTCCGAATGCTCGACTTCCACGGGAAAGTTCGGCGTCCTCAGGGTCACGTATTTCCGTTGCCTCGGATCAAAATAACTGAACTCCAGCGGAGGAATGAACGATTTCCCCTCGTCCTTGGGAATAAAAACCACTTCAAAGCTTTTGGTGCCGCCGATCACGTTGTCCGTCTGGAAAAGCTTGGAATTGGTGTCCGCGTCATAGGTCTTGAAGCCCGTAAGCGCGGGGACTTTCGGACGCGTCAGCGTCTCGATATTCCCGTCCCCCTCAATGATCATCTTAAGCGTGATGGGTTCATTCTGCTTAACCTTGTCTTTATCGATCAGGGCCGTCATGCGAAAAGAACCGACCGCGCCCTGAAAGCTGGCGGGCTTCCTCTCTTCGGGCAATGGTTTCACGGTAAGCTGGATGGGCGGCGGCTCAAGCAAACGATTTTGACGGCGCGCGAAAAAAGACCCTCCCGTAAAAAAGCTGTCGCTAAAGAATTCATCGAAAGCGCTCGAGCCCTGGGGTTCTTCACGGATCGAGACTTTAAGACTCCCTGGCTTGATGGTGTAGTTACCGGGTGCCGTGGGAAATAGCGCGAGTTTTTTCACATCGGCTTTCACATAACGTTTGCCGTTCGTGCGGACGGTCTCCCGGGGCACATCCCGGTCCATCGGGAATTCTTCGATCCAGAATCCGCTTGTCTCGGGCTCGCGTTCAAAACCTTCGTAGCGTGTATCGTATCTGGTAAAAAGCGTGTAGGTTAAAAGCACCTGTTCGTTTTGATAGGCCTCTTTTTTGTCCAATCCGGCCTGTACAAAAATATTGTCATCCGTCCCAGGCGAGACCGTGTAATTCTGATCATTTCCCGTCCGCATGGGTGCCGGCGCTTGCATCGCTGGAACGGTTTGCGGAGAAGGCTGGGTTCTTGCGGGTTGCGCCTGACCTCCGATCACTTCGATCTCGAGAGGTTCCGTGCGCAGGACATTCTGACCGACTTGGACATCTACGGAGTTGATGGTAAAGCGTCCGGCGCGCTGTGGGATAAGTGTGTAACTGAACTCCACATTCGATGAGGAAACTCCGTTCACAAAAGCGATATGTGAGGCCCTCCCTGTGTAATAGGCCTCAAACCCATCCAAGGCGGGAAGTCGCGGGGCCTGCAAATTCATGGTCTGGCCCGTCACGCGGATATTGAGCCGGAGATCTTCCCCGACTTGGACTGAGCGCTTATTCAGGCTCGCGGAGACACGAACCTCCTCTGCATCCAGGCGAGGAGCAAAAGCACACCCCAAAACAGCTAAAATGAAAAGGATTTTTCTCATGTCAGGGTCATCGAAAGGAGCATTCTATAGGATTCATAACACAATTTCAAACAACGAGTTAAGCGCGGAACGCTCCCTGGAAAGTTTCTGAAGAAGACGATCGAGCGCTTCGGGGTCTTTCACTCTGGCATGAAGCTCGAAACCCGGCTCTTCGAAGCCTTGAACGGGCTCCAGACGTATTTCTTTGGCATCACGAAGCATCGCTGCCCGCTTTTCCTCAAATTTTTCGAGATAGCGGGAATATCCTGGAAAACGAAGCGCTTTAACCCTGGCAAAAAACCGGTCGGCCTTCGCCCGGCCATCCATACCGGAAACACCCAAGCCCTTCAGAACTTGGTTTTTTTCAAGTAAAGCTTGAAGGCTTTTCCCGGTTCGCCTCATGAGATCTGAAAGCCACTCCCCGGCCTGAAGAAACTGCGAGCTCGTTAATTTCACTTTACTGGAAACTTTCGTGGCGAGATAGTCCTGATCTTTTGGCGAGAATTTAACGAGAGAGGCCGCGGCACGCAACGGCAACTGCCCGGCTTCCATGAGGTCTTTAAGCGAATGGGGAAAACGATCGATCTTCAGATAAAGCTCCCACAAGGATTTCTCTTGCGGCAGGCCGAGCAGAGGCATGATCGTCGAAAGGATCTCTTTTTCTTTAAATCCGAACTTACGGGCGGCCATCCCGAGCGCTTTCGCGCGATCCGGATCGGAACATCCTTGCTTCCAATTAGAGACGAGGTTAAGAAGAAAAGCATCGCGCGGTTTTAACTTCGCCGCAACTATGGCGGGCATTTCCTTTATTTTGAACAAACGCGCCGCAACAAAACGCCTGTGACCGGTGATGAGGAGCGGCCGTTTATTGCCCGTGATGATGACGGGCAATAGAACGCCGGACCGTTTTATGGAATTTTTTAGCGCGTCATCGGAAAGACAATGCCTGAAACAATAGGGCATCGACCCGGCGACCCTGGCCACCGCTATGCGTTGGGGATCGTGGCAAGCCATTCTTTCTCCAATTGAGAGGGAGAGACCCCAAGCGTTTCTTCGATCGCCTGTTCGGCGGGCTTCCCCTCCTTAAACTTCACGAGAAGCTCTTTCATGCGGTACATTTGGAACCGCTCGACCATGTAGCGGACAAGCTCAAAAGACTCCTGGTAAAAAAGAGCGGCCTCAAACGGGTCCATTTTGTCCAGCTTAAGATCCTCGGAAAGCAAGCGGCTCATCGGAATAAGCGTTTTGGTACGGACCGCCGCGTCAAAGATCGTCGTGTTCACCGGAAGGACCTTGTTCTGCTCGTATTGAGCCAATCCTTCGTGAAGCCACGCGGGAGCGCGCATGCCGCTTAGGGATGCCACAAAAGCGTGGGTCATTTCGTGTGTCGCGGCTGCGCGAAGCTCTCTTTCGTTAAAGCCCTGCCTGTAGGCCGGTAGCCTTATTTTTCCGTCATAAAGCCCGCCCACCCAACCGGCTTGTCCCGTGACATCATGGAATTCCGTCCCCTGGTAAAAAAGCACTGTGGTCTTATGATTGAAGTAGTGCCCGAAATCCTGGGAGATCTGGCGGTAAACCTCACGCAGGAGATTCTTCAGCCAATAGCCTTCGTAGCCCTGCTCCCCTTTGCGGTATTTGATAATGAAATGCTCCTCGTCGTAAGTATCAAGGTTTTTTTCAACCGCGTGTTCTTTTTGAAGCTTTTCGATCTTCTGACGCAAACGCTGGGAAGGATTGATGAGATAGCTTTGCTTGTAGTAGTTTTCCGCTTTTTCAAAATTCTGCTGAAGATTCTCGATCTCGCCTAAAAGCTCGAGCGCTAAAGCGTTCCGGGGATCCAGTTGCAGCGAGTCGTTAAGCGCCTGACGGGCTAATTCGAACTCATTTTTTTCATAAAATTTGACGGCGTCATTATAAAGCTCGATCGCCATGGGAGCGACCGGCGCGCTCCCGCCTTTGCCGGCATAGAATCTTTCGATCTCGATCTTCTGACGGCGTTCCACATCCTCCTTGCCCCGGTCGTTTTCTTCGGTGGCCGCAAACGACAGGATTCCGCCGCAGGATAAAAACGCGACTGCCAAACAAAGAAAGATTTTTAAATTTTTATTTTTCATCTGACTTCCAATCCTTGGCCATCCCGATCCTCCTCCCGATCGAAGGATGATCGTAAAAAAGCCATTCATACCAAGCGGGCGGTTCCGGGTCCGCAAGATTCTGCTCTCCAAGCTTGCTCATACAGGAAATAAAAACATCCCGGTCCCCCAACGCCTTCAGGGCAAAAATATCCGCGGCGCGTTCCCGCCGGCGCGAATAACCGCTTGTAAGCGGCGTTAAAACAAGATTAACGATATAAAAGATCAGAAAAAGAAGCGGTAAGCCGGCGATATCGGCGGCTGAACTTAAACCGAGCCATGCGACCGAACGGTTCATGCCCCAGAAACCGGCCGCAAAAGCGAGGAGCGAAGCGAAAAGCCCGAACGCCAAAAGCCGCCATACATCATGATGTTTATAATGGCCCAGTTCGTGAGCCACCACCACCTCGATCTCGGGATGCGTAAAACCGCTGATGAGCGTATCGCTTAAAACGATCCGTTTGGTCTTCCCGATCCCCATGAACGCCGCATTGGCCTTTTTTGTCGTCTTGCTCAAATTGATCGAATAAACATTCCCGACCGGCATATCAAACCGTGCCGCGAGCTTCAAAACCTTACCCTCTAATTCCTTATCTTCAAGCTTACCATACTTGTAGAAAAGCGGTACGATCAGGACCGGAAAAACCTTGCCCAGGATATAGCTGACGAAGGCATAGGCCGCCCACGCCCAAAGCCACCATCGCAGCGGTTCGGCCCGGATGATCCAATAAAGGCATTCCAAAAGCGCAAGCGACAAGACAAACGAAAGCAGCGTTTTCTTGGCGGTGTCCCAAAGCCACGCGGCGAAAGATTGGTTTGAAAGACCGAACCTATGCTCGAGGATAAAGCCCGAATAGAAAGAAAGCGGCAGATCGAAGATCAGGAAAAAAAGCGAGAAAAGAACAAAATAAACCGCCACGACCCTCCATTCGCTTGAACCGGTCAGCGCGACGGCGTTCTGCCGCATCAAAAATGTCCATCCGCTTGCGACGAGGATCACCAGAAGCGCGGGGGTCAGCGCGAGATGAAAAAGCGTCAGGCGCCTGCGGATCGCCTGATATTCTCTTGCCTTATCTTTATGCTCCATAATTCCTCTTCAGGACTTTGCGCCGAATTCCGTAAGCACGCCTAAATGATCCGACGGCCAAATGCCGTCACGCGGCTCATCAAAAAACAACACGGGAAGACAGGATCTTTGCAAGGGGCCCTTTCAGCTCACGGACAAAAATATAATCGATGCGCCGCTCCGCCATTTTGTCGCGTTCGGCTTCCGCGTAGGAATTTCGGTAATCCCAGGTAAGCCCGCGCTTATCCGGATTTCGCACTCCAAACGTATCGACCCATTTCTTAAGTTCCCGGAGAAAAACGATCCCCGGCGCCGGGGCCGCCATATTAAAATCCCCCAGGATCACCGCCGGAAGGTCTTTTGCTTTTTCTTCCACAAAATGAACTAATTCTTCCGTTTGCTCCATTCGGACCACGTTCTCGTCGGCTTTCCAGGAAAGATGGGTATTAAAAAGCGCGATCTCGCCGCTGCCGGTATCGACGCGGACATAAAAGGCGTAACGCAGATAATCTTCCGTCGGCGATTTGGTTTTCATGATAAGGCATGCTTGTTCGACGGGTTTGAACTTAGAAAGAAAGATCAGCCCCGAATGTTCGCCGCTCACGGCAAGATAAGGATAACCGGACCGACGCCGGATCTCTTCGGCCCATTCCATGTTAAAAACCTCCTGAAAACCCACGATGTCCGCGTCATATTCCTTAAGGCCGCGAAAGATGAGCTCCCACCGCTCCTGCCACGGGCCTTTTTCTTGCCAGGTATTAAGCGTCAGAACCTTCATCTTTTTTGATTCTCCTTCGTAGGAAAAAACCGTTTCGGATACGGCATGTTGGACGCAACATAAGCAAAAGATCGACAACCAAAAGAAACGGTTTGAAAGGCTACGCACTTGTCCTCTGCGGGTTATTCGTGATGCCTTATTTTCTCAAGCCGCCCGATCATCTCATGGCGGATCTTTTCTTTCATTTCCTCCAGGGAGCTATCCCCGAGATCCGCGAGCGAAACAGGTTTGCCGATCGACACCACAAACGTGCTTTTATGCTTAATGAGCCATGATTTCTTTGGCAGCGCCTGCCCGGTCCCGTCCATCACGACCGGCAGGATCTCGACTCCGTTATCTTTCGCGAGTTTGAAAGCCCCCATCTTGAACGCGTGGATCTTTCCGTCCGGGCTCCGGGTTCCTTCGGGAAAAAGAAGCACGCTAATACCTTTCTTCAGAACGGCTGAGATCCGCTGCATGGCGCTACGGCCGCTCTTGTGGCTTGCGCGATCCACCGGAATGTAACCCGCGAGCGCCATGGCCCAACCCATAAAAGGAATGAAAAAAAGTTCGCGTTTTGCCAGGAATTTAAAATGGATCGGCAAAGCGGCGCAAGCGACCAGAATGTCGATCAGGCTTTGATGATTCGCCACGACGATATAGCGCTTTCCTTTTTGGAGGTGCTCCCGCCCTTTCACGACCATCCGCCAGATCCCGCTGCCTCGGATGATCGCCCGCGACCAGATGATCGAGGTCTGATGGATCTTCCATCCCGTGCCGCGGTCAAAAATAAGGGAGATCGGGAAAATGACAAAAATGTCCAGGACCGCGAAAAGGGTCGTAAAAATGCACACCACGCTCCATATCAATAGAGAATAAAAAAGGCCGTCCCAGAACCCGAACACGCGGTTTTTTAGGATTTTCATGAGGACATTTTAACGGCCAAAATCCCCGTTGGGAATAGCTTTTTGGAAATTAGCGCGATGACGGGTCGTCATCGAATTCGATGACGGTATCGTGGACGGAGTAGCCCTGGTCCTGATTTTCGTCTTCATCGCGGTATTCGCCGTAAGAACGCATGGCCCGGATATCGTAGAGACTGGGAGGGATCTCGTTGAGGAACCTTGACGGAAGATTGTGATGGGTTGCGCCGTACATACGCCGTTCGGTCGCATAGGAAAGATGAAGTTTCTCTCTTGCCCGCGTGATACCGACATAGCATAGCCGCCGCTCTTCCTCAAGATCGTCCGACGGCCCCATATAGGAATTGATGTGCGGGAAGATCCCCTCTTCCATGCCGACCATAAAAACGATCGGAAATTCCAATCCCTTAGCCGTGTGAAGCGTCATCAAAGTCAGGACATTCGTCCCCTGGTCCCAAGCGTCGAGGTCCGTCACAAGTTCGATCGAATCAAGAAATGACGCTAAGGGCGTCATTTCGGGACTCGCAGCTTGTTCCTCGGGACTCGTTTTGGTTTCAGATTTTTTCAAGGGACGAGTCCCAAGTCCGGAGCTCCTGTTTTCCGTAAAATCCTCGATTACGCTGAAAAATTCCTCGATATTTTCAAGCCGCGCCTGGGCTTCGACGGTACGCTCGGCCTCAAGTTCCGTCACATAACCCGTATCTTCCAGGATCCGTTCGAGGATCTCATGGACTGTCATCTCATTTTGTTTTTTCCGAAGCTTCGTAAGCCAGGCGTAAAAAGCTCCGAGAGACTTTTGAACCCTTGGCGTCAGCCCTTTAACGCTGGGAAGGTCTTGCAGAACTTCTTCCCAAGTCTTTCCTCGCGCCTCGGCTTCGAGGGTTTCCATGGCTTTTTTGCCGATCCCGCGCGCCGGGACATTGATCACGCGCTTAAGACTCACTTCATCGTGCGGGTACGCGACAAGCCGGAGATACGCGATAATGTCCTTGATCTCCTTGCGATCATAAAAGCGGGTCCCGCCCACGATCTTGTAGGGAATGTTCGCACGCATCAATTCTTCTTCCAGAACGCGCGATTGCGCGTGAACGCGGTAGAAGATCACCTGATCGGCGTAGCTCCGGCCCTGAGCCTTGTATTGGATAACGTTTTCGACGGCATATTTAGCCTCCGCCGCCTCATCCTCGGCGTTAAAAAGTTCGATCTTGGAACCGCCTTTTTTCTCGGTCCAAAGCGCTTTGGGTTTTCGCATCTGGTTATTTTTGATCAGATGATTCGCCGCCTCGAGGATCACCGGCGTCGAGCGGTAATTCTGCTCCATGCGGATCGTTCCGGAATCCGGATAATCCGCCTCGAAATTGAGGATGTTCTTGATGTCGGCGCCGCGCCAGGCATAGATCGATTGATCCGGATCCCCCACCACGGTGATCTGCCGCCGGGCCGACGCGAGCAGTTTCACAAAACGGTACTGGGCGTGGTTCGTATCCTGATATTCATCGATCAAGATATGCTGAAAACGGTCCTGCCAGGTCTTAAGGACCGACGGGTTCCTGTCAAAGAGCGCCACCGTTTTCATGATGAGATCACCGAAATCGCAGGCTTTGAGACGCTTCATCTTGGCCTCATAAAGCTGGTAAACTTTTCCGACAGCATCCTGAAACAGATCTTCGGCTTTCTCCGAATACTGAAAAGGCGTCACAAGATAATCCTTCGCGCGCTGGATCTCTTCGCGAACGCCTTTGGGATGTACTTGCTTTTCATTCAAGTTAAGCTCGGCGACGCAGTCTTTGATCACCTGGAGTTGGTCATATTCATCGTAAATGATGAAATTGCGGTCCAGTTCGATGGCGGGCCCATCCTGGCGGAGGATCCGAAGGCATGTGGAATGAAAAGTGCTGACCCAAACCTGCTGGGCGACAAGTTTCTCGATGCGGGAACGCATTTCCTGAGCCGCCTTGTTGGTAAAGGTCACGCCTAAGATATTGAAAGCCGGCACGCCGTGCGCGATAAGCCAGGCAATGCGATGCGTCAGGATCCGCGTTTTGCCGCTTCCCGCTCCCGCCAAGATCAGCAAAGGCCTCACGGGAAGCCAAGCCACAGCCTCGCGCTGCATCGGATTGAGATCTCTCAAGAGGTCTTGGGTCATCGGATATTCACTTATTCGTCTTCGATCTTATATGTTCCGAACGCTTCTTCAAATTCATAAACTTTGTCGAAATCCTCAAGCTTGTCTTCGGGTTGTTTACTGAGAAGCTGGACGTCGATCAGAGAGAAAACGATCCTGCCAAAATCAAGCGTCGCGCGTATCCCCCAGTGATGGAGCACGGTCTTAGCCATCGGCCCAAACTGATCAAGCGCGTATCGTTTGATGCCCAGCGCAAGCTCTTTGCCTGAGATATGCCGGGGTTTTTTGAGCCTTGAGACCGTATCATGAAGCGCGGCCAGAATAAAGGTGTAAGCCTCGAATTTGTAGCGGGAGTCCTTCTCAAGGATGCTCTCGATCTTCTTCAGATAACTTGCCGATTCTTCCATGGGCTTTTTTCCGCTTGAAAGTAGAGAGCCGGGTCCATTTCGACAGTCTTTATGGATACTGCGAAAACTTTTTCTAATCCGCTCCGGATCGATCGCATCAATTCTTCGCGGCTGATCCCCGACGGGATCAAAACCGATTCGTGATGAAGGAAGACGCCTTCGGAGCGTTTCTGCGCCCCTCCGGCGATCTTCTTGCCTTTCCAAGCCAGGTCGCTTTCCACCGGAAAATCAAAACAATCGCTCCCTTTAGGAAGTTCATCTTCCTCGCCATAACATGTCACATGGAAACCGAACGGCTCAAGGCCCGCTTTGACGGCTTCGTGGATCTTTTGATAGCTCATGCGAACAGAGTTGAAATTCTCGGGATCGGTCTGGATCCTTCCCGTCAGCGAAAAAATAAGATCATCACCATGGTTGACGCAGCCGCCGCCTGTTATACGGCGACAAACAGGAACTCCCGGGTTTTTCCGGATCAGATCCGACTTGCGAAGGTCATCGTCATCGCGGAAAGAATAACCGGCGCTGATCCAGGGTTCCGAAGAAACATAAAACCGGAGAACGGGATCTTGAGGTTTTTCTTTTTGGGATCGGAATAAAATCTCATCAAGCGCCATCTGAAAGGACATCGGGGCGCTGATCGCCGGCAACTGTTGCCATTTCATGGCAGGATGACAGACAACAGAGAACAGAAAACAGAGACAAGGTTTTTTCTGTCCTCTGATCTCTGAACTCTGTCTTCTGCGTCTTGGATCATTACGCTGCAGCCTCAGCTAAAAGCATCTTTTCTCGTAGCTGGTCTCGATATGAGAGAATAGGCTTGCGCGCGGCAAGGACATCGTTAGGGCGGCGGACCGGCAACGTATGCGGCGCTGTTTTGACCTTTTCGGGGTCAGATACCGCTTCGTCGGCGATCGCCTTCATCGCTTCGATAAAAAGATCGAGCGTTTCCCGGGATTCGGTCTCGGTGGGTTCGATCATGAGGGCCTCCGGGACCACCAGCGGAAAATGGACCGTCGGCGCGTGAAAACCAAAATCCAGGAGCCGCTTCCCCACATCGCCGGCGTGAACCCCTTGCGCGCCGAGAGATTTTATCGAAAGAACAAATTCGTGCATACACGGACCTTGAGTTGCCACCGTAAAAGTGTCTTTCAAGCATTCTTTCATGTAATTGGCGTTCAAAATAGCGGCTTCGCTCACTTTGCGGAGACCTTCTTTGCCGAGCATCTTCAAATAAACATACGCGCGGACCATCACACCGATATTCCCGTGGAACAATTTAACGCGTCCGATGGATTGCGGACCGGCATCGGCCCAACGGTAACTCCCGCCGGCCTTTTCAACAAGCGGGCCCGGAAGGAACGGGATCAAATGTTTTTTGACGCCGACCGGCCCGGCGCCCGGGCCGCCGCCTCCGTGAGGCGTCGAAAAAGTCTTATGCAGATTGATATGAATAATATCAAAACCCATATCTCCCGGACGCGCGATCCCGAGAAGCGGGTTTAGGTTGGCGCCGTCATAATAAAGAAGTCCGCCGTGCTGATGCACGAGTTTTGTGATCTCAAGGATATTTTTTTCAAAAAGGCCGAGCGTGTTAGGATTCGTCAACATCAAACACGCCACATGATCATCGAGATGCTGTTTCAGGTCTTCGAGATCGACGCGCCCCCGGGAATCTGATTTGATCTCCACAACATGGAAACCGAAAAGCGCGGCGCTTGCGGGATTGGTGCCATGGCTTGAGTCGGGCACGAGCACTTTGGTGCGTTTGGTTTCGCCGCGCGAAGCATGGTACGCGCGAACCAGCATCATGCCGGTCAATTCGCCGTGCGCGCCGGCGGCCGGCTGGAGCGTGAAGCGGTCCATCCCCGAGATCTCTTTTAAACCCCCTTCGAGCTCCCAAAGGATCTCCATCATCCCCTGGGCCGTGGATTCTTCTTGAAGCGGATGAAGGGCCGTGAATTTTTCGTTGCGCGCCGCCCACTCGTTCACTTTAGGATTGTATTTCATGGTGCAGCTTCCGAGCGGGTAAAAATGGGTATCGACCGAGAAGTTCTTCCTGGAAAGATTGATAAAGTGACGGACGATGTCCGATTCGCTAAGCTCCGGGAACCCGATCGAGGTTTGCCGTAACAACCCTGACGAGACGGCTTTCGTAGGACTTTCGCCGGAAAAACGCGCGGAAGGAAGGGTTACCGCTCTGCGGCCGGACTTGCTTTTCTCAAAACTGAGACGGTCATCTTGGGAGATCAGCATCGCTCCAAGGCCTCCACGAACCGGTCCAGGTCTTCTTTGGATTTCGTCTCGGTCGCGCAAACAAGAAAATGATCCTTAAGTTCGGGATAAAAAGGTTCCAATGCGACGCCGGGAAAAATCCCCTGCGCCATAAGTTTTTCCTGGATCTTCGGGAACGGCTTGTTCGACCGGACGCGAAACTCATTAAAAATCGTTTGAGAGGGATCGACTTCATAATTTTTGAGACTTGAGATTTTAGATCTGAGATAATTAGCGCGATCCCAATTGATCTCGGCGATCTCGCGGATGCCTTTTTTGCCAAGAAGGGTCATATAAACGCAAGCGGCTAGCGCGCAAAGGGCCTGGTTGCTGCAAATATTAGAGCCTGCTCGTTCTCTCCGGATATGCTGCTCGCGAGCTTGAAGCGTCAGGCAAAAGGCCCGTTTGCCGTCGGCATCTTCCGTAAGGCCCGCCAAACGGCCCGGGATACGGCGCATGAGCGCCTGCGAGGTCACAAAATAGCCGAGATAAGGGCCGCCGAAGTTCATAGAAAGCCCCAGCGGTTGGCCTTCCCCTGCCGCGATATCGGCGCCCCATTCGCCGGGCGACTTGAAAAGCCCCAGCGATAAAGGATTTGCGGTCAGGATCATGAGCGAACCGTTCGCATGGATCTTCTCGCTGACGCCTTCGAGATTTTCCATAACACCCAAGAAATTGGGGGTCTGAAAGATCACGCCCGCGACCGTCGCGTCGAGCCTTGAAAGAAGTTCTTCTCTTTTAAAATTCCCGACCGCGTCAAAATTGATCTCTTCGATCTGGTAGGGCGTTCCGGCGAGATAAGTGCGTATCGTTTGGCGGTAATGCGGGTGAACGGAACGCGCGATGAGAAGCTTGGAACGATCCGTCTGTTTCAATGCGACCAGCGCAGCTTCCGCGAGACTTGTAGCGCCGTCATAATGGGAAGCGTTTGAAACATCGAGGCCGGTCAGCTCGACCATGAGACTTTGGTATTCGTAGATCGCCTGCAGGGTGCCTTGCGACGCCTCCGGCTGATAGGGCGTGTAAGCGGTCGAGAATTCCTGACGGCCGACGATATCAAAAACAGCTGCCGGGATAAAATGATCGTAGCTTCCGGCGCCAAGAAATGAAAGGGCGCCTTTGACGGTTGTGTTCTTTTGGCCGAGTTTCGCGACGAGATCCTGGATCTCCAATTCGCTTAATCCGGCCGGCAAAGAGATCTTGGGATCGCGCAGCGAGGCCGGGATGTCGCCGGTCAGCTCGTCAAAAGAGCGGACGCCGATCCGATCAAACATGGCTTTCTTTTCTTCGGCCGTGAGGGAAAGGTAAGGCATTTCAGATCAATGTTTCGGGGCCTGCAGGACCATTTCGCGATATTGCGCCGCGCTCATAAGAGCGTTCAGTTCGGCAGGATGAGAAATCTCCAGTTCAAAGATCCAACCGTCCACATAAGGACTTTGGTTGATGAGGCCGGGATTGGATTCAAGCGCTTTATTGGCTCCGGTGATCTTTCCCGAGACCGGCGCATAAATATCGAACGCGGCCTTGACGGATTCGACCACGGCTGCCGGCTTGGACTGCTGGACAGCCTGGCCCTGCTTCGGTAATTCGACAAAAACGACATCCGAAATCTCTTTCTGCGCGTGTTCGGTCACGCCAACCTTGGCTTTGGCGCCCTGGACCGCGATCCATTCGTGAGTTTTTGTGTACTTCAGATTTTCAGGAAAATCCATGCTTGCCTCCGGTTGAAAATGAAGAAAAATAATGGAAGTGAACGAATGTATTCTACCTTTTTCTTGCGTAAAAAGGTAGCGAAACCACGGCCGCTTCGACAGGGTTGCCGCGGACCATCACGTTGATCTTGTTGCCCGTCTTGGCCTGATCGATCGCCACATACGCCATGCCGATATTCTTGCCGGTCGTGGGAATGAAGCTGCCGCTCGTCACAGCGCCGATCGTCTTTCCGTCCTTTTGGATCTCAAAGCCCTGGCGCGGGATCCCGCGGCCGATCATCTCGAACCCGATCCGCTTCTTTCGGATCCCTTCCTGCGCCTGTTTTTTTAAAATTCCGGATCCCGGAAAATCTTCTTTGGTAAGATCGACCGCCCATCCGAGGTCGGCCTCCAGAGGCGTGATCTCGTCGCTTAACTCATGTCCGTAAAGAGGCATGGCCGCCTCCAGCCGCAAGGTATCGCGGGCGCCGAAGCCGATCGCGAGCAATCCGTGCTTTTCCCCCACGCGGAAAAGCACATCCCAGATCTTCTTGAGTTTTTCTTTGGGAACCATGATCTCGTAGCCGTCTTCGCCGGTATATCCCGTTCGCGCGATGATCCCGCCTTCAAAATCCTTGTAGTGAAACCGCCGGAGATCCTTATAAAAGGCCCCGAAGCACTCGACAAGGATCGTCTGGCTCAACGGCCCTTGAAGGGCCAGAAGCCCCATCTCCTCGCTCAAATCCGTCAGGACCGCTCCGGAAATAAGGCGGGACCGGAACCAGTGGAGATCTTTTTCGATATTGCCGGCATTCACAATGATCAGGAATTTTTGCTCGGCCATGCGGTAAACGATAATGTCGTCGACCATGCCGCCGCGGTCATTCACAAGAGGCATATAAACGGCCTGGCCCGGCTTGACGGGCGCGATACGCCGCGGAAGGTTCTTTTCAAGGAAAAAGAGCGTTTCGGGGCCTTCAATAAGAAATTCGCCCATATGGGAGATGTCAAAAACCCCGGCCTGGGCTCGGACGGCGGCGTGCTCTTCCATGATACTGGTGTAAAAAAGCGGGACAAGCCATCCCCCGAAATCGCCCATGCGGGCGCCCCTTTGGAGATGCTCTTCGTGAAGCGGTAACTTCCGTGCCTCTGTTTCTAACGTCATGGTCATGATGGAGAAAACCGGATTGAATTCAGGAGAAGGGATTATAGGAGCAAGGCAGGAAAAAGGAAAGCTTAAAAAGCTAGAAGTAATTCGTGAACCAGGTCCGGACGGCCGCGACACTTTTCCCGACAAGGCCGCGCGGCGCAAAAAGGTCTTCTTGGGCCCGCTTATAGGTCATGATCCACCGGAACATCCCGAGCGCGGGCGCCATGGCCGGGTCCCGGATCAATTCCTGCGGCGCTTCGACGTGTCGCGAAGTGCCAAGCTTGCCGTCCCTGGAAAATTCCTTCTGAACCCACTCAAGAAAACCATCCGTCATCACGGCGCCACCGGTAAAAAGGATATGCGGGTAGCGGACTTTCTCTTCCTGCATAAAAAGATCGGCGGACTCAAGGATCTTCCCCATCCAACCATGAGCGTGCTTGAAGAACTTTTCAAGGAATTCCTTGCGCGGGATCGACTGCTGGACCTTTTCGTTGCGGGTCACAAGCGGGACCAGCTCTTCGCTTTGTTGTTCCCGGGGGTCAAGGGTTGCGAATTTTTCTTTTACTTTTTCCGCATCCCGCTCCTCGATATTCCAGTCCTTGGCAAGACATTGCGTCAGATAATGGCCTCCCATCGGCAGCGTCCGGACACCGGCCAGAAGGCCGTTCTTCCAGAGCACCAGCTGCGTCGCGTCATCGGCGATGTCGAGGATCAGGCCGCCTTCCTGTTTTTCGGCGTCGCCCAGCACGGCTTCCGAAAGCGGCAGAACCTTCGGAAAAAAACCTTCGGCCTCAATATCGAGCGTCTCAAAGATCTTGGCGATATTGCGAAACGCCTGGAATTCCATGGTATAGATCTGCAGCGTCACGCCCAAACGCTCGGCCTCCAGCCCTACGGGGTTCCGCACGGCCGGCATATCATTGACAAGAAAAGATTCGGGGATCGCCTGCAGGATCGATTCGGTGAGCGGCAGCGTCGCCACATTGCGCGTTTGCTGGACCACGGACTGGACTTCGTGCGAACTGATGGTATGCCGCTCCGGAGAATAATATTCGCAGCTTGAAAAGCGGTACATCTTGAAACGGCTGTTCCCGAGCACGACATAGACGGGAACCTGCTCCCACGCTTCCGGGGGAAGGATGGCGTTCAATAATTTTTCAAGCGAGACGCTCGCGTTCTGAAGGTTGCAAACCAGCCCTTTTTCGAACCCCTCGGGAAAAAGCACCTCCTCGGTGCGCAACACCACCGGATGGCTGCTTCCGATATCTCCCAGCATGACCATGAGTTTGCGGGTGCCGATATAAACGACGACACATTTATTCTTCAGATCGACGGGCAGGATCATTTTTTCCTTTTGACCGCGACCCGGTCATATTGCAGATCCATATACTCGATATTTTCCCGCGGCTCGGTTTTAAATAAATAAACGGCCTTGGCAAGGAACGAAAGCCGTTCCGAAGGCCTCCGCCCAAGCTGGAAATCCGGCCCTTCCCCGAGACGGATCGTGACGTTCCCATAAGGGTCCAGACTGATGCGGGTCACATTTTCGCGGCGGGCGAGCTCATGCTTCCGGTAGATCTTCATGAACCGCAGCGCCTCGGAAAATCCCTTGTTCTGAAGGCGCGCTCCGACGCGAGGATCCTTGAAAGGTTCGCTGAAATCTTCGATAAGGATCCAGGCCGGATCGATCGCCGGCCGGCTTTCAATGATATAACCGTCCTCGGCGACAACCGCGTAAGGGCCGCCGGGTTTCAATTGGACATTCGCGACCGGTTTTCTTTTCTGGATCTCGATCCGGATCGTCGAAGGCATCTCCCGGACGATCCGGACGCTCTGGGCTCCGGGACCGAGTTCGATCGTGCCGGCGATCTTTTTCAGGTCGAGCAAGAGGATGTTTTTCCCGAGGATCTTATCCTCAAGAAGGCGCACGCTTTGCGGCGACAGCACATCCGGCGGGACAACGCGGATCTCCTGGACCTTGAGCCAGCGATCTTCGCAGAGAGCCGTTTTGACGGCAAAACCCGCATAGATGAGAAGGGCGGCGATCACGGCGACCGGCAGCGACTTCCAAATCAGCCAGCCGATCCCGCGGAAAATAGCCCCGAAGAACCCGAGCAGACCGCCTTTTTTCCCTTTTTTGAATTTTTTCTTTCCCATAAGGATTATCTCTTTTTCTTACGCTTATGCGCTTCCAGAAGAACCCGCATGCATAACTCTTCGAATCCGATCCCGATCGCGCGGGCCGCTTTCGGCAACAAACTGAATTCCGTAAGCCCGGGGATGCTGTTGACTTCGAGCACATACGGCCGGTTTCTCCGGTCCAGCATCACATCCACCCTGGAAAACCCCCGAAGCCCCAACCCGCGATAAACGCGGTACGCGATCTTTTGGACCTTTTGGGCGACCCGGGCGGGAATGCGCGCCGGCACCTCATAAACCGTCATCCCTTTGGTGTATTTCGCTTTGTAATCATAAAAAGGGCGGGACGGTTTCACTTCCACCACGGGAAGCTTCAGATCCCCTAAAAGGCCGGCCGTCAATTCCCTGCCGACGATCTTTTTTTCGATCAAAACCTTGCCGAATCTTAAAACAGACCGTCTTAGTTTTTCGGCTGATTTCCGAAAATCTTCAACCAGGAAAACGCCCTGGCTTGATCCGCCGTCAAGCGGTTTGACAAAATACGGGGCCGGGAAAGACGCGGCGCGAGAACGCCAGTTCGTTTTATCAAGGATCGCATAAGCCGGGGTCGGAACGCCGAGCGCTCTGAAATATTGCTTGCTGATATGTTTGTTGAAACTTTTTCTGCAAGCCGCCGAGGACGCGCCGGTAAAAAGGATCCCTTTCCGTTCCAGCGCTTTTTGAAGCGCACCGTCTTCCCCTCCTTTTCCGTGAAGGGCGATGAAAAGAATATCCGCAGCGCGGATCTTTTGAGAGAAAGCGCGGCGATCGGCAGGATCGACCGGAAAGGCCGCAATGCCGACGCGTTTGAGCGCGCGGGTCACGGCCCTCCCCGAGCGGAGCGAGATGCGCCGTTCGGCCGACAGCCCGCCGCGCACCACGCCTACTTTTTTTGCCTGTAACAGATCGCGATCCGATCTTGAGATCGATCCCGTTCGCATGAAAAACCGCTTTCTACTGATCCTATGAACTTTTAAAGATCCTCCGGCCCGAGGGGAGCGTTACGCCGAAGGACAAACATCGAGACTGTGGACGAATTCACTGGCGATCTCCCCAATATCCCCCGCCCCCATGAAGATCATCACGCCATCCTTGAGCGGATGCTCCGAAAGATAAGGAAGGATCTGCTCCTTACGGACAACGGAAACGTGCGGGTGCCCGGCTTTCAAGACCTCCTGGTAGACCCAATCCACATTGATCCCGTCGGGATTGGGCTCGCCGGCGCTATAGATATCGGTCAGAACGACTTCCTGAGCGTCATCAAAGGCATGCGCGAACTCCCGATAGAGATTCTTGGTGCGGCTGAAACGATGCGGCTGAAAAATAACCCGCACATACTTCCCTCCCTCACGGAGAGCGCGGAGCACCGCCTTGACCTCGGTCGGGTGATGCGCGTAATCATCAAGAACAAGATACTGCGAAGTTTGCCCCTTCAGTTCCATCCGGCGGCGCGTCCCCTTGAAGGTCGCCAGCGCTTCGCAGACCGGTTCCAGATCGAACCCAAGATGAAGCAGGATGGAAAGCGTCGCGAGAGCGTTGGCGATATTGTGACGTCCCGGCACGGATAGTTTCATATGCGCGCTGTAAAGACCGGATTCATAGAGATCGAATTCGGAGGTAAAGGCATGGAAGCGGATATTCTGGGCGGAATAAAAGCATTCCTCGGAGAAACCAAAGTTCACGGAAGGCTTCCCGCTTTCCCGCACAAGCATCCGCAGCGTCGGGTCATCGCCCCAGTAGGAAACAAGGCCCGGATCATGGACCTGTTCCAGAAAGCGGCGAAAGGAATCGGTTAAATTCTCCCAGGAACCATAGTGGTCCAAATGCTCCGGCTCAAGATTCGTGATGATTGAATAATGGGGCGCGTAGAACTCGTGCGAACTGTCGCTTTCATCCACCTCGCTGACCCAATAGTCATGGCCGCCCGCGACGATATTCGTATCGTAATTCAGCATCTCGCTTCCCACAAAGCAGGTCGGATTGGCGCCGATCCTGGAAAGAACGTGGGAGACCATGGCGGAAGTCGTGGTCTTGCCGTGGGTCCCGAGGATCCCGATCGAGGTTTCCGCGTGATTGAAAAGCGACGCCAGCACCTCGGCGCGGTGATAAACTTTGCGGCCGAGCTTGCGCGCTTCTTTAAGCTCGAGATGTTCCTTTCCGATCGCGGAAGAATAAACAATAAGATCGGCATCCCCGAAATTGACGGATTTTTGGCCGATGTGAACCGGAATACCGGAGCGGCGCAATTCTTGCGTCACGCGCGTTTCCTTATGATCGGAACCGGAGACCGAAAGGCCCAAATGTTTCAGGATGCGGGCTAATCCGCTCATGCCGGAACCGCCGATCCCGATCAGATAGGCCGCCCGGCTGCCACGGATGAGGTTATCGTTGATGGTCTTCATGTGATTCGATCAAGTCCTGAGCGATCTTAACAAGCTTGCTCGCGGCGTCCGGTTTCGCGAGCGCTTTTATTTTTTCGGCAAAACCGCTTAACTGCCCCGGATCCTCGATATAATTTTTTAAATGTCCTGCAAGCCAATCTTTCGCCGCTGGGTCTTCCTCGTGAAAAGCAAGCCCGCCTTTTTCGGCGAAACTTTCGGCGTTATACCGCTGATGGCCCCCGGCGTGCGGGTAAGGAATCACAAGCGCCGGAAGACCGAATGCCGCCAACTCAAAGAGCGTATTCGCGCCGGCCCGGGTGATCGCGAGATCGACCCGCCCGAAAAGTTCAGCCATAGCACTGTAAAAAACGTGGACTTCGTTCGGAACAGAAGCGCGTTCATAGGACTCCAACACGCGGTTCTGATCGTGCTTTCCCGCAATATGAATAACGGCAATTTTGGCCTTTTCTTCATCTGACAAACCCGTGATGGCGCCTGTTACGATCTTGTTGAGCCCTTGGGCTCCCTGCGAACCGCCGACTACAAGGATCGTAAAAGGCCGCGGCGCCGGATGGGCCGGTTTTTGGGAAATTCCCTCCAGAATGAAAGCGCGGAGCGGCAACCCCGTCGTGTAAAGCGCTTTGGGCTTTTTGAGGAACCGGGTCTCCTCAAAACTTTCGGCGACGGCGTCCATATGAGGCGCGAGCCAATGAGTCGCTTTCCCGGGCACCTTGTTCTGTTCATGGATGAGGGTCGGGATGCCGAGCCAATGCGCCATCATCATCCCGGGGTAAGAAACGAAACTCCCGAACCCAACACAAAGATCCGGCCTGAATTTTTTTAAGAAAAAAAATTGCTGGATAAAAAGATAAGGAACGAGCCAGAGGAGTTTCAGCGAACGCCAGGAAAAAACGCGGGAAAAACCGAATTCGGGGAAATAAGCTGCGGTATGGAAGATCCCCGGCGGCATTTTGTCGACAAGAGGCCGCGCTCGATGGCATGTAACAAAATGGATCCCGGAATCCGGAAATCGTTTCCGGAAGCTTTCGGCAAAAGACTGGGCCGGAAAGACATGACCTCCCGTAGGGCCCGCGTAAACCACAAGGCGTTTTGAAGGTCCAAGGGTTCGGGATGATCGTTCCGGATGGACATCCATATCAGGAGCTGCGGCTCTTGCGGCGATCGACGGCCATCAGGATCCCGACCGCGATAAGATTCGCCACGATTGAACTTCCTCCGTAGCTGATGAAAGGCAGCGGCAACCCTTTGGTCGGGACAAGACCCGTCGCGACCATCATGTGGATCACAGTCTGGAGGATGATGAGCAGTGTGATCGAGGTGATCAAAAGTTTTTCAAAGGGCCGCTGTTCGCGGCGCGCCATCTGAATACAACAAATGAAAAAAACCACATAAAGCGCGATCACGAACAAAATGCCGATCAGCCCGAGCTCTTCGCCGATCACGGCCAGGATGAAATCATTATGGCTTGACGGAAGGTAGAAAAGTTTCTGCGTGCTCTGCCCCAGCCCGACCCCGTGAATGCCGCCTGAGGCGAACGCCAAAAAGGACTGGATGATCTGGAAACCCGAACCTTGGGGGTCTTCCCAGGGGTTGAGGTAGGCCTCAAGACGGCTTAAACGGTATGGGACCCGGATGATCAAAAAATAAAGGGCCGGCAAAAGAATCGCCAGCGCGCCGAACACGTACCTCAATTGGAGCCCCGCCACGAAAAAAATGATCGAAGTGGTCATAACGATGAAAGCCACAGAACCGAGATCCGGCTCCAGGAGCGTCAAAACACAAACAATCCCGATCAGGATGAGCGGCGGGAGGAACACGAGAGCATCGCCTTTTTGGACCCACGCGATCTTCCTTCCGAGATAATCCGCCAGGTAAATACAGCAGGCAAGTTTCGCGAACTCCACCGGCTGGAACTGGAATCCCCCGATATGGATCCATCGGCGGGCGCCGCCCGCCGAGTGCCCGATCACGGGAAGATAGACCGTCATAAGGAGCATGATGGCAAGGAGCATGAACGCGCGCGCGTAATTTTTGTAGAATTGGGTCGAAAGCGAGGCCGCGATAAAAAACCCGACGGTTCCGATCAGGACATAAATGCTCTGACGGAAAAGGAAGAAAGTTTCGTTATCGTAACGGTCATGGGCCATGACGCCGCTCGCGCTATAGATCATGACGATCCCGATCCCGACCAACAAATAAGTAACGATGAAGATCAGGCGCGCTTCTTTGGACATGGTCATTTCCTCGCGACTTCGGAACGCAATCTTTGACGGATCAATGCCTTGAAAAGATCCCCGCGTTCCTGGTAATTCTTGAACATATCGAAACTGGCGCAGGCCGGCGAAAGAAGCACCGTATCCCCGCGATGCGCTTTTTCGGTCCCTAAGCGAGAAGCATCCTCAAGACTTTGTGCCTCGAGCATCTCGACCGCCCCTTGCCAGGCCTCTCTCATAAGCGGCCGCGCAGCGCCGATCAGGATCGCGCAACGGACCTTGCGGCGGATGATATCCCGAAGGGTCATGAAATCCTTCACATCGGTTTTATATTTACCGCCGCAAATGAGAATAACGGATCTGTCGCTGAATTTCTCAAGCGCCCAGGCAAGCGAGGCGGTTGTGGTGGCTTTGGAGTCATTGATAAAAATAACGCCGTCTTTTTCTTCGAATTTTTCAAGCCGGTGTTCGAGCCCTCCGAATTCGGAAACGGCTTTTTGAACGGCCGAGGCGGGATAGCCCAAAGCTTCAGCCACGCAAAGAAGGGCGGCTTCATTCGGATTGGACGCCGGGCGCTGATCAAAATAAACCCGTTTTGCGGCCGTACGGAAATCGGGGAAAAGCCTTGTTTCGTCCTCCTTGCGGCAGATCATGATATTCGCCGGTTTCATCCAACGGAAAAGATTAAGCTTCGCTTGGACATATTCGTTCATGTCAGCATGCCAGTCCATATGGTTCGGGTAAGCGTTCAGAAGGAGGCCGATCGAGGGAGCAAAGCTCGCGCAGTGCATCAGCTGGAAGGAACTTACCTCAAGCGCCACAACGGTCTCAGGCCTGATCTTCGGAAGCTCTCCGATCCATGGATTTCCGATATTCCCGCAAAGGACCGCCGGGCAGCCATTTGCCTGAACGATCCTGGAGATCAGGGTGGCGGTCGTTGTTTTACCGCAGGATCCCGTTACCGCGATCACTGTTTTGGCCGGCGAGAACCAGCTCGCAACTTCGATCTCGCTATAAACGGGCTTTTGTTTTGCGCGGATCTTCCGGAAGATCTCCGAGTTTGGCGGAATGCCCGGAGAGATCAGGATCCAGTCGGCCGCGAGGATCTCGTCAAAAGAATGTTTGCCGCATTCGGCCCGGATCCCCTGCCGGGAGAGTTTTGCCAGGTTGGCTCGAATCTCCTGGGAATCGGCAAGATCGGAAGCGAATACCTTATATCCTTTTTCGTGGAGAAAAAAAGCGCTCAAAGTTCCGGTGTCCCGTAATCCCAGGATCGCAACCTTGGTCCCCGAAGCCGGCTTCATCTTAGCGCACCTTCAGGGTGCTAAGACCCACGATCGCAAGGATGAATGCGATGATCCAAAGACGCACGGTAATTTTGGATTCCGGCCATCCTTTGCGCTGGAGGTGATGATGAAAAGGCGACATAAGAAAGATCCGTTTTTTCCAAAGCTTGAAGCTGGCAACCTGAAGGATGACCGAAAGCGCCTCCCAAACGAAGATCCCCCCGACGATCACAAGCACCAGTTCTTTTTTTGTAAGCACCGCGATAGCGCCAAGCGCGCCGCCGAGCGAAAGCGAACCGGTATCTCCCATGAAAACCTCGGCCGGATAAGAATTGAACCAAAGAAATCCCGCGCTTGCGCCTGCCAGCGCCGCGCAGAACACGGTCACTTCTCCGGCCTCCGGGATATGCGGGATCGCAAGATAGCCCGCAAAATCAAAATGACCCGTCACATACGTGATCAAGGCAAATGCGGTGGTCGTAAAAAGCGTGCATCCGATCGCGAGACCGTCCAGGCCGTCGGTGAGGTTAAGGGCGTTAGACGCTCCCGTAAGGACAAGGATCACCCAAGGGATAAAAAGGATCCCGAGGTAAAAAACGCCTTTTTTGAGGAGCGGCATATAAAGCCATTTATCGAAGGTAGGGTCGCAATAAAGATAAATGCCGATCGCAAGCCCCATCAGCACCTGGCCGAGCAATTTCGTCAAGGAACTCAAACCCTCGGAGCTTTTCGAGCGCATCTTGATCCAGTCGTCCAGAAAACCGACAAGCCCGAACCACAGCATGACCCCCATCATCATCCACACAAAACGGTTCGTGAGGTTCCCCCACAGAAAAGTCGCTGCAACGACGCTCGCAACGATCAAGATCCCTCCCATCATGGGGACGTCTTTTTTGTGCTTAAAGTGCTCGTGGATAGTCTCGGCGTAGGCGCGTTCCTGGTTCGTGACGGCGCGCAACCGCTTCAGCCACGCGATGCAACGCGGGCCCAGCCATAAGGACAGAAAGAACGCGGTGATGCTCGCCCCGGCGGAGCGGACCGTGATGTAGCGGAAAAGATTGAAGAGGATCGAATGATCTGAAAAAACGTGCAGGAAATAAAACATGTTCTAGTCGATAACTCGAAGATTATTTTTGTGATGAAAAAGTGATATTGCGAATACCTTCCAGGACCTTTTCGACGTGCATGCCCCGCGACCCCTTGAACAAGACCAGGTCTCCCGGTCTTAGCGCTTCCTTAAGCGCGGCAAGGGTCTCTTCGGCGTCTGTAAAATGCCGCGCTTCAAGGCCGCAAATGGCATCGACGCTGATTCGAGCCAACGGGCCATATGCGAAAGCCATGTCCGCGCCGGATACCGCGATCCGTTCGCCCAACTCGCGGTGGAAATCTTTTTCGCCCGCTCCCAATTCGAGCATATCGGCGAAGACCACGATCTTTTTCCCGGCAACCGTAAGCGACCGTAAGGCCTTCAGCGCATTTTCAAACGAAACGGGATTAGCGTTATAGCTGTCGTCGATGACCCGGACACCATTGGCAAGTATTGTCTCACGAAATCTCCCCGATGCAAAGCCCACATCCGCCCATCGGGACGGGATCTCCTCCCAGGTAAACCCGATGCTTTTTGCCATGGCGATCGCGAGCCCCGCGTTAAGGGCAAGAAAAGCCGCTTGTCCCGGAAACGAGAACCGGCGAGAACCGGCGATCGCAAAAGAAACTTCTCCATTCCCGCTTTCTAGATCCGCAAGACGGTAATCGGCGCGATCGCTAAAACCAACGGTGATCGCTTGGCGGCTTTTTTGCCGGATCTTCTCAAGAAGATATTCGTCATCGGCCGGCACAACAAGCGGGTCGTCTTTCCCAAACGCATCAGCGAGCTCGAGCTTGGCCTTATAAACATTTTCAAGCGATCCGAACCCCTCAAGATGCGCGGGACCGATCGGTGTCAGGATCCCCCCGGACGGTAGGGCCAGGCCCGCAAGAGCGCGGATCTCCCCTTGATGGCTTGCCCCCATCTCCATGACCGCATACTGGTGCGAAGGTTCAAGGCGGGAAAGCATGATGGGAACGCCGAGATGATTGTTCAAATTACCTGTTGTCGCAAGCGCTGAATATTTTTGTTTTAAAAGATAAAAAAGGAATTCTTTGGTCGTAGTTTTTCCGACACTTCCCGTGATCCCGATCGTACGGACCGGGAGGGTTTTCCGGTAGGCGGCCGCGAGCGCGGTCATGGCGGCTTGAGGATCCGGAACCGGGATCAGGTTTTTGGCTTGAATCTTTCCGTCGCGAAGCTTCGAAAGGACATGTTCCCTTCGGCGAAGGTCGACCAGGGCTCCCGAAGCGCCTTTTCCGAAAGCCGCGGCCACAAACGCGTGCCCGTCGTTATTTTCCCCTTTGAACGCGACAAAAAGATCGCCCGGCGCAAGCGTGCGGGTATCGATCGAAAAACTTCGGATCTTCAGTGAAGGATCTTCAAATTCCGGGGTAACGCGAAGAAACCGGGCCGCTTCAAGATAAGAAAACACGGCTTCGTCTTTTTAATGCAGATTCAACGACGTCGCGGTCGCTGAAGGGGATCTTTCCGTCGCCAAGGATCTGGTAATCTTCGTGGCCTTTCCCGAGCACGAACACAACATCGCCGGATTTTGCGAGCGAAACGGCTTTTTCAATGGCTTCCTGGCGATCCAGGATCTCATAGATGCTCCCGGCGGCAGGGACCGGATCGGGAAGCCCCGCACGCATATCGCGGAGGATCTCTTCGGGGTCTTCCGAGCGCGGATTATCAGAGGTCATGATGACGGTGTCGGAATAACGGCACGCGGCGCGGGTCATAAGCGGACGTTTGCCGCGATCGCGATCGCCGCCGCAGCCGAATACGGTAATGATGCGTTTCGGATTCATCTGCTTGGCGTCATGAAGTACCTGCTCAAAGGCGTCGGGTGTGTGGGCGTAATCCACAAAAACCGTATAGTCGGTTCCCGTCCCGATACGCTCCATACGACCGGGGATCGCGGGGATCTCTTCGAGCGCTCCGCGGAAATCTTCTAAGTCAAATCCGAGCAGATCAAGCGAGCTTAAGATCGCGAGGGCATTAGAAACATTATAGCGCATCGGCAGACGGATCTGGAACGGTAAGACCTGGTCCCGGCAACACATCGCAAAGCGGCTGCCCTGGAAGCTCATTTGAAGATCTTTGGCGTAATAATCCGCCTCCCCGAGCACGCTGAATGTCCTGGCCTTCGGCAATTCTTCGATCAGCCGTCGGCCGTAAAGGCAATCCTTGTTGAAAAGCATCCTTCTCGGGGGGAGATATCCGGTAAAGAAGCTCCGCTTGGTCTGGAAATACTCTTCCATGCTGTGATGGAAATCGAGGTGGTCCTGCGTCAGTTGGGTAAAGACCCCAAGCTCGAATTCGAGGCCATGGACCCGCTTCTGGCTGATCGCATGCGAGGACACTTCCATCACGCAGTACTGCACGCCTTCCTGCTGCATCTGGGAAAGCATCGGGATAAGGACCTCGGGGCCCGGTGTCGTGTTGATCGAATTAACTTTTCCGGACGGGAGTTCATACCAAAGCGTTCCGATATAAGCGGTCGGGAATTTTTCCCGCAGGAGGCGGTGTAAAAGATAGGTCGTGGTCGTCTTACCGTTCGTGCCGGTCACACCCACGAGCTTGATCTTCCGGTCCGGGTTGTCATAAAAACGCTTCAGGATCACGGCAAGCGCGGCTTTAGCATCGGGAACGCGGACCCCGGTCACGTGCGGCGGAAGCGTGATCTCCGGTTCTTTCTCAAAAACCACCACGGAGGCCTTGGCGTAGATGGCCTGCCCGATAAAATCGCAGCCATCCATGCGCGTCCCGGGGCATGCCACGAAAATATCGCCCGGTCCGACCGTGCGGGAATCGGATGTTACCTTGTTAAAAACGCGCTTGGGATCCCAATGGTGTTTTTCGAGGACCGGAACGCCCTTGAACAGATCATCAAGATGTTTTCGCATAGATCGGAACACCTTACGCTTTCGGGGTTATTCCCTTATCGGCATTTTTCAGGGAAAACTGAAAACTCGGCGAACGCACTTCCACCTCATTGATGCCGGCAAGCCCGCGCCGCCCCAGAATAATGTCGGCGATCAGATAATCCACTGTCACACGCTCGATCCCCTGCTGCTCGGCCCAGCTGCCGATGAATTGGATCTTGCTGCCCTTGCTTTTCAGGATGATCCGGATACCGCGCCGTGAGATCAAGGTCAAGGGATCAAAGGTAACTTTGAAATTCCCTTCCACGAGGCGCACTCGGTCTTCCCAGGTAAAACTCCCCTGCTTCACTTTAAAAGAAGGGATAAAGATATAAGGAACGTATTTTCCTTCCATCCGGATTTTAAGACGCGCCTGAAGCTCATGATAAACCCAGAAATTCAAACCAAGCGACACCGCGCTCAGGCAAAGAAAAACCGCCAAAACAAGCGCAACGTGCTTCAAAACTTTTTTAGGAAACTTCTGATGATCCCGCCAACTCATAGGAACTCCTTTGCGGCATAATCACGATCTCGACCCGGCGGTTGCGGTCACGCCCCTCTTCCGCTGCGTTAGAAGCGACGGGCCGGTACTCCCCGTAACCCGCGACCCCGAACCTTGCGGGCGCCAAGTTTTGAACATCCAGAAAATAATGAAGGACCGCGACCGCCCGCCCTATCGAATATTCCCAATTCGTCACGCCTTCGGCCCCTTCGATGGGCTGATCGTCAGTATGGCCCTCCAGCATGACGGGGTTCTTCGCAAGGCCTCCCGAAAGCGTCAGAGCAACCTTTTGAAGTATTTCCTCCCCCGCAGTCGTTAGCTGGGCCTCATCGGGATCAAAAAGCGCATGATCGAGAACCGCGATGATAAGCCCTCTCCGGTCTGCGGTGACTTTGACATCCCCGCGGACAATGGGAGCTGCCAGGTTTTTTTCGATTTGAAGCTGCGCGCCGCGAAGATCCTCGAAAGAACCGCCCGCGCCTTCCAATTCCTGGTTCAACCGCAAAACTTCATGATTCAAGCTTTCGATAGTCGCGCTTTGCTGCCGGACCAACTGGCGGAGATTTTGATCGTTAGCGGCGGCATGGCTCAGGACCGCGAAAAAAAACAGACTGAAAGCACAAAACACATTCCGGCAAAACATATTTTCAATACCTTCCGCTGAAGAGATTCTTTAAAGGGTCGCGCTGAATCGCTGGTAAACATACCAGACAGCCAGTCCCGAAAGAACATAGGTGGCGGCCAGCAGCAAACGAAAGAAGAACGGCGTTTTCTTCTCGCCGGTTTCTTCCGTAAGACCATCCCCCGAATCTTTAGCGGCAAGGTACTGCGGTTTCCGGATCTCGATCTTCATTTTCGACACGTTCATCCCTCCGATGATTTCTTTTCCATTTGAGCGTCATCTTTGATGCAACGCTCCATTTTATCCAAAATATTCTTTTCTTTCATCACCTTCAAGAAAGCGTCCACCACGACCGGATCGAACTGCGTTCCTTTGTGGCTGAGGATCTCCTCAAGCGCCCCCTTGATCGTGAACTGCTGCCGATAGTGACGCTTAGAGATCATCGCCATGAAAGAATCAACCACGGCAACGATCCTCGCCCCCAGAGGGATCTCCTCGCCCTTAAGCCCTTGGGGATACCCTCTGCCGTCGTAGCGTTCATGACGATGCATCACGATCGGGAGCACCGGCTTCAAGGAGCTGATCGAGCGCAGAAGGTTTACCCCCCGGATCGGGATGCTCCGGATCTCTTCGAGCTCTTTCTGTGTGAGCTTTTCTTTTTTCTGCCAGGTCTTTTCCGGGAACGCAAGCTGCCCGGTATCCAGGAGAAGGATCGCGCGCTCAAGATGAACAAGGGCCGACCCCGGAAGCTCCATCTGTTTCCCGACGGCGATCACAAGTTCGCCGACCATGTCCAGATGCCCCTGCGTTTCGCCAAAATGGCGCTTGATAAGCTCATTGATGGTCTTGATGCTTCCCAGCGTCAGCTCCTCTGTGCGCTCAAAAAGCTGGGCATTCTTGATCGCCACCACGGCTTGCTCGGAAAGGGATTTCAGGATCTCCAGATCTGTCCGGGTAAACGACTGGCCGTCCGCTTTGCCCCAAAGCGTCAAAACGCCTACCACATCATCTTCGATGAAAGGCACCGCGATATAGCGATTCTGCAGGCAGAATTCTCCCGTATCGGCGATATGCCCTTCCAAACCGTGCCCAAAACGAACGCGCTGCTTATGGATGAATTTGGAATGCGATCCGAACGAAAAGAACGGGACCAGAAAACGCCGTTCCGGATCGGTCAACATGATCGAACACCCTTGAGCCTTGAGGATCTGCGCGCTCAAGCGTCCGATGCGCGGGAGTAATTCCTTAAGACGCAGGGAGGAATTAATAACGCGATGCACGGAATGCATGGTCGAAAGAGCCAGCGCCCGCGGATGCACGGTCTCATAAAAATTGTTAAGTTCGAAGTTTTTAAAAGCCAGCTCGACCTGGCTTGCGAGAAAATAACCGAAGGGGGCGATGAGAGGCCGGACCTCCCGTTCGGAACGCTTCACGCAATCAAAAATAAGGAAACCTTTTAAAGCGCCCAGATAACGGAGCGGAAAAACAATACAACTTTTTCCGAAAGCGCACCTGAAGAAAAGCGGCAGTTTTTCCGAAGTGATCTCGTTATGCGCAAGCTGGTCCGCGAATTTGCCGACGAACGCTTCGCATTCTTTCTGGTGTTCCGCCGATTTCGAATAAAAAGAGCAGTTCTGCTTGCGATCAAGACGGACCAGGCGCTGTTTTCCGGACTCTTCGCAGATCACAAGCCATCCGACAGGTTTTCCAAAGATCTCGGAAAAAGAGGCGTACCCCTCCTGCCATTGCGGGTTCGGAAGCAAGAAACGCTCAAGCGGCGTCGGGATCCTCTTGGATACTTTAGCCACGCCTTTGGCTATGACATTCTGGGCGGAGGTCATTTTTTCCTTCGACGGACTTTCCGGCTGATGCCGGTCCGGCGGCCCAAGGCCCGGTTTAAAACTTCGTAGGCGGATTCAAGCGATTCGGAGATCACTTTCGTTCCTCCGACCACCGGCATGAAATTCACATCGCCCTTCCAGCGGGGCACGATATGCCAATGCAGGTGCCCCGGAATCCCCGCGCCGGCCACATCAGCGATATTCATTCCGACATTAAACCCCTGCGGCCGCATCGCCTTCTGAAGCGCCCTACGGGACTTCTCAAGCACATCAAAAAATTCTTCCTTCTCCCGCGTGTTCATCTCCGAAAGACACCCGATGTGCCGATTAGGAACGATCATGAGGTGGCCATTGTTGTAGGGATAACGGTTCAGGATCACGGCGTGATGGACCGCCCGGAAGAGGACAAGGTTCTTTTTGTCTTTTTTTTCTTTTAAAAAGCGGCAGAAGATGCAGCCGGAACGCTTAGGAGAGCTCGAGCGCAGGTATGCCTTGCGCCACGGAGCCCACATGAGATTCATCGAACTTTTGAGATTCATGGGTCCCCCCATAGGACGGTAAAATGACCTTCGGAAGATCGTAGAGATCGAGAAGGCTATTCAGCGTACGGACATCCCAAAGCTGCATTTTCGCCTCCTGCGCGATCAATTTTGCGTTCTGATCGATCCCGCCGAGCGCGATCAGGATCTTACGCTGGACTTTACGAAGATGCTTCGCATCGAGCGCGATCTTTTCGATCTCCGGCTCTCCGATCCATTCCGGGCTTAGATAGAAAAGCCAGCGCCCTTTTGAACTCTTCCCCGTCAGCGAAACGATCGAATGCGGAAAATGTTTCAAAAGGAGGACCTCGGAAAATTGAGGGCATTGGATTTTTTTCAAGTCGACCTCGACAGTTTCGTTACGGAATTCCTTTAAAAGCGATTCCATCCTCAACTCAAGATCTTCCTCGCTCGCTCTTGAACAAAAATCCAGAACACGGCTCAATTCGTCAAAAAGATGCTTGCGCAGGATGCGCTCTTCCGGAAGGAAGAGCCCGTGACGCTTCTGAAATACTTCGCGAAGCCAGAAGCGGAAAAGAAAATCGGGAACATGATAAAGAGAGCCGCTTTTGACGGCCAGGCCATCCTCCACAAGCCGCTTCAAAACCCTTTGGGTCTCGGCGACCGTTTCCTCGATAAAAGCCGCGATCGGGATCAATTTATGCCGGCCCTGACTGAGCGCCAGCATGGCCCGCACATAGGGGCCGCGATATTTCGTAAGATACGCGCATTGCTCGAGCCGTTTTTCAAAAAGAAGCGCGATCCGGCCGCGCCGATCAAAAAGTTCCTGGCAAAAAGCGTCCAGCAGGACCGCCGCGTTCACATCCTGCGGAAATTCTCGGATCTCGACCTGCTCGAGACGGTGCAGCAAAAGATCGAGATAAAGGGGTTCGCCATCGGTCATATGAAAAAGAAATTTTTTCAATTCAAACGACCACCGGTGCGCGGGCATACGGGCGGCGAGGTACTGGTCCACCTCCATGAACCCGAGCGGGACAAGTTCAAGCACTTCAAAATTCCCGAAAAGCAGGGAAAGTTTTTCGCGGAAGATCTCCCGGGCGCGGTCGACAGCGGAACTTGTGACCACGTACAAAACCTCCTTGTCGATCATCATCTGTTTGCCGAGCAGAAGGAACGGGTCCGGAGCGGGAAGCTTTTCGAGCGCCTGGAATTCGTCAATCATGAGGACGGCTTTTTTGCCGGTCTCGCGGGCCAGGATCCCGCTTAGCATAAAAAGTTCTTTGACGGCAAAAACATTTTTATCCTGGCGGAGAAGCTTTTGTAAATGCTTCACGGCAGCCACGGTCTTGGGAACGATCACCTCGGCCTCTCTTAAAAGGCCGCTCAATGTCTTGGGGATGTTCAGAGTGCGATCGAGCATGATCGAACTAAGCGCGGCGCCCATCCACTGCTCGATGAGCTGGCGTCCGTCGATCGTCTCGGCCTTAACATAGATCGGAAGAAGTTTTGGATTGCGGGAAACGGACTGGAAGAACTCGCAAAGGAGTTGGGTTTTGCCGACGCCGGAAGAGCCGACGATGCCGACATTTTGGCGATAACCGTGCTCGATGTCACTGACGCGTTTTTGTAAACGCGATCGAACGGCTTCTCGCATCAGAAAAGGCATGCTGAAAATTCCCGTCGCTTGAGAAGACCGGATCCCCGATTGCGGGAAGGAACGAAAGGTCCGGGGGAACCTTCTAAAAGAAATTAAAACGAACCGTGCCGCCCCCGAAAACTATTGCCGTCCCAAGGAACCCGATGATTTTTTATAAATGCCGCGCAAAATAGAACTGTCGGTATCTTACTTTTTTAAAATGAGAAAGCAAGCACGAAAATCATCCGAAAGCGCTTCTTCGGGATATTTTTTTCGAAGAAAAAATCTTCAGAAAAACAAACGCCCCGGCCAGCCCAGTTGTTAGACCCCCCGCCTCCCAACCGTTCCCATGCCAGGGCGATTTGCTGTTCCAAAAACCGATGTCAAAACTCAAAAAGCGAACGCGGGCGCTTGTTGCCGGTCCGGAACGACCAGCTGATAGATCTCGGAAGCGCTGCGAGCCGACTTGAGCCGCTCCTGCATGTAGCGGTCACAGAGGAACCACTTGATATTCTGCAGGATCTGACGTTTGCGATGCTCCGCAGCCTCGCTTTGAGGAAGAATAAGTAAAAAAACGAAGTGGACGGGACGACCGTCGAGAGACGGATACGGGATCCCGTCCGGGCTGACCCCGAAGGCCACGATAGGTTCCGTGATATCGGAAGAAAAACAATGAGGAAGCGCGATACCGTGGCCGATCGCTGTCGTGCCGATGCGTTCGCGCAAAAAAAGCAGCTCTAAAATATTTCTTTTGGAAATTTGCTTGAGGGTCCAGGGAGGGAGGGCGTCGACGATCTTCTTGAGCGCGTCTTCACGATTGGACGCGTCAAGTCCAGCGATGATATTTTCTTCACACAGCAATGGACGCCCCATGGGTTGCACGCTCCTGCCGTTTTTGAGTACGGATCTTCGAAACAAGATGCCGGCGCCATTTGCGCCGGACGGTCCGAAGGTCCATCTTCAGGAACCGAAGAGCTTCACGTAAGTTCGGAAACTCTTTCAGACCCGCTTCATTTCCGTTCTTTTCATAATAATGAGCCGTCAGACGGAATTTTTCGAGTTGACGCATGCGTTGCTCCACCGCCGCTTTCATCGCATCGGCTTCCTCGCTGGTGTGCCCGGCGATATCGCGGTAGAGCCCACGCCACTCCGCTTCGAGTTTTTCAACGAATGGCCGCAATAATTGGTCTGTGATTTCCATTTTAAATCCTTTTAAAAATCCAAAACCTGCGAAGTAAAAAAACCAGTTTATTTCTATCTCTTTCTATTGCATATGCTAGCAGGAGCAGCATTAAATAGAGATTAAAGCTGCATTAAATAATTTTAAGGACTTTGAAGCTGGAAAATCGATAAGATTTTCCCTCTACAAGAAAGGAGTTGTTGCAACAAGCGGCAGATCAACAAAAACTTTTGTGCCGCGGCTCAGCGCGCTTTCGAACCGGATCGCACCCTTATGAGCATCGCATATCGCTTTCACAATACTGAGGCCGAGGCCGGCGCCATCTTTTGATCGGGCCTGATCCGCTCGGTAAAAGCGGGTTCCAAGACTGGCTAAGGTTTTTGGATCGATCCCGATCCCCGTATCCTCGACCGTCACGGTAACTTTTCCGGGCTTGGAAATTTCCGCATGCACGGTGACTTTTCCGCCCGACTCCGTAAATTTGATCGCGTTATCGAGCAGGTTGGTGAAAAGACGTTTCAAGTAGATCTCATCGCCGGACACTTCGGCGGCGGCGGGCACCTCCAGAACCAAGGAAATTCCAGCCCGGCGCGCGTGTTCTTGGCAAAGCCGCAAGACCTGCTCAAGGACCGGGGTCAACGTGAGGTTCTTTTTTTGAAGGATCAACTGCTTCGCGTCACTGCGCACGAGAAGCATCAGATCATCCACAAGGCGGATAAGGCCGTCGACTTCTTCGCTGATCACCGAGATCGTTTTCTGAAGATCTTCCTGCGAACGGGCGCGGCGAAGCGCGAGATCGATCTCGCCGCGAATGATGGCAAGGGGCGTCTTGAACTCGTGCGAAACGTTCGAGCTGAACTCCTGTACGGCGCGCGTTGAAGTTTCAAGGCGATCGATCATCTCGTTCAATGTTTCAGCCAAACGGTCCAGTTCGTCTTGGGTGAAGGTGCGCGGAAGCCGGCTCTTAAGATACGCCGCGGTGATCTTATGGGCCTGCTGAATCATCCGGTCCACCGGGCTTAGGAAACGTTTGGCCAGGAACCATCCAGCCAAACACGCTAATGCGGCGCCGAGCGGAATGAACACCACCATAATGAGCTTCAAGCGGTTTAAGGTCTTCTCGATCTCATAGAGCGGTTTTGCGATCTGAATAACGAAGAAAGGCCGCCCCCGGAACTTCACGAGATGGTAATAAAGCCGAATCGGGTTCTTTTCGAAATGAATGGTCTGGTAGGAATCGCCCGTTTCCATTAAAACCGAATCCCGCTCATAATCCGGGAAAAGAATGTCCCGCTCCCATCCCCCGAGATTGGTCAAAATGAGCGAACGGTCAAGCCCGATCATGCGCACCAGGAACAGGCTTCGCTTGATCACGCGTTGTTTTTTCTCCCATTCCCGAACCGTCTGAGTGACATTCGCCTGGAACTCGGGCGGGAAAGCCAACGTCCCTTTTTCGATCGCCGGAAGAGCCGTAAATCTTGAATCCTTTCGTTCCAAAAAAGAGGGCTCGATCGCATCCTCGATGCTCCGGGCCTCGTCATGCATGCTGCGCTCGACGTCGCGGTAAAGGGCCCGGGAGAATTCCGTATACATGAGGAAGGCGAACCCCGCAAGGAACACGGTCAGCATGAACGCGTACCAGAGCGTGAGGCGGAACTTAAAAGAATGGAATTGGATCATGGGCACGCGAGACGGTAGCCGATCCCCCGAACGGTCTCGATCTTGCCTTTTGAAACGGTCTCGCCGATCTTCTTGCGGAGAAAGTTGATATAAACATCGATCGTGTTGCTCATCGGATCAAAGTGCAGGTCCCAGACATGTTCGGCGATCGCCGTCCTGGAAACGACCTCGCCCGCGTGCCGCATCAGGAACTCAAGGAGCGCGAATTCCTTTTGCGAAAGCGCGATCTCCGTTTCCCCGGCCCACGCCTGGCGCTTGATCAGATCCAATTTGAGGTTCGCGCACTCCAAAACCGTTTTATCCGCAAGATGCGCCGGACGGCGAAGAAGCGCGCGAACGCGCGCCAAAAGCTCGTCAAAACTGAACGGCTTGGTCAGATAGTCGTCGGCGCCCTGGTCGAGGCCTTTGATCTTGTCTTCGACGGAATCTTTTGCGGTAAGAATGAGGATCGGGTTCTTCTTCCCTTCGTTGCGCAGTTGATGGCAAAGCTCGATGCCGCTCATCTTGGGAAGCATCCAGTCCACGATCAGAAGATCGTATTCATGCGTCATCGCATATTCCAGCCCCTTTTCGCCGTCATAGGCGACATCCACGGTATAGTGCTCCTCTTTGAGGCCGCGCTCCAGAAAACTCGCCATCTTTTTTTCATCTTCAATAATCAATATTCTCATGCAGATCTCCTATTCCCCTTCAGGGTCAAAATGGACAGTGACATCCGCGTCGGGATGCTGGGTCTTGATCTTATCAATAAGAGTTTCGGTCATTTCATGCGCTTTCTTAAAATCATCCTCCCCCCGGATCTCGATATGAAAATCCAGAAAAAGCTGATTCCCCACAATGCGGCTCCGGAGATTGTGGACACCGACGATCGCCGGGTGATGCTGGAGGATGAGGATCTTGATTTTTTTAAGCTCAAGACTTGAAAGGCCGCGGTCCAAAAGCTCCGAGATCGCGCGTTTTAAGATATGGATCGCTTCTTTGAGGATGTAGGCCGCGACCAGGATCGAAACGATCAGGTCCCAGTAAACCTTCCCGGTCCTGCCGACAAGAAAAAGCGCCGCGATCACGCCGAGATAACAGATAAAATCCATCGTGTAGTGGGCTTTCTCGGTCCCGAGAATAAGTGAACGGTTCTTTTTGGAAACCGCTTTAAGGCGCCAGGAAAGCAACCATGTGACCATGCCTGAAAAAACGATCACGCCGATCCCGAGCGGGATCTCCGCCACATAGCTCCCTTGAATGAGCCGCCGGATGGATTCATAAGCCACAAAAAAACCGCTTAGAGCGATAAAAAGACTTTGGAAAAGACCCGCGAGACTTTCGATCTTGCCGTGGCCATAGGCGTGTTCTGCGTCGGGCGGTTTGGAGGCTTCCCGGAACGCGAAAAAATTCAAACCCGACATCAACATATCCAGAAGGGAGTCGAGCGCCGAGGCCATGATCGCCATGGAATGGGTGATAAGGCCGGCCGCGAATTTTACGAGGGTCAATAGGAGGGCCACTCCAAACGAAAGGACCAGCGCCTGACGCGCCTCGCTGATATATCGATCCATCCCCTCTTTGGTCATGTCAGGACGTCTCGGGATCTCTTGGCTTGCCGTTGGATATTTTATGAAGAAGCTGATCGACCTTGGCTATCAGGTGCTTGGTTTCGAAGGGTTTAGCCAGAAAGGCATCGGCTTTGCTTTGACGCCACTTGGCTTTTTCTTCGGGGAAAGCGCTGATAAGGAGAACGGGCGTTTGAGCGTTCTTCTCCGAGTTCTTGACATGTTCGCAGACCTCATAACCCGTATGGCCGGGCATGCGGATATCAAAAATAAAAAGATCGTAAGTGCCTTGGTCGGCCTTCTGGATCGCCTGGTTGCCGTCGGGCGCGTACTCCACCTCGTGTCCGTTCCGGCGCAAACGCTCGGAAACGATCAAAAGCACATCCGGCTCATCATCTGCGATCAACACTTTCGCCATGATTGAAAGCTCCTTCGAAGCTGTGTGCCAAGTCCCGATAATAACCGTAGAGGGGTCTTAGTATACTCAAATCCCCTCATTCCTTAAAGTGGTTTTCAAACGAGCATAAGACTTACGGCGGCTTTTCGGCCGTCAAATCCCGCGCGCGAATTTGCCCCGAAGAGACCCGGCCCGGCGTCAATTCGGGAATATCCCGGGAAAGAACCCGAGGTCATTCCGCCAGGCGGCCGTTGATCTTGACGCGCATGCGGCGGACGCCCCATTTTTTGGCGGTCTGGTGGCCCCCCATAGAATCGGGAAAAAAGATGTCGATATGACGGCCTTTTATCTTCCCTCCCCGATCTTCGACCACAAATTCTTTTTGCCCGCCTAAAAAGCGGTTGATGGAAAACCAATCCGTCGGCAGAAAAGGAACGAGTTCCACGCGGCTCCCGAACGGGATGGATTTGTCCGCGGCTACGGCGCCCCAGTGAACGGGTTTGTTATTGGCGAACTTTCCGTCCTGAAAGTCCTTAACGTTGATACAAATAGGGCAATTACAATAAGCTGTCACGATATAAGCATGACGCGCCCACAAATAATAATAAGCCGTCCAGAGGCCAAGCGCCAGGATGGCGGCGGCCGTCAGCGTCGCAAGGATCTTGCCGGATCGTTCGACCATCTCAAGAACTCTCCTTCTGAACAGGCAGATAAGGGATCAAAAAAAGCACGCAAAGCGAAAAAGCGGCTGATACCAAGATAAGCGGCTCAAGGCCGATCTTCGTGAACAAAAACCCGCCCAGCGCGCCGGAGCCCATCTGCCCGAGATTATAAAACGACATAAGGAGGGCGAAAACAGTCCCGCCGGCATACTGCGGCGAAGTCCGCGCTGCCATATTAAGAAGCGCCAGAAAGATCACCGCGCTCACAAACCCGAGAAAGAAATTCATCACGAGCGCAATGATCCGAACCGCAAGTCCATGCAGGACAAGCGACGGGACAAAATAAACAAAATAGGACAGCGTCGCGCCGACCCCTACCCAAACCGCAAGCGTTAAGAATTTCCGCAACTCGAAGCGTGCAAAAATAAGGCCGTAGAGGGCGCTTCCCAAGAGAGCGCCGACGCTTGTGACGGCCTGCAAGACCCCGAGGAAAGAACCGCTGAATTTCAGTTTGTCGACGGTATAGTAAAAAAACGGCGCGCCAAAAGAAGGCGAGAAATTCCAGAGAAAAAGGAAAAACGCCAGGATCCAGATCCCGCGATGGCGAAAAATATCCCGAAGCCCTACCTCCGCTTCGCGCTCTAAATGACTTCGCGAAGGTTCGCGGACCAGAAAAATCACGATCAAAGCCGTGAGAACCGGAAAGATCCCCGTAACACCGAAGATCATCTGATAGGACAGCTGCCCTTTTTGCGCAAGTTCCGCGATCTGGCCTCCGGCGAATGAAGTGATGATGAGGGCGACGTAAACCGCCGTCCATTGGATGGACTGGAACTCCCCCGTCATTTTAAGAGGCTGGCCGGTCTCGACCATGAGGCCGTCGGAGACCACATCTTGGAACGCATAAGCCATGTGCGCGACCGTCAAAAGCAAAAGGAACGGCATGGCGGCCGGAACCGGAAAAAGAGCGAGAAAAAACCAGACCGAAGCGGCGATAAGCGACGTCAGGATAAGATAAGATTTGCGGCGGGACCCAAAGATCGGGCAAAGATCCGAAATAACCCCCCACAGGGGCTTGATCACCCAAGCGATCATCGTGACGGCCTGGAAATAAGCCAGCTGCGCGGGCGTAAAAGCGGCCTGGTCTTTAAGCATAAAATTGATCGCCAGATTCGGCAGCGCCCCGAGGCCGTTCATCGAGAAAAAATAAACGGAGGCAAAAACCACAGCCAACGGAAGCCATTCGGAAGTCTTTCTCATGCGAACAGCATAACAAAAAACGCTTTTGGGAAAAGTTTTATTTTGGCCGCACGGCGCGTGAATTTCAAAAAAGCCCCTCCTTGTTTGATGATATGTTAAAATCCGCCTATGCCTTCCAAATTGCTTTTATTCGATATCGACGGCACTTTGCTTTTAACGGGCGGCGCCGGTAAGATCGCCTTCGAGGAAGCTTTCGAGGAGATCTTTGAGATCCCGAACGCCTGGGGTCGTCTTGATCCCCACGGCAAAACCGACCCGGCTATTTTTGACGAGGTTGCCAAGCGCGAGCTTGGCCGCCTGCTTACCCCCGGTGAATTCGACCTTTTGATGGAACGCTATGAAGAGATCTTTGAGGAGCGGATCCATGAATCGCCGCGTTTTGAGCTGATGCCGGGCGTCATCGAGATCCTTGAACATCTTTCACGCGACGCGGATATTTTTCTTGCGCTTGCCACCGGCAATTTCGAAGGGGCCGGACGGATGAAGCTTAAACGCGGCGGCGTGGAGCATTATTTCCTGACGGGCGGCTTCGGGAATGACGCGCGAGAACGCGAAAAGATCGTCCTTGCCGCCGTTTCTTATTCAGAAGAATTCGCGCGGAAACGTTTTGAGAAGAACAGGATCTTCGTGATCGGAGACACGGAATACGATATCGCGGCCGCCAAAAAAGCCGGCGTCCGGAGCATCGCCGTGCTTACCAACGGCAGGACCCGCCAACATTTCAAAAAAGACCCTCCCGACCACATCCTGAACGATTTGACCGACATCCCCGCTTTTATGGAGTGTCTGAACGGACAAACTTCCTCAAAGTGAGTTGCGCTCTGAAAAACTGAAGTATTGGTTCTCGCCGATAATGATATGGTCCAGAACGCGAACCGAAACCGTCTGACAGGCCGCTTTGATCTTCTGCGTGATCTCATAATCCTCCCGGCTTGGTTCGACCTTCCCTGACGGATGATTGTGAACAAGCACGATGCTGGAAGCGTGGTATTCCAACGCCGCCTTCACGATCTCGCGAGGATGGACCGCTGCCTCATCGATCGTCCCGATAAAAAGATCCCGCTCCCCGAGAATGCGAAGGCCCTTATCGAGAAGAAGGATTTTGAAGATCTCGCGTTTTTGATCGCGCAGCGCGGCCGTAAGGTAATCGGTAACGGCTTGCGGGCTACGGACAAAATTCTGCCCGATCATTTTTTCGCGAAGCTGTCGAAGCCCGATCTCCCGAACCGCAAAAAGCATGGCGGTCTTGGCTAGGCCCATTCCTTTGACCTTGCCGAGGGCATCGGACTGCTGGATCAAAACCCCGCGAAGCCCGCCGAATTGAAGCAATAGATTTCTCGAAAAACTAACCACATCCTGGCCGCGCGTACCATGCCCGAAGAGCACAGCCAGAAGCTCCGCATCCGAAAGCGCCGCCGCGCCTTTGTGCAGTAATTTCTCTCTCGGCCGCTCCATTTGCGGCCATTCCCGAATGCTTTTGATCATGATAAGTGCCGGGATCTACGGATGAAACCCGATCGGTCCCTTGGGCTTTGAAGGTTGATCCAGCATTTTTCGGATAGTTAGGATAATGTTTCTGATCGCATCATCATGATCGCCCACTCTGCGTTCCAGCTCCAAGAACTTGTGCGCCAGATCCTTATTCGTTGAAAGGATTTCGCGCAACCTCACGAAAGCCCGCGTGATGGCGATATTGACCTGAACGGCTCTAGGGCTGTTCAAGACACTTGAAAGCATGAGAATCCCGTGTTCGGTGAAAACATACGGAAGATATTTTGTATGCTTGCCGCGACCAAGTCTGTCTAAGGTGCCAATTTGGCACCTTAGACGCATGACTTCGTGCTTCCTAAGCGTGAACATGAAATCCGAAGGAAACCGCTCGCGATTTCTATTCACCTGCCGCTTTAAATATTTCGTTTCTACGCCGTACATTCTAGCCAGATCCGTATCCAGCATGACCTTATGGCTTCGAACCAGATGGATCGATGCTGCTATTTTTTGAGTTTGAAGTTGTTCTGTTTTCACGATACGAAACTATCATAGAATTGATTATATGTCAATTTTATATTGATTTTTTAATATTTTAAAACAAGGGCTTCCCTCGGGTAAATAAATCGCATTTTGAAGGCAATGCTAGGAGAGAGTGATACGGCGTTGGGTGGTATCGAGGATATCGAAATGGATGTGGCGGGCGGTGGCGGGCAGAAGTGCGGCGGCTTTCTCGGCCCACTCGACGCAGGAGATGGCGTGCGGGTCGTTCACAAAATCCTGAAAACCGATATTTTCCAGCTCTTCCAGGGAATCAAGCCGGTAACAGTCAAAGTGATAAAGCGGCGTCTTGGCCTTATAGATATGCATCAGAACGAATGTCGGGCTCTTCACCTGCTCCGGATGTTTGAGCCCGAGACCTTCCGCGAGACCTTTGATAAAGGTCGTTTTCCCGCTCCCGAGCTGCCCTTCCAGACAAAGGACTGTTCCCGGTTTAAGACCCGCGGCGAACTTTTTCGCAAATTCGATCGTCTCTTGAGGTAATGAGGTTGTGATAGCCCGCTTCTTCATATTAAAAATGCGAGAACCCTTTTTGAGAAAGCTTCGGCGCCTTAACGACTTTTCCATGACGCATCCAGCGTATCACCGGATTTTTTCCCTCGATCTTCCCTATCCATGTCAAAGGCGCTTTGGGAAATTTTTTCTTCCAGATTTTTTCTAGTATTTTTTTCTTTTTAGGTGACGCGGTAAATAACAACTCAAAATCTTCGCCGTCACTTAACGCTCTGCTGAGCGCTTTCTTTTTATTTCCAGAACTCATTTTTTTTGCATCACGAGAAACTGGGACCTTATCAAGGTCGATCACAGCGCCAACTCCGGAAGCTTTGAGGATATGCTCCAGGTCCTGGACAAGTCCGTCTGAAATATCGATCATGGCTGAAGGCGTGACATGTTGAGCTAGAAAGAGCCCTTCCCGGATACGCGGCGTAAAATCACAGTGATGGCCCAAAAGCGAGCCGCCTAAAAAGCCCGTTACCGCGATCCAATCCCCCGGTTTGGCACCGGACCGTTTTATGATCTGATCCGGTGCGGCTTCACCAAAGATCGTAATGCTCGCAAAGAATTCTTTGGACCTTGAGAAATCGCCGCCAATACACGGAACATCGCATTGTTTCGTCAGCGCCAAAAGACCTTTGTAAAAATGCTTCAGCCATACTGTTGTGATGTATGCGGGTTTTCCGATACTGATCACAAAAGCCACAGGCGTTGCGCCCATCGCGGCGATATCGCTTAAATTGATCGCGAGCGCCTTGCGGCCGATCTTTTCGGGGCTCAATGCCTTGCGATTGAAATCAACATTCTCCACGATCACATCTGTGGAAACGACAAGCTGCTTGCCTTTGCCAATACCCAGCGCGGCCGCGTCATCTCCGATGCCGACACGAACTCGCCCGGCGGTCCGGATCTTCTTTCTCAGATATTCGATAAACGAAAATTCGTCCATTGGCTTTTATTTTCAAAAAAAGCGAAGCAGCCAAAACAATATCCCAATGCACAGCACAATACCTAAGCGAACTAAAAATACTCTAGTGCTCGGAACCCGTGAAATCCAATTAGACCATCCACCAGACCTACCATCGCTTTCTTCACCAAAATAATCCACCCCATCAACAAACCGCCTTCCACATTTCCAGCATTTTAAAAACGCTGGGTTGTTTTTTGTATTGCAAGAAGAACAAATCCTGGATTTTATTAGCATGTGAGCATTCTTTCTATTTCAAACTCTTATTTTTAGAAGATTCCATTTAAGAATTTTTTGAATCTTTTTTATGGACCGCTTAAAAGGCGGTTTCAGAACGCCGGCTTCGGTGATGATGCCGGAAATATACTGGTGCGGCGTCACATCAAAGGAAGGATTGAAGATCTTCATCCCCTTCGGCGCAAGCTGCTTGCCGTGCATATGGGAGACCTCGTGGTGCGGCCGCTCCTCGATCGGGATATCTTTCCCCGTTCTGGCTTTGAGGTCAAAGGTCGTGCTCGGCGCGGCGATATAGAACGGGATCTTGTGAACGTGCGCCAGGACCGCGACACCGTAAGTGCCGATCTTATTGGCGGTATCGCCATTCATGGCAATGCGGTCCGCGCCCACGACCACCCCATCGATCTTTCCGGCGCGCATAAGACTCGCCGCCATATTGTCGCAGATCAAGGTCGACGGGATCTTGCTCTTGAAGAGTTCCCAAGCCGTCAAGCGCGCGCCCTGCAGAAGCGGCCGCGTTTCGTCCGCATAGACAAAGAACGGGATCTTTTTTTCCTTCATCGCGTAAAACACCGCAAGCGCCGTCCCGTAACCCGACGTGGCCAGTCCCCCGGCATTACAATGCGTCAGGATCCTGGAGCCCCGTTTAAAGAGTTTTGCGCCGTGTTTCCCGATATTGCGGCAGATCAGGATATCTTCGTTATGAATGGCCTTCGCTTCCGTAAGTGTGATCTTTTTTAAATGTTCAACGCTTTTATCGCGGTGCAGGGCGATCTGTTGCAGGATGCGTTCAACGGCATAAGCGAGATTGCGCGCCGTGGGCCGGGCGGAATCAAGATACCGCCCCTCCTGAAATAGCTTTTTCATAAAATTTTTGCGCGTTCCGCGGAAAGACCGGACACCCAGATAAAGTCCGTAACCGGCCGTGATCCCGATCGCCGGAGCGCCTCGCACGACCATGTTGCGGATCGCCTTCCAGACATCCCGGGAACTTCGGCATGGGACCCACTTTTCATGGACCGGCAGCTTCCGCTGGTCGAGAAGATAAAGCGTATCCCCAACAAAACGTATTGGTGAAAACGGTACTTTTAGATTTTTCATGGCGGCTCCCCGCTTCAACGGCTGATGATCTGTTTGATCAAGAAAAAATAGGCGATAAAAAGCGTGTTGTGCGTGATATGGAGCACGATCGGCGCGATAAGCGAGTTGCGTTTGTCATAAAGATACGCGAGCGCGATCCCCAGGATAAAAACCGGCCAGAAGACAAAGCCCGAGTGATGGATCCCCGCGAAAAAAGCGGCGCTTAGGGTCATGCCCCAGAATTTTCCCCATTTGTTGCGGAGGATCGGATAACAAAATCCGCGGAAAAAGATCTCTTCGAACACAGGGCCGATGACCGCGCCTAAGACCACGGAACCGATCATGAAAAGAGGCGCGCGCTTTTCCTCTTCGAGGAAGACATTGACGAGCGGATGCGGGGGCGGCTCATAACGGATCAGCGTCGCGAACAAAAGCAGAATGACGACCGTGACGGCGAAAAGCGGCAAGATCCCGAGATATCCCAAGAAACCGGCGCCGGCTTCCTTAAAAAATCCGCCAGCCGGCATACGAAGCCCCAAGTCCCGCCAATTCCCGCCGCTTGAACGCACAAATTTCACCATGAAATAAAGGCAGATGAGATTCAGGCTGAGCGTATGCACGATCATATAGTGATTATCCGTGGCCGCCTTGGGGAAAAACGCGTGAAACACCCCCATGAGAAAACTCAGCAGAAGCCCCCAGAGCATGAAAAGGAGCACGATCTTAAAAAGCATCGAAAAAGGCCACGTACCGTTCCCGGGAGGGCTGAGGTCCGTTCTGATCTTTTCAAAAAGATCCCGCTTCCAGATCCACAAGATATCGATCACCGCTCCGGCCAGAAAAGCCAGCATGAAAAAAATCGTCATCATCTGGAAAAGATTCGCGAGGACCGGCTCCCGTTTGGCAAAATCGCGGAACGCGCCTTCTTTTTCCATATCCTTGTTCCATTTTTCTTCGGCCTGACGGAAATCATTGATTTCCTGCGAGGGTTTGGGCGCCGGCTCTTGTGGCCTCGGGCGAAAGAAGAAAAACCCGTAAAACGCGAGAAGGGCGAGCAGAAGCCAGAAATATAAGGGCTCTTTTTTAAAGAAACTATAGATGGATCTCAGCATAACCCGAAAAGGCCTTTCGCGTTTTCAGTCGTAAGGTGTGCTATTTCTGCCAAATCCATTTTATGAAGTTTCGCGGTATATTCGGCCGTTTCGATCATAAAAAGCGGCTCATTGCGCTGGCCCCGCTTCGACTGCGGCGCAAGATACGGCGCGTCGGTCTCAAGAAGCAGCCGGTCTTTCGGACAAACCGCGCAGGCTTCGCGAAGCGGGTCGTTCTTTTTATAGGTCAAAGCCCCGCCAAAGGCGATATGGAAACCCAGGTCGAGGAATTTTTTCATGGTTTTCGCGTCCGAAGAATAACAATGCAGCACGCCCCGGTACGGCGCTTTCCCGTGCTCTTGAAGCACCGTAAGCAGCTCCGCATAAGCATCGCGGCAATGGATGATGATAGGCTTGCGATGTTGGTCATACCAGGATAGAAATGTTCGCAGAAGTTTCTGCTGTACTTCACGCGGTGAATGCTCGTGAAAATAATCCAGCCCGACCTCCCCGATCGCCACAACCTTTGGGTGAGAGAGCAGCTTTTCGAGTCCCGCGAGCTCCGCGTCCCGCGCATGCTTCGTTTCGTGCGGGTGATAACCTACCGCGGCATAAACTTCGGGATACTCCTCGGCAATGGCAATGGCTTTTTTTGAATCTTCCAGATCAGTGCCGATATTGAGGAAATGCCGGACCCCGCCTTCAATGGCCCGGCGAATTATTTCCGCGCGATCGGCGTCATACTGGGGGAAATGCAGATGAAGATGGGTATCCGCTAGCCCCGTACCACAACCAAAATGCTCGGGCTGGATTTCCATATCTTTGGAAGTATTCATACTCCTTGATGCCTGAGCAGATATGCAACTTGGGTTCGTTGTTGGTACGGGGTAAAGTTCATGACGCCTTCTCGTCAAGGCGCGGAAAAAGCGGCTCCCCTTTTTCGATCACGGTCCCGGAAACCACAAACGGTTTTGAGAAATCTTCGGGCTTCTGGATCATCCATTCGGTTTTTAATTTGAGCCGTTTTAGGATCTTTGCGGACGATTCCGGAAGGAACGGCAGAAGCAACACGGCCGTATGCGCCAAGTGTTCGCCCAAGACCCAAAGAGTCTGGAGAAGGATATCCCGCTTGGACGGATCCTTGGCGAGTTTCCACGGCTGCTGTTTTTCGATGAGCTGATTTGAGAAAACGATCACAGAGCTCCAGATATCCGCCAGAGCCGCCCTCGGGTCATAATCGAGCATGCGCCCGGACACCCGGTGCCATAAACCCGCGTAGAATTCTTCATGATAAAGATCAGGCCCGACCTTTTGGGGATCCACCTGAGGGATCTTCCCCTCGCAATATTTTTCCAGCATCGAAGCGAACCGGTGCCAGAGATTACCCAGTTTGTCGGCCAGATCGCTCGAATACCGCTCCGCGAGAAGGTCTTCCGAATAGGTGCCGTCGAGGCCCAGCGTGACTTCATTCAAAAGAAAATACCGGAGTGTATCGCTTCCGTATTTCTGAACGATCCCGGCCGGATCGACGACATTCCCCGCGGATTTGGACATTTTGGCTTCGCCGATCTTCCACCAGCCGTGCGCAAAAACAAGCTTCGGCATCTCGACGCCCATCGCCATGAGCATGATCGGCCAGAAGATCGCATGCTGGCGGAGAATGTCTTTTCCAACCAGGTGAAGATCCGCCGGCCAAAGGGATCTGAACTTTTTATCGTCGAGAAGATAGCCGGCCCCGCTCAAATAATTTAAAAGCGCGTCGAACCAGACATAGACCACATGATCTTTCGAACCCGGATATTCGATTCCCCATGTAAGCCGTGCCTTGGGTCGCGTGATGCAAAGGTCCTCAAGCGGTTCTTTCAGGAATCCCAACACCTCGTTCTTACGGTAATCCGGCCGGATGAAATCGGGGTGCTTCTGGATATATTGAATGAGATCATTCTGGTACTTGGAGAGCTTGAAAAAATAGTTTTCTTCTTCAAGACGGTCGACGCCGCGGCTGCAGTCAGGGCATTTGCCGTCCTTAAGCTGCAACTCCGTCCAGAAAGATTCGCACGGTGTGCAATACCATCCGTGATATTTTGCCTTGTAAATATCGCCTTTTTTCTCGAGATCGGCCAAAACTTTCTGGACGACTTTTTTATGATCGGAGTCTGTCGTGCGGATGAAATAATCGTACTGGATCCCGAGGATCCGCCAAAGCTCTTTGAATTGCGGGACGATCTCGTCGACAAAAGCCTTCGGGTCCTTACCCTGCTCAAGCGCGGCTTTCTGCACCTTGATCCCGTGCTCATCCGTTCCGGTGATATAAAAAACCTTCTCACCGATCATGCGGTGAAAACGCGAGAATGTATCACAGAGAATGCTCGTGTAGGCGTGCCCGATATGAGGCTTCCCGTTCACATAATAGATCGGTGTGGTCAGGTAATAGGTCTTGGTCATAAAGAGACCGCTTTCTGGGACGGAAAAAGATGCGAGAGTCTTATAGCCAGGCGGGTCGCCATCAATTTTTGGTTCACATTCATATCCAGCGCCGCTTTGGAATCATAAAGAAGGTCCATGGCCTCGATCCAGCGATTCACAATGTCCGCATCCGTTCCGGCGCCGGAAACCAGATGGTAGATCTTTTCCCGGCAAACAAGCATGAAGTGGTCCAATTTTTGTTTGACCTCATCGCGCGGCATCGTCGGGAACGAGGCGAAGATCTCGCGGACCGGAAGCGCTTCAAGCGACGCGGCGCCCGACGGCGCAGACGGCGGAACCATCGGCATGAGCCGGATCTCAAAAGACCGCGACTGGATCGTTTCGAGAAGATTATTTTTATTCTCCACCAGAAGACAGAAAACGGTATTCTTGGGCGGTTCTTCGAGCGTTTTCAGGAAAGCGTTCGCCGCTTCTTCCGTAAGACGCTCGGCTCTCGGCACGATACAAACCTTCCAGGACCCTTCGAACGGTTTCATAAAAGCCCACTGGATCACTTCCCGGACCGCCTCGATCTTGATCGAACGCGCAGTAAGGTCTTCGCCCAGCCAGCGGACGTCCGGATAAGTTCGCTTCCACATCCGCTCCAAAAGCGCGGCGTTCTTGACGCGAAAAAGTTCGGGATCTTTTGCTTCAAGCGCGTACGCGAACGCAACGGCGAATTCCTCTTTGATATCTTTACTGTTCCGTTCGCCGCCCATTTCGGCCATTTCGCCCTCATCGCCGCGGCCGCTAAAAATATAAGAAGACGCGACGCGCCCTTCGCGGATGTGGGAAGCGAGAATGCGCGCACCTAATTTTTGGGTGTTATTTGCCAAAAACACGTTCAAGCCTTTCCCGGACTTTCCGGCTGACCGACTCCAGAGGTTTGCCGGTATCCAACACGACCATCCGGCGCGGGTTTTTCTTCGCCAGCGCTAAAAATCCGCGGCGGACCCTGTGATGGAAACTCAAAGCTTCACGTTCGATCCGGTCATGACGGCCGCCTCGCGCGAGCCCCTTGGTGATATCCACATCCAGTACAAAGGTCAGGTCCGGTTTCAGATCGCCTCGCACTAAACGGCCTATCCTTTCGATCGCTTCAAGGGGGATCCCGCGCCCGAACCCCTGATAGGCCCGCGTAGAATCCTCAAAACGGTCGCAGATCACGACTTTGCCTTTTTTAAGCGCGGGCAGGATCTTTTCCCGGACGATCTGCGCACGCGCCGCGCAGTAAAGAAGGAGTTCCGTCACGGGATCCATTTCTTTCAGCTTCTTATCAAGAAGAATGGCGCGAATATGCTCGCTGATGCGGGTTCCGCCCGGCTCGCGGAGCATCAGAACCGAGCGACCTTTCTTCTTTAGAAAAGTGACGGCGTTCTTGATCTGCGTACTCTTCCCGCTCCCTTCCGCACCTTCAAATGTGATGAAAAATCCATTTTTTCTCATTTTTTGGTGTCCCATGCCCTGCGGATCTTTTTGACGGTCGAGGGTTCGCCCGGCCGACCATCTTTGACGACCCAACCAAGCTCCTTGATCTGCTGGCGCATCTTGTCAGAAAAGGAAAAATCGCGCGCCTTTCTCGCTTCGGCATATTGACCTAAGGATTCTTTGACGCCGGGCGGAATGGCGTCAATGGATGTGATATCCAGACCAAAAAGTTCGTCCGCCTTTTTGAAAAATGAAAGAGCGTCTTTTAGTTCTTTTTCATTCATTTGATCAAGCGCTGTATTGATCTTTGTCACCCCGCCGATGAATTCCGAAAGGCTTGCGGCGATGTTCAGATCGTCTTCAAGATGTTTGACTACCGCTTCAAGGACAGCTTTCAAACCCGCGCCATGCGCCATTTTTTTTGAAGCGCTGACGCCGAGAACAGAACGGCTCAGGCACTGGAAGTAACAGTTATCCAGTTTCTCGATCACTTCGCGGGCTTCTTTGAGGCCTTCGAAAGTAAAATTCAGCTGATGGCGGTAATGGACCGCGAGAAGCGCGTAGCGGATCGCCATCGGGTCATAGCCTTTTTCCAGAAGATCGCGAAGCGTGAAAAAATTCCCCTTGGATTTTGACATTTTTTCGCCGTTCACAAGCAAGTGCTTCGCGTGAAGCCAGAAACGTACGAAAGGTTTCCCCGTCGCGGCCTCGGATTGCGCGATCTCATTTTCATGATGCGGGAACACGAGGTCCTCGCCGCCCGCGTGAATATCGACTGTTTCCCCAAGATGGCGCATACACATGGCCGAGCACTCGATATGCCAGCCCGGACGGCCCTTGCCCCACGGCGAATCCCAGGACGGCTCATCCTCTTTGGCTTTTTTCCAAAGAACGAAGTCCGCGCCCGTTTCCTTTTCATATTCGTCCACATCGACGCGCGCGCCTTCGATATTCCCTTCGAGTTTTTTCTTGGAGAGCTTGCCGTAGGCGGGAAACGCGGCGACGCGGTAATAAACAGAACCGTCGGCTTCATAAGCGATACCTTTGGCGATAAGCTTCCGGATCATCTCGATCATGTCCAGGATGGAATCGGTAGCGCGGGGCTGGATCTTAGGCGGAAGCAGGTTGAGCGTCTTCATATCTTCAAGGAACGCTTGGGTATAGAATTCCGTATACTGCGAAAGCGTCTTTTTTTCACGGTTTGCGCCGGCGATCGTCTTATCATCCACGTCGGTGATGTTCATGACATGTTTGACTTTGAATCCCCGGCACTCTAAAAACCGGCGAAGGAGATCTTCAAAAACAAAAGTCCTGAAATTGCCGATATGGGCGTAGTGATAGACCGTCGGCCCGCAGGTGTAAAGCGTGACCTCTCCGCTTTTGAGCGGCTTGAATTCCTCGAGCTGGTTTGAGAGCGTGTTATGAAAACGGATCATAGAGCCACTTTTTTCATGCTAACAACGGCTTCGCAGGTCACAGCAAGACCCTCACCCTCCGGGCCGAGACCTTCCCGCGTCCGGGCTTTGATCGAAACATCTTTTTCCGGAAGCCCGAGACATTTTGCAACGTTTGCGCGGATCCTGGGCTTGTGTGTGTAAAGCTTGGGCGTTTCCAGAATAATATTTGTATCCACGTGGTAAGGTTTCCATCCCCGGCGCTTCGCCTCATCAAGAACCGTCCGCAGGATCTTGGTGCTGCGGATATTCTTGAACTTCGGGTCGCGGTCCGAGAACCATTCCCCGATATCGCCCGCCCCGATCGCGCCGAGAATCGCATCCGCGATCGCGTGCAAAAGCGCATCCCCGTCCGAATGGCCGAGCGCGCCCTTCGGCGACGGAATCACGATCCCGCCAAGATAGAATTTCCGGCCTTTCACCAGCCGGTGAGTATCAAATCCGATCCCGAAACGAAGAGCGGGACTCGCCCCTCGCCCCTCGCCCCTCGCTTTGTAACCTTCGAGTCCCGAGTCTCGAGTCCCGAGCCCCAGGTGTGTATTCTCCCGACAAAGCACCGCTTCCGCTAAAGCAAGATCTGTTGCGGTCGTCAGTTTGGGATTCCATCCGTTGTGGGCTACGACCCGGACGCGAGCGCCGACCGCTTCCAGCAAGCCGGCTTCATCGGTGGCTTCAAGCGCCTTCGGATTCTGCTTGTAAGCCTTAAGAAGCACTTCGCGGCGGACCAATTGCGGCGTTTCGGCCTCATAAAGCGGCTCCCGGTCCACCGTCTCAAGAATATGACCATTCCCGGCCATGACTTTTTTGATCGTCGGCACGACTTTACGCGCCAGGATCACTCCATCCCAATCCTTGGCGGCTTTTAAGACCTGCTTGATAGAATCGAAAGTGACCAACGGCCGCGCGCCATCATGCACCATGATCCAATCGGAAGCCGGTGAAGTTTTTTTCAGCGCGTTCAGAACGGAGCCGGCTCGCGTCTTTCCGCCGAGTATCCAGCGCACGCCGGGATTTTTGATCTCGGCAGCCCATTTTTTTAATTCAGGACGCATGGCAGGAGTGATCGCGATAACAGTCTCGCGGATCTCCGGAACTTTACTAAAAGCCCGAAGCGTCTTAAGAAGGACAGGTTCCCCGTCCAGCTCATAAGAAAGTTTGGAACGGCTCGCCTGCTTGTTAAGACAGCGCAAAGCTTCCGCCTTGTCGGAATTTTTGAGGCTTTGCTGAAAACGGCTACCAAGCCCGGCGGCGGGAATAATGAGGGAGACCCGCATTCACGCTACCTCCCTCCCTCTTGACCTTGGGAGTTTTGTGGATTCTGAAAAGCCTGATGCTGCGGCGGATGATGACGATCTTGGCGATCGTGGCCGTTACGGGGACGCCGCTGATCGTTCCCGTGGCGGTCCCGGTTTTCGCGCCAACGGTCCCCGCCGCGATCTCCATGATGGCCGTTATCGTCGGAAAGCTTCGCGAAGATCATGCGGCCTGCCTGCGTTTGAAGCACGCTTGTGATCGTGACTTTGACGGTATGCCCCAAACGGCGCTTGCCGTTGTCCACCACGACCATGGTGCCGTCATCGAGATAGGCGACGCCCTGCTCGTGCTCCTTGCCTTCCTTGAGGATCTTGATCTCCATTTCCTCTCCCGGCATCACGACGGGTTTTAAGGCGTTCGCGAGATCATTGATATTGAGGACCTTGACGCCCTGGAGTTCGGCGACCTTGTTCAGATTGTAATCGTTCGTGAAGACCTTCGCTTGAAGCACCTGCCCCATTTTGACAAGTTTGGCGTCAACCGTATTGAACTCCGGAAAATCCAGTTCGTGGATCTTGACCGTAATATTCGGATTTGACTGGATGGCATTCAGCACATCAAGGCCTCGGCGGCCCCGGTTGCGCTTCAAGGGATCGGAGGAATCCGCGATGAGCTGCAATTCCTTCAGGACAAAACGCGGGAGGATCAATTTACTTGAAAGGAAATGGGTGTTGGCGATATCCGCGATACGGCCGTCGATAATGACGCTTGTATCAAGAAGGATCATCTCCTCGGATGGCCCCTTGGAATCCAAATGAACGAACGGGATCATAAGACTGAACTCATCCTGGCCGCGAAGCACCGTAATGATGCCGAGATAGGAAAAGATGATCGCCGTCGCGACGCCGAAATTCCTGTTCACATCTTCCGGAAAATTCGCGTAGGCCAGCACCATCATAAAAAGGCGCTGCGTGAGAAGACCGAGAGCGAAACCGGCAATCACGGAAAGAATGTTCCGAACGGTGTACTGCTTGAAGAAAATGTCGATTAAAACAATGATGCTACCGCCCAACACCCCCGCCGCCGCCGAGATCCAGGCGCCGTAAGGAAGATTGAGACCGGAAAGCCATTGCGCGTAATGACCGAAAATGCCACAGCAAAGAACAAAAAGAATCCTTATAAAAAGTATCATGATCACAACTCCTTTGATCGTCCGCGTCAAGCGGGTATGAATGATAGTTTATATTCATTGGTTCCTATTCGATGAACATCATGGTTTCGTTTAAACTAGCCAGAGAAAATACCATTTTCTCTTGCTCTTTGAGTCCTTGCGGACGAGTTTCCAGGGATGCGCCCGCACATCTTTTGCGAACGCGTCCATTTCCTGATAAAGATCGTCTTCCATCACGAGCCTTCCGAGCGTCCCTTCCCCTTTTTCGACCTTAGCCGCCACAGTGGCAAGCGAAGCGCTCAAAGACTCGATATTTTTAAAGCTTTGATTGATATCCCCGTCGGGTTTTTTGAGCGAATCGTTAAGTGACCCGCTCAGCGAGGAAATATTATCCAAAGCCTCGTGGGCCTTATCCATCATTTCCTCGACCGCCACCAAAGGCACTCCCTCAACCACCGAACCCTTGCGAAGAAGCGGAAAAGCGCCGGGCCTCGGGGTGATCTCGACATGCGGTTCGCTTAAAATATGCGTACCCCGTATCGTGAACTCGTAATTTTCTCTGATTTCCGCCCCCTTTTCAATGAAAAGTTTGACCTTCACGCGGTTCTGCTGTTTCGCCCCGTCATAGAAAAGGTCCACCTTGCTCACTTCACCGACGCGAACGCCCGCCATGCGCACCGGCGCCCCTTTATTGAGGATGCTGACATAATCGTAAATCACGTCCACCGTATAGCCGGAACGGAACAGATAAACACCGCTGACAAAAAAGAGGACTAACGTCAAAAAGATGAATCCCAGGATGACAAAGACCCCCACCGAAACCTCGTCGTTTTTCTTCTTCATAATTGCTCCATTTCTTTTTTAGAATGATTCGTAATAGGCCCGTGCGCCGAACCGGTAATAAATTGCTGAACAACAGGATCGGGAGAACGCCGGATCTCATCCGGCGTCCCGACAGCAATGATCCGTCCTTCGTAAAGCATGGCGATCCGGTCGGCCACCTTGTAGGCGCTTGTCATATCGTGGGTCACCACGATCGAGATCACCTTCAGCTGCTTCTGCATCCTTAAAATAAGATCGTTAATGACGTCGGCGTTGATCGGGTCCAGGCCGGTCGTCGGTTCGTCATAAAGAATGATCTTCGGCTCATTGCAGATCGCGCGCGCGAGCCCCACTCTTTTCTTCATCCCGCCCGAGAGACTTGCGGGCATAAGCTCCTCAACGCCTTCGAGGCCGACCAACCCGAGCTTTTCCCGGACTTTCTCGTCGACCGTGTTTTCCGAAAGCTTGGTATGTTCGATCAGCGAAAAACCCACATTGTCCCGCACGGTCAAAGAATCAAAAAGCGCGGCCCCCTGGAAAAGCATGCCGAGCTGAAGCCGGAACTGGTCCTGTTCGTCCGGCGCCATCGAGAACATCGAGCGGCCATCGATCTTAATGTCCCCCTGGTCCGGCTCTAGGATCGCCATGATGTGCTTCAAGAGCACGCTTTTCCCGCAGCCCGAGCGGCCGATGATCACCACCGTCTCCCCCTCTTGAATGGTCAGATCGACCCCTCGAAGAACATGCTGCGTACCGAACCACTTATGAAGCCCTTGGATCTGGATCACAAAACCCATCCTTCGTTAAAAGAAATAAAAGAGCGCCGAAAAAAGCGCGTCGGAAGCGATCACCATAATAAGCGAAACCACGACCGCAAGCGTTGTGGCGCGACCCACGCCTTCGGCCCCGCCGCGCGCGTTAAAACCGAAATAACATCCTACGACCGTGATGATCCCGCCGAAAAAGAACGCCTTGATCAGCCCCGTTACCACGTCCTTGACCATCAAAGCATCGATCCCGCGCTTGATGTACATATGAGAACTCATCCCGAGCTTAAAGACCGAGATAAGATAACCCCCGAACATCCCGATCACGTCCGCATAAATGGTCAAAATAAAAAGCATGAAGAGGCCCGCGATAAAGCGCGGAACCACCAGGTATTGGACGGGATTTGTCGCGAGGGATTCCAACGCGTCGATCTGCTCGGTGACCTTCATGGTCCCAAGCTCTGCCGCGATCGAGGCGCCCACGCGGCCCGCGACCACCATGGCGGTCAACACGGGGCCAAGTTCGCGGCACAAAGAAACCGAGATCAGATCGGATGTGAACTTTTCCGCCGAAAAAAGACGCAGTTGATAGGCGGACTGGAGGGCAAGGACCATCCCTGTGAATAACATCGTAAGAAAAACCAAAGGAAGCGACATAACACCGATCTTGTTCATCTGGTCCAGCGTCGCTTTCCAGCGGATCTTTTTTGAGGTCATCAGAACGCAGGTATTCGCGAAAAGATAAGAGATGCCGCCGGCCCCTTTAAAAATATCGATACATCCCGCGCCAAAATCCCTCAGCCACGATCGGACGGACACGGTCTTTCTCAGCTGACGCCACTCCATCACAACACCCCTCCGCTCTAAAACCTTAATTTGGGCCCTAGCTTTAACGCTGATTCTTCTTCGTCGTCCCGGGCCGCAGGATCCCCCTCATCATGAGACGCCTTCGGAGAGCCGGCCTCGAGTACCGAAAATTCACCCCAATCGCCCAACTTCGCGCGGTTCATCTCCAAACCGCCCTTTTCTTTATGGAGCGAAGCTTCGATCCCTTTCCATATCACGAACTTGTCCGGAGTCTGTATTTTTACTCCGGCAAATATATTGTCAAGCTTCAAATCCAATGCGCCGGTCAGAAAAAAAACTGTCCTGCCTTTCCAGATCTTCGAATCCTTCAGGGGCAGGTACGGGAGAAATCCCCGGAGTTGAATGATACCACGGTCGTAATCGAGTTGCCCCCATTTTCCGTCGCGGATATTAAAGACGGCTGAGATTTCCGGATTCTGAAAATCCCCCTCCACGTTCAATTTTCCTTCCATATGGCCGCCAAGGGCCTTCGGAAGCGGTTTGGCCATGAATTCCTGAATACGCCCGAGGTCCAGGTCCGGAACGTGGACCGTGAATTTTGCCTTGGGCTTTTTATCCCGGAGCGTGACCTGACCCGTCATCCGGAGCCGCTCCCCCCAGGAGCTCCGGAACCCGGTGATCCCGGCCGGGCTTAGGTCAAAACTTCCTTTAAAATCTTCGAAAGGCTGCTGGTCCAAAATAAAATAATCCGTTTCGAAATCCCCTTTGAAGAGAATGTCCCGCCCTTTCCATCGAAGGGACGCCGCATGAAGAAAAAGCTTTCCCTTTGTCACAAGGTCCAGTCCCCAGAATTTCACGTGATCAAAGTTGAAGTTGAGCACAAAATCAAGCCCGCGCAGATTTGAATGGATCGCCATACGCCTGGCGTTTTTCTCAAGAAGCCATTCGTAGTTGCCGGTCGCAAAATCCAGTTCGCCGCGGCCTTGATACCCCGAATCAACCGTGAGCGTCTCCACAATAAAGCGCTTCTTTTCCTGGCGTGCTTTGCCGTTGAATTGATAGGCGGCCCCTTCGAAAACCTTGACCGAACCGGAAAGGTCCTGGCGCGAAAGATCCAAAAAGACATCAAGCTTGAAGGCGATTGCGGTCTTTCCGACCTCAAGATGACATTCGATCTTGGGCTGGCGATCTTGATTTAAAAAAGCGCCCGAAAGTTCCGCGCTCCACCCGTAAAGGGTCCCCGTCAGTTCCTCAAAAAATAAGTCGCGATCCGCCCACCGGACCTTTCCCGTAAGGGCCTTGAGTGGAAGCGGGATGTCTTGGGCAAAATCCATACCCTCCAGCTCAAGCCAAAGATCATGAGTTTTTCCCGAAGGGTCCACGGTTCCGCGGATACGGACCCGGCCTTCCATGAGGCCGCTTGCGCGGGCCCGGATATCCACTTCGACTTTTTTATCCGCAACCGGCTGGATCTTCCCGTCCACGTTGTGAAGCAGGATCTCTTTCCCCAGCGAAGGAAGAAGATAACGGATCTCGCCCCCCGTAAAATCCAGGGAGGGCACAAAAAAACCCGGAAGCCCTCCGGAAGAATTCTCAAAATAACGGTAAGGAAACTCGTCCGGCTCGATCAGGATCGCCGGGTTTTTCAAGACAACGCCGGCAGGCACATCCCATTTGCGCTCCCAAAGCTGGCGGATGTGGTATTGGAATAAAAGACGCTCCACGCGGACCAACTGGGAGCCGCCTTTCGAGGAAGGGGTCTCGATCAGGATCTTTTCAAGGGCCAGCTTGGTGAAATGGTAGGGCCGGATCTCGCCGATATGAACCTTGGCTTTAAGGTATTCGCCGACCTTTTGTTCGGCGAAACGCTTGAAATCTTCCGATTGGGCGATCCCGTAAAGAAAAAAATTCAAAGAGATGAATAAAAGAAGGGCGACGAGCGCTGAAAGGGAGAAAAGAAGCTTCAGGAAAGAAAGAGCCCGGCGCATGATCACTCTGCGCTATGTTGCTTTTTCAAAAGAGATCCTCTCGCCTCGGATCTCCGCGCGGATCTTATCCCCCTCCTGGAATTTTCCGCCCAGGATCTCTTCGGCCAGAACGTTCTCGATATAACGCTGGATCGTCCGCTTGAGCGGCCGGGCTCCGAAGACGGGGTCGTAGCCGTGATCGATGAGAAACTTCAGGACCTCATCGGAGAGGATCAGTTCCATTTTCTTGTCCTTGAGACGGTCCTGCACCTCTTTAAGCTCGATGTGGATGATCTGCTCGAGGTCCTGGCGCGTCAGCGGATGAAAGACGATCGTATCATCCACGCGATTCAAGAATTCCGGCCGGAAGACCTTTTTGGTCTCATCCAAAAGTTTCTGCTTCAGAACGTCGTAGTTCATTTCGTCTTTTTTCGGCGCAAAACCCAGGTCTCCTTGTTTGCGAATGAGATCGGCTCCGACGTTGGAGGTCATGATCACGATCGTGTTGCGAAAATCCACCTTCCGCCCGAACGAATCCGTCAGGCGCCCTTCTTCCATGAGCTGAAGGAGGATATTGAAGACATCGGGATGCGCTTTCTCGATCTCATCCAACAGTACCACTGAATACGGCCGGCGGCGCACTTTCTCGGTAAGCTGCCCTCCTTCCTCATAGCCCACGTAACCGGGAGGCGCCCCAACCAGGCGCGATACGTTGAATTTTTCGCCATATTCGGAGCAATCCACCACGACGACCGCGTCTTCATCGCCGAACATAAAATCAGCGAGCGCGCGGGCCAGAAGCGTTTTCCCGACCCCTGTGGGACCTAAGAAAATGAAAGAACCGATCGGCCGCCGCGGATTGCGGAGCCCCGAGCGTGAACGGCGGACTGCGTGCGCTATGGCACGGATCGCTTCATCCTGACCGATGATCTTTTTGTGCAACTCCTCTTCCATTTTAAGAAGGCGCGCCGTCTCTTTTTCCTCAAGGCGCGCGAGCGGTACTCCTGTCCATTTAGAAACCACAAACGCGATGTCTTCCTCGGTCACCTGCACTTCAACCTCGGATTTGGACTCTTTCCAGCTTTTTTTCATCCGCTGAAGCTCTTCCTTGGCTTTGCGTTCGTCATCGCGCATCTTGGCCGCTTTTTCAAAATCCTGGGCCTTGATCGATGCCTCTTTTTCGCGGCGCAGGGCCTCGATCTCGGATTCCGCTTTTTTGAGGTCTTTCGGCATTGTGGTCACGGAAAGCCGCGCGCGGGAAGCGGCCTCATCGATAATATCGATCGCTTTATCCGGCAGAAAACGGCCGGAGATATAGCGGTCCGAAAGCTTCGCCGCCGCTTCAAGCGCCTCATCGAGGATCTTCACCCGGTGATGGGCCTCGTACTTATCGCGCAACCCTTTCAGGATCTGGATCGTGTCATCTACAGAAGGCGGGTCGACGACCACAGTCTGGAAACGGCGGGCAAGGGCCGCGTCCTTTTCGATGTATTTCCGGTATTCATCAAGCGTGGTGGCGCCGATGCACTGGATCTCGCCGCGGGAAAGAGAGGGTTTAAGGATATTGGAAGCGTCGATCGCGCCCTCCGCGCCGCCCGCCCCGACCAGGGTATGCAATTCATCGATAAAGATCATGACATTTTCCGTGCGGCGGATCTCATCCATCACGGCCTTGATGCGTTCTTCGAACTGTCCGCGGTATTTCGTTCCGGCCACCATCAACGCAAGGTCGAGCACGACGATACGCTTATCGGCCAAGATCTCGGGGACATCGCCCGCAATGATCTTTTGCGCAAGACCTTCCACGATCGCGGTTTTTCCAACGCCTGCTTCGCCTAAAAGCACGGGGTTATTCTTCGTGCGACGCGCGAGAATCTGGATCACACGCTCGATCTCATCCTGACGACCCACGACGGGATCGAGCTTTCCATCGCGCGCTAATTGCGAAAGATCCCGCCCAAAAGCATCCAGCGCCGGCGTCTTTGTTTTGGCTTTGCTTCCGGCACCGGGCCCGGCCGGACCGGCCTGCGAACCACCACCCGGTTCGCCGCCCGGGGTCGTGGAACCCAGAAGTTTGATCACTTCGGCGCGCACTTTATTGAGGTCAAGCCCGACGTTCATCAGCACATGACTTGCGACGCCTTCACCTTCCTTGATAAGACCTAGGAGCAAGTGTTCCGTTCCGATATAGTTATGGCCCAAGCGACGCGCCTCGTCCATAGCAAGCTCGATCACCTTCTTAGCCTTGGGCGTGAAAGGAATATCCCCGGAAACGACCGTGCTTGGCCCGAACTGGACAAGTTTTTCCACTTCCAGGCGGATCGTATCAAGCGAAAGCCCGAGATTTTGAAGCACTGCGGCGGCGACGCTTTCCCCCTCCTTGATCAGCCCGAGCAGGATATGCTCTGTTCCGATGTAGTCGTGATTGAACCTTTTGGCTTCTTCCTTGGCGAGAATGATGACTTTCCTGGCTCTTTCAGTAAAACGATCGAACATGGTAACCCTCCGAATTAAAACGCTAATTCAAACCTTTCATTAGTAACGGAATAATCAGGTTTTCCTTAAAGAATCACTTTCGCAAAATATTCGCGGATCCGGGCAGCGCGGCGGGCATCGCGCTCCGTCGCGCTGAGCTCCCGGCCGTTCAATTTCTGCAAATGGGCCGGCTGGATCAAGAGAAAAAGCTGGTTCAGGTCCGTATGGGTCACCTGCCCTTCCAGGACGCCAACATCGATCCCGACCTGCACGAGCGATAAAAGCTGGATCGCCTCCGACGAAGACATCATCCGGGCCGCCTTGAGCGTCGCCAGCGCGCGCCAGATCTGATCTTCCATTTTGGATTTCCGCTTTTTTTTCAAATATTCCCTGGCCTCACGCTCATGTGTGATGACCTGCCGGATCACGCCTTCCAAGTTCGAAATGATCTCCTCTTCGGGCTGTCCGAGCGTGATCTGGTTTGAGAATTGAAAGAAGTTCCCGCTGGCCTGCGTCCCCTCGCCGTAGAGGCCGCGCACGGCAAGATTCAACTTTGAAAGCGCTTGCAGGACCTTGTGGACCTGTTTGGTAAGCACAAGACTCGGCAGATGAAGCATGCAGGAGGCGCGGATCCCCGTTCCGACATTGGTCGGGCAGGCCGTCAGGTACCCCAGCGTCGCGTCAAAAGCATAATCCAGTTCTTTTTCAAGTTCATTGTCGATCTCATCGGCAATGCGCCAGGTCTCGACAAGATTGAGGCCCGACTGGAACACTTGAAGCCGCAGATGATCCTCCTCGATCACCATCATGCTTACCGTTTCATCCGGCGTGATCACGACCGCGTTTTTACCTTCCTCCGCAACCAACTCCCGGCTGACCAAGTGACGCTCCAGAAGAAATTGCCGGTCAAGATCGGAAAGGTCCGGCGAGGAAATAAAATAGCTCTTTTTAAGGAAATTCGAACTTTTTACCGCGCTCTGCACTTCATTGATGATCGCGTCACGCTGGCTCTCGGCAAGGCGGCTTAGGAACGGGTAATGCCCCAAATTGCGCGCCAAGCGAAGGCGCGAACTGATCACGACATCGCTCTCGGGCCCCGTGGCACGCAGCCAGTTGACCGGCTTATCGATAAAACGGTCGACCTCACTCACCTTTGGCCTTCTTTCCCTTTTTAAGTTTTTCTTCGGCCTGTTTGATCTCGTCGCGCAAACGCGCCGCTTCCTCAAAAGCTTCCGTTTGGATGCTCTTGCGGAGCTGCTCCTGAAGTTGGCGCAAATCGTGGATGTTCCGGGTGCCTTTCGGGATCCGGGACGGCTTTTTGCCCACATGATAATTCGACCGCTGGACTTGTTTGATCAAAGCGGCAAGCGGTTTCTGGAACGCAGCGTAACAGCCCGCGCAACCGAGACGGCCGTTCTTGGCAAAATCTTCGTAGTTCATGCCGCAATCCTTGCAAACAAGCGTGATTTTTTTGCCGGTACCGCCGGAAACCCCCTCGGCATCCGCCGCGCCGGCCAGGAGATCGCCAAAATTAAAATAGGTCTTGAACTCCGTGCCTTTTTCCTCGGCGCAGGATTCACAGATATGGACTTCGGCCATTTTACCGTTGACGATCTCGGTCAAATGGATGGTCGCTTCCTTGGTGCCGCAAATATTGCAGATCATGAGAGGTTGGCTCCGAAATCAGGGCGGATCAAAGCGTATAACGCACGCCGTCCTTATGGGTCAGGGCCCGGAAATCCTTCAAAAGCATATTCGTGATCTTGCCCGGCTTCCCTGCCCCAATCCCGCGGCCGTCGATCTTAACGACCGGAATGACTTCGGCCGCCGTTCCGGTCAGGAACACTTCGTCGGCGTTAAAAAGGTCATGGCGCGTAAGAACGCGTTCCTCGAAAGGCAGCTTGATCCTTCCGGCGATCTCGATAATGGCCTGGCGCGTGATCCCCTTGAGCGCGCCGAGATAGGTCGGAGGCGTCAGCAAAATATAATCCTTCACCGTTTGGCCTTTTCCGATCTTTTTGATCATGAAGACGTTATCGCCCGTACATTCCGCCACATAGCCCTGATGATTCAGAAGCAGCGCCTCAATGCACCCGCCGTTCTTCGCCTCGATCTTCGCCAAGATATTGTTGAGATAATTCAGGCTTTTGATCGAAGGATTGACCGCCTCAGGCAGATTCCGCACGGTCGGAACGGTGATGATATCGAGACCTTTCTGGTAAAGCGTTTTGGGATAAAGCGTGATCTTATCGGTGATAATAAAAACCGTCGCCTTTTTGCAAAGCCAAGGCGAAAGCCCGAGATCCCCCACGCCGCGCGTCACAACCACACGGATGTAGGCATCTTTAAGTTTATTTTTCTTGAGCGTTTCGATGATCGCCGTTTTCATGGCTTTCACATCCATCGGGATCGTGAGCATGATCGTATGCGCCGATTCCCAAAGCCGGGTCAAATGCTCGTCGAGCTTGAAGATCAGGCCGCCGTAAGCGCGGATCCCTTCAAAAACACCGTCGCCGTAAAGAAGCCCGTGGTCAAAGATCGAGATCTTTGCTTCGTTTTTGGGATACCATTTACCGTCGATATAAACCTGAAGCTCCATATTTTTCTCCTGTCCTTTTATAAGACCGGCTTATTGTTAATGATCGTTTCGGGGCCCGGCACCATCGGATGGGCCGGAATCAGGACGCCGTCCTGAAGGCGATAGGAACGATCGTGGCGAAACGCTGTTTCTTCGTCATGCGTTACGATTAAAAACGCCTGGCCTTCCTGCTGGTTCAATTCGTTGATAAGCGTCATGACCGACGACGCGGTCTCAGGATCCAGGTTCCCCGTCGGCTCGTCGCAAAGCACGACTGAGGGGCGGTTCACAAGAGCCCGCGCGATCGCCACGCGTTGCTGTTCTCCGCCCGAAAGCTCGGAAGGAAAATGGGTCCTCCGGTTCCAGAGACGAACGCGTTTCAGCACCTCCTTGACCCAGGGCTTGTTCGGCTTGTTCGCGATCAAGGTCGGTAAAAGGACATTTTCATAAACGGTCAATTCCGGCAAAAGATGATAAAACTGGAAGACAAACCCCACCTGCCGGCTGCGCAATCTCGCCAGCTCCCTTTCCGACATCTCCGTCATATCTTTCCCTTCAAAAAAGATCTTGCCGTCCGTCGGGCGGTCCAAGCCGCCTAAGACATGCAGCAAAGTCGATTTCCCGCATCCTGATTTTCCCGTGATAAAAACCATTTCACCTTTCCGGATGATCAGCTGCACCGAACGGAGGATCTCAAGGGTACCGGCCGGAGTTTCGTAATTGCGACGGATATCGAACGCGCTGAGCAAAGGGACATCGACCACGTTACTCATAACGGAGCGCCTCCACAGGGTTCAGGTTCGCCGCGCGATGCGCCGGATAAAAGCCGGCGATGACGGCGACAATCATCGCAAAGCCGACGATTAGGGCCGCATCCGGCAAATGCACTTCGGCGGGGATCTTATCGAAAAGATAAATATCGCTCGGGAACACCTCAAGCCCCGTTGTTTTCTTAAGAAAATCCGCTACCGGGTTCAAATTGTAGGCGAGGGAAAGCCCCAACACCGCGCCAAGGATCACGCCGACCGAGCCGATGCTGAACCCTTCGATGATGAAGATCTTTCCGACATTGGCGCGTGTTGCGCCAAGCGCCCGCAGAATACCGATATCTTTGGTCTTTTCCATTACGACCATGGTCAAAGTGGAAATGATATTGAAAGCCGCGACGAGGATGATCAATGCCAGCAGGATCGTCATGACGCTCTTTTCAACCTTAAGCGCCTGAAAGAAATTCTGGTTCATGTCATACCAGGAACGGAAATAGTAGACGCTGGAAAAGTCGCCCGCGATCACCCATTTCCACTTTTCGGCTTCGTCCACATTCCTGAAGCGCATGCTGATCCCCGAAACTTTTGAGCCCATTTGATAGACCCGCTGCGCCTGCTCGACCGTAATGAGGGCAAGCGAGGTGTCGAAATCATTCATCCCAACATTGTAAATACCGCGCACAAGAAATGGCCAGCTTCTGACATGCATTGGAAGAGGCACAAGAGGATTTTCCGGCTCGGGGATCGGCGTGATCATGTAGATCACATCCCCTACTTGAGCGCCGAGCGCGGCTGCTAAATTCTCGCCGATAAAAATACTACCCTGGCGCGTTTCGACCTTGTGCTTGAAGAACCAAAGGAACCTTTTGCGCTCCGTCTGGACGGAATCCTTGAAATTCAAGGACCCGGACACCATATTGTTCTCAAAAGCACTCAGGTCCTCGCTTTCGGGATCGATGCCTTTGACAATGACCCCGGTGGCGTTCTTGGTGCTTCGGAGGATCGCCTGGCCTTCCACGAATTTTGCCACCGAAACAAGCCCGGGGATATTATGCCTGCGGATCGCCACGATATCGCGGTCCGCATCTTCGATCCCGTCGACTTTTTCGATCCTCAAGTGCGGTTGAACGCCCACGATCTTTGATTTGAGTTCGCGGTCGAATCCACTCATCACGGCAAGCACCACGATCAAGGCCATCACGCCGATCGCAACACCCAGGACCGAAATGAACGAGATCAATGAAATAAACCCCGTCTTCCGTCGACGCATCAAATGCCTTCCAGCGATAAAAGTTTCAAATCCCATAGATTCCTCTCACCTTCTGTACACACCGGGTGTGGCACGCCACACCCGGTGTGTACAGGGTTTATTCGATGTTTTCGTCTGCTTTCTTTTCGGGTTTAAGCTGCGGGAATAAGATCACGTCCCGGATCGACGCCTGGTTCGTCAAAAGCATCACGAGCCGGTCGATCCCGATCCCGAGGCCGCCCGCGGGCGGCATACCGTACTCCAAGGCCATTAAAAAATCTTCGTCGATCTCTTTATGTTCCCCGATCAGTTCTTTTTGTGCCGTAAGGCGTTCGCGCTGGATCGCCGGATCATTGAGCTCCGAAAAAGCGTTCGCGATCTCCATCTTGGCGACAAAAAGCTCGAAGCGATAGACCAACTCCGGATCCTCGGCCTTGGCTTTGGCCAGAGGCGTCATCACGGTCGGATAATCGATCACAAAAGTCGGATCCCAAAGGTCTTTCTCGACCTTTTCGCCAAAGATCTCGTTTAAGATATCAATGTCTTCCATATCCTTCGTGACCTCGATATGGAATTTCTTCGCGGCTTCCCGCGCGGATATTTTTCTGAAATCGATCCCGGTGGCTTCCTGGAGCGCACCGTAAAAAGAGATCCGCCTCCACGGGGTTCTGAAATGGAGCGTTTTATCGCCCCACGCGACCTCGTCTTTGCCGTAAAGCATCACCACAAGATGATGCACCATTTCCTCCGTGATCGCCATCATATCTTCATAATCCGCATAGGCCTGATAAAGCTCGAGCATCGTGAATTCCGGATTGTGCCTTACCGAAATACCTTCGTTACGGAAATTACGGTTGATCTCGTAGACCTTTTCGAAACCGCCGACAAGTAGACGCTTCAGATAAAGTTCCGGCGCCACGCGAAGAAAAAGATCCGTATGGAGTGTGTGGTGATGCGTCACGAAAGGCTTCGCGCGGGCGCCGCCCGCCAGCGGCTGCATCATGGGCGTTTCGACTTCCATAAACCCTTTTTTGTCCAGAAACGCTCTTATTTCCCGGATGATCCGGCTGCGGGCCTTGAAAGTCGCCCGGACCTCATCATTTGAAATAAGATCCACATAACGATGCCGGTAGCGCGTCTCAACATCCTTCAAGCCGTGCCATTTTTCGGGAAGCGTGCGGACGATCTTGGAAAGCCGCTCGAATTTCTCGATCTTGATCGTCGGCTCGCCGGTCTTGGATTTGAAGAGTTCCCCTTCGATTCCAATGATATCGCCCAGTGAGAGGCCTTTAAAAAACTCGTAGCCCTCTTCGCCTAGAAGGTCCTTCTTGGCATAGACTTGCATGCGCCCTTCCTCATCTTTAAGATCAGCGAACGCGCTCTTCCCCATATCACGGCGCGTCATAAGACGCCCCGCGACGCGCACCTTCCGACCTTCTTGGAAACTCGCAAGAAGCTCCCCTAAAGAATCTTTGGGAAGGAACCTATGCCCGTAATCTGAAACACCCATTTAGAATGATCCTTATTCCTTGATGCTCCCCGCCGGAGGACGGATCCGTCCGAAGCCTTTTGGCGGAAATGATTTAAGACGATTGAAGCGATTATTATATGTTAGTTTCAAGGCAGGGTCAATCAACCTCGGGAAGGCGATTCTAACGGGAGGGTAATGCTTTAAGAAACGATTGAATTTTCCGCCGGATCAGACGGAATTTCCGATGTTCGATCCATTCCCTTCGAAAGATGCTTGAACCGACCGCGATGGCGCCGGCGCCGTTTTGAAAATAAGTTTTTGTATTCTGAGGTGTCACTCCCCCGCAGGCGAGCAGTTCGATCTCCGGAAAAGGGCCTTTTAGTTCTTTAAAATATTCCGGCCCAAAGCAGCTTGCCGGAAAGACTTTGACCATCGTAGCGCCGGCCTGCCACGCTTCGTAGATATCCGACGGAATGAGCGCCCCCGGAAAAACGGGGATCTTTTGTTTGACACAATATTGGACAACAGGCCTGATCAGAACAGGGCTGACAATGAAGGTTGCGCCGGCCTGAAGAGCTTCCTGAAGATCTTTCATGCTCAGGACCGTTCCGGCGCCGATCATGAGTTTTTTACCGTACCGGCTGGCGGCGTTCCTGATAAGCTTGGCCGCGCCTGCGGTATTCATCGTGATCTCAACGGCTTCAAGCCCGCCGGATATGATCGTATCGAAAAGGGGGTCCAGCGATTTTTGGGAAATGCCCCGCAAAATACCGAGGACCGGTTTTTTCCGGAACCGCTTAAGATCCATGCTTATTCCACTTCGGAACTTCCCGCGAAACTGTCGTAGAATTCGCGGTATTTATCCTTGCGGTCGCTGTTGCGGAGTTCAAGCGCGGATTTAGGATGTTCGTCGAGAATGCCCGTGATGGCATAAGGGATCACATAGCCCCACTCGACTTCTTTCTGCAGAGGGATCATTTCTTTAGAAATAATGTCGAGAATAGGCCGGATATCGAATTTCGGGTTCTTTAAAAAACCAAGGAGCAGTTCGGTCGGGCAGTTCCCCGCCGCGCGCCCCATTCCGAAGATCGTGCTATCCAGATAATTCGCTCCATGGATGATCGCCTCGATCGTGTTCCCGAAACCTAATTGCTGGTTGTTGTGGGCATGGATGCCGATCTCTTTGGTCTTGATGATGCTTTTGGCTTTTTTGATCAGATATTCCACGGTCTCCTGATAAAGAGCGCCATTGCTGTCGACGATATAGACGACATTGCAGCGGCATTCTTTTTCAAGTTGGGCGAAACATTCGTTGAGTTCCACCTCGAGGACCTTGGAGATGGCCATGAGGTTGACGGCTGTTTCATAGCCTTTGTCCGCGAAATGGTTCGCAAGACGGATCGCCTTATCCACGTCCTTCACATAGCAGGCCGTCCGGATCATATCGACCGGGCTGTCTTTTTTGGGCTTGATATCGTCAAGGTCGACCCGGTCCACGTCCACCATGACTGAGATCTTGGTCTTCGATTCGATCCCCTCGGTCACGCGGCGAATAGTGTCGTCTTCGCAGAATTTCCAGGCCCCGTATTTCTTGGCATCAAAGAGCTTTTGAGAATTCTTATACCCGATTTCCATATAGTCGATGCCGGCCTGCGAGATGGCCCTGAAAATTTCCCGGACGAACCGGTCATCGAAACCATGATTATTCATGAGGCCGCCGTCGCGGATCGTGCAATCCAAAACCTTGATCTGTTCCCGGTACATAGTCTGCTCCTTTGACTTTCAGTAGATTAGAAAGTGCATTCTAGTCGGATTTTCCGTTTCTCAAAGTAGATTATTCGGCGGCTCCATCGAGCGCTCCAACGCCCTCCGGAGGGGCAATTTGGCTTGACCGCCCTCCTCCATTTGTTATGATGCCGGTCGTATGCAGATCTTGGCAACAGCGATCACGGGTTTACTTTTTTTCCTTCTGGCGGGATGGATCTACCGCAGCGGACGGGCGCTCTCCGAACTCAAACAGGCCCCCGCGTTAAAATTGAAATTGCCGGTATCCCGCACCGGAAGAGTTTCTGTCCTGATCCCGGCGAAAAATGAAGAAAAAAATATCGCGGATTGCGTCCGGCCTTTTCTCTCCCAGCTGCACGAGGGCGATGAGATCCTCGTGATCAATAACTACTCGGAAGACAGGACGGAAACGATCCTCCGGGAACTTGGCGCCGATGAGATCCTGCCCGACGGTTCCGGACGGAATTTAAAATTCCGCTACCTTAACACCCCCCAAACCCCTGAAGGATGGACCGGCAAGAATTTTGCGCTCCATCTCGGAACCCAGTGCGCCTCGGGCGACTGGTTTTTTTTCACCGACGCCGACACCCGCCATGAACCCGGAAGCGTTGATACCGCTCTCGCGTTCGCGGAAGCCCGTCAGCTCGATCTTTTGACGCTCTTGCCGCGCTGCATCACGGGAAGTTTCTGGGAAGATGTGATCCAACCTTGCGCGATGGGCTATATGGGGCTCTGGTTCCCGATCCGCAAGGTCAATGACCCCGCATCCAAAGCGTATTTCGGGAACGGACAATACCTGCTCATCCGCGCGGACCATTACCGAAAGATCGGCGGGCATGCCGCGGTCAAGGACGCTTTTCTTGAAGATTTTGCGCTCATGAAAAAAACGAAGGAGACCGGGGCGTGGGGCATGTGCGCATTCGGCATGGAGATCTACGGCACACGCATGTACGATTCTTTTGATGCCCTTTGGCGCGGCTGGCGCCGCATCTTTCTGCATGCGTTCGAGCAAAAACCGTGGCCCATCCTGCGACGCGCGCTAAGCGTTTTTTTGTTTTCGCTTTTTCCCGCGTTAGCCCTGCTCACCCTGCCGCACGGCCTTTCGCTTTCGCTTTGCCTTTTGATCCTTGCGATCGTTTTCGCAACAGCCGCCAAAACGCACGCGATCGTCAAAGCCAAGAAACGCTACGCGCTCCTTCACCCACTGGCGGCGCTCGTCTTCACGGGGATCCTTCTCGACGCTTTCCGCATGGCCATTCTCAAGCACCCGACCCGCTGGCGTTAAAAAAAGCGTTACCCCGGATCCGGCCCAAGGTAACGCTTTTCCTGAAGAAAAATTTCTTGTTAGTTTTTTTTCTGCTTTTTGGAAGTCTGAGAAGAGGGCTTGGTGCTTTTTTTATCCGAAGATTTCTTTTTGGATGTCTTCGTGGTCTTTTTGGACTTTTCTTTTTTCTTCTTCCCTTTTTCTTTCTGATCGGCTGTGACCGCTTCCGCGGTGCTGGCGACATTACTGGCCTGCCCCGTGTTCCCCGGAGCGCTTTCATTCGACGCGGCAGACTCCGGCTCCACCGGCAGCATTGGATCAAGCTCCTGAGCGATATTGGCGCGAACGCCGGGAACGCCTAAAACCAAGAAGGTCAAGAGGGTAAAAAAAACTGTCATTTTTTTCACGAAAATATCTCCTTAAAATAAAATTTGATCAGATCGCCAGGTAACCGACTTTTACGGCATAACGGACAAGGGTCTTGAGGAACGCATCATCCGTTTTCGGCATGGAGATCCCGGTCCCGCGCAGGATCTCGCGGGTGTTCGTCGTGTCAAAAGTCAGCTGTCCGTTCAAATAACCCAGATAGGGCTCCATCATCGAAAAAACCATCTGCTCCTGCGGGTTCATTTTACTCTTGGAAAAATGTTTGGGATCGATGACCTCGATCGGAGGAACGGCCGAATAATCTTCTTTTCCCATTTTCAGGAGCATCCCGATCGAAGGCGGTTTTGGCGCCACAACGTGGAAGGCTTTGTTGACGCTCCGAGGGTCTTTTACGATCGCACAAGTGGCCTTGATCACGAAATCGATGGGAACGATGTTGAAGGTGTTCTCGGGATGGGTCGGGATCTTCGAGAGAACCCCGTGCGCGAAGAGTTTGATAAAAGGGTAGATGACATTGAATTCCGAGACCTCGCCGGTCTCGGAATGGCCGACCACGATGCTGGGCCGGATGATCGTGACCGGAAGACCTTTCGCCATCGCTTCGCGCACTTTGGTCTCGGCCTTATACTTACTTGACTCGTAATAATTCGCGAAAACAGGTTTGGCAGGCAGCTCATCTTCCTTGGAGCAATGATCCCAGACGCTACCGGCTACGAAGGCCGTGCTGAAATAAATAAAACGCTCGAGCTTTCCCTTCTTTTTGAGGTCCCAGGCGAGTTCCAGCGCGTGCTCGGTACCGCCCACATTGATCTGCTGGCACTCTTTTTCCGTCCCGTTCAAGGCAGTCAACGCGGCGATGTGATAAAAAGTCTTGCATTCGTGCTCGAGGTATTCTAGATCAGCTTTCTTGATACCGAATTTATGATGCGTGACATCGCCTTCGATCACATGAATGCGGGATCCAAGATGAGAATCAAGACCGATCGAGGTGAGGATCTTTTCGACGCGCTCCTTGTGGGTCATCCGGTTCTTGGCGCGCGCCAGAACAGCGATCTCGACGTCAGTGGTCTTGAGGAGTTCCTTGACGAGCTCCTGCCCTAAGACGCCGGTCGCGCCGGTCATAAAGATCAAATTACGTGCCATCATATCTCCTTAAAGCCAAACAAATATTCTGCCCGCCGAAGCCGAAGGAATTTGACAATGCTATCTGAACATTGGACCGTCTTGCCGTGTTCGGCACATAGTCCAGATCGCATTCGGGATCCGGTTCCTCATAATTGATCGTCGGCGGGATGATCGAATCGCGCATCGACAGAAAACAAATGATCGCTTCCACAACGCCGGCGGCGGCGATCATGTGCCCGAGCATGGATTTCGTCGAACTGACGGGCACCTTGCGGGCATATTCCCCCATGACTTTTTTGATCGCGAGGGTCTCCAGGGAATCGTTCACCGCCGTGGAAGTTCCGTGAGCATTGATATAATCAATATTTTGCGGGCCGATGCAAGCTTTTTCCATCGCGATCTCGATCGCGCGGGCCGCTCCCCGGACCTCTGGGTCCATATCCGTAAGCCGGTAGGCATCGGCGGTCGAGCCGTAACCGACGATCTCGCCGTGGATCGCGGCATGGCGTTTTCGCGCATGCTCCAGTTCTTCCAGGATCAAAGCTCCGGCGCCTTCGGAGATCACGAAACCGTCCCTTTTTTTATCGAATGGCCGCGAAGCCTTCTCGGGTTCATGGTTCCTCGTCGAGATCGCGGTCAAAAGACTGAATCCCGCAACCCCCATCGGATAGATCATGGAATGAGAACCACCGGTCATGACAATATCCGCGTCCCCGCGGCGGATCCACTCGAAGGCCTCCCCGATCGCTTGAGAAGACGCGGCACAGGCGGTAAGGCAATTGGAAACGGGGCCCCGGATATCAAAAAGCCGCGTCAGATGGGTCACGGTCATGAAGGGCTGGCTTTCCAATTCCCGGAGCGCGCTCATGTTCCGGAGCGCGCCCTCCACATACCGGGCCTTATCCACGATCTCGGTGGCGCCTTCGGTAAAAGAGGGTACCAGGGTCTTGATGAACGGATCAAAATCGATCCCGCTGTCACCCGCCCCAAAATAGATCCCGAAGCGGTTCGGATTGAGCGAGAGGGGCTCGAGCATGGCGTTCTTATACGCTTCGGCCGCGGCCTGCAGCGCGAAAAAAGTACTGCGGCCGGCGCAGCCAAGCGGCGGATTCCGCTCAAGCCATTTTTCGAATGAGAATCCTTTGACTTCGCCCGCAATGCGCGTCGGAAAACGGCTCGCGTCAAAAAGCGTGATGGGGCCGATCCCCGACTTGCCTTGCGTCAAGCGGAGCCAGGTATCCCGCACGGAATTCCCGAGAGGCGTCACAGCGCCCATACCGGTCACAACCACTCTGCGTTCTTTTAACATTTTTTGAACACCAAGGATGCGTTTTGGCCGCCGAAGCCGAACGTGTTGAGCAGCGCTATTTTGACATCGCAGGACTTTGCCTTATCTTTGACAAAAGGCAGCGGGCACTCGGGATCCGGGTCTTTAAGATTGGTCACGGGCGGGATCTGCCCTTTTTTCGTCGCGAGAACCGTGATCACGGCTTCCGCGCTACCCGTACCGTAAACCAAATTCCCCGTCACCGGCTTTACTGCCGTCACATGAAGCTTTTTAAAACTCGAAGAATAAAACGAGTGGACCGCAAGCGATTCCTGGACGTCTTCCTGCGGAATGCCGCTCCCGTTCGCCATCAAAAGATCCACGTCGGACGGCTCAAGCGCGGCGTCCTCAAGGGCCCTGCGGATCGCGACGCGCTTACCCGCAAAGTCATCGGGGTCGCGCGGATCATAATTAAAATCCGAAGAAGACCCGTAACCCGCGACCTCCGCATAGACCGAAGCCCCCCGTTTTTTTGCGCTCTCCAGTGATTCCAGGACAAGGATGCCGGCGCCTTCGCCCAAAACGATCCCGTCGTGTTTTCGATCGAACGGCGTATAGGCTTTTTCAGGCGACGTTTCTTTGGCGGAAAGAAACCCGAGGAGTTGAAAGCGGGAAACGCCCATGGCGTTCAATTTAGAATCCGTACCGCCGGCCAGCATGATATCGGCGTCACCGCGTTCGATCACGCGGTACGCTTCCCCGATCGCCTGAGTCGCCGCGGCCGAAGAGGTCGTGATCGTATTATTGGGGCCGCGCAGCTGATTGGCCACGGAAATATGACAAGCTGGCATGTTCGGAAGATACTTCAGGAACCATAGCGGAAAAAGCGACCGGATCCCGTCTTGGCCGAACTTGGTCATGGAAAAATGCCCGTTCTCGTCCAGTCCGTTCCGAAATCCCACTCCCACTTCATCGAGATCGTTATTGATGATACCGGTGCCGAGGATCACGCCGATGCGGGTTGGATCGTAATTTTCTTTGGAAAGTTTCGCGTCCCTAAGCGCCAGACAGCTCGCCGACACCGCCATTTGGATCTCGCGCGACATCAATTTGATGGACTTGCGGTTCTCGATGAATTGCTTAGGATCGAATTGCGGGAGCATCCCCGCGTATTTGAAGGAAGGTCCCATCCGAAGCGGCTCGGCGCTGCGAACAGCGGAACGGCCGTGAACGGCGGCATCCCAATAAGGTTCCCAACCGATCCCGCAGGCGGTAATGACGCCGAATCCCGTGACGACAACGCGACGCTTGGAGGTCATGAGGATTGAACGACCTTTTCGCGGACTTTGAAATGATCCATGAAAGCGTCATGAAAGGTAACGGATTTTTTTTGCGAAGAAGAGAGCCCGTCGACGGCCATTAAAAGAAGTTTTGCGCGCGCCACCGGGCCTTCCGAACAAGTAATCGTGGCTTCAAGCCATCCGCCTTCAGACCCGAGACTTTCCGACCACGCCTCAACCTGAAGAGGTGTTCCGGGCTTTGGAACGCTCGTCACGGTAGCGCTTTCGATCTTGGCGAAGATGAGATCTTTTTGATAGTCGCTTTCCGCGCCGACCAAAAGCCCGCCCGTTTGGGCCATCATTTCGATGAAAAGGACCTCCGAGCTGTAGGGGGCCTGCGGGACTTTAGAGGATGCGGTCGCCTTTTTGCCGCGCTGGATCGAATGGACTTTTTCAAGAAGAAGCCAGCGCATATCATCTCCAGATCATGGCCTGCGCGCCGACAAGATCGCCGCTCCGGAAAAAGTGCCCTTCGCCGCGATAAAACTTCCGCGTCCGGCCTGCGCGCCATTCCATTTCAAAATGATCCCCCGCGCGCTTCTTGATCCTCATCCCCTGGAAACCTTCGAGGCCCATCCAGGATTCCCCGCAAGCCTTAAAGAACGCCTCCTTAGCCGTAAAAAGTTCCGCGAATTCCTGGAGTGAAAGTCGCTTGAACGAACGGCGCTCGGAGGGATTGAGGAAGCGTTCGCGAACATAGTCTTTATGCCGGGAAAGAAACTCTTTAACGCGGCCGCGGGATATGAGATCGACGCCGACGCCGCGAAGCGCGGTGGTTTTTTGTTTTACGAGCAGCATTTATCGGAGCAGGAATTCTTGCCCAAGCGGTCGGTCAGATAACGGAGAAGCATCTTGACCGTGAAACAATCGGCCAGCTTTGTGATCTGAGGGTCTTTTTTGAATTCATCAAGCTCAAGATAAGGAAGTTTTGTCCGAAGCTCCGTGAGGCCCTCAGCTGTAACCACGCCCTCTTTGACGAAACGTTCGTCATTGAGGAGATGGCTCGGGAAGAGATCGCCGGCCGGGATCTTGAGATCGAAGGCCTTTTCGAGACGAAAGACGATGTCGATAAAATCAATGGATTCGGCCCCCAGATCCCGCTTCAGGGAAGCTTCCGGGGTGACCTCGGATTCATCGACGCCGAGCGCTCCGGCGAGTGTTTGCTGCACTTTCGCAAAAAGTTCTTTCTCCATGATCATTCTTTCGTCCTTCCTAAGTTGTCTATGACAATGGTGATGGCTGAGGATTTTTAACTTTGGCCAGCGTCAGTTTGGCCGACACGGCAACTTCGCCGTGATAATACAACTTTGCGTCCCAGGTCGTCTCTGCGTCCGTTCCCTGCACAAGCGTCAGGCGGCTTTCCCAATCATCGCCCGGCCTGAGGTATTTCGTGAACCGGGTGGCCCGTATTTGTTTTAAGAAATAATGCTGCCCTGCACCGCCCTTTAAGGAATCCAAATAACGTTCGGCGGTCTGTTTCAGCATTTCAAGCGCCAGAACTCCCGGCAGCACCGGAAATCCCGGAAAATGATCTTGGAAGAACTCCGAGTCTTCGGGGATGCGGCCGCAAGCCGTGATCCCCTCACCTTCCTTGGCCCAAAGTACCTTCTCGATCGCGAGTTTTGTCATGATCTCATTTTTTCTCTAGCACATAGACCCCGTTCAAAATGCGAAATCCGGCAAGCCAGGTATAAAAATTTTTAAAGGAAGCCACTTTAAAACCTGCCGTCCCAAAAAACCCCCTCCACGCTTCATCCGTGCGAAATTGATGCGGATGAGACATGAACTCCACGTTCAAGAGCCGGTCCCGGACGATCGTCCAGAACCGCCCGAGCGCATGATGATAAAGGTCCTCAACGACAATGACTTTGCTGCGCGTTACCCGGCGCACTTCTTTAAAAAGCGCTTCCGGGTCCGGGACATGATGAAGCATCGTCACAAGGATCGTCACATCAAAACTTTGATCCGGGAACGGGATCCGGGATCCGTCATAGAGCATGACCGGGACTTTTTGATACCCGGGTTTTACCACATCCAGCACCAAGGACTCATGTCCGCGCTTGCGTAACGGCTCGGCATAAAACCCCCAGCCCCCGCCCAAATCCAAAATGCGGGAACCCGGAGAAAACTCTTTCTCAAAAAACCGTACGATATTTTCGGCGCGCGCCTCAAGGGCGCGATGGACAAAACGGCTTACAATCCCATCCAGCGCCAGGCGCTGGAAACCTTGCAGGCTTTTTTTGATTGAGTTCACGATGCTGGTCGTTCTGTTTTTGAGCGGAGAATTATAGCATAGGGCGTCTTTTTGCCCCAAGAATCTTTTTTGATGCCAACCTCCGTCCCCGGTTTATCCTTTTTCCTTCCGATTTCATTTGATATCTGCTATCTTACCCACCATCCTGGCTTTTGTTTTCATATCATTAATGGCTGCCAGGATGACCCCAATTTCAACTTCATTAAAATTGAAAGGTATTGGGACCATGACGAATCCGCTGAAAGGCAAAGTCGCTCTCATTACAGGGGCTTCCCGGGGCATCGGACGAGCCATCGCCCACCGCTTGGCCGAAGACGGTGTTCATATTGCGGTCAATTATCTTCAGAATGAAGCGGCCGCGAAAAAGACCGTTGAAGAGCTCCAGGCCAAGGGCGTCAAAGCCGAGGCCTTCCAGGCGAATGTCGGTGATCTCGATACTCACAATCCCCTGCTTGAAAATGTCCTCAAAACCTTCGGAACGCTGGATATCCTGATCCACAACGCGGCGCTCGGCGCTTTCAAGCCTGTTCATCGCCTTAAGATGAACCAGTGGGATCTTTCCATGGATATCAACGCTAAAGCGTTCCTGGCGCTTACTCAAAAAGCGCTTCCGATCATGGAAGCGAAAAAGGAAGGCATCATCATCGCTCTCTCAAGTCTGGGCGCGCACCATTTTATCCCCAACTACGGTGCTATCGGGATCTCCAAAGCCGCGATCGAAACCACGGTCCGCTATCTCGGCGTGGAATTAATGCCGAAGGGCATCAGGGTGAACGCGGTTTCAGGCGGGCTCGTCGATACGGATGCGTTGAAATCATTCCCGTTTTTTGACGCTTTTAAGGAAGAGGTTTTAAAGCGGACTCCCGCCGGAAGGATCGGAAAACCCGAGGATATGGCCCGCGTGGTCGCGTTCCTTTGCTCCCCGGAATCGTCCTGGATCGTCGGCCAAACCCTCATCGCCGACGGCGGACTTTCCCTCATCTAAAAAGACCGGCTTAATTCCCCGGCTTCGGCTTGCACTCTTTGCTTTGGCAGCAGCATTGGCCGATCAACTCTTTAATGATGATCACAGCGCCGAGAACCGTCAAAGCGATCGCGCCCCATGCGACTTTCCACCAGGCGAAAACGATCACAAGCGCGCCGATAAGGATGCCGCAGCAACAGCATGGTTTTTTAGCTTCTTCCATAATCCCTCCTTTTAGCTGGTTGTGATGCTCCCCGGGGCGGGACTGCCGGGAATATAATCCGCCGTATCAAAACCTACTTGTCTGCCTTTTGCTTCTCCTTTTGAATCTGTATGCCAATAACCGGCGCCGCCCGAAAAACGGACGCATCCCGGAAAAAAAATAATGAAAAATAACGCGCACAAAAAAGCTATCCCGCGAAATAAATGACCCATGTTATCCATGTTTTCTACTCCCTTGGGCGACCCCGAGGCTCATGATCAAGAAAACCCCCATCACCGCGAACGGGAACATCCATCCTCCTTTCCTGAAAAAAGTATAGGAAGTCAGAAGCGGAAGGTCCAGCGTCTTTTGCCCAAAAACAAAAATGGCCTCGCCTTTCTGATCCGTCACGGTCCCCAGGATCTCCCCGCGATGGGAAATAAAGGCGGAGACGCCCGTATTGGCCGAACGCACTACCGCGACCCCGTTCTCCACGGCGCGGAAGATCGAGGCCTGAAGATGCTGGAACGGAGCGCCGGTATGCCCAAACCAGGCGTCATTGGTGATCACAACGATAAATTTCGCGCCGCGATCCGCCAAGAATCTCGCAAGATCTGAAAAAATATCCTCAAAACAGATCAGGACCCCGAACGGCCATTCCTCCCGTCCCCACCGGAAGATCACCGAATCGACTCCCGCGCTGAAATCACCCACCCCAAGCGCGTCCGCGATAGGCGTCAACCAGCCCAAAATGAATTTGAGCGGAACATATTCTCCAAACGGCACAAGCCGTAATTTGTCGTAATATTTTTGAAAAGCACCGTCTTTTTCCAAAAGGTATGCGCTGTTGTAAACCTCCTGCTCGCTGACCCAACGAAGCCCGCCGATCAAGAGAGGGGTTTGGACTTCCTGCGCGAGACGGGAGATCTGTTCCGCCTGAAGGTCTCTGTTGAAGTAACCCGGAAAAGCCGCTTCCGGCCAAATGATGAGATCTGATTGTTCCATCGCGGCAAGCTGGGTCAAGCGGTCATAGATCTCGAGTATTTTTTCTTTGGCCATGACAGCCCATTTGACGGATTGCGGGATATTCCCCTGGAGGATCGAAACCCGAAGGTATTCTTGGGGCCGGGCCGGCTGCCCGAGCGTTATTTTCCCGTAGCCCAAAAGACCCGCAAGGGTCAGAACCGCGGCCAAAATAAAACCCAAAACTATGCGGCGGTTCTTATGCTCCGCGAAGGCATAAAAAAAAGAAACGTTAACAAATGCGATCACAAATCCAAGCCCGTAGGCCCCGAAAAGATTCGCGAACTGGATAAGAGGAACATAAGCGGATTGGGAATACGCGAGGAGATTCCACCCGAACCCGAAGACCGGCATTTCGGAACGGAAGATCTCGGAAAACGTCCATGCCAGGCTGATCCAAAGGGCTTTAAAAATAACCGACCGTTTCGATCTCATTCCGCGGTGAACGAACCAGGCGAATATCATAAAATAAAAAGACTCCATCACTGTGACCATGATCCATCCCGGAGCCGAAACGTGAGTGAGCCAATGCATGGAAAAACCAAAAAAAGCGATACCGGCGATCAACCCATAACCCAAGGACTGCGAAAGATCATGCGCGCGATGAATGGCTGCCAGAAGCGGTATGAAAGCGACCCATGCGAGGAATCCCCAACCGGGGGACGGATAACAGACCGCGAGCAAAATACCGGAACATGCGGCTAACAACTTCGGAGAAAGGCGCAGGGCGCGCGCGAACTTCTTCTTGGATTTTGCGGATAATTCGTGTTGGGAATTAAGACTCATTGACACCACAACATTTTTTATATTTTTTCCCGCTGCCGCAGGGACAGGGATCATTGCGGCCGACTTTCTCGTGGGCGCGTTTGATAGGCGTCGGAGCCTGATCATCGGGAGCTTCGTTGCGCGGCGAAAAAGGCGACGGAGCGTTCATACCGCGCGGAAGTTTCGCGGAAGGCGCCGGCTTCGATTCCGGAAGAACCGCTTCGGGATGAAGATATTGTGTTTTGGATTCTTCGACCGGATTGGCCAGCTTTGTTTCACGAACCGCCTGAACGCGGAAGAGAAGTTCCACAGCCTCTTCCTTGACGCTATCGGTCATCTGATCGAACATATCGAATGCTTCACGTTTGTATTCCACAAGCGGGTCACGCTGGCCGTAAGCGCGTAAGCCGATCCCCTCCCGCAGATTGTCGAGGGCGTAAAGATGTTCTTTCCACTTCGTATCGATCACCTGAAGCAGGATGAAACGCACCAGATACTGCGTGCGCTCCGGGCCGAATTCCCGTTCGCGCAACTCAAGCTGCTGGGCGGCTCTTTCTTCCAGCGCCTCCAGCAAAGCGTCCATATTATCGAGATTCTTTTCAACGGCCTCGCGGAACCCTCCGCCGAATTTTTCGCTTAATGCCGTAATGAGCCCTTCGGGGTCTTTATCCTCTTCGCGAATATCGGGATTAATGTAAGTCAGGACCAAGTTCTCGATCACATTCTCGATCATTTGAAGCACGTGTTTTTTTAGTTCTTCGGGCGCTCCTTTTAAGACCAGATCGCGCTCACCGTAGATCAGTTCGCGCTGGCGGTTCATGACATCGTCATATTCAAGCAGGTGTTTGCGGATCTCAAAGTTGTGGGCTTCCACGCGCTTCTGCGCGGTTTCCATCGCGCGGCTCACGAGCGGGTGCTGGATCTCATCACCCTCCTGCATCCCGAGACGTTGCATCATGGTCGAAATGCGGTCTGAGCCGAAAAGCCGCATGAGCTCGTCTTCAAGCGCAATAAAAAATTTCGAAGAACCGGGATCGCCTTGGCGCCCGCAACGGCCTCGCAACTGGTTATCGATGCGACGCGCCTCATGGCGCTCGGTGCCGATCACGGCAAGCCCGCCTTTTTCAGCCACGCCGGGGCCAAGCACAATATCCGTCCCGCGGCCGGCCATATTGGTCGCGATCGTCACGATGCCGGGCTGCCCTGCCTGCGCCACGATCTCGGCTTCTTTTTCATGATACTTTGCGTTCAGTACCACGTGCGGCAAATTGATCTTCTGGAGCATGCGGCTTAAACGTTCGGATTTTTCGATCGAGATCGTACCGACCAGTACCGGCCTTCCTTTTTTGTGCTCTTCGACGACCTCTCGCACCACCGCGTCGAATTTTTCTTTTTCAGTCCGGTAAACACAATCCGCGGAATCAATACGGACACATGGGCGATTCGGCGGCATCACCACCACATCCAGCTTGTAGATCTTATCGAATTCTACCGCTTCGGTCGCGGCCGTACCGGTCATGCCGGCGAGTTTTTTATACATACGGAAATAATTCTGGAAGGTCACGGTCGCAAGCGTCTGGTTCTCGCGGCGGATCTCAACCCCCTCTTTGGCTTCAAGCGCCTGATGAAGCCCATCGGAGAAACGCCGGCCCGGCATGAGACGGCCGGTAAATTCGTCCACGATCAGGATCTCCCCGTCTTTGACAACATAATCGACGTCGCGTTCAAAAAATTCCTTCGCGCGTAAAGCCGTCATCACATGATGCCGCTCGGCGACAGTGTCGGAATCGTGCATGTTCTCGACGCCCATGAATTTGGCAGCTTTCGATTCTCCCTGCTCGGTCATGCGGATCGTTTTGGCTTTTTCATCCGCGATGTAATCGCATTCTTTCTTGATCTCCTCGAGCTTGGCTTTCCACTCGGGATCGACCTCTTCTTTGACGATGCGGTGACCTTTAAGCGAAAGCGCGGCGCGCTCGGCCTTGTAATATTTGTCGGTGGAATCTTCGGCGGGACCTGAAATAATGAGCGGCGTGCGGGCTTCATCGATCAGAATGGAGTCGACTTCGTCAACGATCGCGTAATGAAGCGGCCGCTGGACGCGCATATCAAGGCTTGTCACCATGTTGTCGCGCAGATAATCAAAGCCGAATTCGTTATTCGTCCCATAAGTGATATCGGAGGCGTAGGCTTTTTGGCGTTCTTCGTGCGGGATATCGTGCTGGATCACGCCTACTGTGAGCCCCAAAAATTCGTAAATGGGCCCCATCCAATTCCGGTCGCGGCGAGCGAGGTAGTCGTTGACGGTCACAAGGTGCACGCCTTTGCCTTCAAGGGCGTTGAGATAGATCGGCAGCGTGGCCACAAGCGTTTTTCCTTCACCGGTGGACATTTCGGCGATCTTCCCTTTATGGAGCACGATGCCGCCCAGGATCTGGACGTCGAAATGACGCATTTTTGTTGTGCGTTTCGAAGCTTCGCGCACTACGGCAAAAGTTTCCGGAAGGATATCATCGAGCGTCGCGCCTTCCACGAGGCGTTTTTTGAATTCGCCTGTTTTGGCCCGGAGCTCTTCATCAGAAAGTTTTTGAATGGCGGGTTCAAACGCGTTCACCTGCGCCACGATCGGCCAAAGGAGCTTGAGTGTCCGGGTATTCTGCGTTCCGAATATTTTTTGAAGGATATAACCGAGCATGGATGATCCGTTCGCTAATTCTTTGTCACATTCTGTTTAAGATATGCCTCGATAAAAGGGTCGAGATCCCCGTCCATCACCGCATCCCCGTTCGAAGTTTCGACATCCGTGCGGTGGTCTTTGACCATCGTATAAGGATGAAACACATAAGAGCGGATCTGGGAACCCCATTCGATCTTCTTTTTGGGCCCGTATTGCGACGCAAGCGCCGCTTCTTTTTCCTGGCGCAATCTTTCATAAAGTCGCGCCTTTAAGACCTTCATCGCTACCTGCTTATTCTGCGCCTGAGAACGTTCATTTTGGCATTGCGTCACGATGCCTGTCGCGAGGTGCGTGATACGGATCGCGCTGGAGGTTTTATTCACATGTTGCCCGCCCGCCCCGCCGGCCCGATAGGCGTCGATCCGGATATCAGCTTCCTTGATCTCGATCTCGGGAATGTCGTCCACTTCCGCGATCACGTCCGCGGACGCGAACGATGTGTGGCGGCGTTTATTGGCGTCAAAAGGCGAGATGCGCACGAGACGGTGAACGCCCGATTCGGCTTTCAGATAACCATAAGCGTAACCCCCCTGCACGATAAAAGTCGCGCTTTTAACCCCGGCTTCTTCCCCCTGCATCAGATCGACCATTTGAATGTTATAGCTATGCTGTTCGGCCCACCGCGTATACATACGCAAGAGCATCTGCGCCCAGTCGCAGGCCTCGGTGCCGCCAGCGCCGGCATTAATACTGACGATCGCATTGTTGGAATCAAAAGGTCCGGATAGAAGGCGCTGGAATTCCAGGAGCTCGACTTCGCGGCCTAATTTGGCGACATCCTGCTCAAGCTCTTTGAGGGATTCTTCCTGATTCTCATCCACCATTGCGAGGAGCTCAAGAAGGTCATTGAGGGATTGATGGGCTTTCTGCCAGGGATCGACGATCTTTTTGAGGGTTTTCAGCCGTTCAACGGTGGCCTGGGCGTCCTGCTGACGGTCCCAGAAATCAGCGCGAGCCATCTTTTCGTTGATGCCGGCGATCTCGCGCTCTTGACCTTCAAGGTCAAAGATACCCCCTTATCTCTTGGAGCTTTTCCTTGAGATCCTTAAGACGGTCCTGGAGTGCGGCGATTTGTTCTTTCATAAGTTGGAGTAGTTTACTGAATGAGGAGGGGTTTTACAAGGGAGAACGAGCGCGATATATAACGGACAACGCGCAATGAACGTTTTTCGCGTTGAACTTTGCGCCTGCCTGCCGGCAAGGCAGGCGTTGCGCTAAATCATCGGATTGCGGCGGTGTTTGACCGTAGAAAGCTTTGCAGCCGCGGCAAAAAATACGGCTACAACGATCAAGCTTTTCGGATCGAAAGAACGGAACCCGAAAACGATCAAATAGAGAATCAAACACGCAATGACCGCGAGCGCGCCGGTTGCAATCAATTTATGTCTCTGGGGCTCTGTCATGGAACACCTCCTACGATACTGCTTGCCGTCCACATTCAGGTGTAAACCAAACGAAAACGCCCAACTTCCGACATCTCTAACGACGGCATTATCCTATCCTGACTTTTGTTTTTTTTCAACAGAAGGTAGTCAAGACGGTCATCAGCCGTTCCATGCTTGACCTTTTATCCCTTCTTTGCCTCTTTGCCCTTTAAGGCATCGATAAACATCAAAACAAGCTTTCCCACCAGCCAGATCAGCAAGAGACCAAGCGCAATGACCACAAGGACTCTCAAGGCAAGACCCAATAGAAGCAGGAACGGAAAGAGCAGTATGCCCAACCCGGCAAGCGCAAGCGCCGCAACAATGACAAGCAATCCCACAAAAAATTCCTTCATCGGAGATCTCCTTTCTTTATGAAACCTGCCGCAACGGCGTCATTACATAGTTTTATACCTTCCCTTACACGGTTTTTTGGTTATAATCCCTCTCCTGATAGCGCTTTCGTATTTATCCATGGTGGGCGTAGCTCAATTTGGTTAGAGCACAAGATTGTGGATCTTGGGGTTGCGGGTTCAATTCCCGTCGCCCACCCTTTTAAAATATCCTCATGCACCGACTCATTGCGATAAAAAAAGTTAGCGACATTCCTTCATTCTACCGCCGCAGCCCCATCGGCCGGCTGCTGGAGTACCATAATCTGGGGCGTCCTTTCGAAGACTACTCCCATGCGCAACTCTTGGTCGGCATGTGCATGGACCATCGAAAATACCTCCATATCCCGGACAATTTCGCCTTTATCATGCGGACCGGCGGCGCCAACCTCCGGTATAGCGAATTCAAGGTTTCTTACGCGATCGCTGTAGGCGGCGTTTCCGCGATCGCCCTGATCGGGCACGACCAGTGCGGCATGGTCAACCTCGCCTCCCGGAAAGATCTTTTCATTAAAGGATTGGTAAAGTACGGCGGCTGGAAGAAAAAGGACGCCGAAGAACATTTTCTGAGTTCGTTTATGAAATTCGAGATCGGTCATGAGGCCGATTTTGTCTTAAGCGAAGTGAAGCGCCTCCGCCTGCGATACCCCAAAGTCAAAGTCGCCCCCATGATCTACAAAATGAAGGACAACCGGCTCTACCTTTTAAAGGAAAAATGATCTTTTTGGATCGGATATGACTTTAAAAAAAATAAGATCCATTTTATTCCTGGCCCTGTTCACGGCGCTCGCCGGACGGCTTTTCGCCGGGACTCCGCCTTCCCCCGAGACGACCAAAGGCCCGCTTCCCGATTCCCAGGTTCTTTTGATCTTTGTTGACAGTCTCCGGCCTGACATTGTGGACCTCATGGTTGAAAAAGGCCGGCTTCCTAATATTAAAAAATTCTTCTATGATAAAGGCCTCCGCTTTCAGAATTTTTTCAGCACATTCCCCTCTTTGACGGTCAATGCCTATACCTGCCTCATAACGGGAAAACGCCCCGATCAATCCGGGCTTAAAGCGCAGTCTCTTTTCGAGCGATTCCCTACGCGCAAGAAAAACATCATGAAGCGGATGTTCTTCATCCCCGAGAAATTCCCCCGCTATTTCAATATGCTCACCAACGTGGAAAAGGCGCCGGCGGTCCTGAAGCAGAATAAGGCCAAGGCCCTTTACGATTACCTCGGGGAGAAATACCACACAGCCCTTGTCCCCGTCAGCCCGTCGGCGATCCCCTGGGCTTGGCCCCATGTCGCCTCCAACGAAGTCGACCACGCTTATTTTGTCACAACAGAGGCGCCGGCGATGCTGGACGATCTGAACGGAAAATATGCGGTCCGTTACATGGTTCCGGATACCCGGGCAAAACTCCTTATTGTTTGGTTCACCTTGCTGGATGAAGAACAGCACCGGCGCGAAAGGGGGCAATTTGACGAGGCCGTTCAAAAGGAAATGGACAATGTCGACGAATGGCTCGGAAAGATCTACGACGGGCTTGTCAGAGAATCGAACGGCCGCCAACCTTATGTGATCCTATTTTCCGACCACGGCGCGTACGGCGGGCAAAATGGCGTCTATAATCAGCCCTATTACATCGGACGTGATCTTTTCTATCGGATATTCAAGATGAACGTCCGTGGCCCTGATTATACGATCAGCCACGCCGGAACCGATCTTGCGTCCTACGCCTATATTGACAATATGGGGCGCGGCCAAGCGCGTATTTTCTTACCGGCCGGCGACAGCACCTCCGGGAATTGGGAACGACCGAACACTTTCTATGAACTGACTCATTACGGCCTGGGGCCTAACCGGAAACCCGTGGATCTTGTCAGCGAACTTTTAAATATTAATTTAGAGTCCCGGAACAAATTCCCCGGAACGATCGATCCCCATCCTATCGACCTCCTTTTTGTAAAACTCGCCGAAGATCTGGTCTACGTGGCGCGCCGCGGCGGCATCGAAGCGCTGATCGAGATCGGTCGTGAGGGCGAGCATCTGCGGTACCGCTACAGGCCGATCCGGAATTTCTCGCAGGACCAGACCGGACAATGCACTTTTGAGGAAACCTCTTCAGCGGATCCTTTTGGTTATTTGACGGACCCGAAATTCCGCGCTGAGGATCGGGCTGCGTTTCTCCAGGAATTTCATGACGACCGGGAATGGCTGGAAGCGACTTATGAAACCGCTTATCCCGATGCCGTCACGGCTGTGGCCCGGGCCCTGTCCTGGAAACCCGAACTTTCTCATTTGGCCCGGTCGCAGGATCCCGACCTCTGGATCTCCGCCGCGTCTGGGTGGAACTTCAGGATCGAAGACATTAACGGCGCGGACCACGGCGCGATCTTAAAAGACGCGCTTCGATCCACCTTAATGCTCTCCGGACCTCACATCCGGACCGGGACCGAATCAGCGCCCCACCGCCTTATCGATCTGACGCCGACCCTGATGCAGCTGGTCGGTTATAAGAAAAAAACAGACTTTGACGCGGCTGCGATCGAAAATATCTATGAGAACGCCTAAATTAGCGGCTCTTATTTTTTGGGTCTTTTTTTCTTTTATTCCTGCGGCTTTCGCGCTGACGGCAGTCGAGGATTCCGCCGAAGACCTCTATTGGTCGGACCCGATGACGGTCCATGATTACAAGAAAAGATCCGACCTCCACAGCATTTCAGTCTCGGCCCTGGCAACCACCGAGCTTGAATTCGTCAGACTTGGGGACGGGCTGATCCAATTGATCGCCCGGAACAAACGTAGCCCCATTTCCCGGTCGCTTGACACGCTGGAATACGCTTATTCCAAACTTCCCCGGATCGAACCGGTCCGGCGCTTTGGGCAATTATGGGATGCTTTGCAGCTTCGCCAGCTCTCTTTATCCGACGCCCGTATCGCCGGCTCCGTGCTGTTCGGCGGCAGCTTCGGCAGCATCACGCCGATGATGCAGGTGCGCGTCCATAACCTTTTTGTCTGCATTGAGGATATCCTTTATGATATCGACGGCGCGGTCATGTATCCTTTCAATTGGGGTATTTCTACGCTGCGCGAAAAACCCACGCAGGTCAAAAGTTTGGGTTACGCCGTTGACGGCCTCAGCTTCCTGCGCCAGCATATTTCGTCGGTTCTGAAATACGTCAATAAAAAGGTCGTCCGCGCCAGTTCCGAGATCGTCATGAGCATTGAAAAGACCCACGACGCCATGATCCGGAGAAAGCTGAAAAAACAACGCGGACATTTATTGATCTATTCGAAAATGCCGGTTTCCGTTTTTGAAAAAAACCGCTCCTATTTTACCACCGACAAGGGCCGGGTTTCGGCGGGAACGCTCGACGAATGGTATAAAAAGATCTTTACCAATCCTGAGCTTTTGCCTGAAGACGTGCGCGACGCCGATCTTCTTGCTGTCAAAATCACGGCGGAAGAGGATCCATCGCAGGAGATCATCGTTGCGGCGGAATACCGGGTCTGGGATGAGACCCCCCGCGAACTTAAAAAATATGTCATTACCTCCGATGAATTCCGGGAACTGATCAAATCCTATGACGCGCCTTCCCCGGCGGCGCCCTCGGCCCCAGAAATCACTTGCAAAATCGATCATCCTCTGTAAACTCCCTTCATTAATCATTTTTGCTCCGAAAAACGGGGAACATGAATAATCCTGTCCGCTCTCCTAAAAACACGCTGCTTGCCAGGATCGAAGCGCTGAACTGTCGGATCCAAGAGGCCAAAAAACGCGACCTCTATCCTTACATGCATTCCTCCGACGCTGTCGACGGCGTTCACATCACGATCCGTGGCAAGCCGATGCTCCAATTCTCCTCCTATTCCTACCTCGATCTCCTGGGACACCCCAAGATCAATGCGGCGGCCAAAAAGGCCCTTGAAGAATTCGGAACAGGCACTCACGGCGTCCGGTTCCTGACCGGGACCACACGCATCCACCAGGAGCTTGAAAAAAAGATCGCGTCATTTAAAAAAACCGAGGAGGCGATCGCGCTTTCCACGGGTTACGGCGCCAATTGCGGGACTATTTCGGCGTTGCTGGGTCGAAACGACACCGTGATCTCCGATAAGGTCAATCACGCGAGCATAGTGGACGGGTGCATCTTATCGCGCGCGCAATTCGTCCGCTTCGAACATAATGACATGGCCTCGCTTGAAGAATCGCTCGAAAAAGCGCCGAAAAAAGGGGTGAAACTTGTGGTCGCTGATGCTGTCTTCAGTATGGACGGCGACATTATTAATCTTCCGCAAGTAATCCGTCTCTGCCGCAAATTCAAGGCCCTTCTTATGATCGACGAGGCGCATTCGCTTGGGGTCCTCGGAAAAAAAGGTACCGGGATCGAGGAACATTTCGGGATCGACCCGGCCGAAGGCTTGATCGATATCAAGATGGGAACTTTGAGCAAAACGATCCCTTCGATCGGCGGTTATATCGCCGGCAATTCGAAGCTTGTTAATTTCCTAAAACACTCGATCCGTCCTTTTATCTTTTCCGCTTCCCTGCCGCCGGCCTCCGCCGCGGCCGCCAAAGCATCATTTGAGGTCATCGAGGAAGAAACATGGCGTATTAAAAAACTCCACGAAAATATGCATTATTTCCTTAAGACGCTCCGAATGAACGGTTTTACCACGCTCCAAAGTCAAAGCCCCATTGTCCCGATCATTATCGGCGACGACGCAAAGGCCTTGGAGATGACCCGCCTCGCGAGACAAGAAGGGATCTTTATTGTGCCGATCCTTCCCCCTGCCGTGCCGCCTCATACAACCCGCATCCGGACAACGGTAACCGCGGGCCATTCCCTTCAAGAGATCGAGCGCGCCATCAATGCCTTTGCAAGGATCGCAAGGTCGCTCGGCATCATTAAACCGTAACCTCCGACAGCCATCCTTCAAAGGAAGGATCCATGATAAAAAGCTACGTTTTAATTACCGGCGCTTCCGAAGGGCTCGGCCGCGAATTAGCCAGGATCTTTTTCCGGAATGGGCACTCTCTGGTCTTGGTCGCCCGCAACCAGGCCCGACTCGAAGAACTTGCCAAGGCACTGAACCCCAGCGATCTTTCCATGATCAAAATCCTTACCGCTGACCTATCGACCCCTGACGCTGCCGATCAATTGAAAACAACTCTCGATAAGCTTGGTCTGGAAATAGGGGTCTTGGTCAATAACGCGGGATCCGGCCTTCATGGTTTTTTTTATGAAACGGATTGGAAAGCCACGGAAGCCATGCTGAATCTTAACATGGTCTCTCTCACGCGGCTGACGCGGCTCCTTCTTCCAGGCATGATCCGCCGGGGCCGGGGAAAGATCCTGAATATCGCGTCCACTGCCGCCTTCCAGCCCGGACCTTTTATGGCCGCTTATTTCGCCTCCAAAGCTTGTGTTTTATCCCTGACAGAGGCTCTTGCGGAGGAGCTTGCAGGGACCGGCGTTACCGTCACTGCCTTTTGCCCGGGACCCATACGAACTCAATTCCAGACAAGATCCCATACCGAAAATATCCGGGAAAACGCTTTTGCCATGGACGCCCAAGACGCCGCGCGGGCCGCTTACCGGGGGCTGCTTCGATCCAAACGCCTTGTGGTCCCGGGCTGGGTGAATAAGCTTTTGGTTTTCCTGGTCCGGCTTTTTCCCCGCCGGATCGTGGTCCGGGCGGCCCGTTTTTTCGAGGAAAAGTGTTGATCGACCATAACCGCCGGTGCCAAACATAAAAACCCCTTGCAAATTCATCCGGCATCGATAGACTTCACTGCGTATTTCAAAAATCCCCTATACATAAGGAGTTTCAAAAAATGGCAACGCCTCTTGAAAAATGGGTTGAAGAACAAGCTCGGCTGACTAAACCGGCCAGGATCCACTGGTGTGACGGCTCGGAAGCCGAAGCTAAACAGTTGATCGAGATCGGCATGAAGGAAGAGACGATCAATGGAAAGCCCGTTTTTCAGAAATTAAATGATAAGGATTGGCCGAACGCCTATCTCCACCGCTCTCATCCTAACGACGTTGCCAGGACCGAACAACTTACCTTTGTTTGCCATCCGAACAAGGAGACCGCCGGCCCCAATAATAACTGGATGGACCCTGCGGAAGCTAAAGCGAAAATGACAAAACTTTTCGACGGCTGCATGCGGGGCCGCACGATGTACGTCATGCCTTATATGATGGGACATCCCAAATCCCCTTACGCCAAGGCCTGCGTCCAGATCACGGATAACAGTTATGTGGCCGTCAGCATGCGGATCATGACGCGGATGGGGAAAGAAGCGCTTGATCGGATCGGAAATTCCGAAAATTTTGTCCGCGGACTTCATTCCGTGGGCGATCTGAACCCCGAACGGCGTTTCATCATGCATTTCCCGCAGGAAAACCTTGTCTGGAGCTTTGGATCCGGCTACGGCGGCAATGCCCTGCTCGGCAAAAAATGTTTCGCGCTCCGCATCGCCTCCTGTATCGGCTTGAGGGAAGGATGGCTTGCCGAACACATGCTGATCATGGGGATCCAGGACCCCAAGGGAAAAACCACCTATATCGCCGCGGCTCTTCCTTCGGCTTGCGGAAAAACGAACCTCGCGCTCATGCAATCGGCGCTTCCCGGATACAAGGTCTGGACCCTGGGCGATGACATCGCGTGGCTCAATGTCGGCCCCGACGGGAGACTTTATGCGATCAATCCCGAAGCGGGATTCTTCGGTGTCGCCCCCGGCACATCGCTTAAAACGAATCCCAGAATGGTCGAGACGCTCAAGAACGACAAATTTTTTCCGACTCTTTTTACAAATACTGCACTCGATAACGATACGAACGAACCCTGGTGGGAGGGCTTGGACGGTGCCATGCCTAAGAATGTCGCGGATTGGCAGGGAAACCCGTGGGATCCTTCCAAAGGAACGAAGGCCGCCCACCCGAATTCCAGATTCACGGTTTCCATGTATAACTGCCCCACGCTCGCCAAAGAAGTGGACGACCCCAAAGGCGTTCCGATCTCGGCGATCCTGTTCGGCGGAAAACGCGCCAAGCTTATCCCTCTTGTCGCCGAGGCCTCCAGCTGGCAGAACGGCGTTTTCTTCGGAACCCGTATGGGTTCCGAGATCACGGCTGCGGCTTCGTCCCTTACGGTCGGAGCGATCCGCCGTGATCCCATGGCCATGCTCCCCTTCTGCGGCTACAACATGGGAGATTATTTCAGCCACTGGTTGAACATCGGCAAAAAACTCAAACATCCTCCCAAGATCTACTCGATCAACTGGTTCCGCACGGATGAGAACGGAAAATTCATCTGGCCGGGCTTCGGGGATAACATTCGCGTTATCAAGTGGGTCCTGGACCGCATCGATGGAAAAGTGGGCGCTAAAGAAACCCCTCTCGGGTCCGTTCCTGATATGAAGGATTTCGACCTTTCGGGGCTGAATATTCCGCAAGATAAGATCGAGCGGCTTTTTTCGGTCCATCCGACGGAATGGGCGGGCGAACTTCAGGAGATCGAAAAATATCTTTCGGAATTCGGCGCGCACACTCCCGAGGCGATCTGGCAGGAATACCGCTCTCTCGCTGAAAAGCTCGGGCACGCAACCACCGTAAAATAATTTTCCAGGGTCTTTTTAAAAACCGGCCATGCCACATGGCCGGTTTTTTTATCCCGTCTTCGCAGAAGACCTCGGGCGTAAGCCCGAGGCTGAATACGAGGGATAATCCCGCCGCATTTTGGCGTGGATGCTTCGGCGGGATGTCGCCGAAGCTGTGAGGTACCACGGCCGTGAGGCCGTGGGGCTCCATTAGAGGCCGAAGTATTTCGCCTGAGGGTGATGCGCGATGATCGCCGAGGTGGACTGCTCGGGGACCATTTGAAAGGTTTCGCTCAACGTGATCCCGATCTTCTGCGCGGGCAGGACTTCGAAGAGCTTTTTCTGGTCTTCGAGATGAGGGCAGGCCGGATAGCCAAAACTGTAACGCGACCCCTGGTATTTTTGCCGAAAGATCTCTTCTTTGGTCTTCTTGTCTTGATGACTGATCCCCATATCCCGGCGGATCATAAGATGCGTATATTCGGCCAAGGCCTCGGTCGCTTCCACGGAAAATCCGTGAAGATAAAGATATTCCGTATACTTGTTGGCCCGGAAAAGTTTTTGCTCCGTCTCGGAAGCGCGACGCCCCATGGTCACGGCCTGGAACGCCACCACATCCGGTTCGCCGCCCTTCGGCCTGAAAAAATCCGCGATGCATTGATAGGGTTCCCTTGTCTGACGCGGGAACTTGAAACGGGTCAACTCGTTCGTCCCTGAACCGTCCAGGATCACCAATTCGTCATTCTCGGAATAACAATGGAAAAACCCATAGATGACGCGGGGTTCAAGAAGCTTTTCGCGGATCGTCTTTGCCTTGAACTGTTCAAAAATGGGTTCCACATTCTCCTGGAGAAAAAGCTCGAATTCCCGGGGCGTCCTTTCCCCTTGTTTGAACTGCCACTGGGCCCGGAAAAGCGCCGTCTTATTGATCCAGCCAAACAGATCCTGAAGCCGGATATTTTTGATGATCCGGTAGCCGTAGAACGGGACCTTCGGGATCGGATTATCGCGGTGAACGTGAAACAGGGGGCCGGATGAACGCTTCGCGGTCCCGCTTGACGGTTTTTCGGAAGAGGATCTTCGCGGATTCCGGGGTGTTGGGATCTCCTCCAAAACAGGAGAAGCTGTTTTCGGGCCTATTTCTTTTTTGATCCCCTCCATGATCTTTAACCCGGAAAAAGCGTCCCGGCCGTAATGCACGGGACCCTGATAGGCCTTGGCGAGATCTCCTTCCACATAACGTTCGGTCAGGGCGGCGCCACCGCAGATCACCGGAAGCTTGACCCCGCGCCGGGCCATTTCCTCAAGATCCTCCTTCATGATCAAGGTGGATTTGACAAGAAGGCCGGAAAGGCCGATGGCGTCGGCCCGGTTTTCAAGCGCGGCCTTAACGATCGCGTCGACCGGCTGCTTGATGCCGATGTTGAACACCTTGTAACCGTTATTCGTGAGGATGATATCCACGAGGTTCTTTCCGATATCATGAACATCGCCTTTCACGGTCGCGAGCACGATACGCCCGCGCTCCTGGCCTTCTTTCTTTTCCATGAACCGCTCAAGATAAGCCACGGCTTTTTTCATGACTTCGGCTGATTGCAACACAAAAGGAAGCTGCATTTTACCGGCGCCGAAGAATTCTCCAACTTGTTTCATGCCGTCGAGAAGAAACCGGTTGATGATCTCGAGCGGTTTGTATTTTTGAAGCGCCTCATCAAGATGGGCTTCCAGGCCTTCCGCGCTGCCTTCGATGATGTGACGCTTTAAAACCTCTTCGATCGCCCCTTGAACGGTGCCGCCTCCCTGCCCCTGCGGGATCCCTTGTTTTTTCTCAAAATGTGCGATGAATTCCTGAAGAGGATCTTTGCCGTCGACCCATTTGTTGTGAAGCAGGCGCCTTGCCGCCTCAAGGTCTTCCGGCTCGATCTTGAAAAGCGGCACGATCTTTTTGGCGTGAACGATCGCCGCGTCAAGGCCGGCCTTGACACATTCATCGAGAAAAACACTGTTGAGGATCTGCCGCGCGCGCGGCGCGAGTCCAAAGGAAATATTGCTCACGCCGAGGATCGTGTGAACGCCCGGCAAATCCCGCTTGAGCCGCCGGATCGCTTCGATCGTTTCCGGCGCCGCATTCCGGAACTCTTCGCTCCCGCTTCCGACCGTAAAGGTCAGGAGATCGAAGAAAAGGTCTTCCGAGCGGATACCGTACTGCTGGGTCACGATCTGATGGATGCGTTTGGCGATGCGAAGCTTTTCATCCCGTGTTTTCGCCATGCCTTTTTCGTCGATCGTAAGAACGACCAGCCCCGCGCCATAGCGTTTCGCCATCGGGCAGATCTTGCGCAAACGTTCGCCCCCGTCTTCCAGATTGATCGAGTTGATGATGGGCTTGCCCGCGATCCGCTTAAGCGCCTCTTCGATCACCGCCGGTTCGGTGGAATCGATCATGACGGGAACGGTCACGTGCTGGTTAAAACGGCTGACCGCCTCGATCATGTCCTTTTTCTCGTCCCGGCCAACATAAGCCACGCAAAGGTCCACAAGATGAGCGCCTTCCTTGACCGCTTCGCGCGCCACGCCGGTCATGGCGTCATAATCTTCGCGCTCCAAAATCTGTTTGAACTTTTTACTTCCGTTGGCGTTGGTCTGCTCCCCGACAAGAAGCGGCGGAGGTTTTTGACTGTAAGCGGCAATGCCGTAGAGACTCGCGCAAGCGGGCTCATGTTTAGGCGTCCGCTGTTTGGGCGCACAGGACCCGATCTTTTCGACAACCGCTTTTAGATGTTCGGGAGTAGTCCCGCAACACCCGCCGACGATCGAAACGCCGAATTCTCTGACAAAACGTTCGATGTGGGAGGCGAATTCTTCCGGAGGAAGTTTGTAGTGAGCGACGCCGCCGATATTTTCCGGAAGGCCGGCATTCGGAAGCACGGAAATATTCTTTGAAGAGTTTTCGCAGAAAAAACGCACGAGTTCGCTCATCTCCGAGGGGCCGGTCGCGCAATTGATCCCGATCACGTTCACCGGGAACATCTCGAGCGTGGCGATCACGGAAGTAACATCCGTTCCAAGGAGCATGGTGCCGCTGGATTCAAAAGTCACTTGAGCGATCAAAGGCAATTTCTTTCCGGTTTCCCTGAAAAGCTCTTCCGCGGCGATGATCGCGATCTTGGCCTGAAGGAGGTCTTGGCAGGTTTCGATGATGATGCCGTCCACGCCGCCGGCCATGAGGCCCCTGCATTGTTCTTTGTAGGCGTTTTTCAGCTCATCGAAACCGATGTGGCCAAGTGAGGGAAGTTTTGTTCCGGGACCGACGGAGCCCAGCACGAAACGGGGGTGATCGGGCGTGGCATATTTTTGCGCAGCTTCCCGGGCGAGCTTGGCAGCCGCTTCATTGATCTCAAGCACGCGATCTTCCAACCCGTATTCGGCAAGAACGATCCGGTTCGCCCCGAAAGTATCGGTTTCGACAGCGTCGCATCCGACCGCGAGAAAACTTTCGTGGACGCTCCTGACGGCATCGGGCTTGGTAATGACCAGATATTCATTGCAGCCGTCCTTACCTCCGAAATCCTGGGGCGTAAGGTTAAGCTTTTGGAGATTGGTGCCGAGCGCCCCGTCAAGAACAAGGACCTTCTCATGGAGTCGTTTTAAAAATGGGTGTGCCATAGTCCCAATACCTTTCAATTTTTACGAAGTAGAAATTGGGGCGATCCCAACCACCCTCTATGTAAAGAAATTCAGGTTGGGATAGAAAAAATATTCTATCACGGGAAATGAAAAACAGGAAAGAAGGAAGAATTCCCGTTTTCGGAACGGGAAAATCAAGCGCCCTGATGAATCTGTTATTTGCTAAATGGATCATCAGGACTGCATTGATTTCCCGATTCTTTTCTCTATGGAAAATCAAGCGGGGTGAAAGAAGGCGTAAATGCGGGCGGCCGTCCCTCGTTCGATCCCCGGAACGGCGCAAAGCTCGTCGATGCCGGCCTTTCGGATCTCATCGATCGAATTAAAATGACGCAGCAGGATCTTTTTCCGCCTCTCCCCGATCCCGGGGATATCGTCAAGCATCGAACGCTCCAACGACCTTGATTTGAGCTTTCGGTGGTAAGTGATCGCGAAGCGGTGCGCTTCATCACGGATCTTTTTCAGGAGATAGAGCGCCGGGGAATCCGAGGGGATCACGAGCGGATCCTTCCATTTCAAAGCATGGACCCATTCGAATTGCTTGGCGATGGCGATCAGCTCCATGGACTCCATCCCTTCCCGCACAAGGGCCTTGGCGGCGGTATTCAAATGCCCCCTGCCTCCGTCGATCATGATCAGATCGGGCGCAAAATCCTCCCGGCCCTCTTTGATGGCACGCAGCATGCGCGTCAGCGCCTCGGCGATCATGGCATAATCATTGATCCCCGAGACGCCTTTGATCTTGTAGCGACGGTACCCGAATTTATCGGGAAGTTCGCGATAAAAACTCACTTTGGACGCCACGGCTTCCTCGCCCTGGACATTGGAAACGTCAAAACATACGATCCTCTCGGGTATTCTTGAGAGCTTAAGGCGCTGTTTGAGCTCCAAAGTCGCCGAAAGCGATATGCCCTGCCCGGGATTCTTGGGAAGAAACCTTTTTCTCTTGAGTTTGGATAGAGCTTCCAACTGTTCTTTGAAGAATTGCGCGTCCTCAAAACGTAATTCCCGGCTGGCCTTTTCCATGCGTTCTTCAAGGTATTCCGCAAAACTTTTTTTGCGGGCGCCGAGAAAGCGTTTGATCTCGCGGATCAGCCGGTCGTATTCGGGTTTGACCTCCGGTTGGATGCAGGGAGCTATGCATTGCTTCAAGTGATAATAAAGACAGGCCGTTTTGGGAAGCGTCTGGCATTTTCTTATCGGAAAAAGCCCGTGGAGGAGATCCGCGGCCTGGCGCAACAGCTTTGCGTCCGTGTAAGGCCCGTAATAATCGGCTTTGCGGTCTGTTTTCTGCCTTGTCACGCAAAGGCGGGGAAATTTTTCACGGGTGATCTTAAGGAGCGGAAAACTTTTATCATCTTTGAGCTCTTGATTGTACTTCGGCTGGCATTTGCGCACGAGGTGGGCTTCCAAAAGCAGGGCGTCCATCTCGGTCGGGGTGTCGATGTGGTCGATTGCGCGCACCTGACGCATGAGAACGGCGACCTTGGGGATCGGCGCTGGGATTTTGAAATAGCTACGGACTCTTTTGCGAAGCGATTTGGCTTTGCCGATATAGAGGATCTTCCCGCCGGCATCACGCATAAGATAAACGCCGGGCGTCGAAGGAAGGGCTCCGGCGCTCTGTCGAAGGTTTTTAAAAGGATCGACGGTTTTCATGGGTCATCCCACCTTTGAACACCGGTGTTATGCCGCCCCATCCACAAGATTCTCGGCTTCTTCGGGATGGGATTCGGGTTTCCGTTTCTTTTTGAACCACGCAAACGCTTCTTGAATCTCAGGAACGCGGCAGACAAAACAAAGCCCGAGGTAACCCAACGTGGCGGCCGCGATGCTCCCGAATACCTGTAAAAGCTGCCGCGTGGTGCTTGCCCCAGGGATCCAGATCTTTAAAAGTTCCCAGCTGAAGTAGCAGAGAACCCCCATCGCGATCGAAGCCGCTAGAATACGCAGGAAAGAGGCTCCGATCTCCCGGAACGGGAATTCTCCGACCCTTTTAGGGTAAAAATAGATCAGCTGTCCAAGCTGGAGAATGCCCGAAAGCGATGTCCCGAGCGCAAGGCCCGCCTCTTTCAACGGGATCATGAGGATCAGATTGAAGGCAATGTTTGAAATAAGGGCAATGACGGAAGTCCGCATGGGCGTTCTGGAATCATGAGCCGCATAATAACCGCTATTCAAGATCTTTTGGCCGGCGAACGCGAACAGTCCTATCGTATAACCCAACAAAACGGCGGCGCTTCGCGCGGTTGAAACGGCATCAAACTCGCCTCGCTCAAAAAGCAGCCGGACAATGGGCTCCCGCATAACAACGAGCCCGACCGATGAAGGGATGATAATGAAAAAAACGCTCCGCAAAGCAAAGGAAAGCGTTTTGCGCGATGCTTCTTTTTCCCCGCGGGCGATCTGCTGCGCGAGCATCGGAAGGAGCGCCGTTCCCATCGCTAAAGCAAAAACACCGAGCGGGAATTGCATAAGACGGTTCCCGTACCAAAGACTGGAGTTCGCCCCCGGCCCGATCATCATGCCGAGCGTCATGTCGACCGTGATATTGATCTGGACCACCGCAAAACTCAGGACGACCGGCAATAAAAGCCGCCATGTTTTCTTAAGCCCCTCATAACCCATATCCCAGATCCAGCGAAATTTAAAACCGATCCGGCAAAGCGGGGGCCATTCCACGGCGACATGCAGGAATCCCGCGAAAAGAACGGCATAAGAAAGCCAGCGTATCCTTCCGAGATAATCCTGCCCAACCCAGGACGGCACCCAGATCACTGCGGCGATCCAGACCAGGTCAAGAATAGCGGGCCCGGCCGCGGGCGCGAGAAAATGGCGGTGGCTGTTCAGGATCCCCATCCCGAGCGCGTAAAGGGAAAGGAACCAAAGGTAAGGGAAAAGGATGCGCGAGAGCTCAAGGGTCAGCATCACGGTTTGGGACTGAAAACCGGCTTTGAGCAGGAAATGGAGGAGTGTTTCCACCAACACGATAAAAGCGAGAAGCGCGACGCTTAAAAAGCTGATCGTGATGTTGGCGAACCGGAACGCTTCGGCCGGGCTTTTTTGCGCGTGGATTTCGTTATAGACCGGGATAAAGGCGCTCGTCAGCCCTCCCTCCCCGACAACGCGGCGGAAAAGGTTCGGCAGCATGAACGCGTAAAGAAAGGCGTCCCATTGCCAGCTGGTCCCGAATTGCTTGGCACTTACAATGTCCCGGAAAAGACCGCAAATGCGGCCGATCAAGGTCATGATCGCGACGACGGCGGCGGCCCTGACAAGATGCCGTTTTCCGGACCCGCGGCCGGCCTCCCCCCGGGGAACCTGATTGACAGGACCTATCTCGCGTGCTACATTACCGCCACTTTTTTCACCAAAAGGAGTCATCGAAATGCCCAATATTCGTTCTGCCGCAAAGCGTGTTCGCAGCGACGCTAAAAAACGTGCGAGGAATATGGCCGTTCTTTCCGAGCTGAAATCCCTCAGCAAAAGACTGGCTCAACTGGCTTCGGAGCCCGAAAAGGCCCAGGCCCTCGCATCGAACCTCGTCGCACGCTACGACAAGGCGGTCACAAAAAACGCGATCCCGCGTGGCCGAGCAAACCGGAGAAAATCCCGGATCGCTCTGTTTCTCGCCAAGATCAAGAAAAAGTAATCCCTCAAATTTCTTTTAAAAACCCGCTTTACCGGTTACCGGGAAGCGGGTTTTTAAATGCCTTTTACGACGCATATTCCAAGAGCCAGGCCTCCACTCCCGGAACGCCTTCGATCTGGCCGGTCTTGCTTTTTTTGTCGATCTGATAAAGCGCTTCGACAGCCGCTTCCAAGCGTTCCGTCGGAAAACGCTTTAAGGCCGCGAGACGGGCCGGAGGCATGCGAAGTTTCGAACAAATTTCACGCTCGGAGACTCCCGATCTTAAGAGCGTCGCAGCTTCCCACAGTTGCCGCAACTGCCAGTGCAAGATACCGACCAGGGACACAAGATCGGCTTCATAGAGCCCCATAAGATCGCGGAATACTTGAAGGGCTCGGGCCGGATCCCGGTCCACAAGAGCCGCTGTGAGCTTGAAGACGTCCATCTCCGACCAATTCTCTTCGAATTTCAAGACCATAGCTTCATCGATCTCTCTCCGATCCCCGGAGAATTGAACGATCCGCTCGATCATCGTATCTAAAAACACCACCGCTTCACCGCACATGGCAAGAAGCTTCGCCTTAGCGCCCGGAGTCATGACCTTCCCGTGCTGTGCAAGCTTCTGCTGGATAAAGGACGCCCCGGCGCCACGCGCTTCTTCTTTGGCAAGCGGGATCACCTGGCCCCTGGCTTTGACGATCTTCTGGAGCTCGGAAACACCTTTAATCTCCTCCGCCTCAAAGATCAGGGTCGTCCCCTGCGAAGGATGTTCCAGGTAGGCCTCCAGAACGGCGAGATCCGCGCTCTTGAGCGATCCCGCGCTCTGGATGCAAAAGATCTGACCGGAAGAAAAAAACGGTAGGGTCCTTGCGGCGGAGAGGATCTCTTCTAAGGAAGATTCGCCCAGGTCATAGGTCTGACGGGCCAGAGGCGCTTTTGTTCCTTTTTCAATCTCGGCCGTAAGGGCTTTGATTTTTTGAGCCCTAAGGAATGAATCTCCGGCGATGAGAAAAAGGTCTGTTCTCACGGGATGATAAGGGAGAGGGCTACCAATCTTCGACGATGCGGTCTACGATATTTTTCGCCAAATCAGCAACGGCGGCTTGGGACGCTTTTTGCTCACCGATCGAGGTCACGGTAGCCGTGGACTCATCTGGAACGCTCTGCGTGCCCCGCAAGGTCGGGCCGGTCACATAATACTCCGTGTCTCCGGTAAAGTTCGGCTCTTCCCAGAGAAGATCGCCCGTTTTAGCGTCTACAAGCTGGATCTTGACGACGATAAAAATGCGGTATTCTTTGACCTCTTCAAGCTGGCTGAAACGCAGGCCTTCCTGTTCGTACTGGAGAAGATCGGTCTTAAGGATCGCGTCCGCTTTCTTTTCTTCGGCGATCCGTAAAGTGCCGTCCATCTGGATACCGCGGATCACGGCATTGGTGATATCCATCTCAAGCCCCTGCTGATAAGCATAGACTTGCTCCATATCAAGCTTGTTTTTTACGGTCTCGATATAGATCGTTTTGATATCACGCGGAAGCACCGTTTTGCGCGTATACCCGCATCCGCTCAAAACCACGCTCATCGCCAGAAAAAAGATCCCGATCGATCGAATAGTTCTCATGATAAATCCCCGTTCATCCGTTAACGGCAAACCGCTCTTTTTCGTTGGTAAGAAAATCGTGCCGGGTCGCCAAGTCCGCAAGACGCTGCGCGATGCGGTCTTTTTCCGTCATAAGGTCCTGCTGCATGGCCTTGGAAGTAATGGTCGGAAGCACTTTATCCGCTTCGGCGAGCCGTTTTTCAAGGATCGCCCTCTCCTTTTGCTCGATAGCGAGCTCTTCGTCGATCAAACCGGCAAGTTCCTCGCCGATCTTTTTGTACTCCTTATAGTGCTTGGCGCCTTCGGCGTCCGTCGGGATCTCTTTCAAAGCGGCATCCCCCAACAGAATCCCCTGTTCTTGGGCGTAAATACTATAGGCGATCTCAAGCTGCTCTCTTAAACTCATGGCGTCTTCCCGAAGCTCTTTTTCATCCGGAGCCGACTCTGCTTTGTCCGTTTTCCCGGATTCGGATCCCGCCGGTTCTGTTTCTGCCGGCGAAGGCGTCGGCGTCTTTTCTTTAATAACGGTTTCAGTTGCTTCCAGCTTGGCCTTAAGGCGATCGAGTTCTTTCGTCTGATTGTCCAAACGGTTCAAAAGCGCATCCTGCCGGTTTTTCTTTGGAACGACCCGCTTCGCGCTTTGGATCGCTTCCTCAATGAAAACATAAGGCACTTTGACAAGCGAGGAGCGGAATTTCATCCCGCCGGCCAAGGACGCCTTGGCATTCAGGATCTCGAGTTCTTTTTCAAGTTTCCGGATCTCCTGATCCTGCGCCTGGATCATCAGACTCTCGAGTTCGATCTCTTCCTGAAGTTTTTTGGCCTCGGCGTTCGCTTCCGGCTTGGCCGCTTCACGCGTCAAGGTCTCATCTTTGTTGGGAAGGCCAAAAATGAACGCTTTGACCAAATAGGCGGGGCCCGTAACGGGTTTTGCTAATGTCTTCAGGACTTTTTTGTCGCCTTCTTTGGGGTTCAGGGCCTCCTCTAATTCCTTGAGAAGCTCATTTTTACGCTTGTTGCGGTCCTGAATATCCTGATACCGCTTGCGTAATTCCTTTTCAACACTTTTGATCTCTTTGCGAAGCTTGCGGGCATCGACTTCTTTTTCTTCTTCGAGAGACTTCATCATAGCGGCCTGCTCTTGCTTTGCCAGTTCCTTGTCAAAAGCGGTGGAAAGCGTATCCACGATATCCTGTTGGGTCCTGACCTGCTCGCTTAAGTGCATCTTAAGCTCCAGAAGTTCCTGGATATCCATCTTCTGAAGATCGCCGGTTTCGGCCGCAAGCGGGTTGTAGGCGGTTTTTCCGGTAGCCCGGCTTTCGATCATCGCCTCAAGCTCCTGCTCTGCCAATTTTCCGAAATGTTTTTCGTAAAGCGCCATTTTCTCGTCCAGCTTGGCTTCAAGCGCTTCGATCTGCTGCTCGCGAGCAAGAAGTTTTGGATCCGAAGGCTTCGCGGGATCGCCCTTCGTGATGCCACGCAAACGTTTTCTCTTAAGGCCGCTTTCGGAACGTTCCGGGGTAAGAAGCGCCTGAAGCTCACTATAGCGCTTATAAAGTTTTTCTTTTTTCTCAAGGAGTTCTTTTTTCTCCTTGGAGAGCTTGTAAAGCTCTTTTTCATCCATCTTGCGTATTTTTTCGACGGGAGTTTCCGGCTGTCCCATGAACGGGATCAGATGCTCGTAGAAGCGCTCATCCGAAACGCCAAGCTCGGAACGCCAGGATTCAAGGCGGTCTCTTTCCTCGGCAAGCGCGTCGCGTTCGGCTTCAAGCGAGGCCTGCCAACGGTCGATCGCCTTCTGGAAATCGGGCGAGGTGTTGCCTTTAAAACGTTTTTTCTTCCGTTCGAGCTCTTTGAATTTTTCTTTAAGTTCATGCTCGCGACGTTTGAGGTCTTTTTTGCGGCGCTCCAAACTCTCGGCCTTGTTCTTATCGAGCGAGTTGATGCGTTTTTTTACCTGATCGATCTCTTTTTTAAGCTGCTCTTTTTCCGCCTTTTGGTCGTGCCCGAGCGAATGGTACCGTGCTTCAAGGATCCCGAGCTCTTTTTGAAGTTCCTCCTCTTTCGCGTTGAGGTATTGGACCGGCTCCTCCAGCGAATGGAGTTTTTCGGAAGCCTTCTGCCCCCAACCGGTGTTCGGGTATCTCTTGGCCGTATCCCGGTAATAGATCAGGGCGCTTTCAAGATAATTTTCTTTTTCATAATAAAGCCCGACGCGGTAATTTTTTTCGGCGTTCAATTCATCGACTTCCTGGCTGATCTTTGCCGCTTTTTCCGCTTCCTCCGAACCGGGATAACGCTTCAGATAGCTTTCGGCCTGCCGGGCCGCTTCATCCAAAGCGCTTTGGTCGCGCGTCTGGCTAGAAGATTTCGCATAGGCCGCCTCCGCCATCTGCAAACGCGCTTGTTGGATCAAACCGCTCTGCGGGTATTGATCGATCAGGGCTTGAAAAGCTTCGACGGCATTGTCATATTGGCCCGACCGCTGATAGGCAACTCCGAGATTGAACTGGGCCTTGTCCCCGAATTCCCCGTAGGGCGCCGCTTCGACTATTTTCTGAAAAACTTCGATCGCTAAGGGCAGTGAAGGCCGTATTTCAAGCCCCATCAGTTTTCCCTTTTTGCCCGAAAGAAACATAATGCCGATCTGATATTCGCGCTCGATCACTTCCTCAAAGCGTTCGCTTTGCGGGTAGGATTTGATCAGGGCTTGATAGGCCCGGTGAGCTTCGACAAAATCGCCCGTTTCTTCATAAATGGTGCCGAGACGGTATTGCGACTCAGGAGCTACGCGGGACTGAGGGTATTTTTTCAGGAGGGCTTTAAACTGTTCGGCGGCTTTATCCAGTTTCTTTTCTTTGTAGAGATCAAGGGCGTTCTCAAAGATGTCGTCGGCTTCGCTTTGGGTGTCGGACTCCGTATTGATGAATTTCCCCTGTTCGGGGGACCAGACCCAATCCGCGGAAACAAAAGACTGCGGCAGGAGCAATACGGCGATGAAGGTTAAAACCTTCGAAATTCTCATAAGTGGTTTATAATCTTCGGGTTAGGAAAATTTTGAGGCGTTACTATAGCATGAGCTCTGAAAAGCTGTCAATAAAATACCCGCGATCTTCCGAAGACTGGGAGCTTTTGGAACTCCGGAGGTCGGACCTACGGATATAAATAAGTTCCGAGGGCGCCTTTTAGAAAAGATATGACCTCAAGCCGGGAGCCGGCGCTCCGGAAACTCAGGGCTCCCGTATTTCCCAAGTCAAAAAAAGGAATGCCACGGGATATCAAACGATCCGCCAGAAGCGGCTGCCAGAGAGGCGAAACGACAAGAAGGGGTCTTGCGAGACCGAGCCACTCGAAGAACTCATCCGGGATCGCTTCGGATGACTTCGGGGAAGGCAGGAAAACCGCGTGGATCTCTCCCCCGTCTTTATGTTGGGATAATTCTTCCCAAAGTGCTCTCTCCCAGCGTGACGCGACCAGGATCCGCCAAGGGCCTGCAATGACCGTGAAGGCGATGCCTTTGGGAGACTGCGCTGCCACGCGTATCTTTTCCCCTCCCATCCGCACTTCATCGTCTTTTCCGATCACGTCAGATTTTTTATGGATCCGGCGCAGCATGGCGAGAAAATGATCCGGAACATACCCGCATCCTTTCGGGTGAAGAAGGATTGGAAAAGAAAAGCTTCGAGCGATCGAAACAAGGCCTCCCGTATTCGTTTTGGAAAGATCGCTCAGGACGATCCCTTCCAGACTGCGAGCCCCGAAGCTTCTCAGGTAGGGAACGGCGAGCCACTCGCCTTGATCGGAAGGAAAGCTCCGGCCGGCATTCAAAAACCATTCGGCGCCATTCGAAAATCGCATATGCGCCAGCTGGTTCCGGCCGGCTGCGAGAGCCGTAAATTCAAATCCGCGTTCCCTGAAGTTCATAAAAAAAGAAACAGAAACGCAAAGCCATGCGCACCCGAGGAGACCGATCCAAACATGCTTTCCGCGCAACGGTTTTTTCCATAAAAAAAGAATACCGGCTAAAATCGCGTAATAGCTCCAGAGCTTCGTTTGCGGCGGCCGTTCCAGAAACCAGTATCCCCACTGCCATTGAGCAAGAGAAGCAATCCACATCAGCGACATTTGGATCATCCACGAGGAAACGGTCGCAAGAAAAAGCCCCGCGAAGGGAATGCCGGAAAAAAGGATCGCCAACAGCGCCGTAAACAGCGCCGCATCACACAAGGGAATGGCCACAATGTTCGCAAGAATGCTGACGGGAGAGAAAATATTGAAATAATAAAGCGCGAGCGGGAATGTTCCCGCAAGGACCGCCAGACTCGAACCCAGGGAAAGCGTCCATGCGTTCATGCGTGAAAAAATGGGGAGGATGAGGATCAGGGAAAGAACGCAAAGGAAAGAAAGCTGGAATCCGACACCCCAAAGAGCGCTCGGGTTCCAAAGCAATATGATAAAAAAGGCGAAACAAAGCGAATTGAGAAGATGCGCCGGCCTCCCGGCTAGTACCGCAAGAAGCGCCAACGCGGCGCCGCATCCCGCGCGTTGGATCGGCACGCCCGCGCCGGAAAAACCGATATAAAAAAGCACTACCAAAATAGCCAGCATGGACGCCTGACGGTATCCCAATCCGGAAAAAAGAAAGAGGATGTAGAGCGTCCCGGCGATCATGGTGATATTCATGCCGCTGATCGCCAAAAGATGGATCGTCCCCGTTCTCATAAATTGATCCCGGACCTCCGAAGCCACATCGCCGCGAAGCCCCAGGACAAGCGCTTTAACGATCGCGGCTTCCTGCGGCTTGTTATAAAGCCGGTCGATCAGGGCCGCGGAATGACGACGGGTTTCAGCAATAATCCTCGCCGGAACCCACCAATTCCCCGCCTTGATCAATCGAACGCTTCGTTTGCCGATCGCGCGAAAAACCGCCCGGACATCTTTTTGCGCCAAAAAATCCGCGTAATCAAATTCGCCGGGATTCAAGGCGCGCTTCGGCACGCTCAGTTCTCCAAAAATACGGATCTGATCGCCGACCTTCGGAATCAAGGATGGCTGCAGCAAGAATACTTGGACATACCCGGAAACTTCGTGGAGCTTCCGGGTACCATTCTTTTTCAGGAGAATTGATCGCGCCTTGAGAATAAATCCGACGTTTACCCGTTTCCCCCGGGTCCGGACCTCCGGCAAGGAATGGACGATCCCTTCGAGACTCGCGCGGGACGGATCGGTGAATTGCTCGACCGCGCGCTCAGGGATCCGTGCGTCAAGCTTCGCACACAAACTTCCGGCGCAGACAAGGCAGCTGATAAAAAGCGGCATAAAAAACTTCGAGCTGCGCAAACACCAAAGAAGGGCCGATCCGAAGACTAAAACGCTCAACGACGCAGCGGCCGGAACCGGCCCATACCGCTCGGCGATGATCCCTAGCGCAAATCCGGACCCGATCCAAAAGAAAGGAAGTTTCATATTTGTGATTATATATTAAAATATTAATTTTAATTCAAATTTTTAGATAAAGATAATTCGGGCGAAAGAACTCACGCTAGAAAAGTTTTTGATACTGAAAGGCGAGAAAAATTGCGAGGGCTAAAAGAAGGATTGTAAGGATCGTGTGCTGGTGCCGCCGGAGCCGGGACATTTCAAACGCCTCATCAAAGCTTCAGATGGATCTCTTTGCCTTCGATATCCAGCCGTACCTCGCCGGTCCCGATCTCTTTAACAACGGCCTTCCCGGAAAGTACATCCCCTACGCCCACGATGTTTTCGTTGATCACCGCCATGGCTTTGCCGCCCAGATTCGTGATCCCGGTAAGACGGTAGATATTCCCGGAAAAGATCCTGACAGGCACTTGAGGCATGATCGTGGTCGTGACAAAAGACGCTTGGGTCTTCGGATGGTCCTGGCGGGTTAAAAAATAGTAAAGTCCGGCAACGACTCCCAAAAACAGGATAGCGACGACAGCCCCGCGGAAAAACCGTTTTTGCTTGGAATATTTTTTCTGGACTTGGATCAGTTCATGTTCAAGGTTTGTTCCGGTCGGATCGCGTTCCCACGGCTTCGGCGCGGCAACGGGAGTGCTCGTCCTCGTTTCCTGAGCGCGGCTTGTTTTTTCAAGAGCTTGCTGGATCAGGCTCATACGGCCACCCCCTGCAGATCGGCCTCGGCGCATTCCACCAGCATCGGGTCGACCGTTAAAGTGTTCTTGGTAAATGCGGCGAGCAACGCCCGGTCCGCCAGAACATTGATGATCCGGGGGATTCCCGCCGAAAGTTCGTAAATGCGCCGGATGGCCTCGGGCGTAAAAAAATTCTCGCGAGCGCCGGCCACGGTCAAACGATGACCGATATAATGGCCGGCTTCTTCAAGACTTAGCTCGGGCAGATGGCACCGCACGGTGATCCGTTGACGCAGCTGTTTGAGGTCCCGGCGTTTCAAAAGATCGTCCAGTTCGGGCTGCCCCATCAAGATGATCTGGAGAAGTTTTTGCGTCGTGGTTTCGAGATTCGAAAGGAGCCGGATCTGTTCAAGAGCGCGGGGCGGCAAAAGCTGGGCCTCATCAATAAGCACGACGGCATTAAATCCTTTGGCGCTTTCTTCGAGAAGAAAACGGTTCAAACAATCAAAATACTCCTTGCGCTTCTTGGCCCTCGGTTTTAACCCGAAATCCTCGACGATCCCCTGGAGGAGTTCAAGCTCCGAAAGCTTGGGATTAAAAACAAGCGAACTATGGACGTTCTCGCCAAGTTGCTGAAGGAACATACGCGAAAGGGTGGTCTTCCCCGCCCCGATCTCTCCGGTCACCTGGATAAAACCGGACCGCCGGTCCACCCCGTAGCGCATCGCTGAAAGAGCGGCCTGATGGTGTTTGCTTAAATAGACAAAACGGGGGTCCGGCGTAACATTGAACGGAGATTCGCTTAATCCGAAAAACCCTTCGTACATGGCGACCTCGAGAAGAATCGTTGATCTTTCTGCTTAAAAGAACGGCACAATCTTAAAGGGACTTAAGGAAGACGGGAAAAATCAACTCCGGGAAAAAGAAAATTCAAAAATACGCCCGTCTTTGCGGGCAATGTGAACATTGAACGGGTAGCGGCCGTCTTTGGAATGAACTGTCTTTTGCCCTGTCATGAGGTCACGAGCCGTCATCTTGCCGCCGATCCCCAGGAGCGCAGGGATAAAGATCGTCGCGCTTTTGTCCTCGTTGCCATTGTTAACCACGACCATGTAATAGCGGTTCCCCCGGCTAAAGAGCGCTGTGGTCACGTCCCGGGTCAGCGAATAACTGAAAAGGGGCGTCTTCAGGTAACTCAGAATGCCCAGCACCAGTTCCGGGACCGGCTCCACGCCAAGATGGACGATCTTCCCTTTGCCGACCTTTTTAATATAACCGATCGTCTGTTTCCCGTAAGTGCCGAGATCGGCGCGGATCTTTTCGCATCCGGAAGCTTTAAAAACATAGACCGAACTGTTAAGGGCGACGGGGGTTCCGCCTTTACCAAGCGTGATCGAAAACTGCCTTTTGAACTCGAAAAGGGTCCGCTCCGGATCCTCGAACCCGATAATCTGATATGGCTTGAAATCGTCATCCTTGCGCGGGAATGACCGGAACGCCACAAGCGTCCCTCCTGCTTCCACATACCGGCGAAGGTTCTGGTGCGCGGACCTTTCGAGCCATTGGTTGCCGGAGTAGAAAAGGACTTTCTTTTTAGGAAGCCCGGAGCGCGGATCGCACATTTCGTAATCCACATCGCCTTGATAAAGCGCCACCAGGATGGGGCTATTGTGATTCAGGGTCCGGGCGGCATACTGAAGCGGGTTGAAGGTGACGCCGACTTCGGTAAGTTTTTTGAGCGAAGTGGGCTTCAGCTGTTTGAAAGCTGAAACGATCTGCTTAAAAACATCGTAAAGTTCCCCGCGCACGCGTCCCCATTCATTGATGGGCGACATGTACCAATTGTCGCGGTTCACCAGCATATACCAATTCCAACCCTTGACCCCGGCCAGGAACGCCGAAAGACAGATCATGCGGTAATGGTTCGGCGTCAGCACGCTGGTTTCATAATGACGGCCATGCCAGATCCCCGACTGGAATTCCGCGATAAATGGAAGTTTGGAAACGCTCGAAAGATAACGGATCTTGTCGCAAAGCTTGCGGTGCTCGAACTCGTCTTCTTTCAGCTCATTGGACGGGTAAAGGTCCAGGCCGATCATGTCGGCGGCTTCCTGGAACAGGGCCCAATCATGGGCATAAAAGAACGGGTAAGTATTCAGATAGACCGGAATATCGACGCCCAGGTCGCGGTACATCCGGATATTCTCGGTCGCGCATTGCTGCGTATACCAGTACTTGAACTTAAAATAATCGAGATGCCGCTTAAGCTCTTTATCGCCCTTAAGCGGAAGCCCTTTTTCGCCGGGCAGCATGGTGGCGATAAAAGGCGACGCTTCCCGGAACGAACGGTATTCTGTTCCCCACGCCTCGTTGAGGGACGAAAGATCATCCTGATAAAGATCTTTGATAAAATCCTGGAAAAGCCCGGGCTTTTGCGAAAGCCCGTATTGGTGGCCAAAAACATCCGGCCAAGGATCGATCTCGTTATCCGCTTGCAGTAGAAGGATGTGGCCATTCTTGCGCGAAGCGAGATAGGGCAAGAATACTTTGCTGACCTGTTTGAGATAATCTTTGGCGTAAGAAATGAATTTCGGGTGCAACCGGTGGTATTTGTAGGCGTAATCGGGAACGCCGTCATGAGGCCATTCACTGTAAATGTAAGGGCCGGGCCGGAGGATCAGCCAAAAACCTTCTTTGCGGGTAAGATCAAGAAACGCCTTGAGGTTGCGCGCCTCGTCCGTCCTGCCGGTAAAATCAAAGCGGCCGCGTTTATATTCATGAAAATCCCACGGAACATAGGTGGAAATGATTTCGATCCCCATCTCGCGGACGCGGCGAAGCGCTTCGCGCCAGTAGTGCGGGTTCAGGCGCCAGTAATGGACCTCGCCGGAAATAAGGGGGATCTCTTTTTTTCCGATAAAAAGTTTTTGATTTTTGATTTCGACTTTAGGCATCCGCCACCACGAGATTGACCGTTCGCCCCGGAACCACAATGATTTTTTTAAGGACTTTTCCGGCCAGCATTTCTTTCACACGGGGCTGCTCTAGCGCCAGCTGCTTGATCTCTTCTTCGTCCTGACTACGAGAAACGACCATTTTAGCCCGGACTTTACCGCCCACAAGGATCGCCAGTTCGGCCTGATCCTCCACAAGATACAGCTCATCATACTCGGGCCATTTTTCATAAGCAAGCGTCTTCGCATGTCCCAAACGCTGCCATAACTCCTCGGCCAGATGCGGGGCAAAAGGCGCCAAAAGAAGCACGAATTTTTCAAGCGCTTCCCTCGCGTGATCCTGCTCCTGCGCGGCTTCGTTGACAAAGATCATAAGAGCCGAGATCGCTGTGTTGAATCTCAGGCCCTCCAGGTCTTCGGTCACTTTTTTGATCGTCTTATGAAGCGTCTTCAACTCCGCCGTGTTGGCCGGACGCTGAACGATATTAGCGTGAAGCTTTTCATCTTTATCGATAAAAAGCCGCCATGCTTTCCCGAGAAACCGGTAAACGCCTTCGACGCCCGAGTTCGCCCAAGGTTTGGTCATTTCAAGCGGGCCCATGAACATTTCGTAGAGACGGAGACTGTCGGCGCCGTATTGCGCGATCATCTCGTCGGGATTGACGACATTGCCGCGCGATTTGGACATTTTCTGATTGTCCTCGCCCAAGATCATGCCCTGGTTCGTGAGTTTTTGGAAAGGCTCTTTGGTGGAAACGAAACCGAGATCATAAAGCACTTTGTGCCAGAACCTGGCATAGAGAAGATGCAGCACGGCATGTTCGGCGCCGCCCACATAAAGATCGACATTCATCCAATATTTCTCTTTTTGAGGATCGACCAGGGCTTTTGCGTTCTTCGGGTCTAAATAACGAAGATAATACCAACAGGAACCCGCCCATTGCGGCATGGTGTTCGTTTCCCGCACGGCCTTGCCGCCGCATTTCGGACATTTGCAGGCAAGCCACTCCTCAGCTTTAGCAAGCGGCGGTTCAGCATTACCCGCCGGCGTGTAATCTTTCATTTCGGGAAGTTGGAGCGGCAACTCTTTTTCCGGTATGAGCACCGGCCCGCATTTTGAACAATGGACGACCGGGATCGGTTCTCCCCAATAACGTTGGCGGCTGAAAAGCCAGTCCCGAAGCTTATATTGCACTGCCTCTTTTCCGATCTTTCTTTCCTCAAGCCATTGCGTGATCTTTTTCTTCGCTTCCGGCGTTGGAAGCCCGGTAATGAGCCCGGAGTTCACGCTGACACCATCCCCGACGAAACCGATCGAATCCTTCCCGTCCGGCGCTTGAACGACCACCTCGACGGGCAAACGATACGCCCGGGCAAATTCAAGATCGCGCGTATCGTGCCCAGGCACGGCCATGATCGCGCCGGTCCCGTACCCCATAAGGACATAATCTGCGATCCATACAGGGATCTTTTTATCGTTCACCGGATTGATGGCGTAGGCACCCGTAAAAACGCCTGTCTTTTTTTTGGCGAGATCGGTGCGGTCAAGGTCGGACTTGTGCGTCGCGGTAGCTACATATTCGTCTACGGCTTTTTTTTGAGCAGGCGCGGTGATCCTGGCCACAAGCGGATGCTCCGGCGCAAGAACCATATAAGTAGCGCCAAAAAGCGTATCCGGCCGTGTGGTAAAAACGGAGATCTCAGCTTTCAAATTTGAGATTTGAAATTTTACTTCCGCGCCGGTGGATTTCCCGATCCAGTTGCGCTGCATCTCTTTAATGGGTTCGGACCAATCCAGAAGCTCCAGATCTTTCAGAAGGCGTTCGGCATACGCTGTGATCTTCAGGATCCATTGCCGAAGCGGGCGTCGGTAAACATTTTTATGGCCCTTGCGCTCGCAAGTGCCGTCCGCATCCACCTCTTCATTGGCAAGCACAGCTTTGCAACCATCGCACCACCAAACGGGGATCTCGGCCTCATAGGCCAGGCCTTTTTCAAAAAGCTTCATAAAGATCCACTGGGTCCACCGGTAATAATGGGGATCGGTGGTATCAATTTCGCGATCCCAATCATAGCTGAAACCAACCTGTTGGATCTGACGTTTGAAGGTCTGGATGTTGTTTTGTGTGGTGTCGCGTGGGTGTGTGCCGGTTTCTATGGCGTATTGTTCGGCGGGAAGTCCGAAAGCGTCCCAGCCCATGGGGTGGAGAACGTTAAAACCGCGCATTCTTTTGTACCGGCTGACGATGTCGGTCGCGGTATAGCCTTCCAGATGGCCGACATGGAGCCCTGATCCGGAGGGATAAGGGAACATGTCGAGAACATAATATTTTGGCTTTTCGCAACCCGGCTCGCCGGGGTCGGGAGAGCGAAAGGTCTTACGGTCAGACCAATAGGTCTGCCATTTTTTCTCGATGACATCGAAAGGATAAGCTTTAAAGCCGCTGGCCATAGGAGGGGTTATTGTAGCAAAAGAGCGAGGATAATTCTTGAAAAAAAAGCTAATTCCACTAAGATGCTGACTGCTCTGCAGTCGGATCTTCCCGCGAAATCATTTCTTTGAACGTGGGCCGGTAGTTCAGTTGGTAGAACGCTACAATGGCATTGTAGAGGTCAGGGGTTCAACTCCCCTCCGGTCCACCATTTTTATTAGCGAGAGTGGCGGAACTGGCAGACGCACTGGACTCAAAATCCAGCGGTGCTCAAACACCATGAGGGTTCGACTCCCTCCTCTCGCACTGGTTTTCCCCCGATTTCTCCGATCAAAAAAGCGTCTGGGGTTTTAGAGGCAGGTCGTCCTGATCGCCCGGCACGAACGCAAAAACCACATCCCATAACCCGCAACCCAGGCGTGTCAGCGACCGGAAGGTCCCGTCAACAACACCCGCCATATCCCGGATCGCGCGGGAATTGCCGTTCGTCTTTCCGTCATATTCCTTGACGGTTAAAGGGATCTCCCACGGAAAACTCACGATATTTTTGACGCCGCGGGTGAATGTTCTTCCAAGCTGGGTGAAATAACCGGGCTCGGGCTCCGCGTAAGCGGGGCTAAGAAGGGCAAACCATAACGAAATGAACAAGAGACCCGTGATCTTAACTTTCATGGACCGCTCCTGACCTTTGGGTAATGCTTCTTTGGGCGAAACAAACTTAAAGTTTTTAACTGCCACAGCCGATGAACTTTATGCGTAGCAGTGATCATTTCAAAAACATGAACAAGAGGAAACGATGAAATCAGCTTACAGTTGCCCCGCGTGCCAATGGTCCGGCAGTGAAGCGAGCTTCGTCACAAAGATCCTCTCCATCATGTACCGCCCCAAACACGACAATATCCAGGCCTTCAAGCAGATCAAATGCCCCAAATGCCATAATTTGGTAACGATCATTTTTGAAACGCTTGACGGCACGATCGTCAAGTAGCTCCCTCTTTTCCCCAGATCTTTTAACGCAAACACCCAAAGTGCGTCAATCTGATCCCGAGATGGTCGATGTACTTGCGGAGCTCTTTTAAGCTGAAAAGCTGATATTCCCTCTCGCGAGGGATCGTGAGCGAACTGATCTCGCAAAGCTCATCATCCACCCACCCGGGATGGCACATGATCTCGCTGGTGCCTTCCGGCAACGTAAAGAGAAGATGCCGCAACACTTCTTCCGTCCAAAAAGTATGGGGATCGATGTTCCTGTAGAAATGGTCGGTCGTTTTAAGATTCTTGTGAATATTTTTAACGTCCGGTTCGGTAAGAAGACGGGTCCAGCGGATGGGCAGCTTGTTCTTTTTAGCGATCAAGGCGAGCGCCTCGAGAAAAGGCCGGTAATCATGCATGTGGTGGTGAACGTCCACATGGGTTGGCAACCGTTTGAAAATCTTCACGAATTTTTGGAGTTGGGCTTTAAATTCCTCGGCGATCTCGGAAATGGGCGGTAATCTTTTAGCGGAGTACTGGTCTTTTTTCTTGAAACGCCCGTCTTTTTGAAGAAGGGACTTCACCAGCGACGGCTTCGCCACGGGTTTTCCAAGCGTCACGTTCAGATGAAGCCCGATGCCAAGCTTTTTCCGGGATAAAAGTTCGCCCACCACGTCGGATTCGACCGGAAGATTGACCAGGAAAGTCGTGCTGGTCACAATGCCATTCTCATGCGACTTGAGAATGGCCTCCGTGACCCGGGAAGTTAAATTGCAATCATCCGCGTTGACGATCAGCGTTCGTTGTTTCATGGCCGGCCATAATCTCCGTGCTGTTATGGGATAACGATCACCACAGTCGCGATGGCGTATTCCCGTTCATGCGCGACTGATAACTCGACCTGGGACTTTGCCGGAAGACGCAATCGCTTCCGGCTTTCCGCATCCAGCGCGATATAGGGCTTCCCCGTCGCCTCGCGCCGGACCTCGATCCCCGAAAGTCTTTGCCCCTGTTTCGGGCGTATTTTAAGAGCTTTCAGGACGGCTTCTTTGGCCGCGAAACGCGCCGCATAATGCTCGAATTTCATGCGCTTCGAACCGCAGTAATCCTGTTCCGCCGCGCTAAAGACACGCTGAAGGAACTTGTTGCCAGACCTCGCGATCATCTCTTCCATCCGCCGGACCTTGACGAGGTCGATACCCTGAAGGATCTTCACAAAACGGCCACTCTAAGAAGCAACGGCGGTTCGAAGAAACCAATAAGCCAACGCGGCAATGATCAGAACGGAAATAATGTAGAAATTATTAAAACGCCAGAAATCCCACAGCCGCTGACCGAGTGAGATCGAAGGGCCCGCCTTTTTTTTCTTCAGCAGGACATCATACTTGAGGTTCAAAACCTCTTCTTTCCGAAACCGGATATACACGCCGCCGATCTTGTAGGCATGGAGGACACCGTCGCGGATGAACTTTTCGATCATTTGCTGTTCGATCTCGAGGTAATTCTTCACCTCATCGAGAGTCAGCATGTTATTCATGGTATACGGACCTTTTCGGAGAAACAGATTGCGTGATGAATGGGACCGGAACGCTTCAAAGAAGCCTTAAACGCGAGCACGCTCCTGCTGGATCCACTGGTCGATCTCGGACTTGGTAAAGACCCAGTGGCCGCTTTCAAAACGGGCCGGGATCTTTTTTGCATTGGCCCATTCTTCGACGACGCGCGCTTCAACCTCCAGGTACTGCGCCACATCCTTAAGCGTCAGGAACACGTCGGGCCCCTCGGAAGCGCTTACGCCTTGCATGGTCACAAGCCCTTGAAGCATGGCGCCATCCCCCACGCTCAAACGCGGCGTCGTAAGATTCCCTTTAAGAGTCGCGGTCCCTAGGATCGACAGACTGCGCGATGCCACAACATCCCCGGAGACTTTGCCTGCGATCACAATGCTATCGCCGTGGATATTCGCCGTAACCTTGGCGTTCTCCCCGATCGTAAGATTGCCGCGCGTGTCGAGCTTGCCTTCGAAGCTTCCGTTAATGCGCAAATTGACGGGATCCTTGAACGAAATGGTCCCTTGCATGCTTGCGTCAACGTCGAGAATCTTTTCCTGGATATCTTCCTTTTTCTTATTGGCCATGGTCGCTCTCCTTTGGAGGCATTGTGGGATAAAAAACTTAGTCCCAATTCCTATCAATTTCAGAGAATCTGAAATTGGGGCAATCCTTGTCAACCATTCGAGAAAAAAATACCAGACAAGGATGATTCATTATCTTCATTTTATCGGACCTTGTCAATGAATGGCGCGAGACTCGGGACTTGTTCCCCGGGGCCCGTTGGATGCCCGCTTTTCTCGAGTCCCCAGCCCCGAGTAATAAGTTCCATTTTTTATTGGATCTCTCCCGCCCCCCAGCAAACGCCGCAGCGATAAAATACGGCGAATTGGCCCGGCGTTACGGCGCGCTGCGGTTTTTGGAAAACGATCCGGGCTCTGCTCCCTGAAAGCGGATAAAGTGTTCCCGGCGTCGCCGCCTGACGGTAACGGATCTTTGTCTGGACACGAACAGGACGCTCAGGTTTCCCTCCGATAAAATTGCAAAGCGAAAGCGATACCTCCCGGCTTAAAAGTTCTTTTTCATGGCGGGTAACGTGAAGGATGTTTTTCTTTGCGTCCGACCCCTTGACAAAAAAAGGACCGCCGGAGAATCCGAGCCCCTTGCGTTGGCCGATCGTATAAAAGTGAAGGCCTTGATGTTTGCCGATCATCTTGCCGTCGTCATCACACACTTCCCCTTCCCTCCGGCCGATCTTTTTTGTTAAAAAAGAATCCATAGAACCGCCTGAAACAAAACAAAAGTCCTGGCTCTGTTTCCGTTTAAGAAAAACTTCAAACCCCCGCTTGACCGCCATTTGATAGACCTCTTGCTTCGTATAAGCCCCAAGCGGAAACACAATATGTTTTAATTGTTCCTGGGAAAGAAAGCTGAGCGAATAGGTTTGGTCTTTTTCTCTATCTCTTCCAACAAGCAATTCATAACGATGAGTTTTCGGATTTTTTCGAACCCGGGCATAATGGCCGGTCGCCACATGATCGATCCCGCGGCGATTCGCCCATCCTAAAAGCTGTTTGAATTTAAGAAACCGGTTGCACATCACGCAGGGGTTGGGGGTTTTGTGGCCTTTTAAACGTTCGAGGAAATAATCGATCACTTCTTTTTTAAAATCACGGGATACGTCAAAGACATGGTGAGAAACGCCGAGTTTTTTACAGACATTTGCGGCGATCCGGAATGATTCCGCGCTGCAGCAAATATTTTCCCTGAGCCCGTTTGCCTTATCTTTCCAAACAGGATATTTCAATGAAACGCCCACGGGATCCCAGCCCTGCTCTTTTAAAAGGACAAGGGCCATAGAAGAATCCACGCCGCCCGACATGCCGACCACGATAGATTTCCGTTTCAAAACGGACATAAAAGATCAGGGCCTTCCGAAGGAATGATAGAAACCCGAAAGACGGAGGGCAAAAGCCGCGGCAGATTGAGAAGAAGAAGAGATCTTGATCCGTCTTAAAAGATAGGGATTCCCGATGAATTTCCGGTCATGGATATGGCTTGCGGCGCAGCCGTAGGCGTAACCGGCTCCTTGCGCCATTTCGACGATCTTTTCGTTAAAAGACCCGGAAGGATAAGAGATCGCACTGACTTCCCGACCGAGCTGTTCTTCCAGGATCTTTTTCGAAGCGACAAGTGAAATCCATGCCTCTTTTTCCGGAATATCGGAAAGAGGTCTGTGCTCAAGCCCGTGGCTTCCAATCTCAATACCCGGAACCTCCGCCATTTCGCGGAGCATATCCCAGTTCATGAACCCCTCCTGACCGATGTCTTGCGGGGTCGCAAAGAAAGTGGCTGCGAATCCGAATTCTTTTAAGACCGGCAAAGCCCAGCGATAGTTATCCGCATAGCCATCATCGAATGTGATGGCTGCCTTGCGATCCAAAAAGCCTTCCGTCCACCCGCCTCTCGCGCAGGATTCAAGTGTCACGATCTTAAAGCCCCATTTTTTAAGCAAAAGCATCTGCTGCCTGAAAATCTGAGGGCTGATCGCGAGTTTATTGTTTGGAAAACGCCCAGGATCCAAGCTGTGATAAGCAAGAATGGGAATAAATCTGCTCACGGAAGATCCTCGATGGCGTCCTCATAAACCTTCTGGATCCCTTCATACATTTTCCGGGATGAATAATCCAAAGCCCCTTCATTCGCCGCATGGCTCATGCGCAAACGAAGCGCGGGATCCCGGGCATAATCAAAAAGGCAGCGGGCCAGGTCCGCCGCATCTTCTCTTTTGAAAAGAAGACCCCGACTTCCCTGCGCCAAGAGCTCTTCGATACCGCCTGAATTAGAACCCACGAGCGGAAGCCCGGCAACCATCGCCTCCAGGATCGAAAGTCCGAACGCTTCCGGCCAAAGATAAGGCGCAATAAAAATGTCCGCCGCTTTAAGCGGTTTTTCGATCGCCGTTTCGTTTCCGGCAAAAAAAACAACGTCTTCGAGACCTAATTCTGAGACCCTGTTCTTTAATTCTTGTGTATAACCGGGATCGCCGGCGCCGGCGATCAAAAGGCGCATTCCGAGAACCTGGCGATGAACGATCGCAAAGGCATCGATAAGAATATGGACGCCTTTGACGGGGATCAATCTTGAAAGCGATAAGACCACGATATCGTCGGGACGGTATCCGTAGCTTTTGCGGATCTCCTCGCGGTCGACTTTTTCCAATTTTGAACGCAATTTCCCGATATCGATCCCGTTAAGCACGACCGTGATCGGAGGAAGATTTTTCGCGCCGAAAATATCGATCAGCCCTTGGCGCATGGTTTGGGAAATGGCGATAATGGTTTTTCCCCAGCACGGAAAAAGCCGCCGGCCCAGCCGCCGCTTATAGAACATATGAGCGGTGGAGACATAGGGTATTTTGACAAAAAAAGTCGCAACAGCTGCAAGCACCTGGGTAACACGGGTATGGGTATGCGCGATATCGATCGAATACTTTTTAAAGACATGGATCAGCTTGGGCAAAGCCGCCCAAAGCCGCGGCGAAAGTTCGCTTTTGCAACGCGGCACATCATCGAAGACTGTGATACCCATACGCTTCAGATCTTCTGAAAAGATACCGCGTGAACCCCAAACAAAAACGTCATGCCCTGCCTTAACCTGCTCCGCGGCCAGAGTCCGGACATAAGTGGTGATGCCGCCGGTATTGAGATGGTTGACGAGATGGAGGATCTTCAAACGCTCGCGATTCCTTTGTTTTTAAGTTCAAAGGGGCTTCCCGCCTTCACGGCGAAAAGCCCCTTTTGAGTGATCAGCGCGATTTAAAACTGAGAAGTGCAATTCGGACAACGGACCGCCTTGATCGCGATCGTGGAACAGCAGAACGGGCATTCTTTGGTGGTCGGCGCTGCAGGAGCCGCGGGTTTCGCCGGTTTTTGCAGCCGGTTGATCTGCTTGATCATGATAAAGATCACGAACGCCACGATCAGAAAATTAATCACGTTATTAATAAAAAGCCCGTAATTGAGCGTCGGGGCGCCGGCCGCCTGCGCTTCCGCCAAAGAAGCATAGGCCTTGCCCGATAAATTGATATAGAGACTGCTGAAATCGACCTTGCCGAGCAAAAGTCCGATCGGTGGCATGATGATATCGCTGACCACCGACGCCACGATCTTTCCGAACGCGCCGCCAATGATCACGCCGACCGCCATGTCGATCACATTGCCGCGCATCACGAATTGTTTGAATTCTTCCGCTATTTTCATTTCCAACCTCCGAGGTTATTTTCCGGTTTCCTGAGGCGGTTCAAGCTGGACTTTTGCGATGTCCCCGCCTTTTTCCTGATAGGCCTTCACGTAGATCCGGTACCTTTCAAAAAGCGCTTCGGCCTCCTGACCGATCCCGGCGATCCTGCGGGTCATGCTTTTATCATTAAAAACCTTTTCGATGGGCATTTTTTGGATCTGCTGCTGGATCTTGGTGATCTCGGCTTTTTGCGCGCGGATCGCGGCCGCATAGGCGGACGCTTTGGCCTCAAGTTGCGCGACGGACATAGTCATGACCTCTTTCTGGATTTTTTCGATCGGCCGTTTTGGATCCGCCTCTTTGGCGCAGCCGGATAAGGAGATACCGGCAAGAACGACTGCAGCTATTATAAAATTATTGAGGAATTTCATGAAACTATCTCCTTCTTTGAGGTAAACGTCCCCAAGGGGATTCGAACCCCTGTTACCAGAATGAAAATCTGGTGTCCTAGGCCGACCTAGACGATGGGGACACGCAAATGGAAGCGTTCAGCATTCAGCGGTCAGTCAGCAGCAAAAAGAAACAAGCGCTGAGAACTGAAAGCTGACGGCTGATTGCTAAGGTGCGGATTATACTGTTTTTGCGGAAAAATCCAAGCGGATTAAGCGGCTGTCCGGATCTGTTGATAACCTTGGATAGCGTTCAAAGCGGCTTCCAAGAGAGTCTTATGGCCATTGGAATGCTGTGTCCCAGGATTAAAAGCGTTCTTATCCGAAAGGCTATAGAGCAAAGCCGTCAGGATCGAGGCGGAAAGCGCTTTCATATCGTTAGCATCATCCGTAACCCAATAACTTCGCGCTCGCGCGTGGTTCCTCGGGCCAAGTTTTTCTTCCTTACGCGCCATGATGGCATCAGCGGGCTTGCCCTCAGTGAGCAGCGGGAATGACTTACTGTCGCGAACCGAAACGATCTTAAGTTGGTCTTTGCCTAATTCGACGCCATCGGCGCGCGCCAATTCACGAAGCTCGGCCTCTTTCTCTTGCGCGGCTTTTTCGTCCCCGTCCATACTGATCACGATCTTGCCGTTAAAAACGACTATCGCATCTAGGATAAAGGTTAGATGAGATTTTAGAATATCCCATTGACCGGGCAACAGATCGGTGATGTTGACGTGGAATTCCGGGCCAGAAATAAACTTATTGGACTCATCAATTTGACCGCTCAAAGCGAATTGTTTGAGATTCTGCAGGATCGGCGCAAGCTTTTCGTTGGAAATAGATCCCAATTGCTCACGGACCATAACTCTTATCGGCCTCAAAAGCTGATCCGCGATCCACGCCCGGATCTGTGTTGGAGATAATTCTTTTGCATAAAAACCGGTTCCATTTTCTGAGTAGATATTTGCCAATTCTGCGGCCGTTACGTCGATAGTTCTCAAGATCTCCGGATCGACCGGTAGCGGTGCCGCGGAAGGAGCGTCCAAAAGCTCTCCTTTAAAGGTCTGCGTTGGCTTAAGCGGTTCACCGGTCTTTTCAAACGCGCGCATTTCGGAACGGTCGGCAGGCTCTGTTTCCTTCGTTCCTAGATCAAAAGTCGCCTGTTTTAAACGAGGAATGAGTTTTTTTGTTTTTGGATCGAAAGTAAACTTGGCGGCGAGCTCTTCTATCGTGAAATGTGTCGTATTATCATAATAATAGTCTTGCGGGAAATCCCACAAGGTCGGATCAAAGTAATCTTTGTTTTGAAAAAACTTTAGGACCTCCCAATGGATCTGCTGATCGGAAGTTAAAACAATAAATGGGATTTGGGCTACAGTCGGCATATCCCGGATCAAGAGGTCGTCTTTGCCAAAAATTTTTCCGGCTTTGGCATTTTGCGACTCTCGGGCATATTGATACCAAACGGACCTTTGAAACTGACCGCTTAATATTGTTTTTGCCCGAATAACAATTTGCTTTGCCTTTTCCCCATCGTTTTTGATCCCGGCAATTCGTGGATCCTCTTTGGCGTTCTTCAATGCCGCCCTGATCTCTACTTCGATCCGGTCCGTTATCCCGGAAAATCCCGCCTCTTCGAGCTCCTGAGCTTGGGCGATTAAGTATCGCTTGAAATCTTGCCAAGGCAGAGCTTTTTGTCTGTCTAAATCCAATTTCATATTTGAAAGCTCGGCTTCGTGGGCAGCGCCATTCCCCGGATGGACATCCGCGAATAAACGCTTTTTCCAAGCAAAAACAAAAGGAGAAAGCTCGGCCGCCTCTTGCAATCCCAAACCTTCGATCATTTTATTTATTTCCGCCTGCGAAGCCTTCCGCATTTCCGAGCGGCGAGGAGTACCATCAAGTTGCCGGAGAGGGATTTTCTTGAGTTCTTCGACCTTCGCTCTTATTTCTTCGATGCCCGGCAAAGGCTTCCCTAAAGCATAGTCGATCGTTCCTTCTTCCTGCAATTTCACGACATTTGCAAAACCGGAGCCATATCCGGTCACCATCATGATGATAGGATCGTGGCCATTTTGACGCGTGATCTCTCTGATCTCTCTTGCTCCTTCATCGCCGTTTTTTTCTGGCATGGTAAAATCCATTGAGTAACCGTCTACGATCCCCGGATTTTTTTTAACGATTTGGACGGCCTTGACCGCGCTTGGAACAAGCAAGACATACCTTGATAGATCGACGGAATCAACAACAGCTTCGACGCCGGTCGTATCGATACCATCAAGACCGATTGTTTTCCTAAATGATTCAAATTCTTCTTGCGTCAGTTTCTTGGGACGCTCATGCTCCAAAACATGGGCAAAAATATTCCCAAAAAGTCCGCGATTCATCTCTTCATCGTCAACAACCATCCATCGTTCGATTTTCCGGACAACGGCACCGGATAAAACCTCTTTTGACAAACTTATTTTCGCCTTTTTAGACACAGCAACTTGAGCTTGAGGTTGAGCGATCTCATAATCCAAAGATTGTTTTGGTTGATTTTCCCTGGTCGGAAGAGCCGCGATAAACAAGGCCTCTTTTTTCCCTGGGCTTACTGTTTCCGGACTTATCGAAAGCTTGCCTCCTAATTGCCTCAAAAGTTCGTAACTTGCGGATAAGGGTTCCGGGGTTTCGGACAAATAAAAGATATTTTCAATTTCGTTACCGTTTGGCGTTAGTTTCTTTTCTAGATCTTTCTTCGAAAGTCCTGCGTAAGTCGTTGCGACTTTGAGCACCGCTTTACCATTTTCCATACTACTAAAAAACGTTGCTTTCCTTTGCGTTACCAGAAAGATCGCGAGCTTCTCGCGAATGCGCTGAACATCCTGAGTCAAGACGTCTTGATCCGCAGGGGCCGGCTTTGCGTCCAAGAGACTCCGAGCATGGTCAAGATCCTGCACAGCTTCCCTAATATCAGGGTTTGTTGTTCTTAAAATGCGGTAAACTTCACCGAGCGATTTCTGAGCTTCATGATCAGAGGGAAGACGATCTATGAGGGATTGGACATCTTGGGCAATCCATCCCGGGATATCCAGTCCATACCGCAAGACACTCCATACGAAACATCTCAGGGCGTAAATGTCGGTAATGATTTCAAGATTTTTATCGATCTGATCGGTTTCGATCGCAAAATCTTTTTTTTCACCGGAATGATGAACGTACCAATTTGTGATCTTGAAAAGCTCAACGATCTCTTCTACTTCTTTACTGATCCATACCTCCGTCATTCCCAACCCCGACGAAGAAGGTCCATGCAAATCCATGACGAGACCGTAATTTTCCAACAGAACAATGAGCTTGAAGGCAGAATCAAAAGCTCCTTCCATAAGCCTAATATCATCGGATTTTACCTCATAAAGACCTGCTCTCTCTTTAAATCTGGGTATGAAATCCTTCATGTATTTCGAGGCGGCCACCAGTTCTGCTTCGATCTGGCGAACCAGTTCTTTGAGAGCTGGAAGGTCCCCTTTTTCAACATTCTTCACCAGATCTCGATGTAGCTTATCGATCTTTTTAATGATGCCGAGCGATCGAATGCCTTTGGAAGATCCCGGCTCGGAAAAAAATCGTTCGTTGAATTCGTTCCCCAGATCTTCGAATCCCTCGATCATCAAGGCGTACCCCATTCCACCCGTTACAGCATTGCGAAATTTATGAAGGGCCTGCGCAAAGATCTCGGTTTGTAATTTCAAGGCCTGCCGCGCGACAATGTCGCTGGCCATAACCGGAGGCGGAATGGGAAGAACCGTCTCCACGGAAGTACCTTCTCCTGGCTTGCTTGTTAAATGAATCTTTCCACCATGACGCGTTGCGATCGTTCCGGCGATCCAAAGTCCGAGCCCCCTTCTTTTTGCCGGTTCCGTCGTCCAAAAAGCGTGAAAGACCTCGGTTTTATCCTTCTCCTCAATACCTTTTCCGGTGTCTTGAATGGTCACGGAAAACCGGCGAGCATCTATTTTCCGAGTAGAAATGGATATCGTTCCCCCTTTTTCCGTGGCTTGTTCCGCATTCAGAAGGATCTCGGAGAAAGCCCTTTCAAGCGATGTCCTGTCGCTACGGACCCATAACGGCTCGGCGCTATAATTCTCAACAATCCTAATACCCTGCCGCTCATGGAGCTTTCGTTGCTCGATGACGGTTTGGATAACGCTGTGAATATCAAGGATCTCCGCGGAATCGGAAAGTGGCTGAGAAAATCTTAAGATATCATCAACGATCCCCGAAGTTTTACGGATCTCGTCTGCAATATGATCGATAGTGATCGTCAAAGCCGCAATTTCTTTTTCATCCAATCTTTGCTGTTTGGTCGAAGCTTTTTTAACTTCATCCAGTTGGCCTTGCATCTGAGCAAGGCGGTTTTGGAAATTATGGGCCATCCCTTCAGCTAGACGGGCCACAGCGGCTGATTTCCTCGCCTCAGCCAGATCTCTTTGTGTTTTTTCAAGCTCCTGGAGCTCTTTTTTAAGTCTTTCTTCCAGCTCTTTACGGGCAGTAATGTCTTGTTCTTCCATGACGTACCCGACCAAACGGGTCTCTTCGTCCCGGATTTCGGCAATCGTCACGCTCGCGAGATAAATATTCCCGTCTTTTTTCTTGTGATAAAGTTCGCCCTTCCATTCGCCGCTTCGCGCGACGGTGGCCCACAAGTTCCGATAAAAATTCCGGTCATTACTGTTCGGCTTGAGAATACTTACATGATTCCCTTTGACCTGGCCAAATTCGTAGCCAGTCAACATCGTAAAGGCGGGATTGACATATTCGATATTGCCATGGGAATCCATGATGATAATACTGGTCGCTGTTTGTTCGCGGATACGTATTGATCTTTCGACCTCATCCTTCAGGCGATAATTTTCATCTTCGATTTTTTGATAAGCTTTTTTCTCGGCACGGGCCTGAATGGCTTGATAAATAAGCCAAAAAACAAACGGCGGTAATCCAAGTAATAAAGAAAGAGTAACGTCGTGAACGCTGGCCGTGACAACGCTGGTGATAAATACGGCCAAACCAAGCCAGGCGCCGCCAAATCCCTTCTTGATGGCTAGGATTTTCCTTTGATTTTGGAGTTCCGCCAGGGTGCCCGCCGGCTTAAGCTTGATGATATCCGTGGTGTCCGTGGCGCTAAAAAATCCGATCTTTCTGAAAAATTCCCGGGCCTGGCGCTCATAAGCAGCGCTCCTTTCTTTCGCCATTTTTAGAAACTCTTCCGCCTCCTGGGAGAACATCATAGAGTCTCCGTTAAGATACTCGGCGATCACCTTTTCGATCTGATCCTCGAATTTCCCGTAGAATATATCCGCCTTAAGATCCGGGATCCGGGCAAGGTGAAGAAGCGAGCTTTCATTAGTAAGAAAACTATCCCGGATCATAGCTGCGATCACATTCGTGGCAACTTGGGTGTGGTCTTTTTCCGATGGCTCTTCTCTTGCTTCCGAACGGTTTAGCTTCTCTGAAAGAGCGCGTTCGATAACTAATTTTTCAGTTCCCATAAAGGACAATTCGAGCGCTTTCTGAGAGTTCTGCGGATTTTTTTCTTTGACAACCATGGGGTTTTTAGCTCCGGCTTGCCCTAAATCGATCTCGAGTTCCACCAAAACTCCCAGAACCTGCGCCTTTCCTTTCACGACGTTTTCTTTCCGGTAAACATCTTGCATGGTGGAAATAGCCGTCAGTATCCGTTTAAAATCAAACGTTTCCACTTCTTGATGCAAGAGATCCTGCGCTTTTGCCAATATTTCATATTGCATCCCCCGATCGTCTTGAACGCCGGATTTTTCCATAAGCTTATAAATCCTGGATGTTTTATCGTTGGGATGCATTATGTAGTCCGCTATTTCATGAATCAGGCTCCGGTTTTTCATGATCGATTGATCGGCATTCCCCAGCTCCGGAGACCGGTCGCTTGGATAGCCCTTAAAATTCGGTTCTAAACCCAGGATCTTTTGCGCTACTTCTTCAACAACATTCCGCATTTCGGAGCGAGGGTGTTTTTCGAATCGTTCCTTTTGAATTCTCTGGAGGCCTTCGGAAACCGCGGATGAAACTCCCATAGCGCTGAATAAAAACCCTTTCATCATATCGCTTTGTTCGGCCTGCTTTGCTTTTTCTCTCGCGAAAACCTCATTCAAAGCTTTGGCGATCTTTTCCTCAACGTCCCCAAGCTCTTCCGGATTTCTCTCCGCGATAAAATGGAGCATTTCCACAATGCGAGTCCGTATCGCCCAACTATCGGTTTGGGGCAATAAAGCGAGAAGCTGATCGAATGTTTCTTGAGTAAGAATGGATTCGGAAGGGCCTTGCAAAATTCTTAAAACGCCTGCCAGACCGTCATCGTAGAACGTTTCTTCCTTTTGCGCTTCTTCCAAAAATCCTTCTTTGATCTCATCGAGCGTTCGTACTTCCGCGCGCAGGACCTGACGGGCCTTCTCAACCAAATCATTCCCCGCTTCTTTCTCCAACGCTTTTCCATTCGACCGGATCTCTAAATAAACATATTGAATATTCGGGATTTTAGGCCTTCGATCGCCTGAATGAGCGTATCGAATCATGCGCGAATATTGCCGGAGGATCTCGATGCCTTGTTCCTTAAGCCAAGCGTCCACAATTTGTTCTGTATCCGGAGCGCTTTTAACCGCTATCAAAAGTTCAGTGTGATCCGCCACGGATGAAATGCCCGGCACAATGTCCGAAACGTTATAGATCTTGGATTGAGGATCACCTTTTTCTTGAGCAGATTTTTTTACCAGCTCCGACAAATCATCCGTGAGACGCCACAGTCTGTCTTCGCCGACGGTGGATGCCGCCATGTGCTCGGAAGGTAAACCGGCGAGACTTTTCGCTACTAAATTCCTTATGCTTTCTTTCCGGTTTTCTTCAACTAAGAGTCTCCGATTCAGATCCTCTCGCGCCCGGGCTTCCGGATCATCTTTGACGGGCATCAACTCTTCCCGACCGTGATTTTTTCTTTTATATTCTTCCTGTTGTCTTTTTTGCTGGACTGCATCCCAAATAGCGCGCCGGATCCGCTGCTGCTCTTTCTCTGAAAGGGCCTTCAGGGTCTTGAATTCCAGCGTGAAAAGAGAAGCGTAAACTTTGGCGCCTTTTGAATTTCGATAATTAGAATGAAGATAAGGATGCGAAACGACCAAAGGGGCTTGATCTGAAGGTTGCATGCTTTCTATAGCCTCGCCGATCGCTTTTTGAACGGCCTCACCAAAGACGATCTCATGCTCATTGGCGGCGGCCACGACGATATCGACATACCCTTCCGGATCAACCAGAAAATCCACGAGAACGGTCCTGTCTTTATTGGCAGTTTTATCTTTAGGCGCGGTTTTGTCCTCTACCCTCTCTAGCATGGAGCTAACAATTTGATAGAACTTTTCCCGCTCTTGATAGTTGTCTGGAAATCCGGAATGGTTGATATCTTCAGGAAAATAACGCGAAGGAAGAATGGGGGTAAAATCCGTCGTTCCCCAACGCCTGGATTGGTCAGTATAAACTTTCGCTAAAAGCTGCTCCGGATCGTTTTGATGCGTTTCGCTTAGTCGCGTCTCAGACCTCAAAATATTCGATTTTTCCGCTCCTGCCCGCATTTCACCGCGCATTTGAGAATGGTAAGCAAATTGCGCGGGGTTATTTCTATTCAAGATTCTCATTAGGCGATAATAGTTCGCCGCGGGAGGCACATATCTGGCTTCGGGAAAGAATTGGTTGAAAGCGTTGGTCTTACCGCCGCTTGCCAAACGCGCTTGGACCTTTTTAACAACGCCTGTCGGACCGATATTATTCGCGGCAAAAAGAAATTTGACCCACTCAGGTGAACGGGCAAATTGTGCGCCCAAGCCCAGGAAACCTTCCGCGCCAAAATCTTCGACAAGTTCTTGAATCTTTCTTGTAACCTCGGCGGAATGCCCTGAAAAAATCAATGCTTCATAACGGATATTGATCTCGGGATCCAGAAGAAGCCGCGTCATTTCATCCCGATCTTTTTTACTATAAAGATTAAAACCCTTCTTTGAAGTTCTAAATAGGTTCCTTCTAAGTGCTTCATCCAAAAAATTCTTACTGAAAGCGGTCTTTAAATTGATCTGGCAAATTCCGATGTCCGGATAACTATCCCGGCCCTTGTTGGGGCTTATGGCCTGCGCATCAAAATTACTGGTCTCACGAAGAATAACCGTGAGAAGCATTTCAAGAGGAATGTCATTCTCACGGGCAGCCTGAATAAAAGTTCCCTTTGGAACACCGCTTTTTTTGGAAAACTGCTGTAAAAGATCCTCGGGAGTTATGTTGGAGAGAAACTCGATCTTTTTTTCAATGCTTATGCTTGGATCGTATCCAAAAAGATTTTTAAAAATGCGGTAATTCTGGTCGTTATCCATTGATGAAAGAACCTGACGAAGGGAGTGCTCGATATCCTTGGAACCTTTGGCGACCGCGGGTGTCTGGGCTTTTGGTGATGCGGGAGATGCGACTTCAAAATATTCGGGAGCACTACGAAAATTGTTACCAACCTGGGAAACCTCAGCAGGCGGATCTTCTTTAGGCGACATATCTGCCAGCCGCTGTTTAAATGATTCCAATAAATAAGGGTAAGCCCAAAGGGTTGGGGGCAGCAATGCTAGCTCGGTCCAAAAAATGATCTTTATTGACCTGACAAGCCGCGCAATGCCAGCCCTAAGACCACCCTGCGAAGCCCGCGATTCTGAGCGAATGACAGCTAACTCTTTCGCATCCGTATCAAGCGAGAGTTCGGCACCTCCAATGATCCTGCCAAAACTTTCTTCGCTAATCGTAACGAGGGGAACGCCTAGATTTTTCGCCAGCGCCCTATTGTGATTTTCGATCTTACCGTCTGGGCTTACCACCACGATCGCTTTTGCCCCGAGATATCGTTCCGGAAAATCGGAAGGATAGAGAGTTTTTGTCACAACGATCTTATCCTGATAAGCATGCGACTCTGTTTTTTCTCCGGAAAGATTTCGCAGCAGCCTGAAGGTAATATCAACAACATCAATAGCTTTATCTTGTAAGTCGGCGATTGCCGTTTTCTGAAACATTTCTGAAAATTTTTTCCCCGTTTCTAAAAGAGCTTGCTTCAAGTCCATGTTCTTTTCCAGATTTGGAACCACCGCTTCTTTAATAGCGCTTAAAAGCAAGACGTGACTTTCAAAAACAATTGATGTTTGATCGCTCTTGACAAGAAGGATCCATCGCTCCCGAAGCGCTTCGATTTGATTTTTCGATACATCGAAGACGTTATTGAAGTCGGATTGGAAGGTTTTCGGACTCTGAGCAGAACCGGCCGTAAATAAAAGTGTCTTTCTTGAGTCTACTTGCGCAATACCGTCGACCTTCCCCGCGACGATCACCTGTTCTAGCGACAGCTTTTCACCGTCCCGCAATTCCGAACGCCTCACTTCCTTTATGAATTTTAGAAATCCCTTGTCATCACCCGACCCAAGCTCTTCATCTCCAAAAAGATACCCTGAATCGTTCTTTTCCAAATTAAGCGTCCTAAAAAATTCTTTGGCCTCTTTTTCTCCCGTTTCGGAATCTTTGGGAATGCTGACATAAATACTGACCCCGCTTCCGCGGACAGACTCGGTCATCAATAGCTGCATGATGCTGTTCATGCTCACATCCTGATCCTTGGTCTTCAGTCGCGGAGAAAGCCCGGAATAACGTTCGGCTAATTTAACAAGGATCGTTGCTGGGCGAGCGTGAAGACTTGTTCCCCGTATTTCATAAAATGTCTCAAGAATAATTTTTTCCTCTTCCGCCGCTTCAACGCTCGGCGCCTCCTCTGTCTTCTCTCCGATTACAACATCCTCCGACTCTTCTGCGGTCGCATCCGGAGCTGAAAGAACCGATTCGGCCCCGGACTGGGTTTCCTCAACCACGATGAGGCCTGTTTCGCCGGGGCTCGTCAGGACCCTTGCCAGCCTGGATGGGGCCGCCTCGGGTTTATCCGAGTGTTCGGCCAATTTCTTCTCTAAATAAGCGCTTAGTTTTTCCTTAAGCTCTTTGTCGAGCGCATTGCCGTCTTTATCGACAAGAAAAATGCCTCTGGGACTTGTTGCCTTAACATCATCAAAAATAAAATCTTTGATGCCGACCCCGTCCCCTTTCTCGTATAAGATCGTGCTGATGGCGGCCAATAATCCCTCCCGGTCACTAGTCTCGACAATCAAAACATCCGAATGTCTTCCTATCTTTTCCTGTTTAAAAGGAATGTCCTCGAAGAGCTCGGAGGGACTCAAGAAACGCACCACGGTCTCAACCCCTTGCCAGTTCTCATAGTCTTTGTGAAGCTTAAGCTTATTTCCGTAGAGTCTTTTTGTATTGTCGAAGGGGCGATGCCGCACGCCAAAGAGACTGGCAAAAAAATCCGTCCGTCCCGACCCTTGGCTGTGGTAGATTTTTTGAAGATCTTCTTGGATTTTTTTAACTTTCGTCTCAACCGCCAATTCATCGCCTCGTTCATGCCGAAAATATCCCATGAAGCGGATCACAGCCCCTTCGTCCCCGAAATGAGGAACAGCTTCCTCCAAAATAAAACCGTTTTCATAAAGAACTCTCGAAAAAATGGGTACTAACTCTGGTTTGTATTCAGGATATCCCATTAAAATTTCATAACCTTCACGGGCATTGTCCGGTAACTTGCGGAAAAGCGTGAGAACCGTATCCGCAACTTTATTTTCCTTCAGCAATTGAAGGTGGATATAAAAAACAAGCGTCGTGACAATTTCCTGGATATCCAAAGCGCGTATGTAAGAGTAGCTTATAAGGCGTATACACTTTTCAAATATCGAAGTGAAAATCTTTTCATCCTGTTTTTTCTCCTGGATTCCCAACATTTTTGCAATCTGAGTCTTGAGATCCGGGATATTCCCTTGGGAGGTTTGTTCTAAGTACTTTTCAAATAATTCGCCCGAATTGCGGTGCTCCAACCATTTCCAAGCAACTTCATCAAGGCGCTTTTCATGGAGCGTACGAAATAAATCCAGGGAATCGAGAGCATTGGGCGTTTGCATCGACCGCTGCATAACATAACCCTGCGTAAAAAGCTGGGTGATATAAAGTAAAGGCGATTGTTGGCCAAGCCGGATCAAGAGCGGCATTTTTTCCGGCTCTGCCAGAGATGCGCGGATAGAAAAAGTCATTAGATAAAGAAGCGTCCAGCGCTCTTTTGTTAGGCCGGGATTTGCGCTAAAGCGTCCCCACAGAGAGTCGATCTGTTCCTGAGACAGGAGATCTCTCTTGGAGATCTCCCTTTGACTCATTAACAGCCATACGATATCGTCCAAGGTTTTAGAATCAATCCCAACGGGATAAAGTGTTTCTTTCACAAGCTCCCGGATACTCCGTTCTGAGGCGCCGCTTCCTATCCTTGCGCGGACAATTCCATCCATAAAGATGGCATATCGTAGCGTCAAGATCATCGATTCGTGCTCCGCAACCTCATGCATCACCTGCTTCGGTATGAGAAAGAAAAAGTTTCCCTTGCCCTCTAAAGTATCCAGGATCTCCAATGCGCGCATGGTCTGAAGATCTACCGAATATCGCTGACCCGCTTCAAAAAACGCTCGCATGGTTTTGTAGGTTGGAATAAAAATGTCCATAACATCGAGGCCATGCATCCGCCAAAGCGCATAAGAAGCAGGATTTTTAGATTGAAAGATCTCTTGAAAAACATTTTTTAGATGCGTTGACTCATCCTTTACTTCAGGATCTCCGCTCCGAATGCGTTCCATTAGAAGATCCAGCTGCTGTTTGGTCTGCAAAATCGCCTGCTGTGTTTTTTCGCTGATGCGAACTCCATAGAGGACCGTCAGCGCAAAAACATCAAAAATGAGTTCCGGCCGACCCGTAAATAATTCGACAGCGTTTTTGATGTGCAACTCATGGTCCCTGCCATATCCCCATCCGACATTCCTTCGAAAGGTAAACCCTTCCGTGGTGACAAGTTCGATCTGATCGGAGGCAAAACCTGCCCGTTGAACTCTCTCACCTAAATCATAGGGCGTGTATTTAGGTGGAAATTGATTCAATAAAAGCCGGCGGCTCATTAAAACAATGTCATCAAAAACACTCGTGGTCGCTTCCCGATATTCTTTAAAAAAAGCCTGAAAGGTCTTCTCATCATCGGTCGGCAGCCATTCAACGGTCTGACCCAAAAGCTCATAGTGCCTTCTGTAAAATTTCAAGAAATCATTCACAAAGGAGGGGTGCAGAATATTCTGCTTCAACTTTTTATCTTTTTGGTATTCACGAAAGACGTCGCGAATGCTTTTAAGAAAATCAAAACGCCGGAGAAGAAGCAGGTCCTCCTCGCGAGACTCCAGGAGTTCCTGGTCCTTTTGACCAATAAAATCCTTGATGCGATAATGGCGGATGATCCTTTCTAGCTCATCGCGGGTCATCTCATCTTTCGGATCAAGGGCTAATCGCTCTCTCAAGGCTCTTAGCTCTTCACTTTCATCTTGCCATAACAGCTTCACGATCAGGCGCTTCAAAAAGTTGAATTCCTCAAAAGATCCTTCCCCTTTAACCGGATCGATATTGAGACGGTAAAAAGCGTTGTCGAAACCTGCTTTTTGGTACCGCGACTGCCATTCCTCAAGCACAACCAAAATACTGCTGACTTTCCTAAAAGCATCGGAGGCTTTTTTGGAGGCCCGCTGATCCGCATCTCCGACAAGATGCTCCAAAAAGGAAAAATCGAAAGAGCTGTCGATATGCCTGGAAACCAACTTAGCATGTGCGATCTTATTAGGAGACATGCTCAAGGTAAGTGTTAAATGATTACCAAAACGTTTTTTCAGAAATTTTGAAAAAAGTATGAATTTATCATGAGAGGCGACTTCACCGCAAAAACTTAAACCTACGTTTCTTCCTGTTCTTAAATTTAGATCCGCAATGGTTGAAGCGATCTTCAAATAAAGTTCAACGTTGTTCGGATCCAGCCTTTCAATCCAGGGCTGCGCCCAGGCATAGTCGCGATTTGCATGAACCGAAACACCCGTCTGCTCCAAAAGGAATTTCTCCAAAAGTTTCATTTCTAAATCATTTGTTCCCACGCTAATAAATTTGACGAACGGTTTTCCATGCCTTTGAAAATTAAGGATTTTTTCGAGCTCCTGGACCGCCTGGGGAGTTTCGACCATAGCGCCATAAGAGATCGTCTCAACGATCTGAGAAACCATTTCCTTGGGTTCCTGCGTCCCGCGCTCTTTCAAAACTTGGCTAGCAACCACTTCGGCCTGCTCTAATATTTCGTTGCTAATGAATTCGATATCCGCAAGGCCGTCAATTTGAGGAAACATGAGTTTGAGACGAGGGGTCTGCCCCTGACGGGATTTCAACAGTTGTTCCTGAACGATAATCAGCGCCGCAACTTGCTGGGTGAGAATTTCTTTCCCGAGAGGGGTGCGATAGAAATTAAACCCCGAATACTCTTCCGTGAATGCGTTCCAATCCTCCGCCGCATACCCAAAAACTTTGAATAGGACATCAAAGAGATCGGTGTTTTTATCCGGCCAAAGATCGAGTGTGCGAAACACTTGGTCTTTGTCGACAAGAGACGGATTATCCAGCTGCGCAAAGTAGGATTGTTCGAGATGAAGACGGAACAAATCTAGAGACTTTTTGAGACGATCCGGAACCCTGGATAAAATAGCGGTTGATCGCCCAATGGTGTTGTGTAATTCGACCAACGAAGGATCGACCTCCAAATGGTTGACGGGTTCGATTGAATATAGTTTCTCAAGGTAAGACCCGAATGTTGCTATGTTGGAATTGAACAATTCCGGATGGTCTTTGGAATCGAAAAAATTAAGCACGAAATCGACAAGCCAATCGTCATTTTGAGACGTTTCAACCTTTTTAAGATTGTAATATTTTTCGAGTTTTTTCTGGACCGAGAGAATGATTTTTTTTACGGCGGCACGACGATTTCTTGGGACCGATGAAATCTTCGCCAGTTCCCTGATTGCGTCCATGAGGAGCTTTATGACCGTGGAAGTATCCGACGATTCAAAATGATAAGCTCTCTCTAAATACTCCAGCAAAGATTGGACGGCCCTTTGAAGGGCTTGTGTTGATTTTATTTCTAGCGCCAATGTGGTCGCAATATCTTCGACCATTTTTGTGATAGCTTTGTCAACCTCAGAACGGGTTAGCCCTATCCCTTCTGCTTTTGATTCGATAACGCTTTGAGTTTCACCAACAAAAGTATTGGCAAAAAAATTCAGATTGGAATCTTTAATGTGTGCGCTTCCTTTCTCCGCAATCCGCATCAGCTGATCCCCGCGTTCTTTTTCTATGGCTCCCTGAATCTCTTTTTTACCGGGATGGAGCAGAAAATATCCTTGAATCCCCTCTTCGCCCAGCGTTGCGGAGACAATGACTTCATCCCCCGCACTCAGCTTTTGAAACAATTTTTCGTTTTCATCATCAGGCGAGATCACCAGAACCGGAGGAGGATTCGGATATTGCTGCAACGCTACCACCCAATGGGTTGAAAGGTTAGCTTGAGTGGTCACAATGGCCTTAATTTGCGAGCCGAATTGCGTCATAATATCTTCGACTTTGTCGACCCCCATCGTTTCGGAGATATAAAGAACAACGCCTCCAGAAGATTTTTCCGGCATGGCGATTTGAAAAGTTTTTGCCTTCCCATGTCTGGAAACGAGCTCGGCGATCAGGCGGTGAGCTATGCTAATGTATTCTTCCCAGTCCTGGACCATGCCAGGCAAACCTTTCGAACGATAAAGCTCTTGCTGATCATAAAGGCCCGCACTTTTTTTTGAGAGAACATCCTCATAAAAAATGGCGGCAAAATTCTTCTTCTCTTTTTTCATACGTTCTAGCGTTTCTTTCTTGCTTTCCTCAGATTTAAAATAAGCTTGAGCCGGCTTTAAAACGGTTTGTTGGGCCATCATCTTCATGCTGTCTTTGGCTGCATAATCTAAATAAATCCGTCGGGTCCCTTCTAGGGCGTCTCTAAGCTTTGGATCCGTGACTGCATTATTTTCAAGCGCCTTTCGTATCTCGTTAAATATCCCGGCCCGTTTTGAAAAGGAGCCCGGCTTAACTGCCTCCTTTAGATCGATCAGGGATAAATGCGCAAATGCTTCGGCAGCTCTTTCTGTTTCCTCCATTTTTCTTTCGAGATCCTGAATCCTTTTTTCGTAGTCATTTACAAAATCGTTCAGGGCGTTTTCGGCGAACTCAAGCTCCTCCTCAGCAGAACCGGAAAATCCCAATTGCTGCAACGCATACATTTTGATTTGATTCATAATGTGATCCAGCGATGGTTTCCGCTTCGGATCTTGAATCCCTTTTGTGCGCAACCGCCGCAAAAGACCCCCAATTAAATTGATAGTCCTTGTTTTCCTGTTAAGAAGTAGATCTATTTTTATTTCGCGCTTAAGCTCATCAGCTTCCTTTTGAAGCAATTTTTGAAGGTCTCGAGAAATATTCTCTGAAGTTTTTTCAATAATAGAATTTAGCTTTTGAGCTTCTCCTATAAAGCTTTCCTTAGGCGCCTGGTAAAGGATCTCTTCAGGGAGCGCGTTAGCGAAAACAGCGAGAGGAGCAAAGACGCTCGCTTCCGCCGTGCTCTCTCCGACAATCCGCATTTCGGAGCGAGGGTCGCCGGGCTTTTTTTGTTCAGTGGAAAGATCTAAAACTCCTTTTTCAACAATAACCTGCTTAGTATTTTGCTCAAGGAGGTCTTGGACGGTATCGCTGGAATCACCCAAGATCGGAGTTAAAAGACGGCGGATGCGTTTCATATCGAAGCGCCCGTCTTTTTCGGCTTCCGCAAGGAGATTGTTCGCGATGACTTTCAATTCCAGGAAGCTCAACTTTTTTGGATCATACTCCCCAACAGTGTCTAAAAGATTTGCCACGAGCTCATCGAACTTGGATGCCTGGCCGTTTTTTGGCACTGGCTGAACTTTTTCCATCTCGACGAGTTTCTGGAGATTTTTTTCCAAAGCCACCCGGTCAAAGGATTCTTCTGACGTTTTTGTAACCGCTTCGTTCTTCCCTGCTTCCTCCCGCGTTTCGGAGCGAGCTGCGGGCAATTGTCCGTATTCAACATGAATGATATCGCTTAGGTTGGCGGTCTGCGGCTCGCTTGAGGATAAAACCGCATGAATCGTCAATGCATCCGCTTTTCCAAAAGTAATGTCCGTAACGACAGGTTCGATGCCTTGGCCATAAGCCACAAAAGTCGCGAAAGAGCTGTCGCCTGTTAGCGCTTCCGGCATGACCGCGGCGTTTTGAGAAGTTATGTTCAAGGGAGAGGTCCGGGTTTGAAATCGAAGCGTCTTGTCTTGGTCTGCGCGAAGCGGTTCCGCGCTCAAAACTTTTGAAAGCACGGGATGAGCGGCGACCGCTTGTTTGACATGAGCGGCCACTTGATCCGGGGAGTTTTGATATTTTTCAAAAAGCGCCGGAGCGGCGGTCTCAAGTAATTGCCTGAACAGAATGGCTTCTTGTTTGGTGCTGAAAGGATTTTTGGTTTTGAAATAAGGGCCAAGGTCCGCATTTGCGCCCGTCATGACCTTTTGATAACGTTCCCCGCCATCGACGCCACGGATCCTGGGCGACACAACCGCATAACCGATCCCTTCTTCCTGGAGGAGCTTTTCGAGCCCTTCGGTATGAAAGCCGCCGGTCACTAACACGATAACCCGGGATTTGGGACTCGGGACTCGGGACTCGTTTTGGTTTCTTGTTTCACGAGTCCCGAGGTGCGAGGTATGAGTCCCCGTTGAAAACGCCAAGGCGTTTTCAAGCATGGCTCGATCACGCTTAGTCGAAGTCGCGTAGAACTGATAGGCCTGCGCAATAAAAGGCTTTATATTCGGGATATTTTTCGCCAGAACTTCCAGATCGCCGCGCCGGTCAAGCGCTTGTTCATATTCGGGACGCGCCAACTCAAGATGGAGAAGTTTTGTGAGGAGGGAGAGATCATTCAAACGCTCGATGAATTGTTTTTCCGTGTCCGTCTTGGCCGATCTTTCCAGGATATTCTCCTCCAAAGAAGCCATTTCATCCAAAAGCCCCGTGATCTCGACTTCGGAACGCAAGACAAGGACCTTCCAGCTTTTCATGAAATGAGAATATGCCTTAAGATCCACCGGATGTTTTTGGATAAAAAGCATCAGGCCTTCAAGAAGTTTCCGGGGATAGAGGGCGCGCTCGACCGGATAGGAGAACTGTTCCCCCTCCGCCTCCGGCAAAAGCCCCTGCTCGCGGCCGTATGTTTCGAGCGCTTTAACGAATTTCAGCTCCGACTTTTCTTTCGCGGAAACCCGCAAGGCGTCCAGAACATCAGCCCATTCCCTTTTGGCGGCCTCCTGATCGAAACCTTTTTGGGCCTCCTCGGTCAGAAGAACGCGGATCAGGTTCGGAAAACGCAATTGCTCGATCGTGTCGGTCAGATCGATCTGAAGAACTTTGAGGGTCTGGGACTTTAGATAGCGGATATAAGCGACAAGATCCGGATCCCCCGACGCCTGCGACATATTGAACTTACCTTCTTTGCGACGCTCCCGCTCCTTGAGAAAATCACGCAGGTCGGGATTCAGGGCCTTGGAAGATTCTTTTTCGAGTTGAGCGCGCAGGGGATTCAGAAGCGTCCCGATCTCGTCGCGGCGGAATAAAAGATCGCGAAAGGTCTTCAGGTTCTCGCGGTAGAGTTCGGCGTCTTCAACGCCTTCCACTCGGACTTGAGACTTGAGACTTGAGACTTCAGACACTAGTCTCTGGTCACTAGTCTCCGGTCTGTTCTGAAACTTGTCCCAAAGATACAATTCCACGCCGTTCAATTCGCCTTTTTGGCGGAGATCGTCAACAACGGCCCGGTTCGCTTCGGGGAATTCAGAGAAAAATTCGAAATATTCGGGATGAAGACGGCCTTTGGCCCCTTCAAGGCCGATGGTCAGATCGGGGAATTTTTCTTCCAGGTAACGGAGAATACCCGCAATATTCTGTTCCGCTTCGGGATTGGAGTGGGCGTCCTGGATCTGGATCACAAACGGTTTTCCGGCCACCGCCCGGCCCGGCTCCCAGGAACGGGTCACCAAACCCAGTTCGGCGGGCAACGCCGAAAGATGGGTCTGAAACTCATTTTGTGTCCCGCGCTTGCTTAGGAATTGAAAAGCATCCTCATAGGCAAAGGCGCCGGACGGATCGATCGTGATCGTGGTTACCGTGAATGCGACGGCCACGAATAAAGAAATTCCCCTAAGCAGGCAGGATCTGGTGTTAGAAACTGTCATGTTTTTTTATCTTTTTGGTTCCATTGGTATTGGGAAATAACCTTGAAAATGAACGGTCCTTTAAGAACTTATTTTCAAGATTTATAATCTTTTGAAAGTATAGCCGCTGATTTCGAGGTTTGTCAAATGAGGATGGATTTCTTAAGGATTGAAAATAAAGGAGTTACAGCATTTTTTTTGATATCTTTTTAGAACCGTTTGGAACGAAACTGAAATTGAGGCCACCGGAGGGGGGGGGAGGACGACTTCCTGAGGATAACGCGCTGCCGTGCCGAAGCGCCGCAGGAAGTCTTTTATGCCTATTATTCTGCCGGTAAGTGTTTTTTTCCTAAACCGGCCGGTTCCAAATTAAAAACGATGGTCTTATATTGTGTCATTTCCTGAATGCTGTATCCCACACCTTCCCGGCCAATCCCGGAATTGCGCACCCCACCGAAGGGGAAATATCCCACCCCATGGCGAGGTAGGTCATTGATCGTAACGCCTCCTACCTCGAGGCCTTTGGCAAGTTTCCACATCCGGTAATAATGATTCGTAAAGATGCACGAGTCCAGCCCATAGCGCGGACGGGCGGCGATCCTGAGCGCCTCCTCTTCATCTTTAACACGGACCACGGAAACGACCGGCCCGAAAGTTTCTTCTTCGACGATCCTCGCATCGGCAGGAATTTTATCCAAAAGTGTCGGCTCCATATAGGCGCCCCGGCGATTCCCGCCCCAGAGGATTTTTGCGCCTTTCCGGACTGCGTCCTCGATCAATTCCTTTACGCGGATTGCCGCGTTCTCGTTAATAAGCGGCCCCACTTTGGTATCCGGTTCTTGCGGGTCCCCTCCCCGCCAATGTGCGATCTCCGTTTTAATCCGGCGTACAAGTTCCTCCGCCACCTTCTCCATCACGAGAACCGAACTAATCGCGTCGCATCGTTGTCCGGAATTTTTTAAAGATCCCTCGACGCATTTTTTCGCGGCAAGCTCCAGATCGCCATCTTCCGCGACGATGGCCACGCCTTTCCCCCCGAGTTCCAGATGAAGTTTTTTGATCCCCGCGATTTTGGCGATATGTTGGCCCACCTCCGTCGAACCCGTAAAACTAACCACACGCACTCTGGAATCGGAAACAAGCGCGTCCCCGACTTGTGTTGAACCGATGACGACATTGAGAGTACCTGAAGGAAACCCTGCCTTTTCGAGAAGCCGGGCGAAACAAAGAAGTGTGAGAGGCGCCGCGCTGGCCGGCTTAGCGACTACGGAATTGCCGGCCAAAAGCGCCGGAACGATCTTTGCGGCCGGAATATACAAAGGATAATTAAAAGAAGTAATGGCGGCCACAACCCCGACGGGCTCCTGTACCACAATGCCGATCTTTCCCATCGTATCATGCGACCAATCTCCCGGAATATATTCTCCGGCGATATTTTTCGCCTCTTGCATGGTCATCCGAAGACGCTCTTTCGTCGCTTCAACTTCTCCCGCTGCCTCACGTTTTGGCTTACCGGCTTCCCAGAGCAAAAGATATTCAAAGAAATCTTGATGCTCTTCCAAGAGGGATTGGGCGCGTTCAAAGAGAGCGATCCGTTCGATCGCCGCGATCTCCCGGATAAGGTACCGCGCCTCGTCTGCGGCAGCGATTGCGAGGGACACTTCTTTTTCGGATGTTTTTGCCGCTCTGGCCAAAAGATGCCCGTCCACAGGGCTGGTGACCAGAAGTTCGCCGCCGGAAGCTGAAGACAGCCATCGACCGCCGATAAAATTCTTTGCGCGCCATACGCCGTCCGACTCTTTCTGAATCACCTCTTGAAATAGTTCCGGGATATTCATTTTATTTTTGCTCCATGTTCGCCGCTGAGGCGGCATCGGTGCCTTTTTCATAAAAAAGTTTTCGATATTCGCCATAGCCCTCTTTTTCCAGATCCTGTTTGGGAATAAAACGAAGCGCGGCGGAGTTAATGCAAAAACGAAGTCCCGTCGGCTGAGGACCATCGGAAAACACATGCCCCAAATGAGAGTCCGCGTGCTTGCTTCGAACTTCCACCCGGGGGGATGAAAGGCTCTGGTCCTCTTTTTCAACTATATTCGCCGGTTCGAGAGGCTTGGTAAAACTTGGCCATCCGGTCCCTGAATCAAACTTATCGGAAGAGCTGAACAGGGGTTCGCCCGAAACGATATCGACGTAGATACCTTCACGGTGATTATTCCAGTACGGATTATCGAACGGCTTTTCCGTAGCCCCTTTTTGGGTCACGTCGCATTGCAGGGGGGTCAGCCTTTTTTTCAACTCTTGCTCGGATATTTTTTTATAGAAATGTCCCTTCGCGGGAGCATCTATCTCATTTGCTGTATCGCCCCATATTTTTGCAAGGTAAGCATCGCGCCCGGAACCTTTCCGGTAGGATGCGTACTGCGCAGGGTTGAGTCCGCAGAAATTCTGGTGATATTTTTCAGCCTGGTAAAATTTTGAGGCCTTCATGATACCCGTAACGATAGGTTGGGGATAGACGCCGGACGCATCCATTCTGGCCTTGGATTGCTCGGCGAGATGTTTTTGCTCTTCATTGTGATAAAAAATAACGGTCCGGTATTGCGGCCCCCGATCCGCAAATTGCCCGCCGGCATCCGTCGGATCGATCTGTTTCCAGAAAACGTCTAGAAGTTCCGGATAAGTGATCCTGGCCGGATCATAGGTGGTCTCGACAACTTCAATATAGCCTTTTTGGGCATAGTCTTCATAAGTCGGCTTCTCCCCGGTTCCGCCCATATAGCCGGAAGTGACTTCCAAAACACCGGGAAGTTTTCGAAAAGCGCATTCGACGCACCAAAAACAGCCGCCGGCCCATGTGGCTTTTTCACGTTGTTTCGATGCGCAAAAAGCGAAATTTGTCATAAGAAAAATAAGCGCGATCGCTCCGAAGGTTAAAAATATTCTTCTAATGAGACGTTCCCTTTCTCACGACCGTTTTTGCCCGAAGCATTTTTCTCGACGATGGTTTATCGGCCAAGGAGTAAACACAGTTCGGTCACATGTTCCTGTTCATCGATGATCACATGGCGAATTTGATGCTCCAAAGTTTCAAATTCGTACGGAAGGGCCTCTTTATTCGCCACGACCTTCCGGTAAATCTGTTTATAAAAATCGATCGCGTCCTTTTCGCCTTTGAGGTTTACCTCAAGAATCTTAGAGGTTTTCTGGGCGCTGTGGGTTTCCGCGAGGCCCATGGAAGGCGCTCCGCCAAGATAATTACCGATAAGCTCGCGGAAAATCCCCTCGTGTTTCTGCTCATCCGAGGCGATCTCTTTCAGCCGTTCGATGACGGGCTCCGCGTCGAGCCCTTGGATCATCTCCGCATGGGCAAGATACTGGATTCTTGCAGCGTGCTCCAGTTCCAAGGCCTGGTTGAGCATCATGATTAATTCTTTTTTTATTTTGTCCATTCCAATTCTCCTTTTTTAATATTGAGTCGCAAATTCCCTAAAAATATTTTTACAAGTAATAATTTTCATCCAGATGTGAAAATTCCGCATTCTCCGCCCAGACATCGGGTTTGGTCACAAGCTCGATGATATTTTCCATAATGCGTCGATGCCCTTTCTCTTCGGCGGCGATCCTGAGAAATATTTTTTTTAACGAAGGAGCCGCCGTTGCCGCATAAGCTTCATAGACTGAAACACTTTTCTTTTCAACCTCAAGGGCCTTCCGGTATAAAACCACTTGGGCCGTCGTGGGTTCGATGCAGGGGGTTTTTTCCAACCACTCCTCAAAAATATCCCTCACATCGCGCAAGATCGTGTTTTTCGTGAGTTCAACGGATTTTCCAGTTTTCATTTCCCTGAAGATCCCATAATGTTCCCGCTCCCTGTCTGCCAGCCAGGTAAAAATGTTCCTCATGCCCTTATTGGGCGCCTCTAATGCGAATTGCCGGTAAAGAGCCTCCCCTTTTGTTTCTATTTCCATTGCTTGGTCAAATATATTCATGGTTCACTCCTTGAGTTTTTTGATGATCGCTTCGATCGGCTCGGGTTGGAAGGCCCTTTGACAGACGGGCGTTCGGTCTTGCTTGTAAGCTGCGAGTTGTTCTTCGAAAACGGCTTTTTCATTCACAAAAAAGATTCCCAGAGGCATTTTTTTATTCTCAATCGCCTTCTGGAATGCCCGGGTTCTGTCCCTCGGGTCATGGGAATCATCCAAAAGGTAGGTGTTTTCCCGGAACCATTGGTACGTATTGATCTTGTTGAATGTCACGCAGGGTTGAAAAATATCCACCAATGCATACCCTTTGTGAAGAATGGCTTTTTTGATGATCTCTTTGGCATGTTCCCGGAATCCGATAAAAACCCGCGCCACAAAAGAAGCGTCGAGCGCGATCGCGACGGCCAGAGGATTGAATGGTTCAAGAATGACGCCGTCCACCTGGACCGGCGTTTTAAATCCTTTTTCGCTCGTGGGAGAGGCTTGTCCTTTGGTCAGACCGTAAACCATATTATTATGAACAAGATTCGTGATATTAGGATTACGCCGGATCGTGTGAAGAAAGTGGTTCCCTCCCTCGCCATACATATCTCCGTCCCCGCTTGTCACGATCACGGTAAGTTCGGGATTAGTCATTTTGATCGCCACTGCCGGCGAAAGTGCCCGGCCATGGAGACCGTTGTAATAATGGCATTTCAGGTACTGAGGGAGTTTCGCCGCCTGCCCGATGCCTGAAACAAACACCAGCTTTTGCGGGTCAAGCGCCAATTCGGACACAACCTCTTTTACAAGGTTTAGGATGCCATAATTCCCGCAACCCGGGCACCAGGCGATATCGCATTTTTCCAGATCAAAAACCGTTTTGCCCATTTTCTATCCTGATCAGATCTTTTGGGCCAGCTCTTCGACCGAAAAAGGAAGGCCGTTATATTTTAAGATCTTACGGTGTACTTCAAATCCCGTTTCGCGCCGGATGAGTCTTGCGAATTGCCCGGTCGCGTTATTTTCCACACAAATCACTTCTTTTGCCTTTCGCAGATATTCTAAAATCTTTTCAGGGAGCGGATACACCTGTTTAAAATAAAGAAAGGCCGTGTCCTTTTCACCTTTCCGGCAAAGCGCTTCGCGGATCGCGTGAAAATTGGATCCCCAACCCAGGACCAGCTTTTGATACCCTCCGGTGCCGTAAAATTCAGGCGCCATGGAATCCTCGGGAAGGATCTTTTGTTTTTTAAGTCTCTTATCGACCATCGCCGCGCGCACATTGGCATCTTCGGTGATATATCCCCCCTCATCGTGTTCATCGCTATCCACGCAAACGATCCCTTCCCCAAAGCCGGGGATGCCGCGGGGTGAGATCCCGCCTTCTGTTAAACGATACCGCGCATAATCTAAATTTGTTTTTGCGACAAAGGAGGGCGCTTCCTTCGGAACTTCGGGAAATTCCTTGACGTTATAATAAGAATCCATCAGACATTGATCAGTTAAAATAAAAACGGGGACCTGGTATTTATCTGCAAGAAAAAAGGCCCTGGAAGCGCAAAGAAAGGCGTCCTGCAACGTCCCGGGGGCGAGAATAATTCTCGGAAATTCGCCGTGTCCGGCATAGAGCGCGAGCTCAAGGTCTCCTTGCTCGGTCCGCGTCGGTAAACCCGTCGCCGGCCCGGGTCTCTGCGCCAGATGAATGACCATGGGAGACTCAATGGCGCCGGCAAGACTCAGGCCCTCCGCCATAAGCGCAAACCCGCCGCCCGAAGTTGTCACCATCGCGCGGCCTCCGGCATACCAACTGCCCAGACCCATATTTATGGCCGCGATCTCATCTTCAGCTTGTTCCACGACGATCCCGAGCTGGGCCGCGTGTTGCGCTAGAAAAGTCAACACTCCCGTAGACGGCGACATCGGATAAGATGCAAGAAAACGGCAACCCCCGGCCGCGGCCCCCAAGGCGATCGCTTCGTATCCTTGTATGATGACCTGCCCGGCCACGGAGGGGCATTTTTTTATTTCGAGATGAATGGAGTGTGCGGTGCAGGCTTCTTGCGCGAGACGGATCCCTTCCAGCGCCGCTTGACGGTTTTTCCCAAGGATCTCTTCTCCTTTTTTTGCAAATATCTTTGTGATCGCCTCAAGAACGGGACCGGACTCGACATTAAAAAGGCCCGCAAGAAATCCGGCGGCGATCGTATTTGCAAAGATCGGATCACCGATGGTTGTGGCGAGTTTCGTAAGCGGAATATCCAGGATCTCCCGGGAAGATTGCAGCGCCTGAGCTTCTCCGACGATCAGTGTCTGTTCGGTCAGGCGATGCTCGAGATGAGCAAGCGCTTTAGGGTCCAGGGGCACGCAAAGATCGATGCGGTCGATAAACGCGGGAACCGGTGAGGCGGCAACACGGATCTCGGTGGAATTCGAGCCTCCGCGAACGCGGGACATATATTCTTTGGTGCCAAAAACATGGAAACCGGCCCGTTTCAGGATCTGCGTCAGGATCGTTTCAATGGTTTGAATGCCCTGACCCGCTTCACCCGCAAGCACGATCGAGACTTCATTTTTAAAGCTGTGCGCAAGAGCCATCGGCACCTTCTTTGCTTTATTTCTGAAAATGAAGCATGTAGAATGCCAGCAGCATCATACCTTTTTAAATCAACATTGCAACCTCGGGATCTAAAAATATGGCGGTCCCCGTTATTGAAGATATCTTCTGGGTGGGCGTCAATGATCATAAGACCGATCTGTTTGAGGCCCTCTGGCCGCTTCCTCACGGGATCTCTTACAATGCCTATCTGGTCCGTGATGCAAAAACGGCGCTTGTTGATGCGGTCAAAAAGAACTATTCGGGTGAATTTGCGACGGATCTTCGCGCCCTTTTGGGGAACGGGCAAAAGATCGACTATCTGATCATCAACCATATTGAACCGGACCATTCGGGAGCGATCGATTCCCTCTTGAGCCAGTATCCGGATCTTTGTGTTGTGGGCAATGAAAAAACACTTCGTTTGCTCAAGGAATTCTACCGGTTCCCGGTCAAGACCCTCTTGATCAAAGACCGGGAGACGCTCTCTTTGGGAAAACACACCCTCGAATTCTTCGTCACGCCCATGGTCCACTGGCCGGAAACCATGATGACCTATGATCAAACCTCCAAGACGCTTTTTTCCGGGGATGTGTTCGGTGGTTTTGGAACCTTGGAAAATGGCATTTTTGACGATGAGGTCGATCTTGGCTTTTTTGCCGAGGAAACGCGACGCTATTTTGCGAACGTCCTCGCGAAATATAGCGTTCCGTTCCAGAAAGCCTTATCCAAGATCGAAAAACTTGAGACCAACGCCATCGCCCCCGCCCACGGACCGGTCTACCGCAAGGACCCGAAATTCATCCGGGACCTTTACGGAAGGTGGAGCCGCCAAGAAACCGAAAAAGGCGCGGTCATTGTTTATGCGTCCATGTATGAGAACACAAAAAAAATGGCCGAAGCCGTGGCCCGCGGCCTTGCCGAGAATGGCGTGAAGGAGATCCGGCTTCACGACGTCTCCCGCACCCATCTTTCTTTCATCTTGAGTGATATTTGGCGATTCCGCGCGCTTGTGCTTGCGGCCTGCACCTACAACATGAGATTATTCCCCACGATGGAGCTTCTGATGAATTTTCTGGAAAATGACCATGTTGAAAATCATTTGCTGGGGCTCATAGGATCTTACAGTTGGGCAAATACTGCGCTCCTGGCGCTTCGAGACTTCGCTAAAAAAGGTTCGTGGCAGTTTGTCGAACCCTACGTCGAGGCCCTGTGTGCCCCGACGCCGGAAGTCCTGAAGGTATGTCAGGATCTTGGGAAAAATGTGGCTCAAAATTTAAACAGCATCCCCTGAATCCGGAAGAAGAAGGTGTGTTGAATCACGGTTTAAAACTATTAAAAAGACGCGGACTTAACGCGAGTAAGGATGGGTCTTCTATGAAAAAGTATAAGTGCCTGATCTGCGATTATATTTACGATCCCGCCAAAGGAGATCCCGATCATGGAATCAATCCCGGCACCGCATTTGAAAATCTCCCGGCATCCTGGACGTGTCCGGAATGCGGCGCTGCCAAAAGCGACTTCGCACCCGTCGAATAGGAAGACCGGATTGTCTTCTTAGTAGCCGGCAAAATTTTCATGTTTGATGTGTGAATCCGGGATCTGCAATTGGGTTTGAAGAAGATCGACCATAGTCTTGACCATGGCAGGCGGGCCGCAAACATAAAAGATCCGTTCCGCATAGTCCGGCAGCTCTTCTTTGACCATAGCCGCATTGATAAAACCGCACCTCCCCTTCCACCCGGACGGGCATGCGCCTGGTGTATCCAAGGAAAAAACGATCTTCAGATTTTGATGGCTTTTTGCCATCGTTTCCAGCTCTTCTCTGAAAACAATATCCTCCGGCGTCCGGTTGCTGTAAAAAAGCACCATATCGACCGGCAATCGACTATCAAAAGCATCTTTCAGCATACTGCGGATAGGCGTGATCCCGATCCCTCCCGATAAGAAAGCATGCTTGGGAGCCGCTTTGTCCAGAACAAAAACGCCCAAGGGCATCTTGATCTTGACCGGGTCCCCCGGTTTTAATTCTGCCAGGGATTTTGAAAATTCGCTCCCCGTCATTTTTTTGGTGAATTCGATATAATTCTTTTCGGCAGGTGAGTTCGAAAGCGAGAAATATTTCGATTGATCCTGCCCATGGACCTTAAGTGTCAACTGCAGGAACTGTCCTGCCTGGAAAGGTAAAATCCTGTCCGCCACGAAACGAAAACTCGTTACACAGCAGGTCCTCGGAATGATTTCAGATACCCGGGCATCAAACACCGCCATAATTCGTTCTCCAAAAAAACTGCCTGGTTATGTGCGTAATTTTACTAGCGTGTGGGTCAAGTTCGCGCCAAGTTTTTTGACGGAACTTTCCATTTTAAGATCTGCCAAAAGACCCTTCTCATTGAAAGCTTCGCCTGCCTTGATAATGGCGATCTGATCGGGAAGAACCAGTGTGCCTAGATTTTCAAAAATGGAACGGACGGCCACAAGGCCGCGCAAACCTCCTAAGGCGCCCGGTGAGGCGCTCATGATCGCGGCGACCTTCCCCACAAAACAAGCTAGAGGGCTTTCTTTGGGAACCGGACGAGAGGCCCAATCGATCGCGTTTTTCAACACCCCCGAGATCGAACTATTATATTCGGGAGCGGCGACGAGAAATCCATCATGGGCCAGCATGAGGTCTTTAAGTTTTCGCGCATTGGAAGGAAGACCTTCTTTATCTTCGAGGTCTTGATCGTACTGCGGAAGCGGAAGATCGCGAAGATCAAGAAAAGTCACTACCGCTCCGGCGGCTTGAGCGCCAGCGGCGGCAATTTTTACCAATTTCTTATTAAAGGACTTTTGACGGGTACTGCCCGCGAATGCCAGGACCTTGGGTGCGTCGCTCATGAGCAACCTCCTCCCCACGATCACCATTCTAACAGCGGAAAGGAATAAATAATACTTTTGTCTCGAACTTTAAAAGAAGCTTTGGGGAACAATAGGCGGCAAAAAATGAGAAAGTATGAACCTGGATGCCTGCCGGCCGGCAGGGATTCGAGCGCCTACGCCCTGCGGGATCCGGTCGCCTGATTTTCTATGTATTTTAACTGGAAATCAGTGCAGTCCCAATACTCATTAAAATCTTTATTGCAAATTGGGGCGGCCACCCGTGCTCAAGACATGACATTGGGTCATATTTTTGAGCAGTGCTCCCGTTCGAATCCCCAATTAGCACAAAACCCCAAGACTGTAGCATATGACATGTATATTAACATTCATATGCAGGCCGGTTCATAGATTCCGACACATCCGACCTCCCCCATTGCCCAGGCGTGTCCATATTGTGAAACAATCCGAAAACATGTCTGTTTTGTTCGGACTTTTGGGGGTGATATTTCTGCAAGATCATATTACTGAATAGAATCAGAAATATCTGGTCCCAAAGGGCGGAAAATCACCTCGTGGGGCGCAACATTATGTCGCAATCTGAGAAAAAACAACAAAGCTCAAAGATGGTAATCTTTTTTTGCTTCCGGCTGATAGAGCAGTTTTATCACTTTAAACAGCCGATGCCCTGTCGGAACTTCCTGGGCGGCATCTTCTCCCACCCGAGCGCCTAGCAGCGCGATCCCCAGCGATGAAAAAATCGACACTTTGTTCCCATCATGGTTGAGAGCTTCCGGAAAACCCAACCAGAACAACCGGACCTCTTGCGTGTCAAGCCAGAGTATCTTCCCCGCGGAATTCATTGTAACGATATTTTTTGGCATTTTAGAGGAAGGCATGATCTCGGCATCCCGCAACGCTTTTAAGAGTCTCCCCAAGACGATGCCCTTTCCGTCGCCGATCTCGCGGGCAATCCTGATCGCTTCCGTTAAACGGTCCAGATCGCTTTTGGATACCTGCTTCTTGCAATAGGTCTCCGGGATAAGCCCTTTTGCGCCGGCCCTTGTTTTTCCCTTTTGTTGGCTCATCACGACCCTCCCCCGATCAACGGGATTCAATCTTTAAACAGAAAATTCCGGAAGCTCCAGGGGTTTTTCTTATCCAAACGTAAATTGGGATTTTCGGGGAAAAAAACCTGGTAGTTCTTAAACGGCGTCCAATCATAGGGCTCCGAAACAAACGTGCCCAAGTAAGGTTTTGCAACAGAAAGAATTTCGCGATGAGGGAGATCATCCGGCAAACAGACGCCCTTTTTTGGATTTTTGATCATCCACATCGCTGCCGCCACCACCCCGATCGCCACTTGGATCGTAGTTGCATTCTGGTGCGGTACCAACTTGCGCGCCTCCCGGATGTCCAGAATACTGCCTGTCCACCAAGAATTATACTTATGCCCCATAATCAGCGCGCCTAAAATATCTTTTCCCTTGATGATCTCGTCGGACATGATCCGGCATCGGGGTTGGAGCTCATAATTGCGGCAACGAAGCTCATGAAGCGAATCGAGCGTTTCATTGCACGGCATGTAGACATAATGGACCGTGGGACGATATACGGCCTTTGTGCTACGCCATACCGTAAGATTCTCGGAAATCGAGAACGCTTCCGCGTGGCGGATCGCCATCCCGACGATCTCATAATTAGGAACCCAAGACCGGATCCACGTGTTCATGCCCATCTGAGACAAGAAAATCTGGTTTTTGGGGCCGGACTCCGGCACTGCCGCCAAGGAAGGAAGCCCCTTTTCGTGAGTTCCCCATCCCATTTCGCAGGGAGCCACGGCCTCTTCCCGCAAACCTTCAATGGACCAGGTCCCAACAAATTCTTCGACTTCTTTCGGCTGATCCGTGATCTGGGTATCGCGCTCGCTCACATGGATCGTTTTAACGCCGAGCTTCATGGACAGTTCCGCGAACGCCTCTTCACGGATCAAGTGTTCAAGAGCCTTGCGGTCGCTTTTGCGCGTCGTCTTGTCATGGACCGCCTTTTCTGCAATGTCCAGAAGGCCCTGCTTTGTGAAATGAGAAATAAGCCCCGGGTTCGCGCCGTGGTCCAGAACGGCGGTAGTGTGACCGTCTTCCCATTTGGCGATCATTTTTCGGATTTCCATTTGTTTAAAATAAAGCGACTTTTCAAAGGGCGTTTTTTTCTCGATATTGGCGTAAGGATCCCATTCCTCAACCGAGGTATTCACATAGAAAACCTTGTTATCGTGACACCAGCTCAACATATCCAATGAGTCGATGTTCCAGGACAGGTCGATGATCATCCCTCCGGAAGAAACATACTTAGAAAGGGTTCTTGCGACATTGACCGGGCTCACCCTTTCCTGGGCATACTGAACGCCTTTTTTGATCCACGGCGAAAGCTCCTTGCGCTTATCCGCAAAATCAAGAACGGTAATGTTTTTATACGGAACGCGGATGTGCTCCAGCAACACGGGCAGCGCACATCTCCCGACAGAGCCAAAACCGATACAGAGCACTTTTTGACTGAATTCCATCATGATCGCCCTCCGCTTATTGACTTAAAATGGTTTTATGGTTTGAGGAATATCTTAAAGCTCATACTGCCCCGCGGCTTCCGGCTGAAACAACACTTCCTCGACCTTGAGCCGTCTCATACCCGCCGGAACTGGCCATTCTACAAGATCGCCGACGCGATAGCCCAAAAGAGCCATTCCGATCGGAGCGAGAATGGAAATTTTCCCTTTTTCGAAATCTGCCGCCGCAGGATAAACGATGCTATAGACATAGATTTCTCCGCTGTTCATATCCTTGAATTTGACAAGGGAATTCATGGTTACCACGTCTCGGGGAATTTTCTGAGGATCTACAATCTCCGCCCGAAGCAGCTCTTCAGCCAAGAGTTTCAAGCAGATCCTTTCATGATCGCCGCCGACTTTGTAGTCTTGGATCAGTTGGCGAAGCCGTTTTGCGTCGCTCTGGGTAACGTATATTTTTCTCTCTTCCATGAACACACCTCGAAGTGATTTGGCCGGCACGGGCTTATCGGAAAATCGCATGAAACGAGCTATGGTCTCCCTTGAACATCCCGCCGACCATTTCTCCAATGGCTTTCCCCTCATCCGGAATCACGATTCGGATACTTTTTTTCATTAGTGAAAATTGCTTTAAAAAATCCTCGTCAGCGGGTGATAATTTCAGGCGTGCTTTTCTGAGCGTTTTGAGGACCTTTTCATAAACAAGGGCGATGCAATAAGCGTCATCCAAATAACCAAAAAACTCATTATTTTTCTCCGGAAGAAAATCGTCCGGATGATACAGATAAGTTAATGCAAACCCGATCGATCTTTTGATTTCGGCGGGAATCTCGTCACGCCGGCAATGCTCTAAGCCCCGGAACAATAGTTGCGGCATCAAACAGATCAAATTTTTCAGCCGCTGTTCAAAAAGACGCGTGGCCTTTTTCCCGATACGAGCCCGAACCCGGGAATGAAAATCATCGTTGGGATCTTTCGACAGACGCTTCAGTCTTTCGTCTAACGCTTTCAACATGGTTCGGCCCCCCTTCTTCAATGAACGGCCCTTCGAGTTTGAGTATGCCTTAGACTTCATCATAATAAAAATATATAATACTTATCTCTGTGATATATTTATATTATGCTTCCCTTTAACTATCACCACCTCTATTACTTCTACGTTGTCGCAAAAGAACGCTCTGTCTCTAAAGCGGCTCGAGCCCTGCACGTTTCCCAGCCCGCTTTAAGCTCCCAGCTAAAACAATTCGAAAACTATTGGGGGCTGAAACTTTTTAATCGCGACCCCGGGAATATGATGCTCACTGAAGAAGGTCTGATGATCTTTAATTATGCGAAAGCTATTTTTGATCTGGGACAGGAACTTGCGAATACCGTTGTTAACCGCAAGCATACCGAAGACCTCAGGATCCAGCTGGGCGCTTCAAGCGCGGTTCCCAAGGCGATCGTTGAGGCCCTTGTGCAGTTTATTTATCGTTGTAAGCCGACGGCAAATCTGATCCTGCGTCAGGACAAGATCGACAATATGATCGAAGATCTCATGGTCCATAAACTTGATCTTGTTATTAATGATTTTTCTTATGAAACCCCGTTCGAACAAGGGATTCAAAATCATTTGGCAGGGACGATCCCGATGGTCTTTTGTGTCAACAAAGATATGGCAAAGCAATTCAAAAATATCCCGAAAGACTTGAATGGGGCTCCCCTGATATTGCCGACCGCGCCCGACCGGACCTATCATGCGATGCAGAACTATATTCATACCCATAAAATAAAACCAAAAATTATCGCCGAGATCCAGGACTTGGAACTCGGCAGGATGCTGGTCGCGATGGGAAAAGGCGTGGGGCTTCTCAATTCCTACGCCGTATTGAACTGCCCCGAACGAAAAAATCTTGCTATTTTAAAAGACCGGTCGAAACTCAAGATCAACGACACGATCTATCTTATCAACCGTGTAAGGAAAGTTCCCCATCCTCTTATCACGCGCGTGATCGAGAATTTCCGGCTTGGCTAGCCCGGGACAGGAATAAATCGAAGAATTGCCGGCAGGGATTCGCCCCTGCTCCCTATAAGCATGGACGACGCCGTCGGAGCTCATAGTCAGCTCCGCACGGCTACATCCACCCTAAAACACAAAAACCCAAAACCATTTCGTTTGGCTTTGGGTTTTTGTGCCCTGGCTTTTATTTACTCTTTATTGAAAAGCCAGGACAACACTCATTTTCAAATAAAAACTTAATAGAGAATAAGTGTGAGCCCGGATGGATTCGAACCATCGACACCCGCCTTAAAAGGGCGGTGCTCTACCAGCTGAGCTACGGGCCCGTAAAAACTAAAATCTGGGGACTCGGGACTTGCCCCTCGGGACTCGTTAGGGTTCCTCGTTTTATCGAGTCCCTAGTCCCGAGGAACGAGTCCCTTACTTCTGTTATATGGAGTGGATCTCGGTCTCTTTGTGCTTCAGGGCTTCTTCGATCTGGGCAATGAATTGATCCGTGATCTTCTGGATCTCTTTCTGCGCCCCGTGGGAAATATCCTCGGGGATCGTTTTGCCTTTTTCGAGTTTTTTGACCTGCTCGATCGCTTCGTGGCGCGCGTTGCGGATCGAAATACGGCCTTCTTCGGCGGTCTTGCGGACAACCTTCGTTAATTCGTTGCGCCGCTCTTCTGTCAGCGCCGGGATCTGGATCCGGAGGATCTTCCCGTCGTTGACCGGCGTCAGTCCGAGATCGGATTTGAGAATGGCTTTCTCGATCTCCGCGACGGCGGTCACATCCCAAGGCTGGATCTGGATGGTCTTCGCGTCGGGCGTTGAGATCGTGCCGAGATTCTTGATCGGCGTCGGGGTATTGTAATAATTGACCTGGATCCCTTCGACCAAGGCAATGGACGCGCGGCCGGTGCGGATATTCTGGAATTCCTTTTTGGTCGATTCCAGGCCCTTGGTCATTTTTTTCCTTGTTTCTTCGGTAAGGCGTTTCACGTCAGTAATATCGTTCATAATGACTCCTCTTCCTTGACAACCTTGTTATGAAACTACAGTTCCAATCTTCTCCCCCAGGACCACGCGGCGGATATTACCGGGCTGATTCAGATTGAACACCACGATCGGCAGCTGGTTCTCCATACATAGCGACGTAGCGGTCGTGTCCATCACGCGAAGCTGTTTTTTGATCACATTCAAATAACTCAAGCGGGTGAATTTCTTGGCGTCCTTATGCCTTACCGGGTCCTTATCGTAAACGCCGTCCACCTTGGTGGCTTTCAAGATCACATCCGCGTCCATTTCCACGGCCCGGAGCGCGGCGGCAGTGTCGGTCGTAAAAAAAGGGTTGCCGGTACCGGCCGCAAAGATCACGACGCGGCCTTTTTGGAGGTGGCGCATGGCCCGCCGGCGGATATAGGGTTCGCAAAGGGCTTTGATCTCAAGGGCCGATTGAACGCGGGTTTGAACACCGACTTTTTCAAGCGCGTCGGACATCACAAGCCCGTTCATGACCGTCGCGAGCATCCCGATATAATCGGCGGTCGCCCGGTCGATCCCGTTCTTCTCACCTTCAACACCCCGGAAAAAATTGCCGCCTCCGATAATGCAAACGACATCGACGCCCAGGCCGCGGACTTCCTTGATCTGCTGGGCGATGGAAGAGACGATGTGAGGGGCGATCCCGAAACCGCGATCACCTTCGAGGGCTTCGCCGGAAAGCTTGAGCACGATGCGTTTGTAGATGAGTTTTTTCATATCTCAGTTCTCAGCCATCCGCTATCAGCGATCAGTTAAGAACTGACGGCTGATACCTGAAAGCTGCGGGCTGCTTAGTTGCCACCGACTTCAAAACGCGTGAAACGGCGGATGATAATGTTCTCGCCGATCTTGGCGATAAATTCGGTCAAAAGGTCCTGCACGGTCCGGCTGTCGTCCTTGATGAATTTTTGGTTGAGAAGGCAGATCTCCTCGTAACGCTTTGCGAGCTTGCCTTCGATCACCTTGTTGCGGACCGCTTCGGGCTTGTCTTTGACTTGCTCTAAGAAAACCTCTTTTTCCTTCGCGAGTTCGGCTGCGGGAATGTCATTCGCGCCGACATACAACGGGTGGGCCGCCGCGATCTGCATGGCGATGTCCCGGATAAACGACTGGAATTGTTCATTTTTCGCCACAAAGTCCGTCTCGCAATTGACCTCGAGCAGGACGCCGAGCTTGCCGCCCGCGTGGATATAGGAGGTGATCTGCCCTTCGCGGGCTTCACGGGTGGATTTTTTCTTCGCGATATCAAGGCCCTTTTTGCGGATCACATCCTGGGCGCCTTTCAGGTCGCCGCCGGCCTCCACAAGGGCGTTCTTGCAATCCATCATCCCCGCCCCGGTCAATTCCCGGAGCTTGGTCAGGTCCGAACTGCTAAACTTTACTTCTTTCGTTGCCATAGGATTGATCCTTTATCGATGACTTTGAAAATCAAGCGTCGCCGTCTTTTTTCCGGGCGGGCTTTTTGGCCTTGGGTTTTGTTTCGTCGACCACAACGACTTCGGCGAGGACCTTAGGATCGAGTTTTTCTTCGATCGCTTCCTCGTCGAGGACGACTTCTTCCCCTTCAGCGGAGGATTCTTCGGCAGCGGCTTCGGCTTGAAGCGCCTCTTCCTTATCCTTCGCGATCTTCTGAAACCCCCTGCGCCCTTCCGCAACGGCGCCCGAAACGGCTTCACAGAAAAGCTTGATGGCCTTGATCGCATCGTCATTGCCCGGCAAAGGATAATCGATGCGGTCCGGATCGCCGTTCGTATCAAGAACGGCCACGACCGGGATCCCGAGCTTTTTCGCTTCCGCGACGGCGATCTTCTCAAGCTCGGCGTCGATCACGAAAACCGCGCCGGGAAGTCTCCTCATTTCGCGAACACCGAGAAGGTTCTTGATGAGTTTTTCCCGCTCTTTTTTAAGCGAACCCGCCTCTTTTTTGGTGATGAATTGGAAGCTTCCGTCCTGCTCCATCTTGTCGATCGATTCGAGTTTCTTGATGGATTTGCGGATCGTTTCAAAATTGGTGAGCATGCCTCCGAGCCAGCGCTGATTCACAAAGGGCATCCCGCAGGATTCGGCGGCTTCTTTAAGCGGGACCTGCGCCTGTTTTTTGGTCCCGACAAAGAGCACGTCCTTTCCTTCCAGAGCGGTTTGCTTGAGAAATTCGAGCGCTTTTTCAAGGCATGTGAGGGTCAGCTCGAGGTTGATGATATAAATACCGTTGCGTTCCCCGAAAATGTATTTTTTCATTTTGGGGTTCCAGCGTTGCGTTTGGTGGCCGAAATGGACACCGGCTTCCAGTAGTTGTTTAATCGTGATCTGAGACAAGATTGAACTTCCTCCCTAGGATTATTTTGAAGCGCGACGGATTTAGCGCACCAGAGCACCGGACCATTCCGGAGGGATCAGTATTGTCACCCTCCCTTTCCCTTAGCTCGGAGGGTCCGTCACTTTCCAACTGCAGCAAAACAACGAGGACTTAAAGCGTCTTGAAGAACTCCAAGTGCTTGGGGCCTCATTACTGCGTTCCCGTTTATTTTTATGGGTTCGCAGTATTGCACCGTCCAAATTTTTTACTTCTTTTCCAAAACGGTAATTTGGACGGCCCCAATCTCCGCTTCGCTTCGATTGATCGGTATTGGGACCGTTAACCCTTATAAATAAAGGAGAACGGTGCTAAAGTTGGCGCGACATTATAGCAAAAAAACTTTTGGTAACAAGTTTTTTTCAGTTCTCAGCTGTCAGCTATCAGCCGTCGGCCAACGGCTAAAAAAGACTTTGTTGATGGCTGAAATCTGAGGGCTGAAGACTATTTCGGAGGCCGGGTCAAATTCTCCGGAGAAAGGATCCTGGCAAGCTCTTTTTCGCTCAGAAACCCTTTGGCGAGAACCACTTCCCGCAAGGTCCGCCTCGTGCGAACGGCCTCTTTGACACATTCGGCGGCTTTGGAGTATCCGATATGGGGGTTTAGCGCGGCCGCGATCCCAAAACTGTTCTCGGCATAATACCGGCATTTTTCCGGATTTGCCTGGATCCCGGCGATACAGCGGGTTTTCAGGACTTTGACGGCATTCTTGAGGATCTCGAAGGATTGCAAGAGGTTATGGACGATCACGGGACGCATCACATTAAGTTCACATTCCCCGCCGGCCGCCGCGAAAGCGATCGCGGCATCGTTGCCGATCACCTGATAGCCGACCTGGGCGGTCATCTCCGGGATGACCGGATTGACCTTCCCCGGCATGATCGAAGAGCCCGGCTGAAGGGCCGGCAGGCGGATCTCGCCGAAACCGGTGTTCGGCCCGGAGCTTAAGAGCCGGAGATCGTTGGCGATCTGGATCAATGAGAGCGCATAATCGCGTAGCGTTCCCGATATGGCGGCAAAATCGGCGTCGTTTTGCATGACCGCAAAAAGGTCGCGGGACGCTTTGACCGGAAATTGGGTTATTTGTTTTAAATGCTTGATAACGGCTTTACGATAACGAAGCGAGGTGTTCAGCCCCGTACCGACCGCGGAACCGCCGATCCCAAGCTCATAAAGACCGCGCGCCATCAATGTGACCCGTTCCCTGCCTTTTTGAAGCTGTGTCGCCCAACCCGAAAATTCCTGCCCCAGCGTAACCGGGGCCGCGTCCTGAAGGTGCGTCCGTCCGGCTTTGACGACACGGCGGAATTGTCGGGATTTTTTCATGAGCGCGGCTTCGAGTTCTTTAGATGCGGTGCAAAATTCTTTTGAAAGCCGGAGCGCCGCGATCCGAAGCGCCGTCGGGATCACATCATTCGTGGATTGCCCCATGTTGACGTGGTCGTGGGAGTGCAGAAAGGCGTGATCGCCGCGTCTTTTCCCCAAAAGCTCCAGAGCGCGGTTCGCGATCACTTCATTTGCGTTCATGTGCGCCGATACCCCCGCGCCGGATTGGAGGACATCAGTCACGAACTCGCCGTGATGCTTCCCCGAGATCACTTCCTGGCAAGCGCGAATGACCGCGTTCGCGCGCCGGGCGTCCAAGCGGCCGAGCGAGCGGTTCGCCATTGCGCACGCTTTTTTGATCATGGCCAAGGCCTTGATAAATTCGGGATGAAAACGCATACCGGAGATCGGAAAATTCTCGACCGCCCTTAGGGTCTCGATGCCGTAATAGACATGGGAAGGGACCGGCTTGGTCCCGAGAGAATCTTTTTCGATCCTGAATTTCTTTTTTTTCATGCTGAAACTCCTGTTCCGCCGGTCCGGTCGCCGTAGTTTTGGGTGATCGCGGTGTTGACCGCGTCTGGGGTGCATAGAACGGTCTTGATCCCCGAAACCTTCGCCATTTCCGCGATTTCCTGATGAGGTAGTTCAGCGCGAGGATCCCCGACACCGACCACCATGGCCCCGTCCCGCATCTCGATCGGCATGAAGCCGTATTTCACAGCCACGCTGCGGGGCACTCTTTCGACCGTGCGCGGGTCAATGAACACGCAAGCCAGGTCCACAAAGGGCATCGCGTGCCGCTCCGCCAGCGCCTTAAAAAGCAGGAACTTCGGGATATACTGTTTTCGTACCAGCACTTCGCCGACGGATTCACGGGTTTGTTTCTGCTCATCCAGCGCTTCTTCCAATTGTTTCCAGTCGATCAACTTCTTTTGGATCAGAATCTCGCCGATATGCCAATGCTTCATAAGGTTTGCTTATTCTACAAATTCATGCCGCGCGCGCAAGATGTAGATTTTCATAGATCTGCCGCGTCGCAAGTGATTGGTTCAAAGTATAGAAGTGAAGCCCCGGAGCTCCGCCGGCAAGTAATTCGCGGCACTGCCGCGTGGCGTACTCGATCCCGAATTTTACGATCGCCTGTTGGTCTTCCCCGAAACGGCTGATGGCTTCGCGAATCTCGCGAGGGATCTCGGCCCCGCACATGCGGGAGAACTTTTCGATCTGGGGACCGTGTGTGACCGGCATGATCCCCGGCACGATCGGAACTTTGATGCCGAGTTTGCGGGCACGATCGACAAAATCAAAATAATAGCGGTTGTTGAAAAAAAGCTGCGTGACAACAGCGTCAGCGCCTTCGTCGACCTTGAGCTTGAGATATTCGAGGTCTTTTTTCTTATCCCGGCACTCCGGATGGCCTTCGGGATAGCCGGCTACGTTCAGGTCGAAGGCATTGCCGAGCATGGGATGCTTGCGGATAAAACGGACCAGTTCGGAGGCATGACGAAAACCGTCGGGCGGCGGATTAAATTGCGCCTCCCCCTGCGGCGGGTCTCCCCGGAGCGCCACGATATTTTCGATCTTCTTTTCGCGAAGCGTCGCGAGGATCGCTTCGATCTCTCCGCGGCTGTGCGCCACGCAAGTCAGGTGCGCTGCGACCTCGAGGCCGATCCTATGCTTGATCTCTTCGACGATGCGGAGCGTGTTGGCCCGGGTGTTGCCCATCGCGCCATAGGTCACCGACACGAAGGACGGGCCGAGTTTTTTTAGGTCCGTGACGATCTGGAAAAGTTTCGCCTCTCCTTCCGGAGTCTTGGGCGGAAAGAACTCGAAAGAGATCGTATGTTTTTGTTTTTTATAATATTCGGAGGTCCTCATAGGGCGGTCAGATTCTACCTTAAAATCCCGGATATGCTCATAAAATTCCTGAAGATCGCCTCGGAGCTTTCTTCAAGCTCCCGGCGCGCCGCCTTAAAATCATCGCGCAACGCTTCTGCCTTCATCTTGCGAAGATCCCCGTCTTCGGCAAGCCAGTCTTCGAACATTTTTTCGCTGAGCTCCACATGCCCCTGGATCCCGTAAGTTTTTTCTTGGATCCTGACGATCTGGTTTTCGCAGAACCGGCCGCGCGCAAGAAGCTTCATGGAAGGACTAAGATTCACGGTTTCCCCGTGCAGCTGGAACACTCGAAAGCGGTCCGGAAGCCCCTCCAAGAGCGGGTCTCTCCGGCCCTCCGCCGTTTTTTCCACTTCAAACCACCCTCCCGGGGGATCGCGAAATCCGATCTCTTTGACGGGGCTTTTCAGAACAATCCCCTGAGCGGCCTTGACAAGCAACTGCAACCCGAGGCAGATACCGAGGCACGGGACCTTTTGATATAAACATTCACGGATCGCGTCAAGTTCGCCCAGGATCTTTGGCGTCTGATCATTTGCGCTGTCCGGGCCGCCCAAGAGAACAATAGCTTGTCCTGCGACAACCTTTGGGAACGGATCGCCCTTGTGGAGATCCGCGATCTCGTAGGGAATACCGGTTTTCTCAGCAAAAAAAGAAAAAAGACCCGCGGCCTCATGGGTCATGTTCTTGATGAACCAGACTTTGGGCGTCATGGTCTCTTGGGAGGACTTCCGGCGTCAGGGCTCTGTTCCCAAGATCCGTTGGATCTTGGAAAAAAGCTCATCGGGAGTAAAGGGCTTAAAAAGACAGTCCGCCGCGCCGCGCGACAAATAATCTCCCATATGGACTCGCCGCTCGTCCGCGGTAAAAATGATCACGGGGATATTTTTGGTCGCCGGATCTTTTTTGAGTTGCTCTAAGGTTTCGTCGCCGTTCATTTCCGGCATAATATGGTCCAGGAGAACGAGGTCCGGGACCTCTTGGCGGGCTTTTTTAAGGCCTTGCTCGCCGGAAAGCGCCGTGCTCACGGCGTAACCGCTTGCCTGAAGACGCGTCGAGGCGACCCACAGGATCTGTGGCTCATCATCGATCACAAGTATTTTTTTCATGATTACTCCGCACTGCCGGATTACGTATAGATCTTGTCGAGAATCTCGTCCAGACTCTTCGCTTCATCGGGAAAACAGACCACACTGCTATGGATCTTGACCGAACCGGTTTTTTTCTCTTTGGTCAGATAATCTTCCAGGACTTGAGAAAGCCGCCCCAGAACGACCAGGGCTTTTTCTTTAGCGGTGTCGGGTAAAAGCACCATGATCACTTTGGAGTTCTTGACCGTGATGTCAGCGGCGCGACGAAGCGAAGCGCCGATGATCTGCTCCATTTTCGAAACGGCCCGCTCTACTTGTTTGGCGCCGAATTTTTCCTCTAAGAATTCGAAGTCCAGGATATTGAAAACAATCACCGAAAGGGAATGACGTTCTTCAACGCAACGAGTCATGGCCTGGCTGATCGCGCTCTTGAAGAAATCCCGGTGCGTGTGCTGGGGCAAAAGAAAAGAAACGGTCGTGCCCTTCCCCGCCGCGCTTTCGATCTTGATATGGCCGTGATGAAGCTCGATCAGTTTTTTGCAGATCGGGAGCCCGAGACCGGTCCCGCGGTCCCCCGGTCCTATTTCGCGGCTGAACTGACGGAACTTCTGGAACGCATTTGCCAAATCGGATTTGGATATACCTTTGCCGGTATCCGAAACCTTGCATTCCACAAAACTTTCCCGGATGCGCAGATGGACTTTGATGTGGCCTTGCTCCGTAAAAATTAAAGCGTTATGGATCAAATTCGTCAAAACTTGGGTGATCTTTTCCTGGTCGACATAAAGCTCGATCTTCTCGGGCGCAAACTCTGTCAGGAATTCAAGGCCTTTCTGTTTCGCGGCGTCCTTGAAGCTCCTGATGACGCTATGCGCGATCCCCACAAGATCGCAACGCGTCCTGTGGAGGTGGATCTTGCCGGCTTCAAGACTTGAGACGTCCAAAAGTTTTTCAATGATCCGCCCCAAGCGGTCAGAATTCTGAAGGATCATATCGAGCAGGACTTTTTGATCCGTCGAGACTGGCCCGAGAAGCTCATCCCGGATCTGAGAGGCCCCTTCCCGGACGACCGTCAGCGGCGTCCTGAGCTCGTGGGAGATGGTGCTAACGAATTCATCTTTGAGCTGCTCGTAATTCCGGTGCAGGGTCACATCATGAAATATAGAAAAAAGCGCGAAGCTTTTTTTATCGACCGGCAAACGGCCCACGATGCCTTCCACCGCCAACTCCATGCCGTTTTTAGCGAAAAGCGTCGCGCGGAACCTCCTGGGCTTTCCGTCCTTTGAAACGACCCGAAAAACCTCCTTGGCTTCTTGTTGGTCTTCGGGGCGGATCATTTTCAAAGCGTTAAGATGGGCCAGATCTTCATCGGTATATTCAAGACTTTCCTTCCAGGCAAAATTCACCTCAAGGATACGGCCGTCCGGGTCAAAAAGCTGGACCATATCGCCCGTAAGCTCAAGAAAACTCCGGCATTTGAGATCAAGAAAAGACTTGGCGTGCGAAACGCCCGGGCAGAAAGAAAGAGGGCTTCTTTTAGCAAGACAGAGTGGCTTCGGGGAGCGTTTTTTCATCCCTAGTCTTATCGTCCTTTCCCGAAAAGTTCTTCAGCAAAATTTGAACGGAAAAATCTCTAAACGGTCTTGGGCTCCGGAAGCGGAACGATAAACTGGACGCCCCGGTTACGGAGAGGGCTGATCTTGGAAATGATCTCGGTGGCAAAATTCCAGGCGAAGATGAGGACATAATCCGTCGGGTGGGCGTTCAGGTGGGCGCTTGGAACGATCGGGATCTTGCTCCCCGGAACGAGGCGGCCCTGTTTGAGCGGATTGTCGTCCACGATGTAGTCGATCTCCTTCGGGGTCAAGCCGCAAAAATTAACGATCGTCGAGGCCTTGGCGGGAGCGCCGTAGCCGGAGAGGGTCTTTCCCTGTTTTTTGATATTTTGGATCATCCCGCCGAGATTTTTCTTAAAATCCATAACACGATTCCCGAAATCCCGGTAAACCCGCTCCTGGAGGCATCCTTTTTCTTTTTCCTCTTGAAGGAGCCGCGCTACGTTCGGCGTCCTGGAACAGGGCCCTCCTTTTTTCTGGATAAAAACGCGCAAAGAACCGCCGTGCGTGCCAACCTCGGTAATATCAAAGATCTCCATTCCGAACCGGTCCGTGAAAAAGTTAAGCGCCGTCACTCCGATATAGCAGACATGTTCATGATAGATCATGTCGAAGAACATTTTCTCCAACATCGTCACAAGATACGCGAATTCGATCACGAAAAAACCGTCATCGGCAAGAAGTTCCCGGACGTTCCGGACCACGGACTGGATGTCGTCGATATGGGCAAAGACGTTGTTGGCGCTCACGGCGTCCGCCTTGCCGTGATCTTTGATGATCTCGCGGACCGTTTCGGCGTCAAAATAGCGGTTCAAGGTCTTGATGCCTTGCCGGTTGGCTTCCGCCGCGAGATTCTTGGCGGGCTCGACGCCCACTCCGTTCATGCCCGCTTTGTGATAGCAGGAAACAAGCAGGCCGTCGTTGCTGCCGATATCGACCGCGAGCGACCGTTCTTTTTTAACCAGGCGGCGCTTCACATCCTCCGCGTATCCGGCAAAATGCGTCCGGAAAGTCTGGGTCGTAGAGCTGACATAGAGATATTCATCGAACATCAAGGAAGCCGGAACGGAATGGGTCAGCTGGACCAGATGGCATTTTGAGCATTTGACGACAGCAAGCGGGCAATGGAATTCCGGTTTGTCCCGATCTTCTTTGCGCGGCAGGTTGTTGGCAAGCGGCTGGGAGCCAAGGTCAAGAAAGGGCTCCCCGAGCGGTTCGTCGCAATAGCGGCAGGTTTTCCTGCGATAAAGATTTTGGGTCATGGTCTCAAGGCGCCGGTGGAGGAAAAATTCCGGTGATCTTGCTGTGGCGGATAATGATATGCCCGCCGGAAAGAACTTCGATCTTTCCCTCCGTGATCCGAGCGATCACATTGGCGACAAAATCAGCAGTTTGCTGGCGAGCCGCATCCTCGGCCCCGAAAAGGCTTTTGCGCATTTCCGTGTTCATCCCGCCGGGGCACACCGTGATGCACTGAAGGCCGGTTTGCGCGTTCTCTTTAGCGACCGCCTGCGACAGCGCGATCACTCCGGATTTTGACGCGGAATAAGCGGCAAGGCGCGGCACCGCGCGCACTCCGGCCATGGAGGAAACGTTGATGATAAGGGCCCAGGATTGTTTTTTCATTTCCGGAATAGCGTATTTACACATCAGGAACGCTGTCTCGAGGTTTTGCTTGAAGTATTCCCGGAATTCCTGAAGCGGGACCTTTTCAACGGACGCCAAGGGGGCCGAATAACCGGCATTGTTGATCAGGATATCGATGCTCCCAGCCTTGCGCCGGATGCGCGCCAGCAGGGCTTTCACGGTTTGTTCGGAGGTAAGGTCGCCGGATAGAAGCGTAAAGCGGTTTGAAGGAACCGCTTTTTTCGCGGCGGGCCAGTGTTTACGCGTGCGGCTGATCCCGAAGACCGTATCGCCTAAAGCGACGAACTGCTTGGCTAAGGCAAGTCCTAACCCTCGACTGGCTCCGGTGATCACGACGGTTCGTTTCACGGTGTCCTCAAGCGGATAACAATACCAAGCGGGTTATTTCACCTTGAGTTCGGGATTCAGATATCCTTCGACCACCTGATAGGCGATCGTATCTTCTTCGTATTTTCCCTCTTCCCGCTCCCGGGTTGTGAGCGATAAAAAGACGGAATCTTCGGTGAATTTCTGCGCGTGCGCCACAAGCGGCGGCGTTTTGACGATATCCCCTGCCTTCACATGAAGGACCTGTTTGTTAGAAGGGTTGGCCACTTCACAGCAATAACTGTCATAGGCGCCGCTGATGAGGTACATATACTGGACGTCTTTTTTGTGATAATGGTTCGCCCGCACGGAACCCTTCTTGGAAGTAATGTAAGCGACATGTCCCGTTGTTCCCTCAAAAACATTGATGATCTCCCCGCGCGCGTCCACGAAGGCAGGCTTGATGTGCTTCACTGTTTCTAATTCCATGATGACGTTCTCCTTGGATGATTAAACTTCTTGGAACCAGGCGATGGTCCTTCGAAGCCCCTCTTTGAGGGGATATTTAGGTTTGAATCCTGTGGCTTTTTTGATCTTAGTGATATCCGGACAACGCCGCTTAGGATCGCTTTTGGAATAAACCGCGTGCGGCGGATCGATGTGAAGGATCTTCACCGGATAAGGCATGGCCTTCGCGACATGCTCGGCGAGCTCGGCTACCGAGATCTCTTTTTCGGGATTCCCGATATTAAACGATTCGCCGTTCGCTTCCGAAAAAAGGACGCGAAACAGCATTTCGACCGCGTCGTTAATGTAGCAGAACGCCCGCGTGTTGCGCCCGTCCCCGTGGATCGGAAGCGGTTCTTTGCGGAGCGCATGCTCGATGAAATTCGGCAGCACGCGATAATCATCGGGGCGGATGCCGGGGCCGTAGACATTAAAAGGACGCACCATCTTGACCGGAACGCCGTAGACATTCCAAAAAGTCTCGCACATGGTTTCGCCAAACCGTTTGGATTCGTCGTAACAGGCGCGGGGGCCGGTCACCGAGACATTCCCGCGGTATTCCTCGATCGTGGGAACGTGTTTATTGTCCGGATCGCCGTACACTTCGCTGGAACTTGTAAAAAGAAAACTTTTGACCTTTTTTTCGCGGGCGAGTTCGAGCATATTTCTTGTGCCGATCGTGCCGACATCCATGGTCTCGACCGGGAATTTCGTGTAATAGACCGGCGAGGCGATCCCCGCGGCATGGATCAGGTAATCGATCTTTTTGTCGGTCTTGAAAGGTTCGATAACGTTATGTTTCTGGAAGGTCAGATTCTCATCGGAGAAGATCTGTTGTTCATAGCCGGTAATAAAATTGTCAAGCAGGACAGCCGAGAGTTTCCGCTTAAGGACTTCTTTATTGAGGTAGCGAAGAAGAAGGACGATGTAGTTGCCTAAAAAACCTCCGGCGCCGGTCACCAGAAAGGCCTTTCCCTCGAAATGCCTCCACTGATCCTTGAGGTTTTTGGCAAGCTGGGCGATATCCTCCTGGATGATCTTGGACTGATAAAGCCGCTTGTGATGCGATTGAGCTTTAGACATAAATAACCGTTTTCCCTCTCCGGAAATAACGCGAAAATTTGAAAAATGAGTTGTGATTATAGCGTGTTTGGTGTAGAAGATTCAACAAGCAAATCACCTCTATGGAACTTGTTCAAAAAACTATCGATTTTTTTCTAAGACGCAAATGGCTCGGGATCTTGCTCGTCGCCAGTCTGGCGCTGGGTGTGGGCATTTCCACCTTCTACCGCGGCGCCATTAGCCCGAAGCAACGCACCGATCTGACGGTATTTTTGATCGCCGGAGAAATGGTCGCCGAGGGGCGCGCGGATCATATTTACGGGATCGAGAATATCCGGCATTGGCACTATGTCTACCCTCCGATCCTCGCGATCCTTCTGGCCCCTATTTCCCAATGGCCGCTCGGCGTTAATGTAGCGCTGGCCTACCTGCTTTCCCTGGCATGCCTGGCAGGCACTATCATGCTCTCGCTCCGTTTTAAGGAAAATGCAAAGCCGAAGCCGTGGCAGATCGTTCTTGCGATGCTTTTTTGTCTTCCTCTGTTACTGAATACGCTCACGCGCGGCCAGCTGGGGACTATTTCGCTTTTTTTTGCCGCCTGGATCTTTTATGCCTATTTCGAACAAAAAAAGATCATGGCCGGGGTCCTTCTCGCCTTGGCGGTCACGCTTAAGATCAGTCCCCTGGCGTTCCTTGCTTTCTTCTTTTTGATGAAACGGGAATGGAAAATTCTGATAAGCGCGGCGGCCGGTTTTGTTTTTTTCTTTTTCGTTTTTCCTTCCTTTGTGATCGGTTTTGAGACGAATTTTGCTCTACTGAAAACATGGGTGGAGCTTATGTCTTTTTCGCAAACCAGCGCCGCCCCGCAGCATTATCTTTGGGGTGAGCTTTTTACGCCGTTTACCGATGACAACCAATCGATTTATGCGACCGTCACGCGTCTTGCTTGGGGCTCTCAAGAAGCTTTTATCCGCTATCCGAACCATTTCATTAAGATGATGACTTCGGCGATCGGATTCATCCTTCTTGCGCTTCCTTTTTTGAAAACAAAAAAGGATGATATTGCGCGCGCCAAAGATCCGCTCCGGTCTTTGACGGAATTTTCGCTTTTTCTTATGATCATGCTCTTCGCCTCGCCCGTCACGCAGATCCATCATTACACCGTTGCTTATTTTCTCTTTTTGGCTGCGCTGATGACGGCTGAAAAATGCGAGCGACGCTCCTGGAGCCGCCGATCCCTCTGGATAAGCATGTGGCTCTGCGCATTTTGTTTTATCGTCGGAAAGATCTTCTGGCAGGCCGGCGAATGGGGCTTGCCGCTCTGGGGATCGATGCTTCTTTGGGGGGTTGTCCTTCTGAATCTTCCGGGAAAAAGCGCCGAGGATCCTTTAAAGCAACCCTAACTGCAATTTCGCCGCTTCGCTCATCCGCGTCTGGTCCCAGGGCGGGTCCCAGACGATCTCGATCGAGACCTTTTTAACTCCGGGCACAGCTTCCGCACGGCGTTCCACATCTTTTTTGATAAGGTCTCCCATCGGGCACATGGGGCTTGTGAATGTCATCCGAACAAGAACTTCGTGTTCTTCCGGGCCAAGCGCCATGATCTTCACTTCGTAGATCAATCCGAGATCCACGATGTTGACCGGGATCTCATAGTCGTAACAAAGCCGCAGCTGGTCCCAGATCTGTTTTTCAAGCGGCGTCTGCGGATCGGCTTGGCTCATACTATTCGGTTGAGACCTGTTTGCCCGTCGGCTCCAGCGCTTCAAGCATGGTATGCCACGCAAGTGAGGCGCATTTAACGCGCGACGGAAATTCACAAACGCCCGCCAAGATCGCTAATTTCCCGACCTTAGTCGCGTCAAAGGGTTTTCCGATCTCGCGGGAGAGCATTTTCCGGACCTCTTCAAAAAGCGCCCGGGCTTCTTCGCGGGTTTTTCCTTTAAGCGCCGCTGTCATCATCGACGCGGAAGATTTTGAGATCGCGCATCCGGAACCGTCAAAACTGATATCCCGGATCACGTCGCCTTCCAGCTTGAGATAAACTTTGAAATGGTCGCCGCAAAGCGGGTTGTAACCTTCCGCGACGCGGCCGGCATCCGGCATTGGACGGAAATTTTTCGGGTTTTTGTTGTGATCGATGATCATCTGCTGGTAAAGTTCGCGAATATCCCCGTTCAACGGAACACCTCCGTCACTTCGCGCAGAGCTTCGGCCAACCGGTCGATCTCCTGGCGGGTATTATAAAAAGCGAGCGAGGCCCGCGTGGTGGCCGGCACATTGAAGCGCCGCATGACAGGCATCGCGCAGTGGTGTCCCGCGCGGATCGCGATCCCCTGCCGGTCCAGGATCGTTCCGATATCATGCGCGTGTGCTTCCCCCAGAACGAACGAAAGAATGGCCGATTTTTGCCGCGCTATCCCGATGATCCTGAGCCCCGGGATCTCCTGCAGTTTTTGGGTGCCGTATTGAAGCAGCTGCTGCTCATAGGCCTCGATCCTTGAAAGTCCGATGGATTGGACGTAATCGATCGCGGCGCCGAGTCCGATCACGCCCGCAATATGTGGGGTCCCGGCCTCAAACTTATACGGCAGTTCATTGTAAGTGGTCTTTTCGAAAGTTACCGAGCGGATCATATCGCCGCCGCCTTGATAAGGCGGCATTTTCTCAAGCAATTCCCTTTTCCCGTAAAGAACCCCGATCCCGGTCGGTCCGAAAAGCTTGTGTCCCGAAAAAACATAAAAATCGCAATCGAGCTCTCTGACCGAAACGCTTGTGTGAGCTACCGCCTGAGCGCCGTCAATGAGCACCGGAATGTTTTTTTCATGGGCTAAACGCACGACCTCCTTAACGGGATTGATCGTTCCCAGCGCATTGGATACATGGACAACAGAAACAAATTTAACTTTGGAAGTAAGAAGTGCTTTAAATTCCTCGAGGATCAGCTCGCCCCGGTCATTGATCGGCGCCACTTTCAGCTTGATCCCGATCTCGCCGGCAAGGATCTGCCATGGCACGATATTCGAGTGGTGCTCCATGTGCGTGATCAGGACCTCATCGCCTTTTTTAAGAAAAGCGCGGCCGTAACATTGCGCAACGAGATTGATGGCTTCCGTCGCGCCGCGAACAAAAATGATCTCTTTATCAGAGCCGGCGCCGATGAATTCCTGGATCTTATGGCGCGCGCTTTTGAAACGCTTGGTCGCCTGTTCACTCAAACAAAAAATGCCCCGGTGGATGTTCGCGTTCTCGGCCGCGTAATAATGCGTCAGCGTGTCGATGACGGCCTGCGGTTTCTGCGTCGTCGCCGCGTTATCCAGATAGACCAGCGGTTTGCCGTAAACCTGTTCTTTCAAAATCGGAAAATCAGCGCGTATTTTTTCGACATCCCACGGCGTTCCAAGGTCCATGGCTTATCCCTTCCTGTTTCCGAGTTGTTCGGAAAGCTTTTCATCAATAAGAGAGATCAATTCATCTTTATAGCGCTGGACGCCCGACCGCTCGATCACCTCCAAAGCGAATCCTTGCGCCAGCATACGGCCCGCTTCTTTTTCCCCGATCCCGCGCGACCGCAGATAAAAGATCGCGTCTTCTTCAAGTTGGCCGATCGCGACACCGTGACTGCACTGGACGTCGTCGGCGAGGATCTCAAGCTGGGGCTGGGCATCCACTTGGGCGGCATCGGAAAAAAGCAACCCCTTATAGGTTTGATGCGCGTCGGTCTTTTGAGCATCCTGCCGGACCACGACTTTCCCGTTAAAAACACCTCGGGAATTCCCCGCCATCAGCCCCTTGAAGAATTGATGGCTCTTTCCGGCCGGCTTCCTGTGATCCACAAAAGTTTGCTGATCCAGCAGCTGATCCCCGTCGCTTAGGTAAAGACCGTTCAGCGCGCAGGCAGCGCCTTCTTCGTCTAAGACCGCATGACATTCGTTCCGCGCCAAACGCCCGCCCGTTAAAAGCGTAAAAGATGAAAAAGAACTGGCGTGACGCAAAAGTGTTCGCGTGGAGGCGAAATGAAAAACCTTCGCGTTCTCTTTGGCGATCTTCACATGGTCCAAAATAGCGTTCTTGCCCAAAAAAACTTCCGTGACCGCACTGGAGAAATAACCCCGGCCGTTCCCTGAAAGATAAGTTTCCGCAAGCGCTGCCTTGCTGCCTTCCCCGATCACGACAAGGTTCCTTAAAAAGAACGTCGCATGCTCTTTGGCCGGATCGGCAAGAAAAACCACCTGAAGCGGTTCTTTTACGGTCATATCTTCGGGAACGTGGAAAAAAAGACCGGAACGGAAAAAAACCGTGTTGAGCGCATTGAACGCTTCAGCGCCGGAAGCCCCGCACTGGCCCAAATGGGGCTCCACCAGTTCCGGTTTCTCACGGATCGCTTCTTCAAGACCCATCACCTCGACGCCCGGTTCGATCGTGGAATATTCGCGCATCAGTTTTCCGTTCATGACGAGTATAAAGTTCTTGCCGGCCTTGTCCTGAAGAACTTTGAGCTCGCCCGGAGAGATCAAAGCCGCATCCTCTCCCGGAGTAAACGGAAGTTCCCGGAAAGCCGAGAGATCAGTATGCCGCCAAGCATCATTGTCCGACGCCGGAAAACCGTTTCGGAGAAAAAAATCTTTCGCGCCGTCACGGAGGATCCGAAGCCAGGAAGGCTCACCTCGTCTGCCCCGCTTCAGTCTCTCATATGCTTCTTGGAATTGTTTTAGTTCCATAAATATCATCCTAGACCAAAGACCACAGACTAGAGACTACAGCAAAAGATTTTAAGTCTTTTGTCTCCGGTTTTCAGTCTTGTTTCACCCATTCATACCCTTTTTCTTCCAATTTGAACGCGAGGTCCTTGCCGCCGGAAAGAACGATCTTTCCGCCCATCAGCACATGAACATGATCCGGTGTGATGTAGTTAAGCATACGCTGGTAATGCGTCACGAGGATAAATGACCTTTTGGGACTGCGAAGGCGGTTCACACCTTCGGCAACGGTTTTGAGCGCATCGATATCAAGCCCGGAGTCGGTTTCGTCGAGGATCGCGAGCTTAGGGCTAAGCGCCGCAAGCTGCAGAATCTCGTTACGCTTTTTCTCGCCGCCCGAGAACCCTTCGTTCACCGGGCGATTCAGAAAACTTTCATCCATCTCCACGGTCTTCATTTTTTCCTTCAGGAACTCAAGGAACTCCATCGCGTCGAGCTCTTCAAGGCCTTTGGCCTTTCTCATCTCGTTGACGGCCGCTTTCAGGAAATAAGCGTTATTGACGCCGGGGATATCGATCGGATACTGAAACGCGAGAAAAAGCCCCTGACGCGCCCGTTCTTCCACCGGCATTTGAAAAAGGTCTTTTCCCTCATAGGTTGCGCTTCCTTTTGTCACGATATATGAAGGATGGCCGGCTAGAACTCGGGTGAGCGTGCTTTTTCCCGAGCCGTTCGGCCCCATAATGGCGTGCACCTCCCCGGCCCCGACTTTAAGGTCGATGCCTTTGAGGATCTCCGTCCCCCCGATGCTGACATGCAAATCTTTGATCTCTAACATTCATTCCTCCTGATATGCTGATTCATCCCACACTGCCTTCAAGACTCACGCCGAGCAGCCGCTGGGCCTCGACGGCGAATTCCATCGGAAGATTTTTAAAAACTTCTTTGCAAAAGCCGTGCACGATCATGGAGATGGCGTTCTCAACGGACATCCCGCGCTGACGGCAGTAAAAAAGCTGGTCTTCATTGATCTTGGAAGTGGTGGCTTCGTGCTCGGCGCGCGAAGTGCGGTTAGCTACTTCCAGGGTCGGAAAAGTGTTCGCGCTTGAACGGTCCCCCATTAAAAGTGAATCACATTGCGTGTAGTTGCGCGCGTGTTCGGCGCGCGGCACCATCTTGACCAGGCCGCGATAAGTGTTCTTTCCATAGCGGGCCGAGATCCCTTTGGAAATGATCGTGCTTTTTGTGTGCTTGCCCAGATGGATCATTTTGGTCCCCGTATCCGCCTGCTGGTGGTTATTGACTACGGCTACCGAATAAAATTCCCCCACCGAATGATCCCCTTGCAGGATGCAACTCGGATATTTCCAGGTGATCGCGGAACCCGTTTCCACCTGCGTCCATGAGATTTTGGAATGCGCACCCTGGCAAAGCCCGCGTTTGGTCACAAAATTATAGATCCCGCCCTTGCCTTCTTTGTCGCCGGCATACCAGTTCTGGACCGTGGAATATTTAATCGATGCCTTTTCATGCGCCACCAGTTCGACCACGGCGGCGTGGAGCTGGTTCTTATCGCGGATCGGCGCCGTGCATCCCTCCAGATAACTGACGGAACTTCCTTCATCAGCCACGATCAAGGTTCTTTCGAATTGACCCGTATCCATCGCGTTGATGCGAAAGTAGGTCGAAAGCTCCATTGGGCAGCGGACCCCTTTCGGGATATAACAAAAGGAACCGTCGCTAAAGACCGCGGAGTTGAGCGCGGCAAAGAAATTGTCTTTGACCGGAACAACGGAGCCCAAGTATTTTTGAATCAGGTCGGGGTGTTCCCGGACCGCTTCCGAGAAAGAACAAAAGATGATGCCGTATTCTTTGAGCTTCTCTTTGAAAGTGGTCGCCACCGACACGCTGTCAAAAACCGCGTCGACCGCGACGCCCGCGAGGCGCTTTTGTTCTTCGAGCGGGATCCCGAGCTTTTCATAAGTTCGAAGGATTTCCTTGTCGACCTCGTCAAGACTTTTGGGGCCGTCCTTTTTTTGCTTGGGCGCGGAATAATAGATGATGTCCTGATAATCGATCTTGGGATACCGGACGCTCGACCACGCGGGCTCTTTCATCTTTAGCCACTGCCGGTAGGCCGCGAGACGCCACGCCAGCATGAACTCCGGTTCCCGCTTTTTCTTCGAAATAAAGCGGATCGTGTCCTCGTTCAACCCCCGCGGCGCGGCATCCGACTCGATCGGCGTCACGAAACCATAGGGATACTCTTTTTTGAGGAATGATTCGGGATCGTTCGTCATGTCTTTCCTCCCGCCCCGATCACCGGATCCGGCGCGGAACCCATAATGTTTTCGGCGATCATTTCAAGCGTGATTTTTTCATAAAAATTGTCGAGCGTTTTTTGGGTTTGATACCAGATCGGCTTCAGTTTGCAGAGAGAAAAATGTTTGCACACGATATTTTTGCGCCGTTTGGGCGCGCAAAAAACCTCGAACGTGCTTCCTTCAAGGGCTTCCACGATCTCTTTTAAATTAATGTCCTCGGGAGGGCGCGTGAGCATCCATCCTCCTTTATTACCCTGTTGGGAAACAACGATCCCCGCCCGGCGGAGACCTTGGAGGATCTTTTCCGTAAAAGCCGTCGAAAACCCCTCGTGTTCGGCGATCTCTTTGACCGTGATCGAATCCGGCCAGGCCTTTTTTGCCATATGCGCCAAACAGATAACGCCATATTCGGTTTTTGTCGTGAATCTCATGATCCGCACCTTCCTATAGAAGGAATTGTACCAAACCAGACTAATTTTGTCCAGTTTCAATTGATAATCCGATTCCTTTCTAAGTTATTGGGAAATAATGAGTTAGAAGATGCTAGGAATTTCCGCCGAAAATACTCGCGACAAGATCTTTCCAGCCGGAACCGAACTTGTGGCTCGCCTGCGCCTGAATAACCTTGACGGTGATCCTGGCTCCGCCCTCCCAGGGCCATAAAAAAACATACTCGAAAAGGTCCCCGTCCTGGCGGAAATACATGGTCTGGTTCTTGCGGATCCCCCCGTAGGGCTTGGCCAAGCGGTTTGATTCGCCGGACGGCAGTTCCCCTTCGGGTTTAAGCGCGGGACCAAAACGGGCGGTTAAAAGGCCGGTCAGGCCGGCAAGGACATCCCGGGCGATGACCACTTCCAGGTAATCCGCGGTTTGGACCCGCTCTTCATCGAGCTTGAGCTTGCGGATCGCTCCGAGAAATTCGAGAAATGTCATACTTTCCCGGCCGTTCCCGCCGGCTCCGGTTTCTCGAAGCGGAATGTCCGGATCGCGGCAAGAAAGGAAGGGTAGTTCATCGGAAAACTATCTTCCGTATCGCGGAAAGTCACGGAAAAAAGTTTTCCGTTATGGATCGTGACATAGTTGAGGTATTTGGAGAAGATCTTCCCCTCCATCATGTCCTTAAATTTCCCCGGTTTGATGGTATACATGCAGAATTTGGCTTTTTGCCCGCCGAGGGTCGCCATGTTCTGGACCCGGATATCGATCGAATCGAACTCGGGGCTAAAAAGATCCTCCCATCGTAATTGGTCGACGGTCTTGTTTTCATCCAGTTCCCGTTCGGTCACGTGAAAAGTGGCTAGGGTGTTCTTTTTCCCGTAGGAAACGACCACATTTTGAAGCGGGACCGGCAGCTCGACCCATTCCCCGGAGGGAGAGATCGAGAAATCTCTAGGCGAAACGCTCTTGGGTTGCGCGGCGAGAAAAACCGAGGGAAACGATAAAAAAAAGACCAGAAAAAGAACGCCGCATCGGCGGAACATCCTAGTCGACCTCGTTGATCGAAACGATGCGGTCAAAAAGCGAGCTGATATAGGAATTCCCGTTCAGGTCAAGATCGGAGACCACCACCTGATTGATCCGGTTCTTTTCATCTTTTTTCGGGTCATCGCCAATGCGCTCCGCCCACGTAGAGTGGATCGTATAGAATTGGCCGTTCACTGTTCCCAGATAGATCATCTGGTGATGCGGCATTTTCATGAGCGTGATCCCCGGCCGGGCGGACCTTAAAACCGCTTTTTTCTCGGCTTCGTTCTGAAAAGGTTCAAAGTAACCCAGCTGGGTCCCGACCATGGCCTGCTGTTTCGAGTCCCGCGGCAGATCGATCCCGAAACTTAAAAAAACATCATGCGCGAACCCGGAACAATCCCGTCCGTTATACATCCCGCCCCAGCCGTATCGCGCGCCCAACAATTTGAAGGCCTGGCGGATCACATTCGCCTGACTGTAAACGGGAAATCCCTTGGTCACATCGCTTTTCCGGCTAATGAAACATTTCTTGAGACCGACATTGCCGCCCTCTTTGCGATAAGGCATCCAGACCGGATATGGCCCTTCGGAAGTTTTGGAAGAAGCCATCGGGATCACGGTCCCCATGGTAGGCCGCTGGTAGACTTCCTTCAATCCTTCGTCGCTGAAAACACGAACGCTTTCGCCTGTTACGACAAGAGAGCTCCCTGTTTTCAAGCGGGTCTTGAGCTCGTCGCGCCCCTCGAAGATCGCAATATCTTTTGCCTTGACCCATCCCCGGACATACGGCGCCTGAACATAGAACCATTTACCGTCGCTGGAGGTGTGATAAATAGCGACTGGCGTCCAAAGTTTGATCAGCGTGAATTGCAACTGATCGAACTCATAATCCCCCTGCCCTTCGATCATCTTGAACATCGTGGGAAGCGCCCGCACCGATGTCGCGCGAGTGGCGACGCCCCATTTTACTTTGATCTTGGAGGGGACCTGATCGATCTGCACGAGCGGCTTGATATTGTCCTCAAAAAAACTTTTGGGGACCACTTTGTCCTGGGCGTCGAAAAGTTTCCGGTTCTTAAGCGTGCTGTATTCGAGCTGGAGCTGATCCGCCACTGCCTTGCCAGGCCGCGTTTTGTCAAGTTTCAGCACGTCAATATTTTCGGGAACCATGCTCTTGATCTCGTCGTTGAAATGCTTGATCTGATCCATGGTCTTAACGGGTTTTTCTGCCCCGGGGATGCGCCGGATCCAGTAATCGGGAGACTGCATCGCGGGCGTCGCGCTCGTTAAAATGAGCGGGCCTTTCGGAAGAGGCGGAAGTTCTTCATCGGCGTAAACGGAAGTAAAAAGAAAAAAAACAGCGCAAGAGGATAAAAGAATTTTTTTCATGAAAACCTCATTATTCAATGTTAACGCGGAAGCGAGACCCCCGGACGACATTGCGTAATCTACTCATAAAAACGGCCGCTGGCTACGGATTTTGTATTCTTTAACGGCTAAAACGGCTCCCGCTTAAAGGCGGGGTCGAAACTTCGCCGCGATCGATCTACCGGCGACGGCCCCGCTTGCCCATGCCCACTGAAAATTAAATCCGCCGATCCGCCCATCCACATCAAGGATCTCCCCGGCAAAGAAAAGACCGGGGCACCGTTTGGATTCGAGGGTTTTGGCGTCAACTTCGTTTAGGTCCACGCCGCCGGAGGTGACTTCGGCTTTTTCGTAGCCAAAAGCGCCGGCAACCGGAAGCGGCCAGTGGAAAAGGGAGCGGAAAAACGCGTTTTTTTCTTTTTTGGGGATCTGATCAAAACGGGCTTTAGGGTCGATGCCGCTTTTCTTCAAAAGAACCTCGGCTAAACGCTCGGGCAAATAAAGGGCTAGGACGCGTTTCCATGTCCGGCTTGAATGCTCTGCGGCGTTTTTTTCAAGCGAGGCCCAAAGGGCCGCTTCCCCGAGATCGGGCAGGAAATCCCCGATCAGTTTTTTATCTTCTTCTTCGCATCGCATCCATGAGCCGCTAATATCGAGAACGGCGGGCCCGCTGAATCCGGTGTGCGTCAGAAGCAAAGGGCCGTGACTTTGGGCCACGCTCTTTCCGTTCGTAACGATCGAAAGTTTGACCGGAAGCGTGATGCCGGCAAGACCTGTCCAGTCGGAGTCGTTGGTCATGAGGGGCGCTAAGGCCGGCGCGGTCGGAACGATCGAATGCCCGAATGAACTTGCCAACGCGTAACCGGACCCATCGCTTCCTGTTTCCGGGTAAGAAAGGCCTCCCGTCGCGATCACGACCGCTTGGGCGGCATACGTAAAATCGCTGCCGGTAATTTGAAATCGACCGTCACGGAAAGAAACCGTCCGGACCCTTTTTCCTTTTGCGACCACAACGCCCGCGTCTTCGGCGGCCCGGACCAGCGCCTGCAGCACAAATTTGGCGGATTGCGCCTTGGGAAAGTATTTGGTCTTTTCTTCAAGGACCATGTCAACGCCGAGTTCTTTAAAAAAATCGAGGGTCCTGTTAGAGGGAAAAGCGCGGAGGATGTTCCGGACGGTCCGCGGCGCACCTGTCCGATAGTCCTTTTCTTCAGCTTTCAGGCTTGAAATATTGCAGCGGCCGCCTCCCGAGATAAGGATCTTGGCCCCGATCGTCTCCTTAGCATCGAGAAGCAATACCCGCACCCCTTCCCGAGCGCAGGTGATCGCGGCCATAAAACCGGACGGACCGGCTCCCACGATCACGACATCCCAGTTTTTTTCTCCGGAAACGGTCATAGTTTAAAAACTACCGAAACTAATCCTCAAGGATCGTGACCTTGGTCATGGCGATCTTCTGGACCGGTTTGTCCTGGCGATCGCGCGGAGCATGGGCGATCTTCTCGACCACATCCATCCCTTGCGTCACCTGGCCGAAAACGGAGTGGCGGTCATCAAGCCAAGGCGTCGGCGCGTCGGTAATAAAAAACTGGCTTCCGTTCGTGTTCGGGCCGGAATTCGCCATGGAAAGCACGCCGGGTTTATCATGGCGCAATTTCTTAGAGAACTCATCGTTGAACTTATATCCCGGTCCGCCCATCCCGGTCCCGGTCGGATCGCCGGTCTGGATCATGAAATCCGGGATCACGCGGTGAAAGATGATGCCATCATAAAAACCTTTTTTGGCGAGCGTCGCAAAATTTTCAACGGTCTTCGGCGCTTCGTCCTTGTAAAGGTCGGCGTAGATGTCGCCCATGGTGGTTTCGATTTTGATCTTCATGATCGTTTCGTCCTTTCTGGTTTCGAGAGTTGAAATTGAAGCGGTAGTGGATTGAGCCGGGGCCGTTACGGAGGCCGTAGCTACCGAAGCGCCTGAAGCAACCGCCTCCCCGCAATGAAGGCATTCCGAAACCGGCGGCGCAACAGTAGAAGTCCGGGCGCATCCGGCGAGAAGTAACATGCAAAAAAACAGGGGCCATTTTTTCATAAATTTTCCTTTCCTGTTTTGGATCAAGAAGAGCCGAGACGTTTGCCGGCGGCAACACGCGCCATAGCCCGCCGTTCATTTTCTGTTAAGTATCTTTTTCGAAGCCGGATGTTCTTCGGCGTGATCTCGACCAGTTCGTCCTCTTCGATGAACTCCAGGGCGAACTCAAGCGTCATTTCCCTCGGCGGGACCAGCTGGATCGCCTCATCGGCTCCGGAAGAACGCATATTGGTCTGCTTCTTTTCGCGGATCGCGTTCACGACAAGATCGTGGCCTTTATTGTTCACGCCGACGATCATCCCTTCATAGAGAATGCTGCCGGGTTGCACGAAGATCTCGCCGCGCTCCTGAAGCCCCCAAAGCGCGTAAGCTACCGCTTTGCCGTCCAGTTGGGAGATCAAAACGCCCGATTGACGCTCCGGCATCTCGCCCTTGAACGGCTGATATTCAAAGAAATTCTGATACATGATACCCGTTCCGCGCGTCATGACCATAAATTCATTTCGAAACCCCAAGAGCGCCCGGGACGCGACGTGGAATTCCATGCGGACCGTGCCGCCCACCGCGCTCATATTCATATGTTTCATTTCCGCCCGCCGTTTGCCGAGCGATTCGATCACGGACCCCTGGTAAACAGGATCCACCTCGACCGTCACTTCCTCGACCGGTTCATAAGTCTCGCCTTCGATCGTCTTGAAGATCACTTTGGGCGGAGAAACCTCAAGCTCATAGCCCTCGCGGCGCATGGTCTCGATCAGGATCGCAAGATGCAGTTCGCCGCGCCCCGAAACCTTGAAACGCTCGCCGCCCTCTACTTCTTCGACCTTGATCCCGACATTCATCATGGCTTCATGGGCCAACCGTTCGCGGATATGGCGGGACGTGAGGAACCGGCCGCCGTCTTTGCCGGCCAGCGGGCTCGTGTTGTGGGAGAAATTCATAGAGATCGTAGGCTCATCGATCTTCAAAGTCGGGAGCGCCTCCGGTTTTTCGGGAGAAGCAAGCGTTTCGCCCACCTTAACATCATCGACCCCGCTGATCGAAATAATATCCCCGGCCATCGCCTCCTGGACCTCGACCCGCTGAAGCCCTTGATATTTCAGGATCTTGGTCACTTTGCCGCGGACGATTTCGCCGCTGTGTTTGATGACGACCATGGGATCGCCATAACGGATCTGGCCGTGAACGATGCGGCCGATCGCGATGCAGCCGACATAGTTATCGTGATCAAGCATGGTCACAAGCATCTGGAACGGCTGCTCGGGATCCGCGATCGGCGGCAGGACGCGGTGAAGGATCGTTTCAAGAAGCGGCGTCATATCCTTATGCTCGTCTTCCAGCGCGAGCGCGGCCCACCCTTCGCGGCCCGAAGCGTAAACTACGGGAAAATCGAGCTGTTCTTCCGTCGCGTTCAGCTCGCAAAAAAGATCAAAGGTCATATCCATCACTTCATGCGGCCGGCAATTCGGGCGATCGACCTTATTAATGACAAGGATCGGTTTCAGGTGAAGCTCGAGGGATTTACGCAAAACGAATTTTGTCTGAGGCATCGGGCCGTCAAAGGCGTCCACGAGTAGCAGAACCCCGTCGACCATTTTAAGGATGCGCTCCACCTCGCTGCCGAAATCTGCGTGGCCGGGCGTGTCAACAATATTGAACTGAACGTCCTTGTAACGGAACGAGGCGTTCTTAGAAAAGATCGTGATCCCGCGCTCGCGCTCCAGGTCGTTGGAATCCATGATGGTGGATTCCCCGGCCTCGAACTTGTAGGCGCCGCTTTGCTTGAGAAGGGCGTCGACCAGCGTGGTCTTCCCGTGATCGACGTGTGCGACGATCGCGACATTACGGACATCTTTGCGTCTTTTTTGTGAGGACATAAAAACTCCGAAGGGGACAGCCCCTCTTGAATCTTTTAAAGGGACTATCCCCTTCTCGATAAAACTAAGGCCCGGCTTTTAAACCGGGCCTTGGTGTCTTGTGACTGCTTAAAGCTTGACGACGTTGACCGCTTGATCACCCTTGGGACCTTTGGTGATCTCGAACTCCACGGCCTGACCTTCTTCCAGAGATTTATAGCCTTCGCCCTGGATGGCGGTGTGATGGACAAACACATCACTGCCATTTTCCGGCGTGATGAATCCATAACCTTTTTGATTATTGAACCATTTGACTTTGCCTTTTGCCATGCTTCTCGAAGCTCCTTCTGTGGTTGATCATAAACCCCATCCCCTCTTCAGAAACGGGGCGGGTCTTTCCCTAAAAAGCGGCTTACTATAACCGATTTTGGCAAGTTCCGCATTATCTTTATGGAGGGGGAGACTTTTGAGGGGATCAGAATTTTTCCCAGTGGATGACTTCGGAAAGGGACCGCCGTTTCCGTTGTTTGGGCTCCCGGACCGGCCACCCGACCGAGATCAAGCTGATAAGCCTCAAGGCCTCCGGGACACCGAGAAGTTTTGAGACTTCCCCGCAGTACTCTTTTTTATCGCCCGCGATCCAGCAAGCAGCCAGCCCCAGATCCGTCGCAGCAAGCAGGATATTCTCCGTAGCCGCCGAACCGTCCTCGAGATAATATTTGGTGTCCTGACAGAACACCACGATGCAAGCGGCCGCCTGCCGAAGAAAAACGCCCGTGCTGATGGTCTTAGCAAGCTTCTCAAGCATGGCGCGATCCGTGAGCACGATAAACTCCCAGGGTTCCACGGCCCGGGCGCTTGGCGCGCGCCGGCCGGCATCGACAAGCTTCTCGAGCATCTCCTTGGAAACCGGCTGGTTCATGTAATCGCGAACGCTGGCGCGTTTACTTAAGGCGTCGAAAGTTTCCATATTAGTTTTTTTTCACGAGCTCGGCGAACTTTTTGCCGTATTCGTAACATTGTTTTAACTGCGTCTCATCGGGCGCGTATTGAACTGAAAGGGCCGGCTGGACGATCTCAACCCCCGAAGCCGCGAGCGTGCTTTGAAGCGACTGGATCGCCACGCCCGACCAGCCGTAGGAACCGAAAGCGCAACCGATACGGTTCTTCGGGTGGAGGCCTTTTAAAAATTCCATAAAAGCCGTCATGTTCGGAAGGATCCCGCTATCGTGGTTGGAGGAACCCACGATGTAACCCTTCGCGCCGAACATTTCCGTGATCGCCTCGGTCCGGTCCGATTCGGCGATATCAAAAAGCTCATAAGGAACCCCGGCGTCGGCGATCCCTTCGACGATCTTTTCGGCCATTTTTGCCGTGGAACCCCACATGGTTTCATATACCACCACGATCTTGGGTTCCGTCGCATTGGACGACCAGCGTTTGTAGGCCGCGATGATCTTCGCTGGGTCCTTACGCCAGCTTAAGCCGTGCGCCGTTGCGATCATCTTGATCGGGATCTTCATTTTTTCGATCTCTTCGAGCCGTTGCGCGATAAGATGGCTGAAGGGCCAAAGGATATTCGCGTAATATTTCGCGGTTTCCTCCATCAGCGCTTCCTGCGGCACTTCATCATCAAAACGCTGACTTGTGGCGTAATGCTGTCCGAATGCGTCGTTGGAAAAAAGGATCTGGTCTTCGACAAGATAGGTCATCATGCTATCCGGCCAGTGGATCATGGGGATCTCGATGAATTGAAGCGTCCGTTTTCCGAGACTTAGCCTGTCGCCGGTTTTAACCTCTTGAAAATCAATCTTCTGGTGGTAGTAACGATAAAGCCCCTGCCCGCAACGCGCGGTGCCGTAGACTTTTGCTTTAGGGCAAAGCTTCAGGAGCGCGGGCAACGCGCCGGAGTGATCCGGCTCGACGTGATTAGCGATGATCGTATCGATCTTTTCGACCGGAACGACCGTCTTAATGCGTTCGAACATTTCTTCCGTAAAGGGCGCGTACGCCGTATCGATCAACGTGATCTTTTCATCGATAATCAAATAGGCGTTGTAGGTCGTGCCGCGTTTGGTCGTGAAGGTGTGCCCGTGAAAATGCTTGGCGTTCCAGTCGATCGCGCCGACCCACCAGATATCTTTTGCTATAGGAATCGCTTTCATGGAAAACCCTGTTTACTTCCTTTGACCGAGAATGCCATCGAGAATGAGGAGCGAATTGCCCGTTTTGCCGCCAATCGCAAGTTTTTGAAGAATATCCGCAAGCTGCGCCTCTTCCTCGACCTGCTCATTCAAAAACCACAAAAGGAAGGACTCGGTCGCATAATCGTCTTCCTTTTTAGCGGCAGCCATGAGGTTTGCGATCCGTTGCGTAACTTTTTTCTCATGGGTCAATGATTGCTCAAAAAGTCCGGCCGCAGAAATGAATTTTACTCCTGGTGCCGCGACATCTTCCAGCGCCACTTCCCCGCCTTGCTCCTGGATGTAGTGATAGAACTTCATCCCGTGCTCCATTTCTTCTTTGGCCTGGGTTTTAAACCAGCCGGCGAAACCGTTTAACCCGAGCGAAGAAGCGTAAGCGGCCATCCCGAGATAAAGATAGGCCGAATGGAACTCAAAATTAAGTTGATCGTTCAAAGCTGCTGTCATCTTTTTGCTGATCATTTTTATTTTCCTTTCTTTTTCTTTGAAGTTGGAAGGACATTGTCCATCACGGCGCCCGTATGAGCGCTTAGAACATGGCGGGCATAACGGCCGAGCCATCCGCCCGTAACTTTTGGAACAAATGGTTTCAATTGGGATAACCGTTTTTTGATCTCTTTGGCCGGAAGCTCGATATCAAGCGTACGCTTGACGGCGTCAATATTGATCCTGTCGCCGTTTTTGATGATCGCGATCGGACCGCCCGCCGCCGCCTCGGGCGAAATATGCCCGATGCAAAGCCCGCGCGTACCGCCGGAGAAACGGCCGTCTGTGATAAGCGCCGCTTTGATCCCGCGGCCTTTCAAAGCCGAGGTCGGTGAAAGCATTTCCTGCATCCCCGGACCGCCCCGGGGGCCTTCATAGCGAATCACCACGACATCTCCGTCGACAACTTTTCCCTTCAGGATCGCCTCAAGCGCGCTTTCCTGCGAATCATAACATTTTGCGCGGCCGGTAAATTGCATCATATCTTTTTCCACGCCGGCTGTTTTAACCACCGCACCTTCCGGAGCGATATTCCCGTAAAGAATGGCGAGACCGCCCTCTTTGGAAAAAACTTTTCCGCCTGCGCGGATCACATCGCCATCCGCATTAGGGGCTTTTTCGACCCTATCTTTCAAGGTCCCGGTGCACGTTTTCAAGTTCAACTTAAGCGGTGCCCTTCCATCCTGCGCGACCGCTTTAAGGATCGCGGCGATCCCGCCGACTCGGTCGACGTCTTCAATGTGAACATCCGGCCTTGACGGAGAAACTTTGCAGAAAGTCGGCGTCAGTTTGGCGAGCTGATTGATCCTCTGAAGCGGGTAAGTGATCCCGGCTTCGCAGGCAAGCGCGAGCGTATGAAGCACTGTGTTGCTCGAACCGCCCATGGCAAGATCGAGGATGAACGCGTTATCGATCGCTTGATGCGTCACGATGTCGAGCGGACGGATATTATTTTTAAGAACATACTCAAGCGTGTCCGCCGCGCGCTCGACTAACCTGATCCGTTCGGGATTGATCGTCCAGGTCATTTTTTCGCGGTCCACCCAAGCGGCGGCGGGGATGGTGCCGTTACCGGGCTGCGCCAGACCGATCACTTCCGCGAGACAATTCATAGAATTCGCCGTAAACATTCCCGCGCAACTGCCGCAGGTCCGGCACGCAGTATTGGCAAGATCTTCCAACTGACTTCCCGACATTTTGCCCGCTGCTTCACTGCCCACGCCTTCAAAGATGGTGATCAAATCCGTATTTTTCCGGCCGGCTAACATAGGACCGCCGCTGACGTAAACCGAAGGAATATTGAGCCGCACCATGGCATTCAACATTCCCGGAATGATCTTGTCGCAATTGCCGATCCCGATCCAGCCGTCACAGGGATGCGCGCCGATGATGCTTTCGATCTGGTCGGTAATGAGCTCGCGCGACGGAAGCGAATATTTCATCCCGAAGTGGCCCATCGCGATCCCGTCGCAGATCGCGGCGCCGATATTGGCGTACCAAACGTTGTAACCCTTGACCTTAAGCGCTTCGACCAGTTTTTCGCCGAGCACGTTCAGATGGACATGGCCGGGAATATGGGTCGTGTAGGAATTAATGACGGTCACAAATGGCTTCTTACGGTCCGCGATCGTCTTGAGCGTCCCCGCCGCGACCATCAGGCCGGCTGATGGAAGCGTGTGCTTCCCTTCGGCCACAACGCGGCTTCCGTATTTTTGTATCGCTTCGATCCCGGGATTCACGGCTTTTCTCATCTTGTTCCCCTTCACTTCGTGGTTATTTTAAGACTGGCGGTGTACTGGAGCATCGCATCGACCGCGGCTTTGGCTTTGAGGCGGATCTCCGCCGGCACCTTGACAACATACTGCATTTTCTCGAGCGAATCTTTGACGTTCTTCAGCGTGGTCATCTTCATCATGGGACAGATCAGATAATCCGACGCCGGATGGAACGTTTTATCCGGATTTTCTTTCTGAAGGCGGTGGAGCAGCCCTACTTCGGTGCCTACGATAAAAGAAGCGCCGGCCGGCTGGGATTTGGCATATTTGAGCATGCCGGAAGTGCTTCCGACAAAATCCGCCAGCTCGAGCGTCTCCGGTTTGCATTCCGGATGCATGATAACCTGAGCTTCAGGCCATTTCTTTTTCGCTTTAGCGATCGCGAAAGGCGAAAGAAGCGCGTGCGTCGGGCAGCAACCGTTCCAGAGAATGATATTTTTTCCCGTTTTCTTTGCGGCGTAATGGCCGAGATTGTAGTCGGAGACAAAAAGGATCGGCCGGTTGCCTTCGATCGACTCGACGATCTGGATGGCATTGGCGGAAGTGCAGCAAATATCCGTTTCGGCCTTTACCTCCGCCGAACTGTTCACATAAGTCACAACTATCGCGTTAGGATACTTTTTTTTCGCTTCGCGGAGCTGTTCGGCCGTGGCGTAATCGGCCAATGTGCAGCCGGCTTCAAGGACGGGCAAAAGGACCGTTTTGTCGGGTGAAAGGATGGCCGCGGTTTCCCCCATGAACTGAACGCCGCAGAAAACGATCACCTTGGCGGGTGTCTTGGCCGCGATCATGCTAAGCTCGAGGGAATCGCCGGTAAAATCAGCCAAATCCTGGATCTCGGGCGGCTGATAATTATGCGCCAGGATCACGGCCTCCCGCTCTTTTTTAAGGCGGCCGATCTGCTGAAGAAGCTCCTGCGATGTCAGGTCTTTTGGAAGATCATTCATAAAAATGGGGCTCCGAAGAAGGTTTAGTTTACTTGCTTTTCCTCCTGCTGGCAATACACTCTAAAGGTTTTCTTTACCTCGACGGCGTTCAGTCGCGGGGCGGCTAAAGGGTCGGCTTTCCTCGAGTTTCGCCTCATAAACGCTGCGAACTTTGATTCTATCCCCGCACGCCTTACGGAAAATGGCGGTGATCTCGGCGATGTCTTCCGGCGGCAGCGGCTTTGCCGGTGAGACCCTGAGCGGTGTATTGATCTCGATTTCATCGGGACGGATCTCAAGCGCCATGGCGGCGATCCTCGGCGCTTCAGCCTTATTTGCGGCCGTGAACATGGCTTGGATCACAAGCTGTCCCTTATAGATCTTGCGAAAACCCGAAAGCCCCTGAAGGATATTTTCAAAAATAACATCAAACATAGGGCGATTCACTTTTTTGAATGAATCAGGCGACGCGGCATCAAGTTTCGCCTCGACCCGGTCCGCGAGCAAAAGATCCTGCTGGACATCCTTACGGTCGATCAAAGACGCGTTCGTGATCACGGCGATCTTTTCACTGCGGACCATTCGAACCGCGCGGATCATTTCCCCGAGATTTTTTGCTAATGTCGGTTCGCCGTTCCCGGCAAACGTAATATAGTCCACCGCCACATCCGGGACCGAACGAAGCTCGCGAATCACTTCGTCCGTCGGAACAAAGACCTCCCGTTCGCAGGAAAAAACCTCGGTTCTCCCCGACTGGCAGTAAATACAGTCAAAAGTGCAGGTCTTCTGGAAGGAAGAGATCGGATCGATCCCCAAGGACCTTCCGATCCTCCAGGAAGAAACGGGACCATAAATGTATTTGTATTTTGACGATTCCATATTTGTCCGCTTTATGAAGAAAACCCCCGCGGTTCTTTCCCGAGGGGGTTTTGCAAAGCTGTTTCGTATTAAATCACGAAAAACAGCTCTTATCAAACGGATTCCCCTTTGTTTCTAAGCCGTGACGCCTCCCAGGATCGTTGCGAGGTCTTCCTTGGCCGTCGTCACCGGCTTGATATTGAACTTCTCGACCAGCACGCTGAGCACATTCGGGCTCACGAACGCCGGAAGCGAAGGGCCGATCCGGATATTCTGGATCCCGAGCGCCAAAAGGGTCAACAGGATACAAACGGCCTTTTGCTCGTACCAGGAGAGTATCATTGAAAGCGGCAGGTCATTCACGCCGCAGCCAAAAGCCTTCGCAAGAGCAACGGCCACCTGGATGGCGGAGTAAGCGTCGTTACACTGCCCCATATCCAAGAGCCGCGGAATGCCGCCGATGTCCCCAAAATCCAACTTGTTGAAGCGATATTTGCCGCACGCGAGCGTAAGGATCACCGTATCTTTGGGCGCTTGCTGGGCAAAATCAGTGTAGTAATTCCTCCCGGGTTTGGCGCCGTCGCATCCGCCCACCAGAAAAAAATGTTTGATCTGCCCGGCTTTCACGGCGCCGATGACCTTATCAGCAACACCCAGCACCGCGTTGTGGCCGAATCCGACCACGATGTTCTTGGCCGGGACATCTTCCTTGAAACCGCCGGTTTCAATCGCCTTCTGGATCACGGCTGAAAAATCCTTTTTTCCGTCCACGGCAGGAATATGTTTCACTCCCGGCCAGGCCACAAGTCCCGTCGTAAAAATGCGGTCCTTGTAGGTGTCGCGGGGACTCTGGATACAATTGGTGGTCATCAGGATCGCACCGGGGAAAACGTCAAACTCCTTGGCCTGGTCCTGCCAAGCGCCGCCGTAATTGGCGACAAGATGCTTGTACTTTTTAAGCCCCGGATAACCGTGCGCCGGAAGCATCTCGCCATGGGTATAGATATTCACCCCTTTTCCTTCGGTTTGTTGAAGGAGCTGTTCCAGATCAAGGAGATCATGACCCGACACCAAGATCGCGGGACCTTTTTTCGTGCCAAGCGATACCGCCGTCGGCACCGGATGACCGAAATGATCCGTATGTGCCTTGTCCAAAAGCTCAAGACATTTCAGGTTCACCATCCCGAACTGCATGTTCAGGCCCACAAGATCATTCACGCTCAGGCCGTTATCCGTGAGAGCCTTAAGCCCTTTGTGGAAAAAGGCCATCACTTCCTCGTCTTCACGGCCCAACACATGCGCGTGGTCGGCATAAGCCGCCATCCCTTTCAGGCCGTAAAGTAGTAATTCCCGGAGGCTGCGGATATCTTCATTGAGGCTCTTATCCGAAAAGATCCCGACCTTGCGTCCCTGTTCCAGAAGCCCCGATAATCCTTCCGCAGGTTTCCAGAAAGCCGCGGCGGGAAGCTCACCGTCAAAATTATCGGCAAATTTCGACTTATAAGCCTCCAGAAAGATCTTCTTGATCCGTTCCTTGATCTCATAGGCGCGACGCAGGGTGGCCGTCATCCTTTCCGGATCAAAATCGACATTGGTCACGGTCGTAAAAAGCCCTTCGACCACGAAAAGATCCGTCTCCCTGTCCCGCACGTCCAATTCCCGCGCGAGATGCGCGTAGATGGAGATCCCTTTGAGGGCGTGGATCAAAAGATCCTGAAGCGTCGCCACTTCCGGCGTTTTCCCGCAAACTCCGAGATAATCGCAGCCCTTCCCTTTCGCTGTTTGTTCACACTGATAGCAGAACATGCTCATTTTATTTTTCTCCTTTGTGTTTTTCTGATTTTGTTTTCCTTCAAAGTTACTTCACTCCGTCCAACATTCAAGTCGGTCCTTTCCGCGGTGCGGCTTCCCGGAAACGGCCCTGAAGACAATTTCACCTGTCCGTGCAACACACATCCTTTTTGAGCCGGACAACAAGCCTTTCCTAGTTTCCCGCAACGTTCTTTCTCAAGATGCGGACAACCCCAGTTCATCGACAGTCCCCCCGGCTCCGAGGCTCAAAATCCCCCGCAGGAACTCCCGCAGGCCCGTGGCGCGCCGTCCTGGGAATGACAGGCACACGCCGGAAAACGCCGGGCAAGTTCTTGGGCCTTCCGGGGATAATAATCAAGCGGCTTTTCCCGGGCGCTTTGTGCTTCCTCCTCCCGAAAAGCTTTCATTAAATTTTCTTGTTCCGCGCGGCTCAAGGATTGGTTCGTTATCGCGAAAAGGCAATGATCCTCTTTCTGAATATGTTCCCGGAGAAGAGGAACATAAGAACGGGCCGCCTTCACGAAATCCTTCAGTCCCGCGACATTCCCATGTTCATAAACGTTAACAGCTTGATCCATTTTGGCCACGAACTCACGTCCCATTTCGTGTTCCGAGAGCATGACGCCTGTAGGCCCGCCGTCGCGGGGCATCCCGTGGGCCTCCAGACAGGCGAAGAGATGCCGCTCTTCCTTGGCGTGATGAAAACGGTCCGCAAACATCCGAAAGAATTCGATCATGTCGCGCGCCGCGCCACAATCGAGTTTTTTACTGCTTTCGTTCTGATCCGCCATCGTTTCCAGGGCGGAAAGCACCTGCTCGATGATCCGGTGTTCGTTTTCCAGTATTTCCGTGGGTTTCATGGAATTCATCCTTTCGATTTTTTCTTTTTCCCGCCTAAAAGCCCGCTCGTTCTTTTCTTCGCGAGCTTGGGTTTGTTCTTGATCGCGATCCTTAGTCTAGGGATTGCTTTTGCGGAAACGCTGACAGTATGAATGCCGGCCATGATCAATTTTCTCGCATAGACAGGATTTGAGGCTAATTCGCCGCAGATCGAAAGCGGTTTATGATGCTTTTTAGCCGCAGATGCCACATGATGGATCAGCTGCCAGAAAACCTTCCGGTCTGGATGATGGTCATAAGCGACGAGTTCGTTATCGCGATCGACGGCAAAAAGATACTGGATCAGGTCATTTGTGCCGATGCTCCCGAAATCCGCCTCTTTAAGGATCTCGTCGGCATCAAGACACGCTGAAGGAACCTCGAACATAAGACCGTGTTTGATCTCACCCTGCGGAACATCCGCGGTCACTTCCTCAAAATTTTTCTTTAATTTACGGAATTGCTCAAGATCGATCACCATGGGATACATCACATGAACACGGCCGTGTTTGGAGGCGCGGGCCAAAGCCCTGGCCTGATCCCTGAAGAGCTCGGGATGCCCCAAAAGAAACCGGCTCCCCCGAAAGCCCAACACAGGATTTTGTTCTTTGGGGGGTTTTAAAAAATCCGCGGTCTTATCGCCGCCGAGATCAAGCATTCTGAAATAAACCGGTTTATCTTTCATGGCTCTCAAAACTTCGAGATAAAGGGCGTATTGTTCTTTTTCTCGAAGGATCTCCCCGGCCGCAAAAAATTCAAATTCGGTCCGGTAAAGCCCGATCCCTTCCGCCTTATGGTCCACGGCCTCCTTGACCTTCTTGGCGAGACTTAAATTGGCAAGCACCTTCAGCCCGGCGATCGGGTCAACGGGGCGTGCCTCTTCAACGGCTTCTCGGCGGAGGTCGGGATATTGTTCCAACGTTTTTTTATTCGGCCAGATCACGACTTCCCCGGTATCCCCATCCACAAGCACTTCGGTGCCGCAAAAGATCATGTCGTGGATCCCGGGAATACCGCTGACAGCGGGGATCTTGAGAGAGCGCGCCAGGATCGCGGCGTGAGAAGCGATACCGCCGCGGTCGGTCACAAACCCCCGGATGAATTCGGTATTAAGTTCCATGGTAAGACTCGGCGTCAGCTCTTCTGCGATCACAATACGGTTTTTCCCTTTCTGGCAGAACGAATCATTCTGGCATTGAAAAGAAGGGTTCAGATTGGCGAGCGCGTCGAGCATCCGGCGCTTCACTTCGCCGATATCCGAAGAACGCTCTTTAAGGTAAGCGTTATCCAATTGAGACAGCTGCTCTTCAAAAAAATCGAGCGAACTGATCACGGCTTTTTCGGCGTTAAAATTCTTGCTGCGGATATGATCCGTGACCCTTTCGATCAAAGCCGGATCCTCCAGGATCATTCTCTGGGCCGAAAAGATCTCGGCCTCGGCTTTTCCGACCCGCTCTTCCACTTCTTTTGTAAGAAGCGCGAGTTTCTCCCGGACAAGGGCCAAGGCTTTCCTGAAACGGTCGCCTTCATTGCGCACTTCTTTATCCGTTACATTCCCGACCGGAATGCTCATATGGCGCCTTTCATTAAAAAGGCAAACGCGCGCCACCGCTACGCCGGGGCTGAGCGGTAGTCCCTTGAACGTTGTTTCAGCAGACGCTTGAATGATGGACATGGCATTTTCCTTGGTTTGACCGGGCCGGGTGATGACCGTTCCCTAAAGAAGCGATCGAGATCCCGCGGAGCCGCTTCAGGACATCCTGCTCGATCGCGTCGATCTCTTTTTTTAACGCGCAATTGTTCCGATTAGGGCAAAGCTTTTTCTTAAAGACGCATTCATTGAGCTGGATCGTATTTTGAAAAATCCTGATCAGATCCGTCAGCAGGATCTTCTGCGGCGAACGCGACAAGGCAAATCCTCCGCCCTGCCCTTTGGTAGACCTGAGAAGGCCTTCGCTGCTTAAAGTCTGGAGGATCTTCCTTAAAAAAGGCCTCGGGATCTTAAGCGCCGCGACCATTTCGGCCGCCGAAACGGACTCCTTGCGTTGTTTGGCGATATGACACAAGGCCCGCATCGCGTAGTCGGTGTTGCGCGTGATAAGTTTCATGCGTTAATGATACCATTTGAGTATCATTTGTCAAATAAAAAAATAGGGCCGCTTCCCGAAAGAAACGGCCCTATCTTAAAGCAGACGCTCGGTCTTAGACCAAGCCTTGATCGATCATCGCGTCCGCGACCTTGACGAACCCCGCGATATTGGCGCCGTTGACGTAATTAATGTACTTCGCGTCTTCTTTGCCGTATTTCACGCAGTTCTCGTGGATCGAGATCATGATGTCGTGAAGCTTCTCATCGACTTCTTTGCGGGACCAGCGCAGCCGCATGCTGTTCTGGCTCATTTCAAGGCCCGAAGTCGCCACACCGCCGGCATTCGCCGCCTTGCCGGGAGCGTAGAGGATCTTCGCTTTTTGGAATACCGCGATGCCTTCCGGCGTGGTCGGCATGTTGGCGCCTTCCCCGATCGCGATACAGCCGTTTTTCACAAGGGCCTTCGCGTCCGCTTCATTGATCTCATTCTGCGTGGCGCTCGGGAAAGCTGCGTCGCACTCGACTTTCCACGGCCTCTGGCCGGCCACATATTCACAGCCGAATTCGTCGGCGTATTCTTTGATACGGCCGCGACGCACGTTTTTCAGCTCCATGACAAATTCCAGCTTCTTGGCGTCGATGCCTTTTTTGTCGTAGATGTAACCATCCGAATCCGACAAGGTCACGACTTTCGCGCCGAGTTGGTTGAGCTTCTCGACAGTGTACTGCGCGACATTCCCGGAACCGGAAACCGCACAGGTCTTCCCGGCCAAGGACATCTTCCGGGTCTTCATCATTTCCTCGACAAAATAAACGCAGCCGTAACCGGTCGCCTCGGGACGGATCAAACTGCCGCCCCAATTCAGGGCCTTGCCGGTCAGCACGCCGGTAAACTCATTGCGGAGCCTCTTGTACTGGCCGAACATAAAACCGATCTCGCGGCCACCCACGCCGATATCGCCGGCCGGCACGTCCGTATCCGGTCCGATATGCCGGGAAAGCTCCGTCATGAAGCTCTGGCAGAATTTCATGACTTCATTGTCGGATTTCCCTTTAGGATCGAAATCGGAACCGCCTTTGCCGCCGCCCATCGCGAGCGTGGTCAAGCTGTTCTTGAACACTTGTTCGAACGCAAGGAACTTCAGAATGCCGAGGTTGACGCTCGGGTGAAAGCGAAGGCCGCCTTTGTAGGGGCCGATCGCGCTGTTCATTTCGATGCGGAACCCGCGATTGACCTGGATCTCGCCTTTATCGTCAAGCCAGGGAACGCGGAACATAAGAACGCGCTCCGGTTCGACAAGTCTCTCGAGGATCTTTGCATTCTTATATTTATGATGTTTTTCGATGAACGGCGTAACGGATTCCACCACTTCGCGGACGGCCTGATGGAATTCCTTTTCACCGGGGTTTCTTGCGATCACCTTCTTCATGAAGGCATCGATCTCTTTTTCTAGAGAAACTCCCCCCGTTTTGGTGGTCGTCTTTGCGGTGGTCCTTGTGGCGGTTCTTTCCATGGTCATTGTCATGTTTTTATCCTTTTTCTGATCTTTCAATTGACCGGTTGAATCACAATTCAAAGGTTCTTGGCAAAAAAAAATCCTTTCCGGCAGATCTTCCTGCCAAAAAGGACGTCATTATCCTGCGCTGCAACGTTGAACCCGCCCGGCACTTCCTTTGTACCAGACAGCAGAATTATAGCACGGACACCTTGATTTTCAATCCTGATTTTATTCCCGGCCGGACGAGAATTTCCGCATTTCTTCGCTCAAAAGGATCGCCTCCGAGACTTCTTTCATGCTCTTGCGGCGGTCCATGCTGTATTTTTGGATAAGCTTATAGGCCTCCTGTTCGTTCAGGTTCTCTCTTTTCATGAGAAGGCCCTTGGCGCGTTCGATCGCTTTTCTTGATTCCAGCTCTTCCTGGATCACCTGCGATTCGGCGACGAGCCGGAAGTTCTCAATAACGATCGCCGCCTGGCTCGCGATCGAACGGATGACCCGGATCTCGTTCTGGGTAAAACGGCGGGGCTTCACGGTATAGCAATTCAGCACGCCGATCACCGTACCCTTAAAAACAAGCGGCACGCTTAAAAGCGAGCAAAGATTCTCTTTTTTGGCGATGGCTTGGTTCAGGTACCGCGCGTCCTTCCGGACATCAAGGACTGTGATCGGTTTTCCCTGCTGGGCCACCCTTCCCGCAATGCCTTCCCCGAGTTTCGCGTTCGGTTTTTTGTTATAGAATTCGCTTATGGATTGCGTCGCTTTGACGACAAGTTCGTTCGTGTCTTTATCCAGGAGCATCAGCGAGCATATTTTGGAATGCATGGTCTCGGCCGTGACGGTCACGATCAGCTTGAGGATCTCCTCAAGATAAAGGTTTGAAATGACGGCATCGCTGATCTTGGCTAACGCGTCGATGACCTGTCTGTTATTAATGGGTTTCATAGATTGAAAGCCTTTCTCCCGCCCCCGGATTTTCCATATTTTACACGATTCGTGGATCAATGCGGAATAGGATTCTATGCCTTCCCCGTTCGATCGTAGGCGAAAAGAGCCCGTTTGCGGGCCGCATCGTGATCGATGATGGGACGAGGATAGTTTTGACCGAGCTTCACGCCCGCTTTGGTAAGAACCTCCAGCGGCGCCTGCCAGGGCTTATGAATAAATCTCGAGGGCATCCCGGAAAGCTCCGGGACCCAGCGACGGACGTAGGATCCTTCGGGATCGAATTTCTCGCCTTGCAATACAGGATTGAAGATCCGGAAATAAGGCGCGGCGTCCGCGCCGCATCCGGCGGTCCATTGCCACCCGAACGTATTATTCGCAAGATCCGCGTCCGCAAGCGTATCCATGAACCAGGCGGCTCCCGTTTGCCACGGCTGGAGCAGGTCTTTCACCAGAAACGAAGCGACGATCATCCTCACGCGGTTATGCATCCACCCGCTTCCCCACAATTGGCGCATCCCGGCATCCACGATCGGGTATCCTGTTCCGCCTTTCTGCCACGCGCGCAATACCCGGCGGTTGGTTTTCCACGGGAATTTGGAGAATTCTTTCCGGAGCGGCCTGGAAACGGTTCCGGGAAAATGATAAAGGAGATAGTAAGAAAATTCCCGCCAAACAAGCTGCCGCAAAAATGCCTCCGAGGATCTTGCCGAGCCGGGCCGGCGGTCCGAAGCGGCGTGTTTGCGCGTTGCATGCCAGACCTCGCGGATGCTGATCTCGCCGAAATGAAGGTGCGGGGAAAGCCCGGAAGTTCCCTTTACGGCGGGATTATTATGCTGGATGGGATAATCCTTGATCTTCTTCTTCAGGAATACCCGCAAAGCCGCTAAAGCCCCCTCGCTGCCCGGATCCCAAAACATGGCGAGTTTGCGGGGCCATTTCCCTTTCGGCCCTAATTTCAGGTCCTTGATCTTTTCAGAACGCGGCCAAACGGAGGGCGAAATCAACCGGCCGTAAGATTGAAACGGAGCGGAAGGTTCGGTCAAAGACAAGCAGTGATTCCAAAATGGCGTAAAAACCTTGAAGGGTTTGCCTTGCCGGTTGAAGATCCTCGCAGGGTTAAAAAGAAGGCTGTCATTGATAGAATCGCAAAAGGTCCCTTTCCGGAGAAGCGCGGCACGGATCTTTGCGTCTTCCTTCCGCTGCTCCGGTTCAAAGCTTTCGTCCCAAAGGACGGCACCAGCTTTTGATTCTTTGATAAGCGCTTGAAGGGCCTTGAGGGCATTTCCTTTACGGAGAATGAGCCGGGAATCCAATGCACGGAGATCGCGGTCGAGACTTTGAAGCGAACGCTCAAGCCACCATCGGCTTACGCTGCCAACAGCGGGATCATTGCCCCATATATAAACAAGGATCACGGGACCGCCGCGACCTGAAGCGGCCTTCAGGATAAGGTTGTCCTTCGCTCTGAGATTCCGGCGAAGCCAAACAAGCGTGGGCGGACGAAGCATTCTGCGGGCTTTGAAATTATTTTCCGATAAGCCGTCTGATCTTAGCGAGAAGGTCGGCGGAATCGTAGGGTTTGCGGACGCATGCATTCGCGCCGGCGGCAAGGCACGATTTTTCAACATCATCCGCTCCGGCGGCGGTCGTGGAGACTATCGGTATGGTTTTGGTAACGGGGTTCGCACGAAGCAGGCGGCAGATCTCAAGGCCGTCCATGCCCGGCAAGATCACATCCAGCAGAATAAGGTCTGGTTTTTCTTCGGCGGCTTTCTTAAGCCCCGTTTCACCGTCCGAGCAGGATATCACTTCGTAACCGTTCTTTTCGAGGCGAAGCGTGATCATGGTGATCTGATCCGGCTCATCTTCCACAAAAAGGATCTTTTTTTTCCGATCGACCGTTTTTTCAGGCTTCTTTGACTGCATAAGCGGCTCCGTTCTTTACTTTCGAAATGTCCTTTTTAAAAAGCGGAAGGGTGAACGTGAACTTGGTTCCCTTGCCCCATTCGCTTTGGACCCAAATACGGCCCCCGTGCATCTCCACGATCCCTTTCGTGATCGGAAGGCCCAACCCGAGCCCTTTCTCGCCTCCGCCCGCAGTCCGGGCGAACTGCTGGAATTTTTCGAACATTTTTGACAGATGCTCCTTTGAGATCCCGATCCCCGTATCGCGCACTGCGCATTCGGCTCTCCCCTTCGAGATCTTCGCCGAGATCTCCACGGTGCCGTGCTCGGTGAATTTCAATGCGTTGTCTACAAGATTCATGATGACCTGAGTGATCCTGTCCGCATCCGCGAGGACCATGATATTTTCTTCGGGCAGTTCCAATCGAAGCTCGATTCCCCTCTCCTCAGCTTTTTTCTTGAATTCAAAAACCACATCCCGCGCCAAAACCCCGAGGTCCACCGGACCCTTACGGAGTTCGATCTTTCCGGTTTCGATCCGCGAAATATCCAGAAGGCTCGAGATCATGCGCGAAAGACGGTTGACGCTTCTCATTACCGTTTCGAGGATCATCTTCTGCTTTGGCGCGATGGGGCCCAAGGAACCATCCAAAACGAGATTGATGCCTTCCTTTTGGATCGAAAGCGGCGTGCGCAGCTCATGCGAGACGGTCCGAACAATATCGTTGCGAAATTCTTCCACCTTTTTCTGTTCCGTGACATCCACCGAAACACCCAGAATGCACGGATCTTTCACGCCCGCCAAGTGGAACGGGATCTTGATCGTTTGGAGAACATGTTTTTTGCCGTAAGCGTCCGTAAAGCTCTCGGCGGAGATCACCCGGGGCTTACCGTCTTTTAAGATCTCCCGATCAATTTGAAGATACTGTTCCAGTTCGGCCGGTACCGTATGGATGTCCGCGCGGCGGATCCCGATAAGCTCCTTCGGCGATTTATTGTAGGCGCGCGCCACTGCTTGATTGACCAGCAGGAACCGGCTATCCTTATCTTTGGCAAAGATCATGTGGGGCACCGTATCGATGATCTGTAAAAGCTGGTGCCGGTTTTCTCTTAAAGATTCTTCCATTTTTTTGCGCTGCGTGATATCAAAATTGAATTCAGCGACCATCCATTTTCCGCCGGGGTCACGGAATGGGATCGAATGGACCTCAATGATACGGCCTTCCTGAGGAAGGACTTCTTCGGTAATATTGATCTTTTTTGTTCTTAAAGCCCGGGGAATGCCGCAGCCCGGGCATGGCTTTCTCCGGCGCATAAAATACCGGTAACACTTTTTGCCAGCCGGATCGCCGTAAACCTTCTGCCATGCGGGATCCACATAATGGAGATTGAAATCGGCATCGATCACGTCGACCCCGGTCTTGGTGACGCCAAGCAGGTATTCGAGTCTTTCTTTTGTTTCTTTCAGCTGGAGTTCCATGGCCCGGCGCTCGGTAATATCACGGCCAAACCCCGACGTCCCGATGATCCTCCGTCGGGCATCATAAACAGGAGTTTTAAAAGTCTCATGCCACTTTAAAGCCTCTCGAGTCTTGACCAGTTCCTCTGTGACAAGAGATTTTCTTGATCTCATGACTTTTTGATCGTCCGCCCGGTATTTTCTAGCAAGTTTTTCGGGCCAGATATCAAGATCTTTTTTTCCTATGAGCTTCTTTGGATCCTTATAGCCGCTAGCGTTCGCAAATTTCTCGTTCACGGCGAGGAGCCGACTCGCCCGGTCCTTGAGCCACACCAGGCCAGGCTGGTTCTCAAGAATCGCCGACAAGTATGATTCGCGTTGGCTCAAGAGTTCAGTGGCTTTTTTCTGCTCCGTGACATCCCGGAAAATACCCATCATGGCCAACCGGCCGTTATAGATCAAGGACTGTCCGGTAATATCCGCGTAAAAGATCTTTCCTTTCTTGCAACAGCATGGAACGTTCGTGCTGACTTTTATTTTTTTCTGGAGAAGGCCCCGGAACTGCCTGAGAATGTGGGTAAGTTCTCTGGAGGGATGAATATCCATAATGGTCTTGCGAAGAATGTCTTTTTGGGAATAGCCGAACATCCGAGCAAATTTTTTATTTACATAAAGGAATTTTTTTGTTTTGACGTCCGCGATCGCTAATCCGTCGCTCATCCTATCGGCGATGAGCTCGAGTTGTTCTTTGGATCCTTTTAAAGCATCCTCTGCCTTTTTGCGCTCCGTAATGTCAAGTTCGATCCCATCCCAATAAACACGCTTGCCGTCTAAGGACAATCTTGGGGCTGAAGCAAAGCGGCGCCACCTTAAGTCGCCATTGGGAAGTTGAATTCTCGTTTCAACTTCCAGGATCTTCAAAGATCTCGCCGCGCGAGCTTCCGCCCTGGCCACGATGGACCGGTCTTTTGAAAATACCTGTCGATAAATTACCCCGGGATCCTCAAGAACCTTTTCCGGAGTTACTCCATGCATCCGCCTAACGGCCGGACTGATATAGGTAAAACGCTTTTTTCTTCCCGCGCGGTCGCTTTCGATCTGATAAACCATCCCGTTGGCTAGATTCTCGCTTAAGGCGCGCAATTGTTCTTTGCTCTCCCGTAATTGCTTCTCCGATCGCTCCTGCTCCGCGATGTCCTCTCCTGAGCTAAGAATTTCGACGATCTTGCCTTCTTCATTCCTTAAAAAAGTATTGTGCCAACGGATGAGTCTTTCTTCTTTCTTCCGGGTCAAAACAGGGTTTTCAAAATATTCGCCACCCTTCAGTTGGCCATGCATCAGCTTTCGGAAAATTCTTCCCGTTTGGAGGCGAATGCTTGGTGGAAGAAACGTTTTAAACCAGGACTTCCCGACGATAGCGCTCCGGGGCCACCCGAGGACTTTGCATCCTTTGCGGTTGATGAATTTGACATGGCCGCGTCGATCCAGGATCACTATGATGGTATCAACGATCTGGAGGTATTGGCAGGGCTCCAGATGATCTTGGTGGCTATGGTGAGAAACGCTTTTGGGCATGGACGAATGACCCTCCCCCGTTTGTTTTTATTATACTCCAAAATCGCGATCTCCCCCAAGCGCATAATCATGGCGAGGTTACTTTCCGGGTTAAAATGCCGATAGTTACGGAGAGGAAAAACGGACATGGATATCCGCTCACTGCATTTTCTGGCCCAGAACCCTTTTAAAAAAAGTCTGGATATCTCCTGGAAAGAAGGCATCGCTGGAAGCGTGATGCAGGCTTCCATGGACGAATACTTGATCCCCCTCGGGCTTTTTCTGGGAGCGACGCCGATGGACATCGGATTCCTGGTGGCGATACCCCATCTCCTCGGTTCGTTGTCGCAATTTTTTGCGGTAAAAGCGGCTGAGATCTTCTCAAGCCGCCTTAAGTTCCTCGTGCGCGCGACATTGCTTCAGGCGCTTTTTCTTCTTCCACTTGCTCTTTTCCCTTTGATCGTTTTTCCGTCGCGGATCCTCGCGCTGATCGTTTTTGTAACGCTCTTCCGGGTCCTCGCGAACCTTATCGCAACGGTCTGGGGCAGTCTCGCAAGCGATTATCTTGCTCCCGAAGAGCGCGGCAAGTATTTCGGGTGGCGGTCCCGCATTACCGGTTTGGCCGGCGTCATCACGGCGATCGCGGGAGGGATCCTGCTTAATATTTCCCGGATATTCTCAACAGCCGTCGGTTTTTGCATCCTCTTTGCGACGACCGCAAGCGCGCGGTTCATTTCATCGACCCTGATGAGCCAGATGGAGGACGTGCCGGAGCAAAAAAAGCCGGAAGACGCCTTTACGTTCTTTATGTTCCTGCGGCGGTTCCGGGAAAGCAATTTCGTGAAATTTGTCTTTTATGTCGGAAGTATCACTTTTGCCACCATGCTTGCGGCGCCCTATTTTAGCGTCTATATGCTGCAAGACCTCAAGTTCAGCTATTTGACCTACATGTTCATTCACATGGGGGCCGTTGCGGCCAGCATCATTTCCTTCCCTCTTTGGGGAAAACATGCCGACCGCGTCGGAAACGCCAAGATCCTTAAAACGACGAGTTTGCTGATCCCCCTGATCCCGGTCTTGTGGCTTTTCTCATCCAATCTTGTTTATCTTTTTCTGATCGAGATCTTCGCGGGCTTTGTATGGGGCGGTTTTAACCTTTGTTCTCTCAACTTCATTTACGACGCCGTAAGCCCCGGAAAGCGGGTGCGTTGTCTCGGCTACTTCAGCTTCATTAACGGCGTCGCCACTTTTGTGGGCGCGGGACTTGGGGGTTACCTTGCCGAACGGCTTCCGATGCTGAACGGTTCCCGCATCTTGACGCTTTTCGTGATCTCGGCGTTCTTCCGGCTTCTTTCGCACTTCCTGCTCTCGCGGCAATTCCATGAAGTGAGACCTTCCGCCCAGAAGATCTCGAGTGTGGAGCTTTTTTTCAGCGTGGTGGGGATACGGCCCTTCCTTGAAAAAGAGCGGGATTGGAGCGTTCTTTCCTTTTTGAAGCGTTCGCCCTGGAAGGATTAAGAGCTCTGGGCGAGCGGACTATTTGGGCGTCTTGACCGGAATATCCCAGACGTCGCGGCTGTATTCAAGGATGGTGCGATCGCTTGAGAATTTCCCCGACCTGGCCACGTTCAAAATGGCTTTTTCCGTCCACGCTTCGGGGTCCTGATATTCTTCCGAGATCTTGTCCTGGATCGCGCAATAAGATTCGAAATCGGCGCAAACAAGATAGGGATCGGACTGCGTCAGATTATTCACAAGCGGCTCAAAGATCCCCGACTCCATGGGCGAAAAGAAGTCCCCGCGGATCATGGCGAAGATCTCCCGGAGGTGCGGGGATCGCTCGATGAAAGATCCGGGGTTGTAGCCGCCGCGTTTCAAATCCCGGACCTCGTGGGCCTTGAGCCCGAACATAAAAATGTTCTCGGCTCCCACCGCCTGGGCGATCTCGATATTGGCCCCGTCATGCGTTCCGACCGTGAGCGCCCCGTTCATCATGAATTTCATGCAACCCGTCCCCGAGGCCTCGGTGCCCGCCGTGGAGACCTGCTCGGAAAGATCGCTCGCCGGAAAGATCTTTTCGGCCAGCGAAACCCGGTAATTCTCGAGGAACACGACCTTCAGCTTGTCGCGGTTTACCTTGTCGTGATTGATCACATTCGCCACGTTATTGATGAATTTGATGATCAGTTTCGCCATGTAATAACCGGGAGCGGCCTTGCCGCCGAAAATAAAGGTCCGGGGCGCGATGGCGGCCTTGGGATCCTCCCGGAGCTTCAGGTATTGGGAGATGGCGTAAAGAATAAAAAGGGTCTGACGTTTGTATTCATGGATCCTTTTAACCTGAACGTCGAACATGGAATCGACGTTGACGAGAAGCCCGGTTTGGCTCCGGATGATCTCGGCCAGGATCTTTTTGTTGTCCAGCTTGACCTGCTGCCATTTTTTCTTAAGAAGCCGGTCTTTTTTGTGGGGAGCCAACTTTTCAAGCTGGTAGAGGTCTTTTTCCCATCCCTCCCCGATCGCCTCGGTGATAAGCTTGGCGAGAGGACGGTTCGATTTCATCAGCCATCGGCGGTGAGAGATCCCGTTCGTTTTATTATTGAATTTCTCCGGAAAAACCTCAAAAAAGTCCCTGAAAAGCTGGGTTTTAAGAAGGCTCGAATGCAGTTCGGAAACCCCGTTGACAGAATGAGACCCGATGATGGCCAGGTGGGCCATGCGCACCTTTTTAGGATTCCCCTCTTCGATCAGGGACATGCGGCCAAGGCGGTCCGGATCCCCCGGGTATTCGGAGGCAAGTTCTTTTAAGAACCGGTCGTTGATCTCGTAAATGATTTGCATGTGGCGCGGCAAAAGCTTTTCAAATGTCGGTACCGGCCAGGTTTCAAGCGCCTCCGGCATCACCGTGTGGTTCGTGTAAGCGAAAGAACGGACGGTCAGGTCCCAGGCCGTCTCCCAATCCATCTGCTCCTCGTCAAGGAGGATCCTCATGAACTCCACGATCGCAAGCGTCGGATGGGTGTCATTGAGCTGGATGACGGCCTTGTCCGGGAAATTCCTGAAAAGCGCGTTGTCCTCCTTGAAACGGCGGATCAGGTCCGCGACCGACGCCGCGGTAAAAAAATATTCCTGTTTAAGCCGGAGTTCGCGGCCCATGGAGGTCAGATCGTTGGGATAGAGCACTTTGGAGATATTCTCGGAGAACATTTTTTCATAAACGGCGTGCTCGTAGTCGCCGTCATTGAAATATTTGAGGTCGAATTCTTCGGAACCGCGGGCCGACCAAAGACGGAGCGTGTTGACGATATTGTTCTGATATCCCGGAACCGGCATATCGTAGGGCATCGCGATCACATCTTCGGTGTTGACCCACTCCACGCAAAGACGGCCTTTTTTGTCGTGGTACATGTTGGTGTTGCCGTAAAACTTGATCTTTTGGGCGTATTCGGGCCTGGCAAATTCCCAGGGATTTCCGTGCTTCAGCCATTCGTCCGGCGATTCCACCTGATAGCCGTTCACGATCTTTTGATTGAAGATCCCGTAGTCGTAACGGATCCCGTAACCGTGCGCGGCGATGCCCAAGGTGGCCATGGAATCAAGAAAGCAGGCGGCTAGGCGGCCCAGGCCGCCGTTCCCAAGCCCTGCGTCCACTTCTTCGTCGCGGACTTTTTCAACATCCAGACCGAATTCTTCGAGGGCCTTCTGGGTCTGATCGGTAAGGCCGAGATTCAGGATGTAGCTCCCCAAAAGACGGCCGATCAGGAACTCCAGGGAAAGATAATAGACGCGTTTGACATTGTCGCGATGATAGCGCTGCTGGGTCTTGATCCAGCGCTCGACTAAGCGTTCGCGGAGCGCCATGCCGAGCGCCATAAAATTGTCGCGGGGGGTTGCGGTAAAACGGTCTTTAGCTAAGCCGTATTGGAGACTCGAGCTGAAGGAATGCTTGATCCCGTCTTTGGTCATATCCTTAGGTTCGAGATGCCAAAGGGCTTGCACCCCTTTTTCGTCTTCCATCATATTGCTTTTCTTTGATTGCGGCATTTCAGCCCCCGCTAGAAATTGTTAAAGGTTCATCCAAGGTTTTATAGTGTAGCAAAAAGAACGGAATGCTCCAAGCGCGGTTTTAACTGACATCGGTGCATTTTAGCCCGCGAAGGTTCCGGCAAAGTCGCGTCTTGAGGCCGTCCGGGCAAGGTGGGCTGAAGGAACTTCTTGTCAGGTACCGGCGCTTCAGCCGCTCCTGCGGCGGCTGTTCGCCTTGGCTCTCGCCGCTCAAATTCTCGCTACGGCGAGAAACCAAGCTTTGAGCGGCTCCGAGACATACCTTCCCAAGAAGTTCCTTCAGTCCGAGGACGGTCGAAAGCCGAGCGATGACTTTCACGCTGGGAAAGTCGAGCGTCGGCTGAGCCGGAGGCCTGAGCAAAGGCTAAAAGGTGCAAGGGTCTGGGCGCGCTTAGGCCTTGAAGTCGAAGAGGTGGGCTTGCCAGGGTCCGAGGTCCGCGTAGAGCCCTTTTTCCGAAAGCTCCTGGCCCGTGCGGTCGTAGGTTTTGTCGGTCAAAGCGTCCTTGAACTGGATAAAGAATTTCCGGTTGAGGAATTCAGGAAGGCGGATAAAGGCCTGGGCGCGGATCAGAGAATAATTGATGACGACAAGCTTCCAGTGCTGGCCTTCGCCCCAAAGCCAGGCGAGGATCGCCTGATAAGTCTCGTTCTTTTCCCAGGCGGATTTTGTTTCCAGCAGTATCCAGTCGCCACAACGGGTCACGGACCCTTTCGTGAAACGCAAAAGGCGGCGGTAAGCGTCGCTGATCACGGGATCCGCCGGCTCCCGGGGTTCGCGCCTTAAGTGGATGGGCGTACGGATCCTTCTTCCCTCAAGCTGGCCGTCGTGAAAAAAACGAAGCCCCGGAACGGTCGCGGTGATCATTCCCGCGGCTACGGATTTTTTCTTCCCGAAATTCACCGTTGCCCGCTCCTCATCGTGATTTTCGATGAAGCGGAGGCACTTATCGCGATAATCCGGTTCCGCCCTTAAATGGTCCCGCACGGAAACAGAAGAATCAAAAAACATCCTGTCATAAAGACGCTTGTCATAGGTAAAATCAAAACCCAGCTGCTGGAGGGGCCAATCCAGGTCCCAATAAACTTCGGCGATGAAGATAAAATGAGGCGCGGCCTTTTTCACTTCCGGGATCACCTCCGACCAGAATTCCGTTTCGGGCCGGGTTTCCTGGATGTGCTCGCCCCATACTTTCTGGAATACATCGTTCATGCCCAGCATCGCCATATCGCAACGCACGCCGTCGGCGACCTTCGCAAGACTAAGCAGTTGGGTCCGCCAGGCCTCGCGGGCCGCGAGAGACCAGAAATTGATCTGGGCCGTATCGATCCAGGGCGGGAAATACGGATCGCGGCCATGCGCGATCTTTTTACCGTCAGGCGTGATAAAAGCCCAATCCGGGTGGGCCCGAAGGGTCTCCGGGCGGCAGGAAACGAATACCTCTGGCCGCTCCAAGGTCCAGGGATGGTCGATGGCGAGGTGGTTTGGGACAAAATCAAGTACCAATCCGAGCCCGAGGCCGTTTAGCTTTATTTTTAAGGCCAGCAGGTCCTGTGGCGCGCCGAGATAGGGGTCCAATGTATAACCGTAGATCGCATAGGGGGAACCCGTCACATCCTCTTTTTTCCAATCCGGCAGGATAAGATCGTAAGCCCGGCAAAGATTGGGCTCTTTCGCGGCGTGGGCGCGGGCCCAGGGGCTGCGGGTCCAAACACCCATGAGCCAAAGATAATCAAAACCCTGGTCCGCAAAAACCTTCCATTCCTCGGCCGGAACGGTCAAAAGCGTCATGCGGCGCCCGTATTTTTCGGACATGCGGGAAACGAAAAAAAAGGCGTTCAGTTCAAGAAGCTGCGGGTGTTTTTTCATGGTCCTTTCCCATAAGTCCTGCGACTATGGTTATCGGTCCCCTCTTGGATTTCCTTTATGAATCCTTCGAAAGACGGCGTTTTGAAAATAAAAAAGGCGCGGGCGACAATATCGTCCCGCGCCTTAAAAAGATCGCTGGAATCCGTCAGAGTTCAGCCCTTAAGGAGGGACACCTTAACGCTTTTACCCATTTTGTTGAAATTGATGTTATTTTCGCGGGCGAGCCAGCCGATCGCCTGATAGAACAAACCCTCTTCGACGCCGATCTCTTTTGAGAGCTTGGCCACTGTCATTTCGCCCTTTTGTTCCAAGGCCTTGTAGATCTTGCCCGCCGTTTCGCCGATCCCGTAATACTGTTCCTGCATGATCATTCCCTTTCTGGTGTTTTCTCTAAGTTAGGATGATTAAAAGACCCCGGCATCCACATCCGGAAAGATATTGTCTTTTGATTCCAGTTCCCTGAGCCATCCTTCATCAAGCCGGTGGTTCATCAGGTCCTCGTAGATCCTGGTAAAGTTCAGGAGGTGGTCCTTGGTCCGCTTGACCGCGTAAGGCACCATCGTGCCCGTGTGCATGATGAAGGCCCAGTCGCTTGATTGCGCGAGGAAAAGTTCCCTGGCCGCCTGTTTGAGCGCGCGGCCGGCCGTGCCGTTCTGGCCGCGGAATTTTTCGGTCATCTCGGTCATGCGAAGCGATGCCTTGTGCAGATGCCGGTAGACCCAATCGTTGGCGCCGGAAAGCCAGGTCTCGCTATAGCCCTTCCATCCCCAGCTGGAAAAGCACGGGGTGGATACCTGGTTGACCGGGTACTCTTTGAAATAATCCGACGGAGCGATCAAGCGGAACATTTTTTGATCGTAGGCCGTCTTCCGTATGAAGAAATTCAGGAATTCCGGACCTTCATACCACCAGTGGCCGTAAAGCTCCGCGTCGTAGGGCGCGACAATGAGCGGCTTGCGACCCATGAAATCATGCAGGTATTCGATCTGTTTTTCGCGGTTGAACATGAAGTTGGCGGCATGGCTCGCGGCTTTCTGCATCGCCCAGCCCCGCACATAAGGTTCTTTGTGCTCGGTATTGCCGGTGATGCGGTGATATTTGATACCGGTGTTGACGCGCAAACCGTCGGGCGAAATATAAGGACGGATATATTCGAAATCGAGCTCAAAACCGATATCGCGGTAGAATTCGCGGTAATCGGGATCGCCCGGATACCCTTCAATGGCCGACCAGACTTGCTTGGAGGATTCCACGTCGCGGCCGAACGCAGCCACGCCGCTGGGGCAGAAGATCGGAGCGAAGACGCCGTATTTGGGCCGGGGCGAAGCGTGCAGGATGCCGTGCGTATCGGTCAGGAAATAACGGATGCCTTGTTCTTTCAGGTATTTATCCACACCCGGATAATAACCGCATTCCGGAAGCCAAATACCGATCGGCCTGCGGCCGAGCACTTTTTCGTAAAGTTCCGCGGCGGTCTTGATCTGGCCCCGCACGGTCCCCTCATTGCGACTGATCAGCGGCAGAAAACCGTGTGTCGCGGCGCAGGTGATGATCTCGAGATGCCCGCGATCCTGGAATTTCCGGAAGGCCTGCGTGATGTCTTTATGATAACGGTTCGCGAAGGTATCTTTGGCCCGCGTGAATTCCCAATAATAGTGGAGCGCGGTCTCGTGGAATTGCGGTTGGAAACGCGTCCGCTCGATTTCCTTGTTGGCCAGCTCGATCAGCTTGTCAAGATGGCGAAGATAGCGGTTCTGCAAAAGTTCGTCGCGAAGCATTGACATGAGTGAGGGCGTAAGCGACATGGTAAGGCGCCAGGGAACCTGGTCACGCTCAAGCGCTTCGAACATGTGGATGAGCGGAATGTAGGTCTCGGTGATCGCCTCATAAAGCCAGGCCTCTTCCAGGAAATACTCATGCTCCGGATGGCGGACGAACGGCAGATGCGCATGGAGGACTATGGAAAGAAAACCTTTTTCCATAGCTATTTGTGCTTTCCTGCTTTTAGGACAGGCGCGGGCCTTTCTGTATTGCGGCTAACGATCGGGGTGATGACCCTCTCTTCGACGCCGTCGGCAGATTCGGCGTGACAATCAAAAATGAACTTTCCGTCCGGAAGCCCGTAGCGCAGCGTGAAAGTGCCGTCCGGACGGAGCTGGACGGGCCTTCCCTGCATCGTGACCTTGGCGTCGGGTTCGGTGCCGCCGTAGATGATAAGCTCGCATTCAAGCCAAAAACGGAAACCGCGCTGCTTGATGCGGACAGGGCTTGAAAGACTTGAAACGGCGCCGGCTCCCGAGCCCGAGGTGATAGCGCTTTTGAGGCGCTCTTCCATGAGCTTGCGAAGCTCCGCCGAGCTTTTACCGACCTGAAATCCTCCCGAAAGGGCGTACATCTTGTCAAAATCAATCGACATCCACTGTTCGTCGATCACTTCCGACATGCCGGAGCGGGGGGTCGTGACGCGATTGGAACGGGCAAGGCAGATAAAGCGGCCGTCGCGGTGCAAGAGGCCGATCTCGACAAAATAGCTCCGGTTCGGCTGCGTATTGATGTACCAGCTTTTGGCCATATTCTGAAGGACAATATCAAAAAATGAATGGCTCTTCCCGTCTTCCGTGACATCGTAGACCCGGAGCACGGACACAACGTTCTCCCAATTGCCGCCCAACTTTGAAAGATGATGGCGCTGGTGGCCTTCCTGGATCTCCCAGTAAGCATAGATCCAGTAGGGGTCGCGCACGAGCAGGTAGATCTGGTTATCGCCGTAATTATCCGGGAGTTCGCGCGGCATTTCTCGGACGGGCTGCGGTTCGAACCTGGGCGGCGCTACGATATTTTCCGGAATATCAAGAACGATCTCTTTGGGTTTGGGAACGGCTACGGATTTTTTTGTGACGGGGACCCGCTTACGAGTGGATGCGGCTGGTTTTGTCGACGGTTTTTTTTCTGCCCGAATTTTCTTGCGAGGCGATAGCGCCATGGTTCGGTCCTCTATTTAATCATTCCCGCGGTAAAAGCGCCGTTTTAACTTTCACACGCTAGTTCGTGAGCAAAAAAACTATAAATAAAGACAAAAAGCACAAGCGCCAAAACCCGGCATCAATGACTTATGAAGACCAGATGGGGGGCACCATTAATATACCAAAACCTCGGTCATATAGCAACTGGCGAAATGGCTTTTTCTCTTTTTTGCCGAAACTTGCCTAGAATTTTTCAAAAAGGATCAAATAACACGCCACCAGAACAAGGGTTACGGCGGAAAGACGGCTGATAAGAGAGTGGTTCTTTTCCGTCCATTGATCGAGCTTTTTGAGGAGAAAGAACGCCAGCGGGACAAACCAGAGCATCGCGCCGATCACAAACCCCCCGAGGAAAAGCTCCTTGAACCAAGGTTGGCGAGTCTCCGGAAAGCGGGCATGGAGAAAACCGATGATGGCGATCCACATTAAAAAAACAGCCGGGTTGGTGATCACGACCAGGAAACCGACCAGAAAATTCCGGGTCGGGTTCCGCTTGCTGACCTCTTCGTTCTTCGGGAGCGGTTTGCCGTGGGTCCAAAAAACGCGCGCCGCCAGGATCAAGAGTATCGAGATGCCGACCCATCGGATGATCCCCCACCATTCCGGATGCTCCAACAGCGGGCGGGTCCCTTTAAAACCGATCCAAAGAAAGATCATATCGGCCGTGACCGATCCGCATCCGACAAGAAAAGCCGCGATCTTTCCGCGCCGGAGCCCGCGATGGATCATAAGCAGGTCGATCTGCCAACCGAAACAAGAAGCGAGAAAACCGGCCACCATACCCAACAACATTACGCGCCTCCTTCTTGCGGCGGAGCGTCGTGATCCCCGTTCGGCAAGAACCGCTGCGAGGAGATGCAATAAAATGGCGAAAGCACGAGGAATGTCAGAAATACGGCCGCGATCGCGCTTTCGATATTAAGAAAGAAGAACATCGTCGCAAGAACGACCACCTGGACAAAAAACAGCGTCCGCCAGGAACGGAATTTTATGGCGGAGATCTTAGGGTAAGGAATGTCGCTGATCATGAGAAATCCGAGAGCGGTCATCAAGAATACGACGGTCACAAGAGAGAAAGACCGGTCGGTCCAGTGATTTTTATAGAGAGCCAGCATGGTCATCATAAGCGTCAAGGCCGCGGCGGGGGTCGGAAGCCCCTCAAAGCATCCGCCGTGAATGGGGTTGACGTTAAAACGCGCCAAACGGAAGATACCCGAGCAGAGATAGAACACCACGATCAGGAGGAAGACAAAAGAAACATTCAAAAAAAACACTTTCGAGACAAGCATGCAGGGCGCCACCACGAACGAAACGGCGTCGGCTAAGGAATCCAGTTCGCGCCCGAATTGGGTCTCGTTGCCGAAGATCCGCGCGACGTGGCCGTCCAGGGAATCCAGGATCAAAGCAAGAAAAACCAGCCAGACCGCGTACTCATATTTTTCCTGGACGCTCATCAGGATCGACATGAAGCCCGCGACGAGATTGAGCATGGTGATCATGTTCGGAAAAGCGGCAGTCGTGAAATAGAACCGGTTTTTCATCTTTCAGGCCTCATCGTTCCATTGGCCCAGGACCGTGATGCCGGCCGCAACATGCTGCTTGACCTTGATATCCGCCCGGAACATTTTCGCCGGAATAAAGATCTCGACCCCGGACCCGTAGCAGATCATCCCGATCTTTTCGCCGCGGCCCGCGACCTGTCCGATCGTCACATCCGAATAAATGCGCCTCGCGATCGCGCCCGTCATTTGGCGCACAAGAACGCGGCGCGCGTGGTTTTCGATCCCGACCCAATTGGATTCATTATGGTCAAAAGCTTCCTTCCGTAAGGCATTCAAAAATTTTCCTTTAACATAATGTTGGTATTTTACGATGCCGGCCAAAGGCGATCGCGTGACATGCACGTCAAAGATCGAAAGAAAAATGCGGATACGGACCGCCGGACCGCGGAGAAACCGGTCTTCAAAGACCTCATCGACCCCGAGGACTGTGCCGTCCGCGGGGGCCAACAGGCCTTGGGCTGCGGGCGGGTCGCGGCGCGGGTCGCGGAAGAAAGCTAAATGCGCGAAAAGAAGAAATCCTAGGGCCGGCAATCCGAATGGAACCGGCCAGACTCTCTCCAAAAGGATCAGAGCGCCGAGGAGGAGGACTCCCGGCCAAACGCGTTTATCGAAAGGGATCTTGGGTCTCATGGTGCGGCAATAACAGGGGTCTTTTCTTTGTTCTTCGGTTCAAGGTGCTCCGCCGAAGACCCGTTCGCGTCTTCAAAAGGCGGTTTTTTCGGATCTTGCCCTTCCGGAACCCCCTGAGTTTCGATGACGTATTGCCGAAAAGCGCGATGCGTCCCGATCCATCTGAAGAATTCCAGCCACTTCCCCATCGAGAACGGTCCGCCCTTGGCCACGCGCCAAAAGGTCCCGGCAAAAAACTTCATGCGCTCAAAATCCAGGGTCAGCAAATAATAAGCCAGCAATTTGAACAACAAAGAAATAAATTTAAAATCAAGCGACGCGCGCTTATGCTCGGGGTTGAGGTTCCTGAAACGGCTCAAAGCCGTTACCAAACGGTCGCCATAGGCATCATAACGATAGAGGCACCGGCTCAGCCAGTTATACCCTTGATGGATCTCCTGAAGGGTCATGTTTTTGGGGATAAAATTACAGTCGGAAGACCCATGCCCGTTCATTTCGGTCCATTCCAGATCCAGCATCCGCCCTTCCGCTTGAAGTCGTTTCATAAGAGGCGTATTCGGAAGCGCCATCAGGGTCCCGCAGGTTGTGAACGGGATCCCGAGCTCCTGGAGGAAATCAAAGGTTTCCTTAAAAATACTCTTGTCGTCAGAGTCAAAACCCACGATCATCCCGGCTACAACGGTCAGGTGATAGGAGTGGATGCGCTTGATATCTTCCAGGACATTTTCCCGGGTGTTCTGCACCTTGCCGGATTCCAAAAGACTCGCCTTGCGGGGCGACTCGATCCCGATGAAAAGCGCGTAGAAATTGGCCGCCTGAAAAAGCTCCAGAAGGTCCGGATGATGCGCGACATTGATGGTCAGCTCGCACGAGAATTCGATCGGATAACCGTTCTTTTTGGAATAATCCGCGAGCGCCTTGAGAAGTTCCCGGGCATAAGGGATATTGCCGATGAAATTCGCGTCACCAAAAACGATGTAGTGAGCGCCTTGTTTGACGCAGTGATCGACCTCGGCAAGGACTTGGGCGATCGTCTTGGTGCGCGGCACGCGGCCGTCCATGATGATAATGTCACAGAATTCGCAATTGTAGGGACAGCCGCGGCTTGTCTGAAGCGAGAACATATTGTAAAGATGTCCCCGGATGAGATCGTAGCGCGGCGCGGGACTTTGGCGGATATCCACTTTTCTTGGGGCCTTGTAGAGCTCGCGCGCCTTCCCAGCTTCAAAATCACGAAGGAATTCCGGCCAAATCTCTTCGGCTTCTCCGGCGATCCGGTGATCGCATTTACCCTCGAAGGATTCGGGAAAGAGACTGCAATAAGGGCCGCCGACCACCACTTTTTTGCCGCGCTTGCGGAATTCCGCGATGATCTCAAGCGCCCGGTGATATTGAACATTGAATGCGCTAACGGCAACGAGATCAGCGTCTGTTTCGAAATTGATCGCCTCCACATTCTCATCGGCGATCTCGACGTTCCAGGAGGTGGGCGTGAGCGCGGCGACCGTGCAGATCCCCAGCGGGGTGGTGGAGAACTTCGTCCCCGTCAGGGATTGAAGTCCCTCGAACGACCAGATGGTCGGTTGAAATTTGGGATTAACAATGTAAACTTTCAAGAAGGATCCGTTCTGTATTTTTTAAAAATCATGGTATCCATGGGCGCACGTTTAATGTTTTCTCAAAAAGATCCCGGAGATCAGGATGGAAAGCAGGAACCGGACGAACAGGACCGATTCCTCGACCGTTGCAAAAAAAAGACGGATATAATTGATCCCCCAAATGTTCCCGCGTTTCCAGGCGCTCCCGACATTTTCCCAAAAATGCTGCAGAGGAGCGCGCGTAAAAGTCAGGCGGAGTGAAAAAATATTCCACTTGTCAAGCCAGAGCCGGAATCCGGAGGGGGTCCGGAACCGGTAGACGCCTTTTTTCTCAAGCGACGCGGCGGCCTTCCGGTAAAGATTTTGAAGTTCTGAAACGCGAAGGTCGCGCCATTCTTTGGCGCACTGGGTCAGACGAGCGATCTCGGCGATCACTTTTTGTTCCAGCGGCCCGCGGCGGCGCGTTGCGAGCCAGACCTCTTCAAGCTCCAGCGCCAGTTTCCACCGTCCCCTCATCGCTCGCAGGATGTCGGAACATCTTCGTTTGAAATAGGTCCAGCGATCCTCGATCGGATAACCCGAGCGACGCTCCAGGCGTCCTTTCAAGCGGAAAAACCCGCAGATCATCGGATGCCCGCCTTCCACGTCGATGGAATTCTTATACCACATGAAATTCGAAAAAATACCCCAGTAATTATCTCCCTTGAGGTCCCTTGCCAGGATCCGCCTCATATTTTCCGTGCTGTAAAAGGTCTGCCAGGCGGCTTCATAAGCGGCAAGCCATTCCCCGGGTTTCATTCGGGGATGGCGGTGAGTCTCATGGAATGTGTCGTAGTTATTAAGATCGGCGTCCAGCAGCATCCCTTTTTCTAAAGCATTTTTGTAATCCATGGAACCCGGGAGCGGCGTCATCATGAAAAATGACGCTTGCCCGGCGCCGAACGACATCAGTTTTTCAACATCCTGTCTGACCGACTCCGCGGTGTCCAGGGGAAATCCAATGATGTAGGCTAAGTGGCAAACGACATCCACTTCATGAAAGGAATCCACCAGTTTTTTAAAATTCTCGATATCGTTCTGGTTCTTCTTCGCCGCTTTGAGATTTTCCTGGTTCAAGCTTTCGATGCCGATAAAGACTTGGCGGCAGCCGGCTCGGGCGGCTTTTTCCACAAAATTAGGTACCGTGTGGGCCTGAGTGTCCAGCTGCATCATGAAATGGAACGGGATCCCCTCTTTTTCCTTCAATTCGATAAGCCGGTCCAGGATCGTTTCCCAGTTCTTGTGGCGGCAGAAATTATCATCGGTAAAAAAGTAATGCGAAATGTTGTGACGGCGATAATCCTCGCGGATCCTCTGGATCAGGAGATCCACGTCGCGGAAGCGCATCTTACGGCCCTGAACATTGATCACGGTGCAGAAACTGCATCCGAAGGGACATCCGCGGCCGCAATCAAGCGTCCCGAAGTGTTCAAGCGCGTAATGCTTCTGGTGTTTGGGGTTGATCCTCGGGAACGGGGCCTTGGAAATATCCGGGATATCGTTCAGGAAATTATAAACGGGGCGGAGGCGGCCTTGCATCGCGTCACGAAGCAATCGCTCCCAGTGACCGCCCTCGGCCTCGCCGGCCACAAGGATCACGCCGGCGTTCTTGAGCGTCACAAGTTCCGGGGAAAGATCCGGCAAGGTCGCCATGATGCCGCTGACATGAAACCCTCCGATCAGGACATCGATCCCCGCTTTTCGAAATTTTATCGCGATATCGGAGGCGCGCGGAAATTGATTGGACTGGACCCCGACCAGACAGATCACGGTCTTGGTTCCGGCTTGGCGATCCTTCCGGGCGATCTTCCGGTAAGGGATCTTTTGGACCGTATCATCGATGAGCGTGATATCCCATGCCAGGTCCTTCCCCAGGACCTCGCGCTCACGGACATCCTCACTAAGACCGTTCAGGCAGGAAAGCGTATTGCTTGGCAGAACGCCCTTCCAGTAACGGATCAAATAGCCCTCGTCATCGTACTTGGAGGGCTTGATCAGATAAAGGCAGAGGCGCTTGTATTTGTGAGAACAAGTTCCGGCAGGCCCTTCGCCTTGAGCTTCAAAAGAGGCTCCCGAGGCGCGGCCCAATTCAGAGGTTATGGGATTTTCTCGAATTTGCATGGGGACGGATTATAACCCAATTCCCCACCAACTCCTAGAAATGGTTTCCACCGCACGCCGTACGTGGTAGGTGGTAGGCAGTAGGTCATTTCAATCAACCCACCACATACGACTTACCACATACTGTTCCTAAAATTCGACCCCGGGTTGGGCCGGAACACCGCGATCAAAAGGATGCTTCACGCATCTCATTTCGGTGACAAGATCGGCGGCTTTAAGAAGGGCCTTGGGAGCGCCGCGGCCTGTCAGGATCACATGCTTCGTTTTAGGTCTTCGCCGAAGCGTCCGGATCACGCCCGGGATGTTCAGGAATTTATATTTAAGGGCAATGTTGATCTCATCAAGGATCACGAGCGCGTACCGGGGATCGCGCAGCAGCTGAACGCATTTTTTCCAGGCATCCCGCGCGGCTTTGAGATTTTCTTTCCGCGAAGTTTGCCAGGTAAATCCGCCGCCGAAACTCCAAACCTTGAATTGAGTATGCGGCAACATGTGGCGGCTTGGCGCTTTAAAAAATTGCACCATCGCGACGCGTTTGCCGTGTTTGATCATACGGACGGCCGATCCTACGGCGGCGGTTGTTTTCCCCTTCCCATTACCGGTAAAAACCAGGATCAATCCTTGTTCCCGCTTCGCTTGCCGTATTTTCATTTCTGTTAATACTCCAATGAAAGACCGGACACGAATCCGCGCCCTTGAGCCGGATAATATCCTACCTGATTTGTACCGGAACTGTAACCGGCATATTCGGAATATTTCATATCAAAAAGGTTCGTCAATGACGCCCACGCCGTTACCCAACGCCAGTGGTAACGGGCCTTAAGGTCCACGGTCGTATAGGCCTTAACTTTGGCGGCGTTATTGGTCGGATCGCTAATGGCGAAACGGCTGCTTAAGTGATTCAATTCCGCGGAAACCGTGAACCCCTTGACCGGCTCGGCGACGAATCCTGTCGCGTATTTGAATTCCGGCACGAAAGGAATGATCTTATTGGCGTAATCCCCGCCTTTAAAGTAGGGCTTTTGGACCGTCAGGTTGAAAAACGGTTTGATGTTGAACCAGCGTTTTTCAAAAAGCTTCAAGGAGGATTCCATTTCAAAGCCGTAGCGGCGCGTCGGAGAAATATAGTTGGAGTTCGCGAAGGTAAGCGGGTCGTAATAAAGCTCATCTTTGATGTCCGCTAAGAAAACATTCATGGCGACTTGAAGGGGTTTGTAGGTGTTATCACGAATGCCTAACTCATAATTCATTTCCTGTTGCTGCTTGAGTCCCGAATTCAGACCACCCGCCACCGGGCCCGTCCAGGAGATATAGGTATTCTGGTAGAATTCTTCGGTGGTCGGCGTTCGGAAAGAACGCGAAATATCAAAATAAGCGATAGAACGTTCGTTGTAACGGAACCCGATCCCGAAATCGAACGCCGGATCGCGCATGCTCGCCGTGTCGCGATTGGTCAGAGCGGCGGTCTGATTGAACCAGTAATTGGTCCATGCCCCTCGGAACCCGAGATTCAGAAGAAGTTTGTCCCAGAAAGTCAGGGTTTCGAGGATATAAACGCCGAGCGATTTTTTGGTGATATGAACTTCATCCTGGCCGGGCGCGCGATTGCCGCTCCGGATGCTGTCTTGGGCCGAAAAAAGATCGATCCCGGTCGTCATCTTGCTTGCCAGCCAATCCGTCAGGCGATACGTCCACTGGATCTTGGGCTGGAATTCATAAGTATCGATATGATGGATCGTTTCCCAATCGCCCCACGTGGATACAGAACTCCCTTTGCTTTGCCGGCGCCGGAATGAATTGAACGCGGAAAGTTCAAAACCGTTCTTTCCAAGTTCAAAGCTCCACTTAGGGTCCGCGGTAAAAAAAGTCTCCTCGGTCCAGCCGCGGTCCTGCGAATGCGTGCTGCCCCTGCGACCGATCGATTCAATGTCGTTCATAAAAAGCGCGCCGGGCATACCGTAGCGGTCTTTGTGAAAACCCGCTGTGAGATCCAGTCCCGCGCCATAAAAGGGCCCGACCCCGAGCTTGCCGAACCAGTCATTGGCCCAATAATCCGTATTGGTGCGCCAGCCGCCGTCCTGCGTATTTTCAAAATGAAAAGAGCCGCGGGCCCAATCGGTCGCCGCGGACACGGTCCCGCCGTTACGTTTATATTTATGGAGACCGATCTCGGTCTCGGCCTTTGCGTGGATCCCCGGTTCGATTTTTTTTGTGACGATATTGATCACGCCGCCCGCAGCGTTGTCGCCATATAGCACGGCAGAAGGACCGCGAATGATCTCGATGCGGTCAATGATCGAGAGCGGAATCGCCGCCCAATCGGTGCCGGAAAGATCGATCTGATTGGTCCGGCGCCCGTCCACAAGAACAAGCACGTTCGTCCGGCCCGATTCCCCAAACCCGCGAATGTCGACCGACATGCCTTTGGGATTATCCTCCGTTTTGGTAACGACGATCCCCGCTTTAGATTTCAAAAGGTCGGGCACATAAAGCGCGGTGGAATTTTGGATCTCCTCCTGATCGATCACGGAGATGCTGCGGGTAATGTAAGAGCTTGAGTCGTCGGAACGGGTCACTTCCAGATGGATCGTATCCTGCGGGGTTTTTCCTTCTTCGACTTTCTTGGAAGTGTCCTGCGAAGATCCGTTCTCGGCGACCGGTTCCGGTGTTTCTATTTTTGGTTTTTGGGCCCAAACGGACGGGCTTAGAAAAAAACAAAGGATGCAAACTAAGAAAATCTTTTTCATTTTTTACCTTTCACGCGAAGGAAAACCCGGCCGTTGTCTCCTGGCTCTTGGCAACCTACTCTCCGGCCTTCCCGCCTTTTTCAGGCAGTGGCCTCAAGGATTTCGTTCCAAGTTACAGTTGCGCGGCAGCAACGGATTTGCACCGTTTTCCGAAAACCGTCCGGATCCGCTTCATGTTCCTTTCTTGAAATAGGTTGAATGTGACGCTACCGAAAAAAATTCCGCGATCCTTTCCGGCCGTAAAAATTCCCCGGCAGGACCTGTCGCGGCCATTTTCCCCGAGCGGAGCATCACAACACGCCCGAGAAAAGGCTTCAGCCATTCCCATTGATGCGAGATCACGGCCACGGTCAGCTTTTCGCGCTGCTGTAGCCGCGTCAAAAGTTCAAAAAGGCCGATCTGCTGACGGATATCAAGATTGGAGACCGGCTCGTCTAAAAGAAGGATCTTAGCCTGCTGGCAGATCGCGCGGGCGATCTCAACGCGCCGCCTTTCGCCGCCGCTTAATTGAAGGATCGAGCGTTTGGCGAAACGCAGGGTGTCGGTCGCTTCCATCGCCCATGCGGCGCGCTCAAGATCCTCTTTGCGGTTCCAAAAACCGTGGGGCGCGTTCGGGAACCTTCCCATCAGGACCAGCTCCTCGACCGTGAACGGAAAAATATAGGCGGCGTCCTGCTCGAGATAAGCCGCTTTGCGCGCGATCTCCAAGGCATTCATTCTTTCAACCGGGTTTTCAAAAAGAAAAGTTTTTCCCGAACGCGGCCGAAGCCAGCCAAGCGCGAGTTTAAAAAGTGTGGTTTTTCCGGCGCCGTTTTCGCCCAAAAAAAGCGTCATGCTCCCTTCTTCGAGCGAACATGAGAATGAATCGATATGAAAAGCGCTCCCGTATTGAAAGCTGACATCGCGCCACTCGACAGCGTTCATGAGATCACCCGTTTTCCTTCGCGCCTTTTGAGGATGACGATAAAGAACGGAACGCCTAAAAGGGCTGTCACGATCCCGACGGGGATCTCCGAAGGATAGAAAAGAGAACGCGCGAGCATATCGGCTCCGGCCAAAAGAACACCGCCGGCCCAAGCGCTCACGGGCAGGGAGCGGCGAAGGTCCGAACCGACAAAAAGCCGGGCGACGTGCGGGCTCATCAGCCCCACAAAGCTGATCATGCCGCTTAAAGAGACCGCCGCGCCTGTCAGGATCGCGGCGGCGATAAAAAGAAGGATTTGGGTTTTTTCGACGCTTACGCCGAGCGAACGGGCGGCGGATTCTCCCAGCGAAAGCAGGTTCAGTTTCGGCGCTTGCCTCATGAAGAAAAACCCCACGATACCGAGCGTGATAAATAAAAAAAGGATCTGAGCATAACCTGCCATGGACAAATTCCCTAAAAGCCAGTTAAAAGCTGCCGCGGTATCGTCGGAACGGAAAAGCGACTGGCAAAAAAGCATCAGCGACACTAAAAAGGAATTGATCATGACGCCGAGAAGAAGCAGCGTGTACATGGAAAGCGCGCCTTTGCGCATGGAGAGCAGGAAAACAAGAAAAAGCACCGCGAGGGCCCCCAGCCCGGCAAATACGGGGAAAAATGAGAAGGAGAACCCAAACACCGCGCAGATCCATACTCCCGCGCCGGCGCCGGCGGAAACTCCGATCAAATGCGGGTCGGCCAGAGGATTCCTGAAAAGGGACTGAAACACGGCGCCCGTCACCGCAAGCGACATCCCGACCCCCCAGGCGAGCAGGAAACGCGGTAATCTTAAATAAAAAAAGAGGAACCGGTCCTGTTCGCTCGCAAGGTCAAGAAGCCCGCGAGGACCGACAAGATTTAAAAAGAGCAAGCCGGCGGGGATAAACATCAAGATGAGAAAACTCCGCAGCGCCCGTTTAGACATGGATCTTCTCCGCATAAGGATTTTCAGGACCCGGCGTGTCTTCAGCCGCTAATGTGACCGTTTCAAGCCACATCGGCGTTCTGGGGCCCGGTACCGGAAGCGCTTCTTTTTTAAAAAGATAAACACGCCCTTCGCGTACAGCTCTTAGAGCGCGGTATTTCCCCCAGAATGCGCGGGCTTCTTTCATTTCGTCGGCCCAGGATTTATCCCGCTCAAACGCGCTCGCGTCAAGGATCACATCCGGGTCCTCCCTGAAAACCGCTTCCATGGTCCATTTGGGATACCGTGTCCGGCTGGATCCTGCGATATTTTGAGCACCGATCGTCCGGAGCGCGTCATCTTCCATGGTTCCCTTGCCCGCGACGATCAAAGGGAAACGCCATGCGACATAAAGCGCTTTTATTTTTGGATCCTGAAGGGCGCGATCACGGTATTTTTCTATTTCCCCGGAGATTTTCTGGCGCGCGGTTTTCGCTTCCCGCTCATGCCCCGAAACTTCCCCCAAAGCTGAAAAACTTTCAAGAAGATCTTCCAAGGAATAAAACGAAACGGAGATAACGGGTTTGCGGAATTCGACGAACTTTTCATAAATGATCCGCGTTCCCGAATTCGGGGTAACGGTCACAAGATCGGGGCTGCGCGCCAGGATCGCTTCAAGGGAATGACGGTCGAATCCGCCGATCCGCGGGATCTTCCGGGCTTCGGGCGGCCAGACGCAGAAATCGGTCACGCCCGCGATCTGAGGGCCCGCGCCGATCGCGAAAAGGATCTCGGTCGTGGAAGGAGAAAGAGAAACGATTCTTGCCGGACGTTGATCCGCGGATGTTTCCGCAAAACCGCCGGCCGGAAGAAGAAAACAAATCAAAAATAAAGAACAAAGACCTTTCGGAAACAAAAAGCCCTTTCCGCCTCAAAGGGGCAAGAAAGGGCTAGCCTGTCTTGACCTCTGCTCGGAGGCATTTTAAAAATCTCAAATCTGAAATTTGAAATTTATGGATAATGGGTTGATATTCTGACTAGGCAAGTACAAACCTACTCGCGGCCTTCCCGCCCTTTAATCTTGCTCGGGGCAGTGGCGATTCGCTTTCGTCCTTACCGACAGCGGCGGCACCGTGGAGTCCCCGCAAAACTCAGCGGGTCTCTCTTCCCAAATGCTCCCATTATCATACTTTCTTCAAAGAACGATAATCTTGACGTTCAGTATAAAGAAAAAACTCATCAGCGCAACGTTTTTCATTCGCGCGAAAGATCTTTAAGATTTGTTGCGGATTCCAATCCTTCGATAACCTCCGGGATAATGCCTTTTTCCACATAAACCGGACGCATCTGCCGGCGGATCAAAGGAAGTTTCCTGATGAAAAGAAGCGCGATCGCCACACAGCAAACGCCCCCGAGTAAAACTGTATAAGGCGCGCCGATCCTGGCGGCCAAAAATCCTCCGAGCAAACTCCCGAAAGGGGCGGTTCCTAAAAAGGCGACGGTATAAAAACCCATGACTCTGCCCCGTTTGTCCTCATCGACGACGCTTTGAAGGACCGTATTGCAGGCCGCGATATTCACCATGATCCCGAACCCCGCGGCCAAAATGACCGGCATCGCAAGCCAAAAATCGTTCAAAAAAGAAAAGAGCGTGATCGAGATCCCAAAAAGAACGGCTGTTCCCGCGATCACTTTGGAAAGTCCGCGGACATCTTTTCGCGAAGCAAGATAAACGGCGCCGACAAGAGCGCCGAACCCCGACATTCCCATCAAAAGACCCAAGGTCCCGGGGCCTCCGTGAAAAATATCGCGCGCAAAAACAGGCATCAGGACCTGATAAGGAACGCCCAAGACGCTCATCATCGACAAAAGGATCAGGATCCACTTGATGGGGGCGAGCCGGAAGGCATAACCAAGTCCCTCTTTTAACTCGATGAGAATATGGCGTGGCGGCGCGGCAGTTTTGGATGGAGCGATCCGCATCGCCGCCAAAGCAAAGATCACGGGAATGAAACTGACCGCGTTCAAGAGAAAACAAACACCTTCGCCCGCCGAAGCGATCAGGATCCCCGCAATCGAGGGCCCGATCAGTCGCGCCGCATTCAGCATTGAAGAATTAAGCGCGATCGCGTTCCCCAGGTCTTCCCTGTCTTCGATCATCTCGACGGTGAATGCCTGACGGATCGGGATATCAAATGCAAAGATCGCCCCGAGAAAAAAACTTAACGCCATGATGTGCCAGACTTCGATCCGGTTTGAAAGCACCAAAAATGCCAGGATCGAGGCCTGGATAAAAAAAGAGACTTGTGTCCCGATCAACATGTTCCGTCGGTTGTGGCGATCGGCAAAAACGCCGGCAAAAGGCGTCAGAAAAAAAACAGGGATCTGGCTCATGAACATGGCCATACCCAAAAGAAAAGGCGAATTTGTCATGCGATAGACCAGCCAGCTTAACGCGACCTGCTGCATCCAGGTCCCGATCAGGGACGCACTCTGGCCCCAGAAAAAGATACGGTAATTCCGGTGCCGCAACGCGCGGAACACGAGCTGGAGGTTGGTCTTTTTTTCGGAATGCTGCGCGGCAGGATCCATGGGTCTTCTTAAAGTTTGAGATCGCCGGCAAGATAGCGAAGAGCATAGTGGGCCGTGACAAGGCCGAACGCTCCGGTCACGGTCGGCAGGCTTCCGAGTTTTTGACGGCGGCGGCCGCGATCGTAATCCTGCTCTTCGTTAAGGATATTCGTTTTTTGGATGGGTTCTTCGCTGACGGGGGTATCGGAATAAATGCAGAAGATCCCTTTTTCGATCCCCCGGCGGCGGAGGCGCGACCGGACATTGCGGGCCAGCGGGCATCCCTGGGTCTTGAAAAGATCCCCTGCCTTGATCGAGAAGATGTCCATCCGGAGCGCCGCACCCATGGAGGAGATCACAGGGATCTTTTTTTCGTGGCAATAGGCGAGGATCTGGGTCTTGGGGTTGAGCGAATCGACGGCGTCGATCACAAGGTCGGGATCCCCTTCAACGATGCGTTCCATTGTTTCTTCAGCCGCAAACTCCTTTAAGGCCTCGACCTTGCAGTCCGGATTGATCTGGGCGATGCGCTCCTTGGCGGCTTCGGCCTTGAGTTTGCCGAGATTGGGCGTGATGGCGAGAATATGACGATTGAAATTGGTCGTCTTGATCGTGTCGAAATCAACCAAACGCAGGCGGCCGATGCCGGCGCGAGCAAGCGCTTCGGCCGCGTAACTGCCGACCGCTCCGATCCCGATCACGGTCACGAACGCGCGCTGGAACCTTTTAACCTTCTCCTTGCCGAGCAGGAGTTCCAGACAAAAAAGCCTTTCCATTCTCCGATACCGCTTTCTCCAATTCGCTTTCTTCGATCCCCTTCGCGCGGGCCGCGATCTGGTAAACCCCGCGGATGCATTCAAAATACTGGTCGGCCGTGACCGTCGCTCCGATCTTGCCGGGCTCCGTGTAAGGAAAATCCGTTTCCAAGAGCAAGCGGTCCAGTGGAACTTGCCGGATGAGCGCCATCATGTCGGGAGTGCCGCCGCGCAGCCATTTCCAGGAAAAAGAAATAAAACCGCCGAGCCCGAGAAGTTCGCGGAGGATCTCGGAAGGGCCGTGATAGGAGTGCACCATGAAACGCAGAGAACCTTCCGGAAAATCGCGTAACGCTTTCAGCAGATCGCCCCACGCTTGCACGCAATGAATGGCAACGGGCCGCGACAATCGAACGGCAAGTCTCAACTGACGCTGGAAAATTCTGGTTTGGGCTTCGAGGCCGTTGTCCACGCGGGCCTTGTCCAACCCGACCTCGCCGACGCCGGCTTTCCGGTGTTTTAAAAGACTTTCGAGTTCTTTTTCCCATCCTTTGCCGGCTTTTTCGGCATACCAGGGATGCACACCCCAGAACGGAATGACTCTTTCATCCACGCCCGCGAGTTTTTCTGAAAAGGCCCAGTCTTCCGGGCGGACGGCATTGCACCAGAACTGCCCGAGCCCGAAATCCCAGGCGCGACTTAAGATCTCGGCTAAAACTCCCTTGTCCCGGATATCCTGAAAATGAAGGTGCGCGTCAAGCAACATAGGTGGATTCTAACCCGCCCGGATGGCCGCGTCTACTTTGACTATGGGGAAAAATACATGAGGCGGGCGGCGGATAGCGCCGGTCATTCGGGAGGCGGGGCGTCGCCTTTCAAGCTCGCTATTTCCCGCTTCAGATCATTGACCGCTTCCTGGAGGCCCTTCTGGCCCGCTTCTATCTTTTCAAAACGTTCGTTCACGCCTTGGAAGGATCTGGCGGCGAATTCCGAGGGGCCTTCCATCACCATGATATCGCCTTTTTTTTCTATCTTCAGCCCCTTCGGCACGATCACATAAACGCCGCCGGTATTGAGCATTTCCATGCCGGGAGGAATTTCTACCGGCGGAACAAACTTCTTTTTTATGAGCTCATCCTGGTTCACGGCATACGGCGAATGATCCTTCTCCGGGCCGTCACTAGTCTGGGCAAAACCGTTGTGAGGAAGGACGGTTGCGAAATAAACACAAACGATAAGGGAAAACAACCTGGTCTTTTTCATCGGGGGTTCTTCCTCCGTTTCAAATACCAAAAACCAAAACCGGACGCCGTCCGCAAAGCCGGACGCCGTCCGAAGGGATATGTCAATTTGACACTGTAATTATAATTCTAACCTCTCCCCGCGGACGGCGTCCTGTTTAGGCGTCCTGTTTATGTTTATTTACTGTTTATGAAAACCGGCGGCAGCCGCCTTCTTGGCTCTTGTTAGCTTTAAAGGACGAATCTTAAATCGGGCGCGGCTATTTCATGCACTCCGTGATCAAGTCAACGTACTCCTGCTCCAGGATATCATTGAAACTTCGGCCGTGAATCTCGCCGTCGGTTTTCAATAGCGACGTCACGTCGGAAGACGCCCTGGCGAACCACCGGTCAAAAAGGCCATGGATATCTATTTTTTTCTTTTTTAATTCTTCTTTAAGCTCCTGCTCCGCTTCGATCCAGTCGTCAAAAGCTGTGCGTAGCGACTTGACCTTTTCTTCCCGGATCGCCCGCGCCCTCGCCCTGATCTTGGCGATGTCCTCCTTCGTATATTGATCCGGCTTTTTATCCTTAAGGCCGTCGCTTACCGTAAGCTCGCGCTCTGCCTGGAGCCAGTCATCGAGGGCAGTATTGAGCGTCTGGCACTTCCGCCTCCAGATCTTGGCTGCCCGCTCCCGTATTTTTTCAAGATCGGTTTTGGAATATTGTTCCTCACTCGCAGGTTTTTTTGTCATAACTTATCCTCTCGTTAAAAGACTGGACGCACTGAACTGCTTATAAAGATTTATATGAAGTTTAGCGCAGTCCTAATCGCCATTCCGGAAAAGAAAGAAGAGATCGGCACGCCGCCCCTGCCTACCGGCAGACAGGCGTAGGGAGACGTCAATCCCCATCCCCTTGCTCTCATCAGATTCTCTGCCTCTTCGACGGGAGTTTCAAGAAAAATTACCGCATTTTTCAGAAGAGGCACAGAAGAAATAAAACCGGTTAAAACTGCTGACAGTCGCCTTATTGGCCTTATTGGGCAATCGTAAGTCGGGGATGTGCAAATGAAAATTGGAGATGCCAATTTGGCGCCTCCAATCTTGGTTTTAAACATCAAATGATCGAAAAATCGACGCGGACGACCGCGGTGACTTTCTTCCGGAGAGCGCTCGTGTCATTAGAGCCCCAATCGGAGACCTCCGTAGAATTTTCCGGCGTGATCTGGAAAACACCCGACCGCGCCGAACGCATGGACCCGGCCTTGTTCCCGGTCGCGGCAAGCATCCGCTCGGCCCTCCGCTTCGCGTCCTGCGTCGCTTCCGCCAAAAGTTCGTGCTTTAGTTCCGAAAGCCGTGTGTAGAAAAATTCCGGCGCATAGGAAATAAATTCGACCCCCTGATCGATCAGTTCCGTGGAACCTCGCGAGATCCCCGCAATCTTTTCGACATCCTTGGATTTCACCTCGATGTTCTGGCTTACCAGGTAGGCCTCGATATCGTTGGTGTCATTTCCCTTTTCGTTCTTGCGGTAGAGGATTTTAGTGGCGGCCTGCTGCACGGCGATCTCGTTATCCTTCACTCCTTGGTCGCTGAGGTATTTTTTGACAAGCTCCAGATCATCCTTCAAAAGCCCGTAAGCTGTCTTAAGATCGGCCGCGCGCCTTGAAAAACCTCCCAACCACACAATCTCGTCGGAAAGGATCTTCCGCTCCGCGGAGCCCGTTACGCCGATCATTTCGGTCGTCATCTTTTTTATTTTCATAAAACCTTTGGAAAGGATCACGCTCGAACCGAGCGTCGCGACGGCGATACACAGGCCGAGGATGATGATCTGAGAGTTCTTGAGAATGTTTTCTTTTTCCATGGCGGGCCTCCTGGATGCGGTTTTGTTGCGGTTTTTGTTTTCCTCGGATATTTCCGGGGGGTCAGGTTATCGGGGCCTTTGCGTGAAACTGAATATAGCAAAAACTAGCATTTCAGGATAAAGCGGGCGTGGCAAAGGGTGTCGCGAAAAAATGAGGAAGATCAGGATCTTTTGCCGGATTTGGGAAAGCAACGATTGGCGAAATATTCTTTTCCGGTTCTTGCCGCCGGGTATTTGACCGATCGCTCAAACGCGGGTAGACCCCAACCCTTTGGTCGGAGTCAACAGGAAGAGAAAACGCCTTCGGGGGCCCGGTTTATGCCCGGCCGCCCTTGACGAGTCTTTCGGCCTCAAGCCAGATCTCGAGATCCTGATTCTGGACACGGCCTCTTTTTTCCCAGATCTCTTTGGCTTTTTGCTGGATGCGAGCGTTGAGCTCTTCTTTGGAAAGCTTGGGCGCGGAAGTCTTGCTCCACCCAAAATTGGTGTTGAGTTTCGCCATTGCGGATCCCTCCTCTGCGGTTGAATGCACAGGATCATGATACTCCTTTATCGCGTACGAATAAAGAACGGTTTTATTCCGGGAGCGGGGAAAGATCTATTTTCTCGGAAGGAATTTGGAGATCATCGCCGGAACTTCGGCGGGAAGAGAGCCGCGAAAAACAAGGGAAAGGCGCCGCTCGGTGATATCTTCGACCGTGCGGGCCATTTCGGTCTCGACGGAATAGACGATCTGCGCCTTGATGACGGGGGGATCGTTCAAGATCCTTTCTTTAAGAGAGGGGTCCTTTTGCGCGAGCGCAAGGACGTCGCGGTAACGCGCCCCGTAAAGATCCATCAGGAACTGAACCGGCTCTTTGGCGAGGCCGCAGCGCGCAGCCGCCGTCTCGGCGCTTTCCTGGACCGTTCCGCTGCCATAGATCTTGAACGTTTCTTTTTCATAAACTTTGTGGATGCGGTTCATGCAATCTTCGGCGACTTTCCGGTAAGTCGTGTATTTACCGCCGACCACGAAAATGACGCCGGAAGGCGCTTCATAAAAAAGGTGCTTGCGCGAAACCTTGCTTGCGGAACCGCCCTTGCGGATAAGCGGCCGGAGGGCCGCGAATGTCGCGATGATCTTATCGGGGCTGAGATCAAGCGAAGGAAAGATGCGCTTCGATTCGCGGATAAGATACTCCAGGTCCCCCTGTTCGACCTTTACCCCGTCCGGGCTCACAATGTAATCGGTGTCTGTCGTGCCGATCAACGAATTCCCCATCCACGGGATCAAAAAGAAAATGCGCCGGTCGCTTTGCGAACCCATCAAAACGGCGTGCTTGGAGATCTCGCCTTTATAAACGATGTGGATCCCTTTGGTGGTACGGACCTTCTTTTTTGCGGCGGGCGTATCAAGCCGGAGAAGCCCGTTCGTCCAGGGGCCCGCAGCGCAAATGACCCGCTTCGCGCGCACCTCAAATTCCTTGATGCCATGAAGATCGTGCGCCCGCACCCCCGCGACCCGGCCGTTCTCTTTGACGAATGAAACGACTTTGACGTAATTGGCGACATGCGCGCCGTACTGGGCCGCCATAAGGACGTTTTCAAGGCAAAGGCGCGCGTCATCCATTTGAGCGTCGTAATAAAGCACGCCGCCTTTCAACCCTTTCTGCTCGATGCCCGGTTCGAGTTTTATCACCTCTTCGCGGGTAAGGTTGCGGTGCGGCTTGATCCGGTAGTGGCCTGCCAAAAGATCGTAGAGAAAAACACCGAGGCGCATCATCCAAAGCGGCCGTTTGTCGCCTTCATAGACCGGGATCACGAACGGAAGCGCCTTCACAAGATGCGGCGCGACCTCAAGCTGGATGTGGCGCTCGCGAAGGGATTCGTAGACAAGATCGAATTCGAGATTTTCAAGGTAGCGGATGCCGCCATGGATCAGTTTGGTGGATTTGCTTGAGGTGCCGCTCGCGAAATCGCCTTTTTCAAGAAGCGCGACCTTCATGCCGCGCTTGGCCGCGAGATGCGCGATGGCGGCCCCGTTGATCCCGCCGCCGATCACAAGAAGATCATAGACCGTCCGCTTGAAACGCTCGATATCGCGGATCACGGAAGCATCGTCCGCCGGACGGCCCTCAGCCATCCTTTATAAAGCCTGGAACGCACTGCGGGATTCATGGAGGGAACAAACATGCGGTCGATCCGGTGTTGTTTTTTGAGATCGTGGCTCTTTTCCCAAAGCCCCATCGTCACGCCGGCCAAGTGCGCGACCCCGCGCGCCGTCAGCTCGATGATCTTAGGGCGGAAGATCCTGGCTTTCAAAATATCGGCTTGGAATTGCATCAGTAGATTATTTTTGCAGGCGCCACCGTCCACTTTGAGCTCCCGGATCGGCCGGCCGAACGCTTTTTGCATGATGTCGAAGACATCGCGCGTCTGATAGGCGATCGACTCCAGGCAAGCGCGAATGAGATGCGCTGCGCTTGTTCCCCGCGTGATGCCGGCGATCAAGCCTCGCGCATCGCTTTTCCAGTAAGGCGCTCCCAATCCGACAAAAGCGGGCACGACATAAACCCCGCCCGTATCTTTCAAGTCCCCGATCGCTTTTTCGGTATCCGAAGAATTTTTGATCACGCGAAGGCCATCACGCAGCCACTGAACGACCGCTCCCGCGATAAAGACCGATCCTTCCAGCGCGTAAACGGGCCTTCCTTTGAAATCGCAGGCAAGCGTCGTCAGGAGCCCGTCCTTGGATGTAATGAGTTTTTTGCCCGTGTTAAGCACAATAAAACAACCGGTCCCGTAAGTGTTCTTGCTTGCGCCGGCTTCGTAACAACCTTGGCCATAAAGCGCCGCCTGCTGGTCCCCCATCACCCCCGCGATCGGGATCCCTGCAGGAAGCCCCGCGATGTTTTGCGTTGTCCCGAAAATAGAACCGGAAGGACGAAGTTCGGGAAGAACTTTGGCGGACGCGCCGAAGATCCTTAAAAGTTTCGGGTCCCATTTTTTTGTCCGGATATTGAGAAGCAGCGTGCGGGAAGCGTTCGTAAGGTCCGTCACATGCGAACGGCCGCCCGTGAGCTTCCAGATAAGCCAGCTGTCGATCGTTCCGAACGCGATATGGCCTTTGGCTGCGCGCGCGCGAAGCCCCGGCACATGGTCAAGCAGCCACCGGACCTTGGTGCCCGAAAAATAAGGGTCCAAAACAAGGCCTGTGTGCCGGTGAATATAAGGTTCGTGTCTTTTGAGTTTGCGGCAAAGATCCGCCGTGCGGCGGCACTGCCAGACGATCGCGCGGTGAACGGGCCTTGAGGTCTTACGATCCCACAGGACCGTGGTTTCGCGCTGGTTGGTGATCCCGATCGCGAGGATCTCGCCGGGGCGGACCCCGCTTTTTTTCACCGTCTGCCGGATCACAGCTTCACACGAACGCCAGATCTCCGAAGCATCGTGTTCCACCCAGCCGGGTTTCGGAAAATATTGTTTAAATTCGCGGTAGGCGCTTGCAACGGCCCTGCCCGCCGCGTCAAAAAGAATGGCGCGCGAACCCGTGGTCCCCTGATCGATCGCGAGGATATGTTTTTTTATCTTCGTTCCCACCATTTCACACCCCGGGTGTGTGGAACCATTTCACACACCCGGGGTGTGAAATGGTTCAGCTGAAACTTACGTCAGATCGTCCAGCACTTTAGTCGTCACGATAAAATTGGCGTTCTTCAGGCGCAGGATGTTCTTGCCTTTGAGTACCCACTGCAACGTTTTCAAAAATTCCGTGCGATCCGCGATATGGACCAGGCAACCGCGATAAGCGATGCTGACCTGGCCGCGTTCTTCGGAAACGACCAGCGCGATCGCGTCGGTTTTTTCGGTGATCCCGATCGCGGCGCGGTGGCGCGTACCGAAACTCGGCGCAAGGTCCGTCAGGGCGGCGAGCGGAAGGATCCCTTTAACGGCTTGGATGCGGCCTTTGTGAACGATCAACGCCCCGTCATGGACAGGAGAAGAGGTCAGGAACAGAGGGACCAGGATCTCAGCTTTGATCTCGCCGTCGAAGGGCATCCCGCCCTTCAGGAAGGGACGAAGCGGCTGTTTCCGCTGCAGGACGATCAGCGCGCCCACCTTACGCGACGCCATCCGCTCCACGGCCAGCCAGATCTCGAGAAGATAGTGCGGAAGCTGCGGTATTTTCCTGAAAAGATTGCCCACAAGCTCGCCGAACCACAAAGCCCCGGCAATGAGCATGTCCGCACAAAGCAACCCGCCGGCAACGGCCAAAAAGGCCGTGCCGGTCAGGCGGATCAGTCCCGGATCGACCGGCGGCGCGGCAAAGAAGAGCGCTCCCCAAAGACAAAATAGGCCGACCAGGTATTTTAAAGAGGCGCGAAGCCAGAAAACCTTGAGTGGGTAAAGAAAATAGCCGAGCGCGATCGCCGCGGCCGCAACGGTAATGAACATATTCTCCCCTCTGAAAGGTTGTTGATCCTTCAATATAGTTACGGCTATTGGGGATTTTAATGAAGTGCGGCGCGCCATGCGCAACGGCCGGCGCGCAACGAATTGACCCCGAGTTTTTTGTTGCGCGCCGCGCGACGTTCAGGCCGTCTTGCGAACAATGAGCTTGGGAAGATACCGTTTGTGAACGGGACGGGAGTCCGGACGCCGGGCTTTACGGATCAGAATGTCGACGGCGTCTTTTCCCATTTGGATAAGCGGCTGGTGGACGGTCGTAAGCGGCGGACAAGATTTTTTCGCGCGCTTGTTATCATCAAACCCGATAATTGCGACATCCTGCGGCGCGCGCTTCCCGGTCTTACGAATCGCCTTAAGCGCGCCGAACGCGAGGTCGTCATTCCCGCAAAGGATCGCCTCAGGAAGCGCCTTCCCCCGAAGCCATTCTTGCATGACCCTTTCCCCTTCTGATTCGGTATTCGCCAGGCCCGCGCGGATCCATTTTTGATTAATAGGAATTTTTTTGGATCTGAGAGTTTTCAAAAAACCTTCCCGCTTAAGCCGCGTATCAATAAAGGGGACTCGCGTTATTTTTTTTCCTGTTTTGAAAGCAACGGACATCGGCCCATGCAGCATGCCGATCCGCCGGAGGCCTTTTTTTATAAGATGCGACACAGCTTGCCGTATGCCGGCATCCGTATCGGTAGAGACGAGGTTAACGCGAAGGCCCGGAACGGGGTCGTTGACGACAAGCACTTGGGGATGGCGCGTTTTTTCGATGAGGCGGACGATCGACGGATGGATCCAACGCCAGGTCAGGATCAAAAGCCCGTCTAATTGATGGTGTTTGAGGATCTGATCCAGACTTTGATAAGGACAGGACGGCATCATGATGACCTTCAGCTGTCCTTTGAACGCTTTCAGGCGGGGCCGGATGCCGGCAAGAAGCCCGAGATGGTAGGAAGAACGGAAAATACCCTTCGCCGGCGTGGTCAGGATACCTAAAACAAAGCGGGATCTTTTGAAGCCCTTCTTCACGCACCCGCCTCGGCGACCTCGATGGAAACGGCTTTCCAGACATCGTTGGGTTCGTCGTACCGGGCCTCGATCGTGACGTCATCGTTCTGGCGGATATCCTTCAAGGACTCAACGCCGGAGAAAACGGTGGCATCATCGATCAGGATCTCTACCCTTTCCTCGGCTTCCGTGATCGGGTCGATCTCGCTGATTATGACCGTCCTGGTTTTTAAATCGACCTTTTTGACTTCGCCGTCAAACCATTCCGCGCGAGCCGCGACCAGAAATGGGAGCATCAACGCAAGGAGTAGGATGAACGTTTTGGAAGTTTTCATGGTCTTTTTCCTAAAAACGCTGAGGTTAAAAACTGACAAACTCTGAGGGATAGGATACCCAAAAAAGAGCTAGCCGACAATCAATAAATGGCAATCCCTGCGAAGGTTATGCGCTAGCGTGCGGAGGACGTCGCCGCGCAACAAATTAATGAGGGCGCTGCGTTTTGTGGCGCCGATCGCGACGGTTTTAACATCAAGATCCTGGGCCGCGCGGGCGATCAGCCGCCCGGGGCTCTCCCCGATCTGCCAGATCGGAACAGCCGTGATCCCGTGTTTTTCCATCTCACCTTGCGCTTTGGCAAGCACTTCCACGGACTCCCGCGACGGCTCGAGTTCCGTCGGCAGCTCGGGAGACGGCGGCGTTTCTTCAACATAGTTCAAATAAACCGAATTCTCTCCCATGGCCTTAACGTGAAGCGCGGCCTCTTGAAGCAGTACGGGATTGAAGGATTTAAGCGCCACAAGAGCCGAGCTTTTATAAAGCGACGCGAGCTCTTTTGCTTCCGCGACGGTCAGCACGTTCACCTCGGAAGCCAGCTCGGGCATCGGCGCCAAGGCGATCTTTTTCGCGGCGTGCCGCAAGGCAAAGCCGGTTCCCAAAATGATCAATGCAAAGAAAAGAGCATCCCGTTTTTCAATTGCGATCGTTAGCTCGATAAAAATCGTGATAACGGCGCAAACGGCCAGAAGAACGCGCTCCCAAACTTTAAGCCGCACTGAAAAATTTGTGGCGCTCGTGGCAAGATTAAGCGCGATCGCCCCGACTACACCGATCGCGTAAAGTGCGGCAAGGTGCATAATGTCGCGCTCTATAATAAGCACAATAACAGGAACCGCCGTCGCAACGATCAGGGAGAACCAGGGCATTCCAAAACGGTTCAGTTTTAAAAAAATCGGAGGTAGCTCTCTGTCTTTGGCAAGCGTGAATTGAATGCTTACCATGGCGGAAATAGCCGTATTTCCTGCCGAAAGAAGAAGGAATCCGAAAGCGATGGAAATGAGTTTTCCATACCAGGGACCGATGAAGTGGTTTCCGAGAGCGCGAAGCATGTCTTCGGTGTGCCCGGTCAGCCCGGGAATCGCATTCATCGCCAAACCTAGAAGAAAGGTCAGAATCGAAACTTCAATTAGCACCGGTACAATCGCGCGGCGGGAAGTCTTCCCGACCGGCTCCACCATAATACCCGTCATATTCGCGATCGCTTCGACGCCGGAAATGGCCAAAATGATCCCCACGAACGTCGCCCAGTTTCGCCCCCAATTTAAAGCGGGTAGTTGCAATTCGACATGCTTTAAATGAGGGACCGTGAAAACAAAAAGAATGATCGCAGCCAACGAGGCAAAAACGGCGATCGCGGCCGCAATGTTGCCTCCTTTGGAAGGGCCAACCCAGTTAAGAAGCCCTATGAAAAGAATGGTCCCGATAGCCCAAAGTTCCGGATTTGCCACATTGAAATAGTGAAAAGCGTCAAGCACGCTAAGGGCGACTGTGACTACAAAATTTGCGAAAAGCAAGAAAGCGCCGATCACGGCAAGGGTTTGGGAGCGTTGTTTTACCGAAGAGTAGACGCCGCCGCCGTCGGGGTAGCTGCGGCAAATGATCGTGTAGCAGACCCCGACCAGCGCCACAAGAAGGGACATGAACCCGAGGAAGAACCAGGAAGCGTGCCCGGCCAGGGCAAAAGCGATACCGAGCACATAGGCCTTGCTTGTGCCCCAGTCGCCGTAGAGCATGGCGCCGGCTTGGTACCATTTGAGTTCACGGGGCCGTTCGACCCGTTTGATCATGACTGCCATATGGGGCCCTAATATAGCAGAAGCGGAGAGACAATCAATAGACGCTTGTTTCTTTCATTTAGTATTTTTCCTCCGTTGGCATTAAATTTGGGTGGCATTTTTTTGTCTTTTTGATATCATAGGGCCCCATTCGAGATTCGTCCTCAAGAATTTCATCAACCTCAAAAATAAAAGATAATTATTAGCTGACCCTCGAGGTGTTTTCCCCGAGGGAGTCATCCTGAGCGAAGCGAAGGATCTATTATTCTGGATCCTTCGGTAAAGTGCGCCTCAGGATGAGTGGGTCGGAGAAAACTTCCCGACCCCTCAGTTACTAATTCGGCTGGAGACATATGAAAAAACTTTTTTCCCGATTCTTTCTTTTTAGCTCATTCTGCCTGTGGCAAACCGCTGCGTGGGCCAGCGAAGCGGATCTGAAGATCCCGGATCTTCACGAAGGCCGTTTTGACATGTTTGGCGGCCTCACGGGTTTTGAGATCCTTCTTTACGGTGCCCTCGTTATCCTAGGAACCGTCGGAGTTGCGCTTTTTCAGTTCTTGAGGGTCAAATCCCTTCCCGCGCATAAATCGATGCTCGACATCGCGGAGACGATCTTTCAAACCTGCAAGACCTACCTCAAGCAGCAGGTGAAGTTCCTTGCGATCCTGTTCGCGATCATCGCCTCTGCGATGAGTTATTACTTTGTAGGACTCAAGCACGAACCTCTGGCAACCTTGGGCCTGGTCCTCCTTTTTTCGGTCATTGGTATGGGGGGATCCGCTCTGGTTGCGTACTATGGGATCCGCATCAACACCTATGCAAATGCCCGGACAGCTTTCGCCTCCTTGCGCGGAAAACCTTGGGATGTAGTCAATATCCCTTTGCGCTCGGGTATTTCCGTCGGCCTTTTCCTGATCTCGGTCGAGTTGGTGATGATGGTGATCATCTTGCTCTTCGTGCCGCGCGAAATCGTGGGCTACTGCTTTTTGGGTTTTGCCATCGGAGAATCGCTCGGAGCAAGCGCTCTGAGGATCGCGGGTGGTATTTTCACCAAGATCGCCGATATCGGCTCGGACCTCATGAAGATCGTTTTTAATGTCAAAGAGGATGATCCGCGCAATCCCGGCGTTATCGCCGACTGCACGGGCGATAACGCGGGCGATTCGGTAGGGCCGACCGCCGACGGTTTCGAGACCTACGGCGTGACCGGCGTCGCGCTTATTTCGTTCATCACCCTCGCGATCAAAGATCCTTCGCTTCAGGCAAAGCTCATCGTCTGGATCTTCGCCATGCGCTTTTTGATGGATTTCATGTCGGGAGCCGCCTATTTCATCAATCAGGCTATTTCCGAGCGTAAGTACAAGGGCCTGAAGGAATTCGATTTCGAAGAGCCGCTCACGCGCCTGATCAAGATTGCTTCAGTCCTCTGCATCTCCACTTCCTACGGAATGTCGTACCTGCTTGTAGGTGATCTTCCCGACCCGACGCTCTGGTGGAAACTTGCCTCAATCATCACTTGCGGAACTTTGGCGGCCTACCTCATTCCTGAATTCACCAAGATCTTCACTTCTTCCCACTCGAAGCATGTTCAAGAGATCGTCATCGCTTCACGCGAAGGCGGAGCGTCGTTGACGATCCTTTCGGGCCTCGTGGCAGGATACTTCTCGGCTTTTTGGAAGGGCATCCTTATCGTGGGCCTGATGTTCGGGGCCTACCTGATCGCGGGAATGGGGCTCCAGAACATCATGCCTCACGCCTCTATTTTCGCTTTCGGCCTTGTGGCTTACGGCTTTCTCTGTATGGGCCCCGTCAATATCGCGGTGGATTCTTACGGACCGGTCACAGACAACGCCCAATCGATCTTTGAACTCGCTCAGACAGAATCGATCCCCGGGATCGAAAAAGAGATCGAAAAAGATTTCGGATTTAGACCCGACTTCAAAATAGGAAAACATTACCTTGAAGCCAATGACTCGGCCGGGAATACTTTCAAAGCGACGGCCAAGCCCGTGCTGATCGGGACCGCCGTTGCCGGGGCGACCACCATGATCTTTTCGATCATCCTGCTTCTCCAGGAACACCTTCAATCTGCAGCGATCGCCGCGGCGGCAGGCGGGTTCGTTCCGGAAAATATCGGCCAAATCTTATTAAACGAAAAAGAGTCGCTCACGGCCGCGCCGATCCTCTTGGGAATTCTCTGCGGCGGCGCCGTGATCTTTTGGTTCTGCGGTGCTTCCATTCAAGCTGTAGCCACAGGGGCCTACTCCGCCGTCGAGTACATCAAGAAAAACTTCAACCTCGACAAGAAGGAAGCTAATCGCGCGGATTCGATCAAGGTTGTGCAGATCTGTACCGAGTACGCCCAAAAAGGGATGTGGAATATTTTCGTGGGGCTCCTTATGCTCACGCTCGCCTTTGCGATGTTCGATCCCTATTTCTTCATTGCCTACCTCATCGCCATCGCCGCCTTCGGGCTTTTTCAGGCGATGTTCATGGCCAATGCAGGCGGTTCGTGGGATAACGCGAAAAAAGTTGTTGAGGTTGATCTGAGAGAGAAGGGCACGCCGCTTCATGCCGCAACCGTCATTGGCGACACGGTGGGAGATCCCTTCAAAGACACCACTTCAGTCTCGCTCAATCCTATCATTAAGTTCTCAACGCTCTTCGGTATGCTTGCCGTCGAGATCGCGATCAAGATGAACCCAACCACTACCACCATTAGCGGAGCGGTCTTCTTTATTGCGGGGCTGTATTTTGTCTGGAGATCTTTTTACAAAATGCGGATCCCGCAGCTGAAGGTCCCGCTCGCGACAGAAAAAGCGGTCATTGTATAGAGAGCTCTCATTAAAAAAACGCCCTCGCGTTTTCTTGCGGAAGCAAGCGCGGGGGCGTTTTTTATATCAATAGCCGATGATCGTGACAACAAGATAGGCCAATAAAAGCAATCCGCCGACCCAGCGCTTCAGGTAATCGCCGCTTAACCATGCGCCAGCGCGGAAAAGCAACAAGATCCCCAGCATTGCGGGAAAATAGAGAGTGAAAAAAATAACCGGAACTTCTAGGCCGCCTCGGGTTGCGGCCGTGGCCGCACCCGTCACAAAAAGAACGTTCAAGATATCCGCGCCGATGATATTCCCCACCGCGATCTCCCCGTGACCGCGCCGGACAGCCGTCAGAGAAGTGACCAACTCAGGCAGCGATGTGCCAAAAGCCACAAGCGTGGCGGCCACGATGCTACTCGGCACGCCTATACGCAAAGCTAAAATCTCCACCGCCGTAATGAGCGCTTGGGACGAGATCACTACCAAACCCGCTCCGCAAACAAGTTTGGCAAAAACCCACGGCATTGAACGCGAGTCCGTCTTAATGAGATCGACGCCATCCGGTAAATTATCCCGCCGGGCCCAAATGATCGAGATATAGAGGTACGCGGCCAACAAACCAAGCATAAGAAATCCAGCCCATCGCGGAATATTCCCACCGGCCCCAAGAACATCCCGCCACCCCGGGAATGGAAACGCGAGAACAACAAGAAGCACCGCCGCGGCAACCTGGATAAACCCTTGCCGGTTGACAACGCTTTTAACAAGAGGAAGGGGCGAGATCAGGGTCGCCAAACCGAGGATGAGCCCGGTATCACAAATAATGGAACCAACGGCGTTGCCGAGCGCTAATCCGGGGTTTCCCTGGACAGCCGCCAGCACAGAGACCGTGGCCTCAGGCAATGTAGTGCCTAGACTGACTATCGTTGCGCCGATCAGGGCTTTGGGTACGCGCCACCGCTCCGAGAGCGTCACCGCTTCATCGATGAGCCAGTTGGCCCCTTGGGCTAACGCGTAAAAACTGGCTCCGATCACACCGGCTAAAATTATCAACGGCGCTTGGTCCAATAGGACATGCAACCACGCTTCCATCCAAATACTCCTTCGCTAAAAACCTGGATTTGGCCCAACAAAAGAAGGCCGATCCCGAAGGACCGGCCTTCTTGCGAGAATTCTACCTTAAATAAAAACAATCTGCAACGCCGACGGGATTAGTTCCTGTTCTTTTGGTTCGGACCGCAGATTAGCCCTTCCCGCCAAACATCCGGCAGGATTCACCGTTTGATTTCTCCCGTTCCCTGCAATAGCAGGTATTAGGCGATCATGCGCCGCGCGTTTCCGCGCCGGAGCAAGTCTTACATTTTTGCTTCTTTCAAGGCTTCCTTTTTGGCGGCCTTGATGTCTTTGATTTCCTGCTTTGCTTCCGTTTTCACTTCTTTAATGGCTTCCTTCGCTTCCGCCTTTATTTCTTTCGCGGTAGCCGGGGCGTAGAGTTCGTCGACTTCGAAGGCCTCTCCGACCACGTCACCGGTTTCGGCATCTTCCGCCACAAGAAGCGTTTCCTCGACGGCAACGGGTTCCTGTTCGACGGCCAATGCAAAAGCGGGACAAAGCATGATCGCCACTAAAAACATCGCGATACTTTTCATGCGTTTGGATCTCCTTTCCGCACCCTCAAGTGCTTCGTTCCGGCATCGTTCCGGTCTTGCGAACAACGCCGTATTTCAAAAGCCAACAGAAAAGCTTGCCTTATATTTTAACGTCTTCGGCATCATCATCGTCCGGGTCCACCGAAGGGCTCGTGAGCTCATCGGTCATCACGATGCCCTCCCCTGCGACATCAGCCGAATCTTCCGTAAATGTCATATCTTCCGCCACAGCAACAATACTGTTCTCAGACTCGGCGAAAACCAGCCCCTGAGAAAGCAACATGAGGGCCATTAAAATTCCTGCTATCCATTTTGTTTTCATTTTTTGATCTCCGGTTGAATATGAAAAACGCCTTCCGGTTCCAAGCAATACCCTGCCATTGCCCATGGCAAGCCGTTACCTAAAACTGAAGGCGCCTAATGCCTACTCTCCATCGCTGGTGGAAAAACCCGCAAGCCCTTCCTGCGCAATGCGTTCGGAGGTGACAAAAAACCTTCCAGGGCACGTTCCGTTTCTCGCTGCGATGCTCTCGAGAAGTCTACGCTGAAAGCGGTTTGGTGTCAAATGGACGGAAAGGGCCATAAGCCACAAAGGCCCCTATTTTTGGTATTTGTGCCAAAAAGATCCAAAAGACCTAACTGCATGAAAATAAACAGGATAAGACCTGCTACTTTCTTCTCTTGTCAGAAACCCAAAATTCCATTCTCCTATTGAGCATAAGACGGGTCTGAGCGTCCAAGGCCGGTATAGCGCTTAAGAAAACCAGGATCAGGGGGACGAGAAACCACTCAAGGCCGTGAACGATGGTCCAAAGAAATGGAAAGCGCTTCTTTTTCTTGGGCAAAAGCCAGATACTCATGATGATCGTCCCCAATAAAGCAAGCGTCGAGAGGCCGAAGATCGCGTTCGTGAACCTTCCGGCGCTGTAATAGAGGACCGTATTTGAGAACTCCTTATCGGCGGAGATCGCGGGGATCCAGCCGATCACGGTCAGGAGAAGCGGAAGGGTCGCCCAGCTTACGTGCCCCTCAAAGAGTTTGAACCCGTGCCGGAGTTTGTTGTAAAGCGAAATCTTTTTATTCGCAAGGAACCCCCGCATAACCAGCGGAAAGTTCTCAACGCCCCACGCCCACCTCCGTTTTTGCTTATAGAGACTTATCACAGTGCGCCACCAGGAACCGGCATCCACAATATCCATGGAAAGGGTCGTGGGAAGCGGAACGACCTGATATTGGCCGTCAAAATACAGGTAGGACTTCCAGAAAATGCCGGAATCATCCGAGATCATATCCGCCGGCCAATACCCCACCTCGACAAGGGCCTTGAAACTCATGCTGTGGCTTGAAAAGGTCACGAGTTTTTCCGGATCCGTGGTTTCAATCAGTTGAAAAAACGAGGACCCCGTTTCGATCACGCGCGCGAAGCCCGGTACCTCCCAAATATTGTTATGGAAAACAGGGATCGGCTGAAAGCTCGCCCGGTGACGGTCCGGACAGCTCATAAAACTATAAGTCAGGCATGGGAAGTAATGACAGCTCACGACTGTATCCGCATCGAAACAGGAAACGATGATATTCTCAAAAGGAATCCTTTTTTCTTCAAAATATTCGGCAGCAGATCTCGCGGCATAGCTTGTATTGGCGCCTTTGACGCGCGCTTCGCCTGGGAGACCGTCCGGATGTTCGACGGCAAGAAAGTTCATGAACCGGTCCCGGTATTTATTCACGATCTCGTCCATCCCGGCCTTCACGGATTCTTCGGCCCTTGCCTCGATCGCCAATATAATGACCATTTGTTTTGCAAGCGTCACATTGTTGGCAATGCTTAGAATATTCGCCTCGACCACGGAAGAAGGTTCCTTTGTCACGGGGATCACCACCAAATGAAAGATCTCCGAAGAAAGCGGCGGGACCTCCCCGCTTTTTCTTAAAGTCTCCAGATCTTTGCGGTGGATCCAATGGGAGATCTTTTTATACCACCCTTTTGCGCGATGGGATTTTTCGATCTCCCGTGAATATTCATGGAAACGGTCCAGGCCGCGGATCCTGGCCAGCCAGTCCGTGCTTTTTTCGGCGGAAAGGCGGATGTAAGAAAGCAGAAGAAAGATCGTCAGATAAAAAAGTTTCAAGATCCAAGCCAACATGAATGCGATCACGAGGATCACCGAGACAAGCGGGGCCCAGATCGAAAGGGCGATAAGGCCCAACACCATGGTCCAGCTGGCCAGCCCGGGAAGTATCTCAAAAAAACGCTGTTGGAGGGCATCGCTGCCACTCAGGTTGCAGTGGGAGTAAACAAATTTCATTTCATCATCTCCTGGGTCTCTTTCTCCAGTTCGGTTATCAGGCGTGAGAGCTTGATGCCTTCCGGCAGCAACTGCAAAGCCATGAAATGCCCCTGCGAAGGTTCCAGGTAATAAAGGGCCCCTGTCTTTTCTGAGTAGAAGATCGCGGCCCCTTCGCATATTTTGATCGGCTTCTCGGCGGAACTTCCCTCTTCTTTAACCGGCGCCAAAAATACTTCGCCCCTGTCGCTAAAAAGAATATAAGCGGCGTCATAGACAAAATAGGCATCCCGCACATCCGCGGCCCGGTCAAAGACCCATTTGATCTCGGGGCCTCGCTCAAAAAATTCTTTTTTCCGTTCGGGTTTTTCGAGGTCCAGGATACCGACCCGCCGTTCCTGCCATAGAACGACTTTCCGGCCCTCCGGAGCCGCATGATAACCTCTGACCCCTTCCTCCACGAACCGATAGGGCAACGCGTTGGAAAAAAACTCGCCCTTTTCGCTGGAGATGCAGATCGTGTTGTGAGAAATGAAATCGATCTTAAATTTCCCGTCTTCGCGGAAAAGATCCTCTAAAAAAGCGCCGCTTTCCACAAAGGTTTCATCGCCCGGCTTAGCGTTGAAATTTGTTCTTACAATGGAAGGGCCGGAAAGCGCGTAGATCTTTCCTTTAAAGATCCCGACCCCCCTGACATTCTGGAAAAAGCCGGGCAATACCTTCATCTTCTCCAGATCGATCCTTGAAACGTTGCGATCGTAGCGGACGAAAAGATAATCGGGTTTGGCTCCTTCCCAGAGGATCTCATCCGGCGCGCGCTCTTTGAAAAGGCCGGAAAGGTCTTGCGCTTCGGATTTATCTTTATCAAGCGAATAACCGAGAAATTTCATCCCGCCGGCATGTTCTATTTGAACAAGAATAAATGGGCTCTCGTTGGCCGTAAATATTCTGACGAGCTTTGCGTTAGCAAAGGGAAAAGGTTTCGGAAAAACCCAAGAAACAGTTTCATTCTTCCAGTCAAACGCCCGGAGGTCGCCCGCCAACTCGGAGCCCTTTAACAGGAGAAAGCGGGTTCCGGGAACCGGGTAGAGGCCGGTAAAAGGACCGGTAATCAAGGGCCGAGGATCAAGTTTTCGGGGCACCAATAGAACGTGGGAAAAACTGGCTGCTTTACCCGGTTCCACCGTAATCCTGCGTATCCAAGGCCTGTGGCCGGCTAAAGAGATCCTGATGTCGTAATCGCCGGCCAGAAGGTTCCGGATCGTGGCGGGTGTTTTTTCCGAGAAGCGTTTGTTCGCGATCCAGACGGAAGCGCCGGAAGGAAGCGTCTCGACCCGGATGAGGCCGGTCTTAGCGAACCCCTCTTCAAGTTTTGGCGTGAAGATGTAACCCAAGGCATAGAAAATAATGAGGGGGCATAAAACGAGGTAGAGTAGAAACAAAAAATAAAAAACGACCCGCCGGAAAAGATTCACCCCGTTCGATCCCCCAATACATTAACTCTTCGAAAAAGACGCATTACCCCGAAAATCTCGCTTAGTCAAAAAACACAGAGATCTAACGGGGTTCATAGGCACATTATGCCACAAAGCATCCTCCTCTCCAAGCGCGAGGCCGGGCGGTAAAGAAGCAATGGTATCCTGCCGATGCTTTAACGCCATGATGAACTTATGGGACTTCACGGTCCTTTCCTTCACATCTCTTTTCGTCATCGTTGACCCGATCGGGCTTATTCCCTCCTTTCTAGCCATGACCCAGCGAAATTCTGTGGAGGAGCGGGCCCATATGGCCCGGCTGGCTTCCCTGGTCGCATTTATAATCCTTCTTTTGAGCTTCTTTTTCGGCCAGCGGCTCCTGATGGCTTTCGGGATCACTATCCCCGCCTTCGAGATCGCGGGCGGCATCATCCTGCTTTTGGTGGCGCTCGATATGCTCCAGGCGCGCCGCACGGCGCTTAAAGAAACGCAGGAAGAAAAAGCAGAAGGCATCACCAAAGAAGACGTAGCCGTCACTCCCATGGCCATCCCGATGCTCGCGGGGCCCGGGGCCATTACGGCGGTTATCCTTTTATCGAACAAGGCAGAAACATTTGCTTTCCACGCGATCTTGGCGGCTGTAATCGTCCTAGTTTCGCTTTTGACCTTCCTGATCCTATGGGTTGCGGCTCTTCGCTCTAAGCTGCTTAGTGTGATCGCGCTCAAGATCGTCGCCCGTTTGATGGGCCTTATCCTTGCCGCCATTGCTGTTCAGTTCATCCTGAACGGCGTTCTGGCGGCCCGCATTTTTTCCTAAAATCCCCTTGCTTTCCCGCCAAAGAGCCATTATACTTCGAAGTGTAAATAGTTAAATATATTAACTATTATCAATTTTAACAAAAGAGGCCCCCGTGAAACACCGTGATGCGTTTGTCGCGAATTTTAGAGAACTGCACCCGAAATTCTCCCGCATGTACGCGCAGATGCTTGACCGGGTCGACCTGACCCTTTCGCAATATTCCCTTCTCTATCAGCTGGCCCTCCTCGGGACTATCTCGATGTCTGAGGTGAGTTCCCGGCTTGAGATCAGTAAGCCGGCCGTGACAAATCTGGTGGACCGGCTGGAAGAAAAGAAACTGCTCCGGCGGCTCCCCCACCCCAAAGACCGGCGGGTGATCCTATTGAAGATCCTCCCAAAAGGGGAGAAGGTCATTGAGGATCTCCGGAAGAAAAGTCTTGAAGTGCTTTTGAAGGCCTACGACCAGTTCAATGCCGGCGAACATGAAACGATCAGCCGTTTCTATGCAACGGTTTCAAAAGTGATGGATGATTTTTTGTTGAGATTAAAAAATGAAAAATAACCGTATTTTGATCTACGCGCTCGCTTTTTTCTTTCTTGCCTTGCCGCTTGCCGCCCAGGCGCAGCAAAGCGCCTCCCCGGCCCCAGAAACAAATACACCCGTCTTGACGCTTGAAGAATGTTACCGGCTTGCGCTGATCCAAAGCGAAATCGTCGCCATTCAAAAAGAAGCGATTGGCCGCGCCACGGCGCAGATCTTCAATGCTACAAGTCAAGCGCTCGGCGATGTTGATTTTGTTATCAATCGTTCTTTTCAAGACCATCAAAAAGACAGTTTGACCGGTGATTTTGCATACGACCCCAACATCCGGGAAGACAAATTCGCGATCAGCCAGCCGCTTTTCCAGGGATTCAAAGCGATCGGAGCCTTGACGGGAGCCGGAAGCTTCCGCAGGGAGCAAACGGAAGCGTGGATCCGCGCCAAAGAATTACTTTATTTGGACGTCGCCCGCGCTTTCTATAGCGTTCTGCGGTATGAGAGAGACATCAGGATCGGCGAAGATATTTGCGATCTGCTCGGCAAAAGGATCAAAGAGCTTGAAGAAAGAGAGCGGATCGGCCGGTCCCGTGTCAGCGAAGTGCTCACGATCCAAACCAGGCTCAAGGTAGTTGAGGCCGAAGTGGCAAGCGCCCGGGGGCTTCTTGCGACGGCCCGGTATTTGCTTGAATTTTTGACGGGAACCGAACTTGGGAATAGCCGTCTCCGGGAAGAGTTGTTCGAAGAAGTCTCCTCGCAACCGCTCGCCGAACACTTAAAACTAGCCGCAGTGCGCTCCGATGTCAAAGCCGCCGAGCAGGCCGTCAGAACGGCTTGGGGCGGCATCGTGGTAGCTCAAAGCGGATTCTGGCCCACGGTCACTTTTACGCATAATCAATACACGCGGCGTGAAGGTACCTTGTCGAACCTGGACTGGGACACCCTCCTAAAATTCAGCGTTCCCCTTTTCTCCGGGACAGAGACGATCGGCGAGGTTAAAGATGCCATCGGTATTTTAAAACAGAAAAAACTCAGTTTTTCCCTGGCAAAACGACAGGCGGAGCTGGACATCAAACAAAGTTATCAGGTATGGCTGTCTTCAAAAGAAACGAACGATCTCCTGATGGAGGCCGTGCGCCAGGCGGAAAAAAATTACAAGGTCCAGTCGGAAGAATATACCCGCAGTCTTGTCAGCAACCTCGATGTGCTGGCGGCGTTGGAATCCCTCCAAAGCACCCGCCAAAATCAGAATAGAGTTTATTACATCATGAAACAGGATGAGGCGGCCTTCCGGGTTGCGATCGGGGACGTATCATGAATTTATCCGAGATCTCCATCAAGAACCCGGTCTTCGCGTGGATGCTCATGATCGGGCTTATGGTCTTCGGCGTGATCGGCTGTCACGGGATGGGTGTCGGACAAATGCCGGATGTGGACTTTCCCGTCTTGAATGTAAGCGTGCTTTGGGAAGGCGCCGCGCCCGAGGTTATGGAAAGCGACGTCGTCGACATCATTGAAGACTCTGTTATGGGGATCGAGGGGCTCCGTGAGATCTCGTCCTCCTCTGCGGAAGGAAAAGCCAGCATCAAGCTCGAGTTCGATCTCGACCGCGATATTGACGTTGCGCTGCAAGAAGTTCAGAGCAAGATCTCGGAAGCGCGGCGCCGCCTCCCTACGGATGTCGATCCTCCCATCATCCAGAAATTCAATCCCGAAGACCAGCCGATCATGTGGCTTTCGATCACCTCGCGCCTCCCCCTGAAAGAATTGATGGATTATGTCGACCGGAGCATCAAGGACCGCTTCAAGACCGTACCGGGGGTCGGTGAGATCTTCCTTGGCGGGTTCCTGGAACGGAATCTCCGCGTGTGGATCGATACCCCGAAACTTGCCGCATACCAGCTGACGGTCGAGGACGTCATTGCCGCGATCCAGACAGAACACGTTGAGATCCCGGCCGGAAAACTCGAAACCCAGGAAAAAGAATCCGCGGTCCGCGCCATGGGCGAAGCCCAATCCGTCGTGGAATTCGAGAAGATCGTCATCAATAGCCGTAACGGTAAACCCATTTACCGCCCGATCAAATTAAGCGAGGTTGCCCGGATCGAGGACGGTCTTGCGGACCTTAGAAGGATGTCACGCACCGGCGGAGAGCCGTCCGTCGGCCTCGGGATCCGGAAACAGCGGGGCGCCAATACCGTCGCCGTAGCCGACGGGGTCAGAAAACGGCTTGCGGAGATCCAACGCGAACTCCCGACGGATTTTTCGATCGGGATCAATTTCGATTCGAGTAAATTTATCTCGGACAGCGTCCATGAACTGTTCCTGACCCTGATCCTTTCCGCCGTTCTCACGTCTCTGGTATGCTGGCTTTTTTTAGGGTCGTGGAGTTCGAATATGAACATCCTGCTCGCCATCCCCACCTCGATCCTTGGAACTTTCATCGTGATGAAAGCATGCAATTTCACCATGAACATATTCACTTTACTCGGCCTCTCGCTCGCCATCGGCATTGTCGTGGATGACGCCATCATGGTGCTTGAAAACATCGTCCGTCATCGTGAAATGGGAGAAGGAAAGGTCGATGCCGCCTTAAAAGGGTCGAAAGAGATCACGTTCGCGGCGCTTGCGGCCACCTTAGCTATCGCGGCGATCTTCATGCCCGTGGTCTATATGCAAGGGATTATCGGGAAATTCTTCCTCCAGTTCGGCATTACGATCACTGCCGCTGTTTTTCTTTCGCTTTTGGAAGCCCTGACCCTCGCGCCTATGCGATGCTCCCAACTGCTTGAGATTGAAGAGAGAAAAACGCGCTTCGGCAAAGCATTTGAGCATGGCATGATCAAGCTCAAGGAACTCTATGGAAAAAGCCTGGTCCTGACCCTCAAACATAAATGGAAAATCCTTCTTTTGTCTTTTATCTTTTGTGTTGTCTCTTATATGATCACGGCTCCCCTGCTCCGAAAAGAATTCACTCCCCCGCAGGACCAGAGCATGTTCCTGGCGGGGCTGGAAACGCCCATCGGTTCCTCGGTTTATTTTACGAGTGAAAAATTCAAAGAAGTCGAAGCCTTCGCCATGGCGCACCCCTGCGTTAAACGTTACTTTTGCATCATCGGCGTTCGCATGGGCGGGATCGAAGGTGAAGTGAACGCGGGTATGCTTTTCGTGACCCTTAAGCAACCGCAGGAACGGCCTTATGATCCGGCGCTCAAACGGCGCCCGACCCAACAGGATGTGATGGACCAGTTCAGGGAAGGCCTCAACAAGATCCCGAGCATCCGGGCGACCATGCAAGACCTCTCCACGCGCGGCTTCTCGGCCACGCGTGGGTACCCCGTCGAATTTTCGATCCGGGGGCCCAACTGGGACAAGCTGATCGAATACGCCCAGACGATCCAGGACAAGATGAAAAAGAGCCCCTACTTTCAGGATATCGACAGCGACTACCGTTCCGGCCTCACGGAAGTGCGGATCACTCCGGACCGCGACAAAGCTTTCGACCATGCCGCGAGCGTCGAAACGATCGCCCGTACGGTGAACGCCATGATCGGGGGCGAGCGTGTCGCGAAATATACGCAAGACGGAAGACGCTATGATGTCCGGGTCAAAGCCAACGATCAGGACCGCAATGATGCAGAAGATATCAAGGAGCTTTGGATATGGAATAACCGAGGCGAAATGGTCCGGCTCGGGGATGTGGTCAAGGTCACGGAACGCCCCAGCCTTTTAAGTATCACCCGTCAGGGTCGCGAGCGCGCTATCAGTCTTTACGCCGGTACGGCTAGCGGCCAGTCGCTCGCCACCGCCATTCAGCAGGCCAAAAAGATCGCTGACGAGACGCTGCCGGCTCCCTATCGGGTCGTTTTCAGCGGAACAAGCCAGACATTCAAGGAATCGATGAGGAGCCTCATCTTCGCGCTTGTGCTCGGCATCGTGGTCGCCTACATGATCCTGGCCTCCCAATTCAACCACATCGTTCACCCCATCACGGTGCTTTTGGCGCTTCCTTTCAGCGTCATCGGCGCTTTCTGGGCGCTTTTGATCGCCAACCAATCGCTTAATATTTTCAGCTTCATCGCTTTGTTGCTTCTAATGGGCATCGTGAAAAAGAACTCCATCCTGCTTGTGGATTTCACAAATAAAATGCGGGAACGCGGCATGAACACTTACGACGCGATCCTTACCGCCTGTCCGATACGGTTGCGCCCCATCATTATGACTTCCATCGCCACCATTGCGGCCGCCATCCCGCCGGCCCTTGCGCTCGGCCCGGGCGCGGAGACCCGTATCCCCATGGGTGTCGCGATCATCGGCGGGGTATTAGTCTCAACACTCCTTACCTTATTCGTCGTCCCCGCTTTTTATCTGGTCTGCGATAAACTGGAACAAAAAGGCTCGATGAGCGTGATCTTTGGCGAGCTTAAGAACAAAATATTCCTTCGCTTTGGAAAGAAATCCACGTAAAAATTCGATTCACCCGTGAAAAGGTCGACCGTTTTTCTTTTTCTTAACGCTTAAAATTTTCCCGTAGGCCAGTACCATGAGACTTATGATCGCGGTCCATGAAAAGATCATGAAAATCCAGCCGGACCATCTCATAAAACTCCTTCTTTAGGCGGGCTTGCTTAAGCGAAACCAATAAAAACCGTGAGGCCCTAGAGTCAGAAAATAAGGAAGTTCCCCGATCTTCGGGAACTTCACATTCCCCCACAGCTCTACGGGCTCCAAACCGTTGTATTTTTTCAGATCCAATTCCACGGGCTGAACGTATCGTGAAAGATTGTTCACGATCAAGAGAGTTTCGTCTTCATAAGCGCGGATATAAGCGAGGATTTTCGGATTTTTATGCGCCAAAAACTCAAGCGTGCCCCTGCCGAAAGCTCGGAGGCTTTTCCGTACCCGGATCATTCTTTTAGTCCAATTAAGGAGCGATGACTGCGTTTGCGACTGCGCCTCCACATTGACCGCCTGGTAACCATACACCGGGTCCTCGATCACGGGCGCATAAAGGTTTGCGGGATCCACGGTCGAGAATCCCGCATTGTGGTCCCGGTTCCACTGCATCGGCGTCCGCACCCCATTACGGTCCCCGAGGTGGAAATTATCCCCCATACCGATCTCATCGCCATAGTAGATCACCGGCGTCCCGGGGAGACTGAAAAGCAGGCTGCTTAAAAGCTCCATTTGCCTCCGACCGTTGCTCATGAGAGGAGCGAGGCGGCGGCGGATGCCCAGATTCAGCCTGGCCTTGGGATCGGTGGCATATTCGCGGTACATATAATCCCGCTCCTCCTCGGTCACCATCTCAAGTGTTAGTTCGTCATGATTGCGAAGAAAAAGCGCCCATTGGCAGTTGTCGGGGATGGCGGGCGTTTGCCGCATGATGTCCAGAATGGGCGTGTTGTCCTCTTTGCGGATCGCCATAAAGATCCTTGGCATCAAGGGAAAATGGAAGGCCATGTGGCATTCATCCCCGTTCGCGAAATAAGGACGCACATCCGCCGGCCATTGGTTGGCTTCCGCCAAAAGGACCTTCTCCCGGAACATCTTGTCCACCTGGGCGCGTATTTTTTTCAGGTAGTCGTGAGTTTCCGGAAGATTCTCGCAACTCGTTCCTTCGCGTTCAAAAAGATAGGGCACCGCATCCAGCCGAAAACCGTCAACGCCGGTCAAAAGCCAGAAAAAAAGTATGTCGAGCATGGCCTTCTGGACCGACGGATTGGCGTAATTAAGATCCGGCTGATGGCTGAAAAACCGGTGCCAGTAATATTGACCCGATTCCGGATCGAAGGTCCAGTTCGATTTCTCCGTATCGGTGAAAATGATCCTCGCGTCTTTATATTTTTGCGGGTCATCGCTCCAGATATAAAAGTCTCGTTTGGAGGAATTTTTCGAAGAACGCGCTTCCTTGAACCAGGGATGCTGGTCCGAAGTGTGGTTAAGCACAAGCTCGATCAGAACCTTGATCCCCCTCCCGTGAGCTGCTTTGACAAAATCCCGGAAATCCTGCATGGTCCCGTATTCCGGAGCCACTTCCTGAAAATCGGAGATATCGTAGCCATCATCTTTCATGGGGCTTTTATAAAACGGGAGAAGCCAGATGCAGTTGATGCCGAGATCCCGGAGATAATCGAGTTTCTGGGTTAGGCCATGAAAATCGCCGAACCCGTTGGCGTTGCTGTCAAAAAAAGTCTTCACATGAAGCTCGTAGATAATGGCATCCTTATACCAAAGACTCTGCTCATTCATGAACAAATTCCCCTGAAATGGGCCCGGCGGGATTGGATCAAATACCGCAAAAAATCAAACACTTCCGCAGGAGAATGAATGTAATATCTGGCTTTTGAGACCGCTCTGGGATTTTGAGTCACTTTGACCGTGATCCCGGAACTCGAAAGGGCCCCAAAAGCGTCTTCATCCGTACGATCATCCCCAAAAAACACCGGCAAAAAACGCCCTCCTTGGCAGTGTTTTTTAAGAAGCTGTTGTACGATTTTTCCTTTGTGCCAAAGACGGGGACGGAAACGCACTTCCCAGACCTTCTTCCCCTCCTGGACACGGATCATGCCGAGCCGAAGCCATGGCGCTATCGCCTTCTGGAACTGCGCGTACAAAGAAGCGACTTTGCTCTCCGGAACCAGCCGGTAGTGCAGACTGATCCCCAGGGTCTTATTTTCAAGCAACATACCCGCGACAGGGCGTATTTTTTTCTTAAGGTCCGCCCGGATCCGGGCCATGACCTTGGCAGCTTGCTTGGCGGCAGGATAGATCCAATTGAAATCTTTGGACTTTATTTCAAGGCCGTGGTTACCGGCGTAGATAGCCCCCGGGATGGGCCCGGCGACACCCTGAAGATCTTTCAAAGAGCGACCGCTCACAATGGCGATTTTTACGCCTTTGAAGCGGCTTAAGGCGCGCAAAGACTCGCGGACATCCTTCTTTAGAACGGCCTTCTCGGGTCTTTGTACGATCGGTGTCAGCGTTCCGTCATAATCAAAAAAAAAGAAAACTCTCGGAGCGCGCGCGATCTTTTCGGCGAGTTTGTCGTTAAAACATCGCATAGTGGATTCCTCTCAAAAAGACCTGAGGAGCTCGGTGATCATATCTGCGGCCCAGCGGTAAATATTGTACTCGCGGACGATCTGACGCATTTTGCGCATTCGTTCTTTTTTCTCTTCGGGATGCATCGTGAGCGCCTGATGGATCGCCTCCGCGGTTCCTTCAACATCATAAGGATTGACCAAAAGAGCGCTTGAAAATTCATGGCTTGCGCCGGTAAAACGGCTGAGGATCAAAACGCCATTCTCGTCTTCGCGGGATGAAGCGAACTCCTTGGCTACAAGATTCATGCCGTCATGAAGCGAACTGACCAGACAGAAATCCGCAAGGCGGTAGAAATCAAAAATGCGTTTCTGATCATGATGTTCTTCAAGAAAAAGTATGGGACGGTAATTCCCTTTTTGAAAGCGTTGGTTGATCTTCTCTACAAGCTTTTCAACTTCCTTGAGATGGTCCTGATAGCTCCCGATCAGGGTCCGGGAAGGGGCGCCCAATTCGACGAAAACCAATTCCCCTTGAAGATGGGGGTATTTTTCAAGAACCCGCTCGATCGCCCGGAACCGTTCCAAAAGGCCTTTGGTGTAATCAATGCGGTCCACTCCCAAGCCGACTTTCTTGTCCTTCAGCCCGTGATCCTGACGCAATTTCTCAAGCGGATCTTTGCCTGTTTCTTGAGCCGCGGCATTTGGCACGCCGGAGATGCTGATGGGAAACGGGCGGACAGCGCTTGTTTTCCCGCCGCGAGTGATTTCAAAATTCGCCCAATTGATCTTACATTCAAGGGCGCGGTCCACCGTATCAAGGAAATTGTTGCAATGGAACTGCGTGTGAAAACCAACAATATCACTTCCGAGCATACCCTCCAGGATCTCTTCCTGCCAGGGACAGATGCCGAATGCCTCCGCGTTGGGCCAGGGAATATGCCAAAAAAGCGCTATTTTCGCATCCGGGCGTTCGTCTTTGATCATTTTGGGTAAAAGCGCGAAGTGATAATCCTGGATCAGGATCATGGGAGGATCATCGTCAAGCTCTTTAAGAAGCGCATCCGCAAACTTTTGGTTCACCTCTCTGTAACAATGCCAATCCTCCATACGGAAAACAGGCCTCACATGGCTGATATGGCAAAGCGGCCACAATCCTTCGTTGGAAAACCCGTAGTAATACCCTTTTTCCTCTTCCTCCGAAAGCCATACGCGCTTTAAAGTAAAAGAAGGTTTCCACGGCGGCACCGAAACCTTGCTATCTTTATCAACTACCTCCCGGTCGGCATTGCCGGCGGCGTGCGCGATCCAGAGCCCGCCGGTCGCCTGCAGGACAGGGTCGAGCGCCGTCACAACGCCGCTGGCGGGCGTGATGCACTCGATCTCATTTCCTTTTTTGCGGTGAATGTACGGCTCACGGTTCGAGACGACAAAAAGCTTCTTCCCGCGAAGCTGGGAATTTAAATAGTCCTTAAGGCGTTCTTTGGTCCAGATAGTCCCCTCGGCATTGACCGCCCGCGACTGCTCCACTAAGTCTAATCTGGCCGCTTTGAGGCTTGCGGCCATATGGCTCACTCCGTAAAGAAGCTTTTCGATGTCGCCCTGCTCCTTGTCAGTTTTCGGCTCCACCCCCGTCTCCACCCCGAGGGCTTTTTGGACCATCAGGCCGATCCGCGCGATCGGTCCCGTCACGCTCCAACGGATCACGAAGAGCGAAACGATCGAGAGAATGATCGCAAGAATTGAAAAAGTAAGGGCGGAATTTTTCCAGAATTGCCCGATCTGGGCCACGATAAAACCGCGATCATGAACAAGGCCTAAGGCGCCGACGATCTGATCTTCTTTAACCAGCGGCACGCCATGGTAATTGACTTTCCGGCCGTTCCATTTACTGTTGATATCAACGGGTTTATTTCCTTCAATAACTTTTTCGGATTCTTTTTTAAACAACTCTTCCTGCGTCAATTCGGGCGGCAAAGCGATCCTCTGCCCGTCCTTCATATCCACCACAAGTCCGATCAGTCTTGTGTGCCCCTGGAATTTTTCGATAAATCTCTGGATCCGGTCCGGTTGGTCTGTCCGTTCCAAAAAAGATTCGATAGCTTCTTTGAAAGATTTGGAAAGAACCGTGGTGCGAAGGCGAAGCTCTTCGTTCAGGCGTTTTTCCTCATGCTTCGCCTGAAAATAGGAGAACCCCGCCACAACGATGGTGGTAGCAATCAAAAGAGAAAGGATAAGCCGAAGCGTTATTTTCATGATTTGTCCCCCGAAACGCTTGAGGCCATTTTGGGGCCCGCCCCCCAATAAATTTTCCGGTGCGGGAAAGGAATTTCGATGCCTAGCTCATCAAAACGATTTTTAAGCCGACGTCGGTATTCTCTCGCCACCTCCCATTGTTTGATGGGCAGGGTCTTCATGCGGCATTTAATGATCACGGCAGAATCCATAAAAGCGTCGACCCCGAGCATTTCCATATCCTCCAAGATCAGCTTGCCGAAATAAGGGTCTTGGCGCATTTCCTGTGCGATCTCTTTCATAACGCGCATGACGTCATCAACCTTTTCCTTATAGGCAATGCCGACATCCAAGAGGGCTTGAGAATGTCCTTTTGTAAAATTGATGACGGTTTTGATCTCCCCGTTCGGAATATAGATCACCCGGCCTTCCAGATCCCGGAGCTGGGTCACTCGCAGGTTCATCGATTCCACCAAACCTCCGAGCTCGCCGATCTTGACGACATCGTTAACGCGGAATTGACCTTCCAAAAGAATAAAAATACCATTGATAAGATCGCGGATGAGGTATTGCCCGCCGAAACCGAACGCAAGGCCCACGATACCGGCTCCCGCAAGCAGCGGAGCAACATCGATTCCGAAATTTTCAAGCAATTCATAAAGGCCGAAACATACGATAAAGATCGAACCAAGCCATTTAAGCACATGCAAAAAAGTTTTCAGGCGAAGAATGGATTCTTCCTCCCGGAGGACCTCTTTTCGCGAAATGGCCGCTTCAAGCCTCTTGAGGCCGAATTTTAACGCGAGAAAAAGCCCCCAGCATAAAAGGAGAATAACGAAGGGCTTCCAAAGCTTGTTGGACCATATTCCTTGGAAAATTTCGTCCCAAGATGCTGCTGACATTTAATTAACCTCGCTGACCGGTTATTTCTTGTTTTGCCGAGAGCGGATGGCGGCAAACACAATGAAAGCAACAAAAGCGGCAACTCCCGCATAAACTACTAGATCACCGATCCATCTTGTATTCATGTCCGTTTCCCTCTTCATGCCGGGGCCCGCAAAAATGAAAAGGGCCGCCGTCTGACTTCTGCGTCAGATGGCGGCCCGACCACCCTCAATACCTCTAACGAATCTTTCCGTTAGACCCTTTCCCAAAAATGAATATCGCGTTCATGCTAGCTCTCTTATTTTAAAAATGCAACTTCCATTTTGATATCACTTGCCGGCAATGCTGCCGGAAACGATATGAAGGTCCCGCTGCGGAAACGGGATAGCGATCTTCGCAGCGGCAAGCGCTTTATGGATCGCGAGATTTACCGCGCAAAGCGTTTGGAAATATTTGGTCATCGGGATCCAATACCGGCATCCGATATTAAGCGAGGACTCCCCGAACTCCTGAAGCCCGACTTGAGGTTTCGGCTCCTTGGCAACTTCGTTGAAGCTCATGATCGTTCTTTCGATAACCTGGATCGCTTTTTCAGGATCATCTCCATAAGAAATGCCGACCATATTTTCGACAATCTTGTATTGAAAAGAATTATGGATGATCTCGCCTACGATATGCTTGTTCGGAATGGTGATCTTCACACCGTCTTCATCGGTCAGGACCGTACACGCCAGCGTTACTTCTTTGACGATCCCAGCTTGACCCTTCACTTGAATGGTATTGCCTACCACAAAAGGGCGGCCGAGAATAATCGCGAGCCCGGCCCCGTAGTTGGAAAGCGGCCCCTGGATGGCAAAAGTCAAACCGAAAGCGGCGGCCGAGAGAGCGGCGACGAGAGGGGTGATCGTGATCCCAAATTTTCCGAGCGCGATGAGAACGGCAAAAGCGAGGATAATGATCTTGATACAATTTGCCAAAAATTTAGAGAGCGTGATGTCGAATTTTTTCTTCTCGAAGAACCGAAGCATTATGTCGTGGACCCATTTCCCGACAAAGTGCCCGATAACAAGGACAATGATGGCGCCAAGCACTTGAAAACTGTAATTGGTCAGGAACTCAATGGCTGTATTGATGAACTTCTGCAATGCTGTCATTTCTTTTTCCATGAATTTTCCTCCGAGCACATTTTGAACCGTCGATGAAACCGCAGGAGATGCCGGCATAATGACCTCCTTATAGAGCGAACGCTCCCTTACGATTGCTTGGGTTGGTTAAACGACTTATTAAAATCCTCCCACTGCTGTTGAAGCTGCTTTTGAAGCTCTTGCGTTTTAATTTGAAGCTGCTTTGAAAACTCCGCCCATTGCTCCTGAAGGGTTTTGAAAGCGTCTTGAGCGTCGGCTTGCATTTTCTGAGCGGCTTCCCCGACTTTCGCCGCGCTGCCTTTGTAGCTTTCGTCAGCCGTATCTTTTAACTCCCGCGCTGCCGTTCCGGCTTGGGCGCCGATGCTTTCCTTCGAAGTCGTATCTTCCGCCGTATAACCCAACGCGGCAAACGCTCCCATTAAAAAGATTGAAACCCATAGGACCTTGTATTTCATAAACTCTCCTTTTGACGGTTTAAAGGAAGCTCTTAAGAAGCCTTTTCGATCAAGCGATAGAAATCGTACTCCTCCGCATCGAGTTTGGAAACCATAATTTCTCGAATATATTTTTCCAGCTCCCCGTCCAGATCCTGGATCGTCTTACCGAGATTTTTCTCCAAAAGGGCCTGGTCTTTTGAAGCGTCAAAATCCTTTCCGGTTTGCATCAGTTCATGAATGTAGCCAAGAAATCCTTTTTGGTATCTTGCCATCAGAAAGTGAATAAACGCCCAGCTTTGGGCATACGCCAGAAGGGTGTAATTCGGGTCCTGGAGCTTGCGGATCCCCGCGCCGTTCGGGATCCCCATGAGGTATTGGAGCGGCATCAGCGTGCGCCCGCCTTCAAGTTCGCCACGAATGAACATCAAGCGGTCCTTGTTGATATCCCCGAAAGGGTCGGTGGAAACATACTCCGCCAGACCTTCGGAGAGCCACGCCCCGCGATAGGACCTCCCCGAATCGATACCCAAAAGATCGAAAAGCTGATGGCCCGCTTCATGGCGGATGGTCTGCATGGTAAGATCCCGCGCCCAGGCCTCAAGACGCATACGGTACGCCTCGACGTTAAACTGGATCTTTTCCAGATAATCATAAGCGGCCCACTTGCCCTCGGAGTTGGGCCCCGAATACATCTCGATCTGGGTCTTGTATTGCCCGATGTTCTTTTCGATATGTTCCGCGCGCGCAAGCCGGTAACGGACCATGTCTGTCTCTTTCATGTTAAAAAGCACGAGAAATTTTTTATCCGGCATATAAAAACCCGCCGTATTCGTCCCCTTAGGAAGGCCGGCATAATGAAGAAAATCGTCATGATGGCCGAAGATCACGACCCCGAGCGCCGGAGCGGGTTTTTCCGTGTCGATAAAGTCCATGAACTGCATTCCGAAATCGGAACAAAAGCGCTGAAGGGTCCTGAAATAAAGGACAAGATCGGAAGATTCGACGGTCGAGACAATATAGTACGGGGGTTTCTTGTAGGAATATTTCATGTTAAGCCGGCGAAGGGCTTTGAAATCCCGGTCGAGCGTCTCATCCGAAGGCGGCGGCCAAAGTTCGATCTTCTCCGTCTTATCCGCTTCAAACCCGAAAGAGATCGTCCCTCCCCCTTCGAGGGCCTGCTTCAAATAAAAAGTATTTCCTTCTCTCGTGATCTGTTTGCCGGATGCGATCCGTCCATCGGTAAGATAGATCCTGGGATAAGGCGCCTCCTCTTCCGAAGGCGCGTAAACGGGCTCGATCCCGTCTTTGGATTTTACCAGGGTCTCGCCGCGTCTTATTTCCGCGATATCCGAGGCCGGAAAGCCGACTTCGCCGCCCGCGATCTTGATCGTGATCCTCGAAGGCGTCTCTGAAACAATGACCCCTTGGATCATGCTGCCGCTTTTCATGATCAAGGTGTCTCTGGCCTCAGGCGCCGCGGGTCCGCCGAAAGGGTTTTTTCCTTTACAGGATGTAAAGGGCAAAAGGAGACACAGAAAGAAAATAAAAAAATATATTCTCATCAAGCGCGACCGACAGAATTTCGGCGATTACCTTTCAGCTCCGGACCCCCTCGGCGCAAGATCTCCGGGGCTCCTTCTTGCAAGAGGCGGGACATTCGCCCGTCCAGCAGTAGAGACAAAGTTTTTCTTTCGGAAGCCCGATCGCCTCGACCATGTCATCCACGGTTTGATAGCGAAGCGTCGTGACCCCAAGGTCCTTCCGGATCCATTCGATCATGGCCTGATGTTTAGGCGAGTTTGAATCCGCATATTCGGAGACATCTTCGATGTCGCGCCCCTCGAGCTCATGAATGGCCTTCCGGGCGGCGAGCTCATGGATGCTTCGCGTCGAAAGACAGAACTTGCAGGGAAACATTAAAGGCGGGCAGGCGGGACGGACATGGACTTCCTTCGCGCCGGCTTCCCAAAGCTTATGGATCGTAAAGTTCTTAAGCTGGGTTCCGCGTACGATCGAGTCGTCACAAATGGCGATGCGGTTATTCTGAATGATCTCGCGGATCGGGATCAGTTTCATTTTAGCGATCAGGTCGCGGATCTTTTGCGTTGGAGGCGTATAGCTGCGTCCATAACCCGGCGTGTATTTCACAAGTGGCCGGCGGAAAGGTTTTCCGCTTTCCATCGCGTACCCGATCGCGTGGCTCGTCCCCGAATCCGGAACACCGGCCACGAGATCGACCTCAATGTCCTTATCACGCCGGGCCAAAGCGCGGCCGGAGCGTTCTCGGGCGGCTTCGGTATTAATCCCTTCATAATCAGAGGCCGGGAACCCGGTGTAGATCCAGAGAAATGTGCAGATCTGCATTGCGTCTTGTCCGGCGGTTTTATTTTCCAAACCCTCTTCGGTCAAAAGAACGATCTCGCCGGGCATCAGATATTTCATCACTTTGAAATCATCATTGGGAAAAGCCGAAGTTTCGGACGCAACCGCGTAGGCGTCGGAGCGCCTTCCTACCACAAGAGGGGTGTAACCATAGCGGTCACGCGCGGCATAAACGCCGTCACGGTTCAAAACAAGGAGCGAACAGGATCCTTCGATCTTTTGAAGCATTTCCTCAATTCCCTCCACAAGGCTATCGCCCAGCGTGATAAGACGGGCGATCAACTCCGTCGTATTGACGGGTCCTTTGGAGCTCATTTCCGCAAAGGAATGCCCTTTTTGAAGAAGCTCTTCGGTCAATGCTTCGGCGTTCTCGATGAGGCCTACCGTTACGATACAAAACGGTCCGAATTTGGAATTTAGATAGATCGGTTGTTCATGAAAATCACTGATAACGCCGATGCCTTTATGGCCCTTAAGCTGCTGGAGGTCTTCGAAAAATTTGGATTTAAACTGGCTTTGGCTGATACCGTGGATCTGGCGCGTGAATTTTTCGCCGTCCATGACGGCGATGCCGCCGAATTCCGTCCCAAGATGGGAATGATAATCCGTACCGTAAAAAAGAGAATCGACGCAGTCGTTCTTTGAAACGATCCCGTAGATGCCGCTCATAGACCTTTGACCTCCCCTGGATTTTAAAAATTCAAGATAAAATACCGCGTTTCTTGACCTTAGGTTTTATAATATTTTTCCGCTTCAGGGATCTCTTTATTGATATCCGAAATACGCCGGGAAGTCGCCGGGTGGGTTGAAAGCAGTTCCGGCACCTTCGCGCTGCTTAAATTGTTCATTCTCTCCCAGAAAGCGACTGCCGACCTCGGATCATAGCCGGCGCGCGCCATCAGGATAAGCCCGATGTGATCCGCTTCTGTTTCATGGCTCCGGCTGTAAGGCAGCAAAACCCCCACCTGGGAGCCCGCCCCGTAAGCTTCCATCAGGATCTTCTGGGCTAGGGCCGGCTTTGATTTAACAAGCTGCTCAAGCCCCATACCTCCGGCCTGAACCAAAAGTTGCTGGCTCATGCGTTCGCCGCCGTGATTGGCAAGCGCGTGAGCTACTTCATGGCTCATCACGGTCGCCAAGCCGTTCTCGTCTTGCGTGACCGGCAAAATTCCGGTATAGACCACGATCTTGCCGCCGGGCATGCAAAAAGCATTCACGGTCTGGTCATCCTGGACGAGATTAAATTCCCATTTGTAGCTGGCAATATCCTTTTCCATGCCGCTATCTTTCATGAATGCTTCCGCAGCTGAGGCGATCTTTTGCCCAACTTCCCTTACTTGAGCGGTTTTGGCGGCATCTGTGGAAAGCGTCGCTTTGCTTAAAGTTTCCTGATAGCTTTGATCGCTCAGGGTCAAAAGCTGCCCTTGCGGGATCAGGGAAAGCTGCTTACGGCCGGTGATCGGGACCGTGGAGCAACCGATGAGAAGTAAAAGAAGGGCGAGAAAAGAAATTTGTTTCATAGGACATCTCCGTTCGGGTAAAGAAGATGGGTTTTCGACGCCTGGCTCTCTGTCAATTTTTCGACCGGGAACCAGCAAGGTCCAAATTTTCGTTTATAAAAAACAGGATTTGGACGTTCCTTACTACGGCGACGTATTATACAATAAAGCCATTCCCACAGGAGGTAAAATTAAATGGATCTCGTGAAAAGAACAAATCCTTTTTTGATCCCTTTCCTTGCTTTGTCCCTGATCCTCTCCGGCTGCGTCCGCTACCGTCCCCAGACCCAGGACCGCGCTTCGTTCATGGAAAGAGCGCAAACCCAAACTGATGAAAATGTCTCCGCCACCGTCACGGTTTTAAGCGATAAAGAAGCTAAAAGGGTTTTCGGAGTCAATCTCGCAAAGAAAGGAGTTCAGCCTGTTTGGGTCGAGATCCAAAATAAGGACACGATCCCCTATGTCTTCATCCCCAGGAACATGGACCCCAACTATTATTCCTCGGAGGAAGCGGCTTACATGGCCCATTTCAGGCAGACACGCCAGTTCCTTGAAGCCGGCATCCTCGCGATCATTTTTTTTCCGGCACTTGCCCTGATCCCGGTCAATTTTTTCGCCGTCCGCCACGCAAATAATAAAATGGATAAAACCTTTAAAACGCTTGCCATGCCAAGCTACATCATCATGCCGGGGGCCAAAGAAGAGGGGTTTGTTTTCACATCGGTGGATGAGGGCACCAAACACGTTCAGGTCGATCTTTTGGGCGAGCGGGAACACAAGATCTTTAATTTTGTCGCAACGGTCCCGGGGATCAAACCCGACTACACCACAAAAGATTTCGAGGCGCGTTATCCGGAAGAGAAGATCGTTGAATATAGCGAAACGGAGATCCCGGATTTTCTTACCCAACTCCCCTGCTGCACCACGAATAAAAAGGGAACAAGGAGCGGCGATCCCCTCAATCTCGCGGTCATCGGAGACTTGGAAGATGTGATCAGTCTTTTCACTTCCTCGGGATGGGATGAAACGCAGGCCCTTACTTTTAAATCGGGCTTTTCCATGGCGAAGGCCTTCTTGACCGGAGACAGCGACCGCTATTCCCCCGTCAGTCCCCTTTATTATCACGGCCATTCACAGGATCTCGCCCTCCAGAAATCCAGGGACACGATCAACCAACGCCTTCATCTGCGCCTTTGGTACACGCCCGCCCGCTACCAAGGAAAGCCGATCTGGATCGGAACGATCAGCCGTGACATCGGCGTAAAATTCACCTGGAGGACCTGGTATCTGACGACCCACAAGATCGATCCGAACCTGGATGATGCCCGAGATTATGTATTGATGGACCTGCTAGGGAACGGCAAGGTGGCAAAACTCGGTTTTTTTGACAATATCGCGGCGAAAGAGTCTGCGGCGCCAAAGAAAAACCTGACGGGAGATTCTTATTTTACAGACGGGAAAATACTCGTTATCGAGCTTTCTCAGGAAGACGTCACTCCCACGGCTTTCCCCTGGAGCCGTTTCTTCCCGGAGACTTCCAAAAAATAAGCCGAGGCCTTCCTACCGCTGGTCCCTTCGGATCACGCCGTTGAGCGAAACGGCAAGTTCGGTGGCCCAGCCAAAGATCCCGGAACAATTCCCCGAGAACGGAAAAAAGCTGAAGCCGGTTCGGGCCTTGAAAGATTCGGGGTCAAAGGCGCTGAAAAGCGCTGCTGCTTTTTTGGGCTCGTAGTTCTGCCTCAAAATACCGAAAAAATTCTCCTGGAGCGGCCGTTCAACCCCCTGAAAAGGCGCGTGATCGTAAAGGGTCCAGACAAAAAGCCCGTCCACATCCTCAAGAAGCGCTTCCCTCATGACGGTCCGGAGGTAGGCCTTTTGCCCCTCTTCATTCCTGATCAAAGGAAGCGTGAAATAACCGTATTCTTCAAGAACGACCGGTTTTCCGGGGTATCTTTTCTGAAGGTCCTTGAGGATCTTGCCGACTTTGCGTTCATAACCGTAATGATGGAACGAAATAAAATCGCACTTTTGAAGGAGCGATGCGGCTTCGGGAGGCACGTGAAGCCACCCGACCGTGATCAGATGGTTCGGGTCCATTTCGCGGACGATCCCCAAAACTTTTTCAAGCCAGTGATTGACGATCTCGGGGGAGCGATAGAACTTATAATCAAGATCCGGTTCGTTCTTGATATCCCACGCCAAAATGCCGGGGTGGTCTTTAAGCGGCATGACGATCTTTTCCAGGATCTCACGAAGTTCCCTCTCGTCCGGATCGGCATAAAGTTGCGCCCAATCGAATAGGGTCACAATGGTCAAGATATTCCTGCGGGACGCTTCGTTCAGAAAATGATGAAGGTTTGTCAGGAGTTTTTCCTGGTGAAAAGGGTTTGTGACCGAAGGGTGATGAATGAAGATCCGGATCGAATTAAACCCCAGCGCTTCGATCCGGACCAGATCTTTTCCCGTCTCCGCCTCATCATACTGCAACCAGAAATCCTCCCAGATCTTATTCCGGGGATAATAATTAATACCGAGAGGAAAATACCTTTCCCCGTCCCTTTCGAGCTTTCCTTCGCGCGCTTGAACATAGCCGGGAGAAGCTGCGCTCGGCCCAGAACTAAGAAAGAAGGTAAAAGCGAGGCAGAGAGATGCGGCGCGGAAAATCTGTTTTTTTCTAAAGGACGTCAAAATACACCCACGCGCTGATAAAAAAGAGGATGAGAAACAAATAGCTCCCCCAAAGAAGATTCATCCAGGGCGCGGATTTCTTGGGGGGTTTCATTTCTTCGGGACGAAGCGGTGAAATATCGTCATGGCTCCAGACCACGATGCCGTTGGAAAGCTGCGTCAGCTCTTTCCACCCGTATTCGGCAAGCAACCGGTTGTAGGAAAGATCGTTCACGAAAATGTATTTTAGATGGAATTTTTCGGGATTCCCGATGAATTTTTTCAAAGTCTTTAAGCCGGCTTCTTCGAAATATTTCGCGCCGTCCAAGAGCTCGATCCCGCTTTCCCTTAATTCCGGCAGCGGCCGCGCCGTATGGTAGGCCCCGTCCACATTTTGCGCGTCCGAAAGATATCCCAACCGCGCCATTTGATAGCCGATCCCGAGCGTCAGGTAGCGATAATTTTTTACGTCTTTCGTTTCCAAGAAATCCACCATGGGCTGCATGACCAGGAGGTCCGGCTGCAGACCGATGCCGTCAGCGTCCTCTTTTTCCAGAAACTCGACCAAGGGCTGCATGGGCAAGGGGTCCGGCTGGAATTTGACCTTGGTGACCAGAACAAACATCATCAGCTGCAGCACGGCGAGAAAAACAAGATAGCCGGCCAGGATGAATTTCGACCCGTTCTTATGGATCAGGCGGCTTAAAATCGGAAGGATCATGACCGTCGCCCACAAGCAGAAACGGTCAAGCGTGATCGTATCGTAAAGCTTGCCAAGGATCCATTTCGGGATCGGGGTCGTTCCGCCAAGCCCCAGGATGAAAAGGGCGAACCATGACAAAAAAAGCACCCTCATGCCGGGCTCTTTCCACCCCTTCCATAGGATCACAACGATGAACGGCAACCAAAAAATATTCGGCAACGCGAAAAAATTGATGAACGCGACAAGACTTCCAAAATAATTGTTCCGGCTGGCGTGATAAATGGGTTTTTGCTCGTAAGAAAACGAATGAAGGGTCGAAAAAAATGGTTGAAGCAAGATAAAGCCGATCCCGAGGATCAGAAGGAAGAAAAGACCGGCGCGAAAAAGGAATTTTGCGTCCCGAAGACTTTGAAGGGTCTCCTTTTCATGTAAAAGGACCGGCAAAAGGAAAAAGAAAAGCCCGAGGAAAAAGGTCAAGTGGTGGCTTGTCAGAACGACCAGCATCAAAAGACTCCCCAGAACGAGGCCCCGCAAGCTCCCCGTCTGGACCCAATCCCTAATAAAAGGCAACGCGTTCAAAAGGATGTATGTCGTCAGACCTTTTTGGACACGGTTTCAGGATTTGAGTTTGCACTTTGACCGTGGTTTGGGTCGCGGTTGAGATTGTAAAGCTTGCGTCTTTCTAGGGTCAATCGTTTCTTTTCTTCTCTC